>NZ_JXTE01000001.1 GCF_000972385.1 Streptomyces sp. WM6386
GTCGGCAACCCCCTCAAACTCTCCGACTCCCCCACCCACATCACCACCCCACCCCTCCTGGGCCAGCACACCGAAGAAATCCTCATCGGCGAACTCGGCGTTCAGGAAGCGGAGTTGCCGCTCCTCAAGGCACAGGGCGTGATCTGACCGACGGCGGCCCGCGCCGCTTCCACTCCGTCCCGGGCGAGCCGCGACCGCTCCCCGGGACGGTTTCCGTGAGTACCCGAACCGGAGTGAGGTAGCCCAGCATGTCGACACACGCATCCCGTATCGCCCCGCCCGTCGGCGACTCCGTCATCGACCGGCTCGTGGAGTCCAACCGCGCCTACGCCGCAGGGTTCGTGGACCCGGGCATGGGTGCCCGTCCGGTCCTGCGCGTGGCCGTCGTGGCGTGCATGGACGCCCGTATCGATCTGCACGCCGCGCTCGGCCTGCAACTCGGCGACTGCCACACCGTCCGCAACGCCGGCGGTGTGGTCACCGACGACACCATCCGCTCCCTGACGATCAGTCAGCGAGCACTGGGCACCCGCAGTGTCGTCCTCATCCACCACACCGGCTGCGGTCTGCAGACGCTGACCGAGGAGTTCCGGCACGAGCTGGAGATGGAGGTGGGGCAGCGACCGGCGTGGGCGGTGGAGGCCTTCCGGGACGTCGACCAGGACGTACGGCAGTCCATACGGCGCGTGCGTACCTCGCCGTTCCTGCCGCACACCGACGACGTGCGCGGTTTCGTCTTCGACGTGACGTCGGGGCTGCTGCGGGAGATGGACGCGGGGTCCTGAGCCGATCCAGGGGTCGTGGGAGTATCCCGGCATGCGCCTGACAGCTGACGGGGCCACGCCGATCCCGCGGTCGGTATGGGTGGAGGATCTCGAGACCGACGACGGCTACGCCTTCGAGCTTGTTCGTCCCCACTTCCTCACCGCGGGTGATCGCATCGGGTTCGAGGGCGACATCCTCGTCGTGGTGCGGCCCTGCGAAGCCCGGCTGACGGCGGACGGCAGCTGGTCCACTCGTTGCGGACCGGGAGTCGGAAGCCGCAGGTAGGCGATCGGCGGGCGCGCTGTCCCGGTCCGCCCACCCGGCCCTCGCCCACCCGGCTCGCCCCTGCTCTCGAAGCTGGGCCGGCCTTGCCCCGTGCCCCGTCGTCACACGCCCCGGCCGGCCATCGCGGCGATCTGCTTGCAGTAGAAGTCGGTCGTGTTCGCGGTGTGCCGGCGCATGAGTTCCTCGGCGCCGTCGGGGTCGCCGCCGGCGATGGCCTCGATGATCAGGGCGTGCTCGCTCCAGGCGTCCGTGCCGCGGGGCTTGGCGATGGGCATGTAGTACCAGCGCACGCGCCGGTCCACCTGGGGGATGAGCTCGGCGAGGACCGCGTTGCGCGAGAGGTGGGTGATGTGGGTATGGAGGGCGGCGTTCGCCTCCACGATGGCCCGGGCGTCGCCGGCCGCGAGCGCGGAGAGGCCGGTCTGCTGCAGTTCCCACAGCCGGGCGACGTCGGTGGGAGTGGCGTGCTGGGCGGCGCCGCGCGCGGAGTGGGTCTCCAGGACGGCCCGGACGCTGAGGAGTTGGGCGCACTCCTCGGCGGAGGGGGAGTGGACGAAGGCGCCCTGCGAGGGGCGCAGGTCGACCCAGCCGGCGGTGTGGAGTCGTTGGAGGGCTTCGCGGACGGGCTGACGGCTGACGCCGAGGTGCTCGGCGAGGTCGGCCTCGACGAGGTGCTGACCGGGGGTGAGCATGCCGTTGATGATCAGCTCGGTCAGGGCGTCGTATACCGCCTGGCGCAGCGGAGCGGGCCGGGCGATCGGGCCGCGGGCTGCCACGGTGGGTATCTCGGGCATGGACCCTCTCCCTCGTTCGACCGCGGACGGTGAACCGCGCCTACGGGATACTGAGTTTAGTATGCAATAGCCATTCCTGTGCGGCCTGTGTTGCGGACTCCCGGAAATTGCCTCGGCCCCACGTCTGGCGTCGACCAGTTGAGGGATGCAAAATACTGTATGCAATCATTGTCCCCGCCTGACAGCGGACCGGACACCGCTCCTGAGGGGGTCACTCCGTGTCGTACCGCACCGCTCTCGCAGAAGTCCTCACCCGTGCCGTCGCACCCTGCGCCGAACTGACCGCCGCGGAAGGCAGGTTCCCCCGTGGCGCCGTGACGGCCCTCGGGGCCACCGGACTGCTGGGACTCACCGTCGCCACCGAGTTCGGCGGCGCCGGCCTCGGGCTGCCGGAAGCCGCCGAGGTGGTGGCGCGGACCGCGTGCGTCTGCCCCGCCACGGCGGCCGTGCTCCAGGCCCACTACACGGCGGTCGCCGTCATCGAGTCGTACGGCAATCCCTGGCTGCGCGGAGAGATCGCCGCCGGACGCCACCTCAGCAGCCTCGCCCTCGCCGAGGACGGCACGGGTGGGTACGGGCAGGAGGCCCAACTCCTCACGCCACGCTGCACCGCGGTCCGTTCCGGTGGCGTGGTCGCGCTGCGTGCGCGCAAACGCCAGGTGGTCGCGGCGGGGGAGGCCGACAGTTACCTCTGGTCCTCCCGCCCGCTCGGTGCACGGGACGGCCTGAGTCTCTGGGGGGTTCCGGCGCACGCCCCGGACCTGTTCGTCCCGGCCCGGCCGGACGCCGTGGGGCCGTCCGGCAGCGCGACCTCCACCGTGCTCGCCGATCCGGTGCTGGTGCCCGCCGACGCGCTGCTCGGCCAGGACGGCGGAGGGCTCGACATCGTGCTGCGCACGGTCCTGCCCTGGCTGCTGGAGCTGCGGGCCGCCGCCGGCGCGGACGGGCTGCGCCTCACGGCCGCCGACCTGATGCGCCGGCCCGTCGACTCCCTCGCGCCGTCCTGAACTCCCGCCCGGGGGAGACCCGTTCGGCGGGGGCCCGTGCGGTCAGTCCTGGCTCGAGCCGGACGCGATCTGCTTGCGGTAGAAGTCGCTCGTGCGCTCGGTGTGCTTGCGCATCACCTCGCCCGCGCGGTCCGCGTCGCCCTTGGCGATGGCCTTGATGAGCTGGGTGTGCTCGTTCCAGGCCTCCTTGCCGCGGGGCTTGGCGATGGGGGTGTAGTACCAGCGCACCTTCTGGCCCACCTGCGCGAGCAGTTCGGCCAGGACGTCGTTGGCGGCCATGGAGGTGACGAAGGCGTGCAGGGCGGTGTTGGCCGCGACGAGGCGTTCGACGTCGCCCTCGGCGAGCGCGTCGACGCCTTCCTGCTGGAGCTCACCGAGGCGTTCGATGTCCTCGGGCTGTGCGTTCTGCGCGGCGAGCTGGGCCGAGTAGGTCTCCAGCACCGAGCGGACGCCGAGGAGTTGGGCGGCCTCCTCCTCGGTGGGGGAGTGCACGAACGCGCCCTGGGCGGGGCGCAGGTCGACCCAGCCGGCGGTCTGCAGTCGCTGCAGGGCCTCGCGGACCGGCTGGCGGCTGACGCCGAGGTGCTCGGCGAGCTCGGCCTCGACCAGGTGCTGGCCGGGCTTGAGGGAGCCGTTGACGATCAGCTCGGTCAGGGCGTCGTACACGGCCTGGCGCAGTGGTGCCGGGCGGGCGACGCGCCGGGACGCTGCGGCCGTGAGTGCCTCGCGCATGGTTGTCCCGTTCTGCCGCCGGGCCGACGGCTTTGCCAAGTGGTGGCCGCCGAGTGGGTTGCCGACGGCGGCTTCAGCATACAGGTTTTGGTATGCAACATGGTGTCGGCTGTTGGCTGTACGGCCGGGCTCGACCGAGGCTCCGGGCTCCCTTGCGGGCCGGAATCGGCACAGGCTTCTTTACGACTGTCGTCTGTATACAGAAGCCTGTATGAGGTATTGTCTCAGTCTCCTGCAACCCTCGCCGGGGACCCGTGTGACGGAAGGCGAAGCGATCATGACGACCAGCGGGAGCGATGTGACGGTCGAGAGCGTGGTCCGGAGGGTGGTGGCCGATCACCGGGGTCAGCGCGGCGCGCTGCTGCCCGTACTGCACGCCGTACAGGCCGAGTTGGGTCATGTGCCACAGGAAGCGGTCCCGGTGCTCGCCGACGAGCTCAACCTCTCCAGGGCGGACGTCCACGGAGTCGTGACCTTCTACCACGACTTCCGCCGTGAGCCCGCGGGCCGCACCACGGTCCGCATCTGCCGCGCCGAAGCCTGCCAGGCGCTGGGCGCCGACCGCCTGGTGCGCTACACACGCGAGGCCGGACTCACCCTGGGCGAGACGACACCCGACGGTTCCGTGACCGTCGAGCAGGTCTTCTGCCTGGGCAACTGCGCGCTGGGGCCGTCGGTGGAGGCGAACGGACGGCTGTACGGACGAGTGGGCCCGGCCCGGCTGGGCTCGATCCTCAACGGGACGGTCTGATCATGAACAACTCCTCCCCGGCCGGCATCCCGGTCGGCGCCCCGTCGCACTCCGCGACGACGGTCCACGTCCCCCGCGACTCGGCGGCCAGGTCCGTCGGCGCCGACGAGGTCGCCGGCGCCCTCCAACGCGCCGCCGCACGCGGGGACTTCGCCATCGACGTCGTACGCAATGGATCGCGCGGCATGCTCTGGCTGGAGCCGATGGTCGAGGTCGCCACGCCGCGGGGCCGTGTCGGCTACGGCCCGGTGACGCCCGAGGACGTCGACGGGCTCCTGGCCGCCGGCCTGCTCGACGGTGCGGACCACCCGCTGCGGCTCGGCCTCGTCGACGAACTGCCCTGGCTGGCCCGCCAGAACCGGGTCACCTTCGCCAGAGTCGGCGTCATCGACCCCCTCTCGCCCCAGGACTACGTCGAGCACGGCGGCCTCCTCGGACTGCGCGCCGCCCTCGAACTCGCCCCCGCGGACGTGGTCGCCGAGGTCACCGGGTCCGGACTGCGCGGACGCGGCGGCGCCGGATTCCCGGCCGGTATCAAGTGGAAGACCGTGCTGGACTGCGCCGACGAGCTGAAGTTCGTCTGCTGCAACGCCGACGAGGGCGACAGCGGGACCTTCGCCGACCGCATGGTCATGGAGGGCGACCCGTTCCTGCTCATCGAGGGCATGACCATCGCCGCGCACGCGGTCGGCGCGAGCGAGGGTTACCTCTACATCCGCTCCGAGTATCCCGACGCGATCGCCACGATGCGCGAGGCGATCGAACTCGCCCGTGGACAAGGCTGGTTGGGCAAGGGGATCCTCGGCTCCGCGCTCGACTTCGACCTGCACGTACGCGTCGGGGCGGGCGCGTACATCTGTGGCGAGGAGACCTCCATGCTGGAGAGCCTGGAGGGCAAGCGCGGCATGGTCCGCGCGAAGCCGCCGATCCCGGCGATCGAGGGCCTGTTCGGCAAACCGACCGTGGTGAACAACGTGCTGACCCTCACCACCGTCCCCACGGTCCTCGCGAACGGCGCCAAGGCGTACCAGGACCTCGGCGTCGGCCGCTCCCGCGGCACCCAGGTCTTCCAGCTCGGCGGCAACATCGCCCGCGGCGGCATTGTGGAGACGGCCTTCGGCATCACCCTGCGCGAGCTGATCGAGGAGTACGGAGGCGGCACCCACACGGGCCGCCCGGTCCGTACCGTGCAGGTCGGTGGGCCGCTCGGGGCGTATCTGCCGGATTCGCTGTTCGATCTGCCGATGGACTACGAGGCGTTCGCCGAGGCCGGTGCGATGCTCGGGCACGGCGGGATCGTGGTCTTCGACGACACCGTCGACATGGCGGCCCAGGCCCGCTTCGCGATGGAGTTCTGCGCCGAGGAGTCCTGCGGCAAGTGCACTCCGTGCAGGGTCGGTTCGGTCCGTGGCGTCGAGGTGATCGACAAGATCGTCGCCGGTACGCACCGGGACGAGAACCTGGCCCTGCTGGAAGACCTCTGCGACCTGATGACCGACGGCTCGCTGTGCGCGATGGGCGGACTGACCCCGATGCCCGTGCGCAGCGCCCTGACCCACTTCCCCGACGATTTCCACGGCGGCCGTCGGCTCCTGGAGATCCAACCCGTGAACGCCACTGGCGTGAGGACGGAGGGCACGGCATGAGCCTTCTCAAGGAACCCGACCACGGAACCCCGGAACAGCCCGGCCCGGCAACGGTGTCGGTGGAGATCGACGGTCTGGCGGTGAACGTCCCCGAGGGCACCTCGGTGATGCGCGCCGCGGCACAAGCAGGCGTCGACATACCCAAGCTGTGTGCCACCGACAGCCTGGAGGCGTTCGGCTCCTGCCGCCTGTGCGTGGTGGAGATCGACGGGCGGCGCGGCACTCCGGCGTCCTGCACCACCCCGTGCTCCGACGGGATGAAGGTGAGCACCCAGACACCGAAGGTGGAGAAGCTCCGCCAGGGCGTCATGGAGCTCTACATCTCCGACCACCCCCTGGACTGCCTCACCTGCCCCGCCAACGGCGACTGCGAACTCCAGGACATGGCAGGCGTGGTGGGCCTGCGGCAGGTCCGTTACGGCTACGAGGGCGAGAACCACCTCGACGCCGAGAAGGACACCTCCAACCCCTACTTCGACTTCGACCCCTCCAAGTGCATCGCCTGCTCCCGCTGCGTCCGCGCCTGCGGCGAGGTCCAGGGCACCTTCGCCCTCACCATCGAGGGCCGCGGCTTCGACTCCAAGGTCTCCCCAGGCGCCGGTGAGTCCTTCATGGACTCCGAGTGCGTCTCCTGCGGCGCCTGCGTCCAGGCCTGCCCGACGTCCACACTCCAGGAGCGCTCGGTCGTCGAACTCGGCATGCCGACAAGGTCGGTCGTGACGACCTGCGCCTACTGCGGTGTCGGCTGCTCCTTCAAGGCCGAGCTGCGCGGCGACGAACTCGTGCGCATGGTGCCGTACAAGGACGGTGGCGCCAACGAGGGGCACTCCTGTGTGAAGGGCCGCTTCGCCTTCGGCTACGCCACCCACCCCGACCGCCAACTCAAGCCCATGGTCCGCGAAAGGATCACCGACCCCTGGCGGGAGGTCGAGTGGGACGAGGCGATCGGCACCGTCGCCCGGCGGATGCGTGAGCTCCAGGACCGGTACGGCACGAGCTCCGTCGGCGCCATCACCTCCTCGCGCTGCACCAACGAAGAGGTCTACGTCGTACAGAAGATGGTCCGCGCGGCCTTCGGCAACAACAACGTCGACACCTGCGCCCGCGTCTGCCACTCCCCGACGGGATACGGCCTCAAGCAGACCTTCGGCGAGTCGGCGGGCACCCAGGACTTCCGCTCGGTCGCAGAGGCCGATGTCATCATGGTGATCGGCGCCAACCCCACCGACGGGCACCCGGTGTTCGCCTCCCGGATGAAGCGCCGGCTGCGCGAGGGTGCCGAGCTGATCGTCGTCGATCCGCGCCGCATCGACCTCGTACGCTCGCCGCATGTCGAGGCCCGACACCACCTCCAGCTCCGGCCCAGCACCAACGTGGCCGTGGTCAACGCGATGGCCCACGTGGTCGTCACCGAGGGCCTGGTCGACCGGTCCTTCGTGGACGCCAGGTGCGAAGGCTTCGACGACTGGGCGGAGTTCGTCGCCCGACCGGAGAACAGCCCGGAAGCGGTGGAACCCGTCACAGGCGTCCCGGCCGCCGAACTTCGCGCCGCCGCACGGCTGTACGCCGAAGCCCGCAACGGCGCCATCTACTACGGTCTCGGTGTCACCGAGCACAGCCAGGGCTCCACCATGGTCATGGGAATGGCCAACCTGGCGATGGCGTGCGGCAACATCGGCCGCGACGGCGTCGGCGTGAACCCGCTGCGAGGACAGAACAACGTCCAGGGCTCCTGCGACATGGGCTCGTTCCCGCACGAGCTGCCCGGCTACCGGCATGTCTCCGACGACGCGGTACGCACCGTCTTCGAGAACCTCTGGGGCGGAACCCTCCTCGCGGAGCCGGGTCTTCGCATCCCCAACATGTTCGACGCGGCCATCGACGGAACCTTCCGCGGACTCTTCGTCCACGGCGAGGACATCGCCCAGTCCGACCCCAACCTCCAGCACGTCACCGCCGCACTGGAGGCCATGGAACTCGTCGTCGTACAGGACCTGTTCCTCAACGAGACGGCCAAGTTCGCCCATGTCTTCCTGCCCGGGGCGTCGTTCCTGGAGAAGGACGGCACCTTCACCAACGCCGAACGCCGTATCAACCGGGTCCGCGCGGTCATGAAACCCAAGACGGGCAAACACGAGTGGCAGATCGTCAGCGAGATCGCCACCGCCATGGGCTATCCGATGGCCTACGACCATCCGAGCCGGATCATGGACGAGATCGCCTCGGTCACGCCGACGTTCACCGGCGTCTCCTTCGACCTCCTCGACAAGCTCGGCAGTGTCCAGTGGCCGTGCAACGAGGAGGCTCCGGAGGGGACGCCCATCATGCACGTGGACGAATTCGTGCGCGGCAAGGGCAAGTTCGTGGTCACGTCCTATGTGCCGACCAACGAGCGCAGCACCCGGCGTTTCCCGCTGGTCCTCACCACCGGACGGATCCTCAGCCAGTACAACGTCGGCGCGCAGACCCGGCGTACCGGCAATGTCGCCTGGCACCCCGAGGACATCCTGGAGCTGCACCCCCACGACGCCGAGGTCCGCGGGGTCAAGGGCGGCGACATGGTCACCCTGTCCAGCCGCGTCGGGCAGACGACCCTGCGCGCGGAGATCTCCGACCGGATGCCGACCGGCGTCGTCTACACCACCTTCCACCACCCCGTGACCGGGGCCAACGTGGTGACCACGGAGAACTCCGACTGGGCCACCAACTGCCCCGAGTACAAGGTGACCGCCGTCCAGGTGGGGCTCGCCCGCCCGGACCGGGCCGGCGACGGTGAAGCCGCACAGAACGACCTCGTGACGGTGGTGGACTGAGATGACAGCGATCGTGCCGTCCGAGCTCAGGATGGCGAACGACATCGCCCGCAACCTCGGCCATCTGCCGGGGGAGCGGGCCGCCGAGGAGATCGCGGGGCACATCGGCAGGTTCTGGGACCCGAGGATGCGCACCAGGCTGCAGGAGTTCGTCGACGCCGGCGCGGACGGCCTCGACCCCCTGGTGGTGGCCGCGGTGAAGCTCCTGCGCTGAACAGACCGCGCCTGCGCCCGCTGCGGGGACGTGCAGCGGGCGCAGGCGCTCTCATGCCGGTCGGCATACAGTTCGTGCACCGGGCACGACTTCCTCCCCCTGTACATATCCCAAATACTGCATACAGTATGGAGCTAGGTGGGGCGGCCTCGGGCAGAGAGGAGTCGTTCATGCTGTTCCGGCAGCTCGAGTACTTCGTGGCGGTGGCGCGGGAACGCCACTTCGCCCGGGCGGCGGAAGCCTGCTACGTCTCCCAGCCCGCGCTCTCGGCGGCGATAGCCAAGCTGGAGCGGGAGCTGAACGTCACGCTCATCAACCGGGGGCACAACTACCAGGGCCTGACCCCCGAGGGCGAGCGGCTCGTCGTGTGGGCCAAACGGATCCTCGCCGAACAGGACGCGTTCAAGGCGGAGGTGGCCGCCGTGCAGTCCGGCATCACGGGCACGCTGCGGCTCGGCACGGACCCCACGGCGTCGACGACCCTGGCACTCCCCGTGGCCGCGTTCTGCGCCGCCCACCCCCTCGCCAAGGTGCAGGTGCGGTCCCGGCTGTCGACGAAGGAACTCCACCGCCAGCTGCGCGACTACGAACTCGACGTGGCGATCGCCCACTTCGACCCCGGCGACCAGGAGGGCCTCCAGGTCGTACCCCTCTACCAGGAGCGCTACATGCTGCTGGTGTCGGACGACCATCTGGTGGCGCAGTCCTCGACCGTGACATGGGCGGACGCGGCCCAGTTGCCGCTCGCGCTGCTGACGCCCGACATGCGGATCCGGCAGATCGTGGACACGGTGTTCGCGGAGAAGGGGTTCGTGGTCACCCCGCAGGTCGAGACGGACTCCATCGCCTCCCTCTACGCGCACGTCGGCGGCGGCGAGTGGGCCAGCATCGTGCCGCACACCTGGCTGCGGGCGATGCCCGTCATCGGCCGGACCAGGGCGCTGCCCCTGGTCGACCCGGAGGCCGGCGCGCAGGTGTCCGTGGCGATCCACGCCGCGACCCCCGGCTCGGTCGCCGCCCGTGCCTTCGTCAACGCGGCAACCGGCCTGTCCCTGGACGACTTCTTCGCCCGCCCGCTGCCCAGCGAGCACCGCGTGCGCTGAGCCCACCGTCCGGAGCCCGTGTCAGGGGGCGAATCGTGCCTGCACCGCCTTTCGATCCAGCCCGCCCTTCGCGGTGTACGGCAGCGCGGTGACCAGCTCGAGCCGGTCCGGCACCTCGAACGCGGCCAGCCGGTCACGGCAGTAGCGCAGGATCTCCCCGCGCCCCACGCTCTCGCCCTCCCGCACCACCACGGCGGCGCCCACCCGCTGCCCGTACACCGTGTCGGGCACGGCGAACACGGCCGTCTCGGCCACCCCCGGACACCCGGCGAGGATGTCCTCGACATGCTCGGGCGAGATCTTCTCGCCGCCGCGGTTGATGAGGTTCTTGATACGCCCGGTCAGGGACAGGTACCCGTCCGCGTCCAGAGTGCCCAGATCGCCGGTGCGCAGCCAGCCGTCGACGAAGGTGTACGCCGTCCCCTCCCGGTCGCCGAGATAGCCGCGCGCGACGGTGGGACCGTGCACCCACAACTCGCCCTCGACACCCACCGGACAGGCCCGCCCGCCGCGGTCGAGCACCCGGATCTCGACACCGGTCGGCCGCCCGACCGAACCGTGCTTCAGCGCACCCCGCCCCGGCAGCGGCTCGCTGGTCGCCTGGTGCGAGGACTCCGTCATCCCGTACGCGGACAGCAACGGCGCCCCGAACGTACGCTCCAACGCCCGCTGGGTCGCCGGGTTGAGAGGAGCACTGCCACTGCGTACGAACTTCAGGGCCGGCGCCTGCGGGCCCGGGTACTCCCGCTCCGACCGGTCCAGCAGGATCTCGTGGATGGCCGGGGCCGCGGTGAACCAGGTGGCGCCCACGGCGCGCATGTCGTTCCAGAACGTGCCGGCCGTGAACCGGCCGCGCGCGGGCAGCAGCACACAGCCCCCGCTGGCGAGGGAGGCCAGCAGTGCCGCGAACAGCCCGTGACCGTGGAAGAAGGGCATCACCGCGACCGTGGCGTCGTCGGGCCCCAACTCGTAGGTGGTACACAGGGAGTGGACGGAGGCGGCCACGTTGGCGTGAGTGAGCGGGACCATTTTCGCCCGGTCGCTGGTACCGGCGGTGTAGAGAACGAGCGCGTCATGGGCGGACAACTCACCTGCTGAGCCGCTGACCTGGGGCGCGGCACACGCGCCGGGTTCGAACACGACGGCCGCCGTCCCCGCACGGGAGACGTCCACGCGCAGCGGCCAGGCCGGGACCGGCAGCGGGGCGCCCGCCGCGGCCGGGCCCAGCAGGACCGTCCGAGCCCCCAACGCATTGATACGCGCCGAGAGTTGGGACTCGGGCAGCGACGGATCCAGCGGAGCCACCACCAGACCGGCCCGCGCCGCTCCGAGGAGCGCGACGACGAACTCCGCGGTGTTGGCGCAGATCAGGCCGACCGCGTCACCGCGGCGCAACCCCGTGCCGCCGAGCCGCGCCGCCACCGCGTCCGCCAGGGCCGCGAGACCCCGGTAGGACAGCGGCACCCGCTCCCCGGTGACGACCAGGGCCCGGGCGTACGGGCGTTCACGCACCTGCGCGTCGAGGAGATCGACGAGGCCCGTGACCGTCGGAGGCCGGTACCGGTTCGCGTCGCGCACGGATGCCGCGGCCGCAGCGGCCATGACCCCACCCCCTCGCGCCCAGGTCCGATGCTTCAGTCCTCTGCGAGCCTGCGGTGACCTGCGGCGCACGTCCAATACCTACTGCCGAACGACCGATAGCAGCCGTCTATCAAGGGAGTTGCGAGGGCCCTCGGCAGCCGTCGATAGATGTTGTTTATCGGCTGGTCGCCGATGGGTCTTGGACGCGGACGGACGCGCTGCGGATGGTGAGAGCAGTAGCCGCTCCGGCAGGACCTGCCCAAGGAGGACCTCGGACCATGACCGCCCCCTCGCCACTGGAGACCGCGGCAGCAGCCGACGTTCCGACCGAGCTCACCGACGGGTACCACCTGGTCGTCGACGCGCTCAGGATGAACGATGTCGACACCATCTACGGCGTGGTCGGCATCCCGATCACCGACCTGGCCCGCCTCGCCCAGGCCCAGGGCATCCGTTACATCGGCTTCCGTCACGAGAGCAACGCCGGACACGCGGCGGCCATCGCCGGCTACCTCAACAAGAAGCCCGGCGTCGCCCTGACGGTGTCGGCCCCCGGCTTCCTCAACGGCCTGGTCGCGCTGGCGAACGCGACCACCAACTGCTTCCCCATGGTCCAGATCTCCGGCTCCAGCGAGCGCCACCTAGTCGACCTCAAACAGGGCGACTACGAGGAGATGGACCAACTCGCCGCCGCCCAGCCCTTCGTGAAGGCCGCCTACCGGGTCAGCCGCGTCGAGGACATCGGCCGCGGTATCGCTCGCGCCCTGCGCACCGCGATCTCCGGACGACCCGGCGGTGTCTACCTCGACATTCCCGCCGCGGTGCTCGGCGCCATCATGCCCAAAGCCGAGGGCGAGCGCACGCTGAGCCGCCTCGTGGACCCCGCCCCGCGCCAACTGCCCGCACCGGAGGCCGTGGACCGTGCGATCGAGTTGCTGGCCTCCGCCGAACGCCCGCTGGTGGTGCTCGGCAAGGGCGCGGCGTACGCCCAGGCGGACGCCAAGGTACGGGAGTTCATCGAGTCGACCGGCATCCCCTACGTACCGATGTCGATGGCGAAGGGCCTGCTGCCCGACGACCACCCGCAGTCGGCCGCAACCGCCCGGTCCCTGGCGCTGAAGAAGGCCGACGTCGTGATGCTGATCGGCGCCCGCCTCAACTGGCTCCTCGGCCATGGGCAGGCGGGGTGGAATCCCGACGCCAAGTTCATCCAGATCGACATCGACCCCAAGGAGATGGACAGCAACCAGCCCATCTCCGCCCCGCTCGTCGGGGACATCGAGTCGGTGCTCGACGTGCTCGCCGAACGCACCAAGCCCGGCCAGATCCAGGCCCCTTCGGCGTGGCGGGACGAACTGGGGCAGCGCTCGGCGCAGAACGTCGCCAAGATGGCCAGGCGCCTTGAGGCCGACCCGCACCCCATGCAGTTCATGGGCGCCCTGAAGGCCGTACGCGACGTCGTACATCAGCACCCGCAGACGTACATCGTCAACGAGGGCGCCAACGCCCTGGACATCGCGCGCAACGTCATCGACATGCACGTGCCGCGCCACCGCCTGGACAGCGGCACCTGGGGCGTCATGGGCATCGGCATGGGGTACGCCATCGCCGCCGCCGTCGAGAGCGGCGCACCGGTCGTCGCCATCGAGGGCGACAGCGCCTTCGGGTTCAGCGGCATCGAGATCGAGACCATCTGCCGCTACCAACTGCCCGTCGTCACCGTGATCATGAACAACGGCGGTGTCTACCGCGGCGACGACGTCAACCCGTACGACGACGCACCCTCGCCCACCACCCTGATGTCGGCGGCCCGCCACGACCTGCTCATCGAGTCGTTCGGTGGCAAGGGCTACCGCGCCACCACCCCCGCCGAGGTCACCGCCGCCCTGACCGAGGCCCTCGCCTCCGGCGGCCCGGCGCTCATCGACTGCGTGATCGACCCGTCGGCCGGCACCGAGAGCGGCCACATCTCACACCTCAACCCCAAGGGCATCACCGTCGGCAACATCACGCCGGCCAAGAAGTGACCACGCAACTTCACGAAAAGGAAGCACACATGAGTGACAAGCCGCTCGCCGGAATCAAGGTGATCGACTTCACCGGGGTCCAGGCCGGCCCCGCCTGCACACAGATGCTCGCCTGGTTCGGCGCCGACGTCCTGAAGGTGGAGCGTCCCAACGGCGGCGATGTGACTCGCCGTCAACTCCGGGACATCGAGGACCTCGACGCGCTCTACTTCACGATGCTCAACAGCAACAAGCGCTCCCTCGCCATCAACACCAAGACCACCGAGGGCAAGGAGGTCCTGGAGAAGCTCATCGAGGGCGCCGACGTCCTGGTGGAGAACTTCGCCCCGGGCGCCCTGGACCGGATGGGCTTCACCTGGGAGCGCATCCAGGAGCTCAACCCGCGCCTGATCTTCGGCTCGGTCAAGGGCTTCAACGACCAGTCGTCCTGGAACGACCTCAAGGTCTACGAGAACGTCGCCCAGTGCGCGGGCGGCGCCGCCTCCACCACCGGCTTCTGGGACGGCCCGCCGACCATCTCCGGTGCCGCCCTCGGCGACACCAACACCGGTATGCACCTGGCGATCGGCATCCTCACCGCGATCATCGACCGGGGCAGGACCGGCAAGGGCCAGAAGGTGTCCGTCTCCATGCAGGACGCCGTCCTCAACCTCTGCCGGGTCAAGCTGCGCGACCAGCAGCGCCTGGAGCGGGTCGGCTACCTGGAGGAGTACCCGCAGTACCCCAACGGCGAGTTCACCGACGTGGTGCCGCGCGGCGGCAACGCGGGCGGCGGCGGCCAGCCCGGCTGGGTGCTCAAGTGCAAGGGCTGGGAGACCGACCCGAACGCGTACATCTACTTCACCGTCCAGGAGCAGAACTGGAAGCGCACCGCCGAGGTCATCGGGCGCCCCGAGTGGGCCGAGGACCCGGAGTACGCCACCGCGCGCGCCCGTCAGTCGCACATCTTCGAGATCTTCGAGGAGATCGAGAAGTGGCTCGCGGACAAGACCAAGTACGAGGCCGTCGACATCCTGCGTGAGTGGGAGGTGCCCTGCGCCCCCGTGATGAGTATGAAGGAGATCGCCTACGACGAGGACCTGCGCCGCAGCGGCACCGTCGTCGAGGTCGAGCAGAAGGAGCGCGGCACCTATCTGACGGTCGGCAGCCCGGTGAAGTTCTCCTCCTTCAAGCCGGACGTCACCGGCGCCCCGCTGCTCGGCGAGCACAGCTCCGAGGTCCTGGTCGAGCTCGGCTACGACGAGGAGACCATCGGCCGGCTGAAGGAGAGCGGCGTCATCGTCTGACCCGAGTCCGACGACACGGAAGCGGCCGTGGCCTTCGGGCCACGGCCGCTTCCGTATGCGGTCCGCCGGGGCTCAGACCGAGGCCTCGGCCCGTCGCCGCATCAACTCCCGCTCCCGCTCACGGCGTGCGGTCACGTCCCGGATGACCGCACCGACGTACGTGCTGCCGTCGGGGCCCGGCAGCAGCACCACGCTGAACTCGATGGACAGTTTGCGGCCGTCCGCCGCCAGCGCGGGCACGTTCAGCAGGTCCGCGTCGCCGTACTTGGTGGAGCCGCGCTCCATGGCCTCCTCGAAGCCGTCCCAGTGCCGCTTGCGGTGCCGCTCGGGGATGATGACGTCCAGACTGCGCCCGTCCACATCGGCCGCCGAGAACCCGAAGATGCGCTCAGCCCCCCGGTTCCAGTAGCGGATCAGTCCTTCGCCGTCGATGATCACGATGCCGTCGGGCGCCTGGGCGGCCATACCCAGCACCACATCGGGATGCAGATCTTCCATGTCGCCTCCGAGCCGGGGCCGTTGGATGCTGAACGACTACAGGTCGGCAGTATACAGAGGATCGTATACAGGATCCAGGCCTCGAACGACTGAGGCGGGACCCCTCCGGCGCAGGGGGCGCTCCCCGCCGGTAGAGGTCCCGCCGTCGTGCAGCGGAGGGCCGGTCAGCCCTGGGTGGCCGCGCCCCGCAGGGTGATGCGGTCCGCCCCCGCGTGCACGTTCATGGAGGTGCCGTCCCGTGGCGGCGAGTTGGGCCGTCTCATGCGGCGGTCCGGTGGGCGAGGAGGTCGCTGATGGCGTGGACGGTACGGAGGGTGGGGACGTCCGTGTCGGTGATGTCGGCCAGCTCCACGACCGCGGCGAGGAGGACGTCGAGTTCGAGAGGCTTGCCCGCCTCCAGGTCCTGGAGGGTGGAGGTGCGGTGGTCGCCGACGCGTTCGGCGCCGGCCAGCCGTCGCTCGATGGAGATCCCGATGTCGCAGCCGAGTGCCTCGGCGACGGCCAGAGTCTCCTGCATCATCGTTTCGATGACTTGGCGGGTGCCACCGTGGTGGCACATCTGGCGCATGGTGGCGCGGGCCAACGCGCTGATCGGGTTGAAGCTGATGTTGCCGAGCAGCTTGAGCCAGATGTCGTTGCGCAGGTCGGGTTCGACGGGGCACTTGAGTCCGCCGGCCTTCATGGCCTCGCTGAAGGCCTGGCAGCGCTTGGAGGTCGACCGGTCCGGTTCGCCGATGGAGAAGCGGGTGCCTTCCAGGTGGCGGACCACGCCCGGGCCTTCGAGTTCGGTGGCGGCGTAGACCACGCAGCCGATGGCGCGTTCGGGGGCGAGCACCGCACTGACCGCCCCTTGCGGATCCACGCTGTCGATGCGGTGGCCGTCATACGGGCCGCCGTGTTGGTGGAAGTACCACCAGGGGATGCCGTTCTGGGCGGCGATGACGGCCGTGGTGTCGTTCAGGAGTGGCTCGATGAGCGGCCCGCACGCCGCGTACGAGTTGGCTTTGAGCCCGAGGAAGACGTAGTCGACGGGCCCGATCTCCTGGGGGTTGTCGGTGGCGTGGGTGTGGGCGGTGAAGTCCCCGCGGGGGCTGAGGACTTGTACGCCGTCGCGCCTCATGGCCGCGAGGTGCGGTCCACGGGCGATGAGGTGGACGTCGGCGCCTGCGCGGTGCAGGGCGGCGCCGACGTAGGCGCCGATGGCTCCGGCGCCGAGGACTGCGACTTTCACTGGGTGGCGCTCCGTTCGGTCGAGGGTGTACCGCGGAACTGTCGAAATCTGTCGACGAAATATTGTCTACAGGATGGAACGAGTACCAGCAAGAGTTTGGGACGGCACCCGGACGGCCGCCCGTGGCGCGTCAGAAGCGCGGGCCGTTTGCTCATCCGCGCTCGTGAGCTGCTGGTACGGCCCACCGGTGAGGGCCCAACTCCCGGGTGTCCAGCGGTTTGTGCGCCGTAGACTGTAGGCGAAAGCCAATCCATACTTGGCTCTCGCATACAGCGATGACGCTGCTGAGGAGGGCCCGTGATGTTGTCGACGACAGGACTGCCGCAGGGTGCGGTGCCCAAGCTCGAACGCCCCGGCCCGCTGCGCGACCGTGTCTACGAGGCACTGCTCGAACTCATTACGACCCGAGCGCTGCAACCAGGTCAGCACCTGGTCGAGAGCGAGCTCGCCGGCCACCTCGGAGTCTCCCGGCAGCCCGTACGCGAGGCACTGCAGCGCCTCAGCACCGAGGGATGGGTCGATCTGCGGCCCGCCCAGGGCGCGTTCGTGCACGAGCCCACCGAGGAGGAGGCCGACCAACTCCTCACCGTCCGCACGCTGTTGGAGGCCGAGGCCGCCCGGCTCGCCGCGGCCGACGCGGGGAAGGCCGCCATCGGCGTACTCGAGGAGATGTGCGCGGAAGGCGAGCGCGCGGTCGCCGCCGACGACGTGGACCGCGCGGTCACGATGAACGCCCGGCTCCACGCCAAGATCATGGAACTGGCCGGCAACGCCGTCCTCGCCGAGCTGGCGGCACAGGTCGACCGCCGGGTCCGCTGGTACTACACACCGGTCGCCCGGCAGCGCGGACGGCAGTCCTGGATCGAGCACCGTGAGCTGATCGCGGCGATCGCGGACCGCGACGAGCAGCGCGCCACGGCGGTCATGCGGGCCCACACGGAACACACCCGGAAGATGTACCACGAGCGCGACAAGTAGGGCTCCGATCGACCCTGGGTACAGTCCCCGCATGTCCGACGATCAGAGACCCTCGCCCCCCGGGGACCGGCTCGGCCACCTCCTGAAGCGGGTGCAGGTCAAGCCGGCCAGGGCCTTCGCCAGGGCCTCCGCCGGGGCGCTCGCGCCCCACGGGGTGGACGGTCACGAGCTGACAGTGCTCGCGGTGCTCTCGGGGGCGGCGTCGCTGTCGCAGGTGGAGGTGGCCGGGCGGCTCGGCGTCGACCGTACGACGATGGTGGCTCCTCGACGGCCTGGAGGATCAGGGGCCGGTCGAGCGGCGTCGGAGTCCGCGGGACCGGCGCAAGAACCTTCTCGAGCTGACGGCCGCGGGACAGGAGTGTCTGGGCCGGGCCGAGCAGGCGCGCCGGGCCGCCGAGGAACGTTTCCTCGCGCCGTTGGGGGAGGAGGCGGCGGCATCGTTCGTACGGGCCCTGCGGGTGCTGGCCGCGCAGGAGCAGGTCCGCGGATGCCCCTCTCTCTGCGTATTCGTTCCGTCGCTGGTGGTGAGCGCTCGGAGGCGCTCCGCACCGGGGCCCCTGAGCCCGTCCGAGGCACGGATATGCAGGTGAAAGGCGCCCCGAAAGCTTGGTATTGTTGTCCATGTCGCCGCCGGGAACATCTCCGGCCAGGCGACAGACACCTAGTCCGGGTGGCGGAATGGCAGACGCGCTAGCTTGAGGTGCTAGTGCCCTTTATCGGGCGTGGGGGTTCAAGTCCCCCCTCGGACACCAGCTGAGACCCCTGTTCATCAGGGGTCTTTTGCTTTGCCCGGGAGCTCGGCCGGCTGACGTCGCCCACGGCCTGCCGGGCCTCGCTGCGCACCGCCCCCATGCCGGCGACGGTCACCAGTACGATGCCCGCGCTCTGGGCCCACGAGGGCTGCTCGGCAAGGAGGACGAAGCCGACGACGGTCCCGATGGCGGGTTCCAGGCTCATCAGGGTGCCGAAGACAGTCGTGGGCAGATTGCGCAGGGCGACCATCTCGGCGGCGTACGGCAGGATCGGCAGCAGCAGCGCCGCCAATGCGGACAGGGCGAAGGCCTGCGGGTCCATGTGGCCGACGATGTGACCGGCGCCGGCGAACGGCAGCGTCACCGCGGAGGCCGCCGCCATCGAGACGGCCAGGCCGCCGAGGCCGGTGAACTGGGCGCCGACCCGTTTGGTCAGCAGGATGTAGCCGGCCCAGCCCGCCGCCGCCCCGAGCGCGAACCCGACTCCGGCCAGATCGACCTCACCGCTCCAGGGCCGCGTCAGGGCGAGCACGCCGGCCGCCGCGGTCAGCGGCCACAGGACGTCGATCCGGCGCCGCAGGCCCGCCACGGCCACCCCCAGCGGGCCGAGGAACTCCAGGGCCGTGGCAGTGCCCAGGGGGATGCGGACCACGGCCTCGAAGTAGAGCAGGGTGAGCAGTCCGCTGACCGCACCGAGCAGCAGGGCGGTGCCCACCTCGCGACGGTCGCGGCCGCGCAGGCGGGGCCGGGCGATGAGCCACAGGACGACTGCCGCCCAGGTCAGACGCAGCCAGGCGGTACCGGAAGGCGTGAACTTGTCGAAGAGGTGACTCGAGGTGCCGGCCCCGGTCTGCACACTGGCCATGGCCACCAGGGCGAGCGCCGTCCCCCGGTAGCGGGAACCTGTGTCCGGGTCGTGCGGGAGTTTCATGAGGCGCGGGCTCCATCGGCTGTGAGACCCGCCGGGTCGGCAGGGTCCGGAAGGTGGGCGACCAGGGCGGCGACCGGGTGCGCGCCGGCGCCTTTGACGCCCGCCAGGGCCACCTCGTGGCGGCCCTCGGCGAGAGCGAGCAGCCATGCGCCGACCTCGGGGTTCCAGGGCACGCCCAGTGCTTCGGCGTCGCGCTGCACCCGCTGCGGCCGGGTGGTCGCCTGCCGGGCGAGGTAGAGCTGTGCGCGATCGGGGTCGGCCGCGGGCAGTGTGGTGAGCCGGGCGGCGATGAAGTCGAGCCATCGGGCGTCCCCGTCCTCCAGGGCATCGCCGAGCAACACCCGCGCGTCCTCGGTGCGCAGCGGCAGTCCGCCCCGCTCGCAGGCCAGCCTGACCAGGACGCGGTCGCCGAACGAGACACCCAACGCATAGGCTTCCGGCGCCTGTTGGGCAAGCGCATCGGCATCGTCACAGCGCTCGAAGGCGAAGCGTACGGCGGGTGCGCTGCCCGAGGTCAGCAGCCGGCGCCACATGGGGGCATCGAGGGCCTGCCAGTCGGCGTCCGCGAACACCGTGAACAGGGCGGGCAGTTCGGCGAAGCGGGCCTCGGACACCAGGCGTCGGAACACCGCGGCGAAGCCCTCGATGCGAGGAGAGGGGCGCAGACAGGCGAGGGCCGCGGCCAGGTCGTGCAGAGTGCCGTCGGTGACGGCCTCGGCGACGGCCCCGTGGATCTCCCGGGCGTCGAGGCGGACCTCCACGTCGGCGAGGCGGGCCAGCTTGCGCAGCGGCCCGTGGCGGCCGCTCGCCAGGAGCGCGCGGATACCGGTGGCCGCGGCGTCCGCGTCGAAACGCACGGGAACGCCGGAGAGTTGACGCAGGTAGTCCACGGCGCCGAGGCGGCCGGCGGCCACCAGGACGTTGTACGACCGCAGGACCGTCTCCTCGTCGAGAGCGGGGTGCACCCCGGTCGCCGCGATGATCTGCTCGATGCCGCCGGCGTTGCCGCGTCGCGCCAGACGGGCGCAGGCCCGGTCGATGCGGGCGGGATCCGGACGGCCGGCCGGCGGCAGGTGCGCGTACAGGAAGCAGAAGTCGTCGACCACACCCCGCTCCAGTGCCCGGTCGGCCGCGCGGGCCACGGCCTGCGCGGACAGTGCGGTCATGACGGGAACGTATTTGTTCACCTGCTCAAGGACGTATATCTCATCCCTTTCGAGCAGCCATCGCGTCTGCGCGGCGAGGAATTCCGCGGGCAGTCGGGTGAGCTTCTCCGGGGCGTCCTCGGACAGTTGCTTGAGAAGATTTCGGTACGCGCGCACGGCCCTACCCCGCCAGCGCCAACTGCGCCGGCACGAAGGGCTGCAGGTGGCTGAAGTCGTGGTCGCGATTGAAGCGGACCATGGCCTTGCGCAGTTCGGGATCGTAGCCCTCGCGGCCGCGGAAGTCCGTGCTCTCGTCGGCGAGTTCCTCGCTCCACAGGCCCGTGTAGACGGGCAGCCCCAGGGAATGTCCGGCCACCACGACGTCGAAGATTCCCTGAATGGTGGGCGGGGTCCAGTCGCCCGGCTGTGTGGTCTGCTGCAGATGGGAACCCTCGGCCACATAGGTGGGCGTCAGATAGATCACCAATTCGGTGCCGTGACGGTCGCAGAGCTCCTTCAGATACTCCATCGTGGCGACGGCCTCGCGCACACCGTGTTCGTCCGTCATCCGCGGCGCCGGCTTGATCAGGACGTACGAGGTGAGCCGGATCCCCAACTCGCCGAGGAGCGCGACCCGGTCCTCCATCACCCGGCGGGAGATCTTCTTCTTCAGGACGGTCTGCCGGATGAAGTCGTCCTGCGTCTCGAAGCCGACCGTCACGTCGAGCCGGGGAGCGTGGGTGGTCCTGGCGATGTGCTCCAGGTAGTCACGCTTGACGTACTCCGGGCGCGTCTCGATGGACAGGACCTCGAGGTTCTCCATCTCCCGGGCGCGGTGCAGCAGATGGTCGACGGACTCGCGGTGGAAGCGCCTCGGATCGAGAGCGGATCCCTCGTTGCCGAAACACAGCTGGCGGAATCCGCCCAGTTCACCGGCCTTGGAGTCGAAGACATGGTCGATCTGGTTGTTGATCTGCTCGGCCGTCACCTCGAACGACGCCGAGCGGGTGGGCAGCGCACAATACGTGCACTGGAACTGGCATTTCGTCGTGTAGAACGACAGGACCAGGTCACGCTTTCCGAGGAACTTCCGGGTGCCGACATAGAGCGGTGTGTTCGGGTCGTGGTTCTCGTTGTTCTCGGACATCCTCAAACCTCCGTGGGTGTACGGCCGTTCGGCTCTGGGGCGGGCGTTCAGCGCCACGGATGCAGAATGATTTTTCCGCATTCCCTGGTGAGCTGGAGTTTCCAGGCCTGCTCGATCTCGTCGAGCGGAAAGGTGTGCGTGATGAACCGGTCGATGAGCGGGCCCGTACGGGAAATGGCGTCGAGCATTCCCGGGGCGTGCTGCAGATACAGGTCGAGACTGCCGTAGAGGGTGACGCCCTTCTGGATGAGGTCCTGGTCGACGTGGAGCGACAGTTCGCCGGACTCCCCGAGGAAGGTGACCCGCCCGCCGCGCCCCGCGGCATCCAGTCCGAACCGCTGGTGGCCGGCCTGCGCCGAGCAGTCGATGACATGGTCGACGCCCTTGCCCCCGGTGAAGTCCCGTACGGCGGCCAGGGCCGAGTCCGGTGTCCCCAGGTCGACGATCAGCTCCGCGCCCAACTGCCGTGCCAGCTCCCGGCGGTAGGGGCTGCGGCCGGCGCAGATCACCCGGGCAGCCCTGGCCTGCCCGTTGATCACGGCGCCGAGCCCTACCTGACCGAGCCCGGTGACCAGGACCGTGTGGCCGGCGGCGACCCCCATGTTCTCCATCGCCGTGTACGTCGCGCCCATCCCGCAACAGGCCATCGCGGCATGCTCGTACGGCATCCCGTCGGGGATCCGAAGCAGCAGACGCTCCCGCTTGATCATGTACTGAGCGAAGCCGCACTCACCCGAGTCGCCCGAGCACACCGCGAGGGGATCCTCGGTGTCGGCGCAGTGCGCGTACCGCCCGGAGACACACAGCGCACAGCGCCCGCACGGATAGCCGCTGAGCACGACCACCCGGTCACCCGGCCCGAACGGGCTGCCCGGCCGGGCCTCGACCACCTCGCCGGCCGCCTCGTGACCCAGGGAGTCCCAGCGGTTGCGGTCGCGGAAGTCCCCGTGCTCATACGCCAGATGCTCATTGCACATCGGGGCCGCGACCACTTTCACCAGGACGTAGTCCTCGGCGATCCGCGGCAACGGCTTCTCGATGATCCGGCTGACGCCGGGTCCGTCCAGTGCGGCGACTTTCATGCGTGCCTCTTCGGCCATGGTCGGTGCTCCAGGAGGTCGGGGAGGGCTTCGGTCCGGGCCCGGGGGCAGTGCGAACAGCCCTTGTGGCATGCCTGATCGGTGATCCGGGGACGGTGCGCGCGCACCGTGCGCTGCTCGTACGTGGCCGGCGCACCGCAGGGGTGGGGGTGCGGCCGGCGACCGCCGCCGCGCGGCTGCACGGCACGCGGATCCCGACGCCTTGTCCGGAGGCCGGCTGGTGCGGGGCTCCGTTGCCGCGTCGGATCCGCTGGAGCGATCGCTTAGAGTCTCTGCGGATCCGCTAGGGGACGACTCGACCGACGGCGGAGCCCTCGCCCTCCTGGGGGCGATGGGCAGCAGCGGGGCAGGCAAGGGGTTGCCGCAGGTCTGGGGCAGGATGGCACCCATGGGACAGACTCCGAACCCTGTCGATGCCCTCGTGGTCGGCGCCGGAGCCGCCGGAGCGGTGCTCGCGGCACGGCTCAGCGAGGACCCCGACCGGAGCGTGCTGCTGATCGACACGGGTGAAATGCCCCGCGGGGAGGCGGAGTTCGGCCCCGACCTGCTGGACGCACGACTCGTGCCGGGCGCGCGGCCCGGCCATCGCGCCACGACCTGGTATCCCGTGCACCTGACCCCACGGCGCCCGTGGCAGGTCCCGCGCGGGCGCGGTCTGGGCGGCTCCACCACCGTCAACGGCGGCTACTTCGTACGGGCCCGGCGCGCGGACTTCGACCGGTGGGCCGCCGCGGGCAGTCCCGCCTGGGCCTACGACCAGGTCCTGCCGTTCCTGCGGGACCTGGAGAACGACCTCGACTTCGGCCAGGACGCTTCGCACGGCGGCTCCGGCCCGGTCCCCGTACGTCGTGGCCCCCTGACGCACCCGGCGGCGCGGGCCTTCCGGGACGCCGCCCGCCATCTCGGTTTCCCGGCCGAACCCGACAAGAACGACCAGGCTCCGCCCGGGTTCGGCCCCGTGCCCTCGAACGCGGTCGACGGTATACGCCATAACGTCGGCCTCGGCTATCTGCCGCCGGAGGTCATGGACCGCCCGAACCTGCACGTCCTCGGTGGCTGCCGCGCCCTGCGGGTGGTCGTCGACAGCGGCCGTGCCACCGGCGTCCTCGTGGAGCAGGAGGGGGCGCGCCGCACGCTGGACGCGAGGACCGTCGTGCTCAGTGCCGGAGCGTTCGCCACCCCGCACCTGCTGCTGCTCTCCGGCATCGGCCCCGCCGCCGACCTCGTACGCCACGGCATCCCCGTCGTCCGTGACCTCCCCGCCGTCGGCGCCCGCCTCGGCGACCACCCCCAACTGGTCCTGGACTGGAAGCCGCGCGACGACCTCGGTGAGCCGGCCGACACCTGGCTGGGCGGCTGTCTGCACCGAGCCTCGGCGGGAGGGTCCGACGGACCGGGCGACATCGAGGTCCTCCAGTCCCTGGTGCCCATGGCCGGGTTGGTCGAGGGAGTCGTGCGGGTGCCGGGCGCCCCACTGTCGTTCCTCGTCTCCGTGCAGCCGTCCCGGCCGGGCGGCACGCTGCGGCTGACCTCCGCGGACCCCGACGGTATGCCGCACATCGCATACGGTTTTCTGACCACCGGCGACGACTTCCGGCGGCTGCGCGAGGCCGTCCGCCTGACCGCGGCGCTGCTCGACAGCCCGCAGCTGGCAGCGGTGTCCGAGGGGCTGCTGGATCCCGGCCTGGCGGTTCTCGACGACGACCGGGCGCTGGACCGGTGGATCTCCGAGCACCTGAGTACCAGTCAGCACACTTGCGGCACCGTGCCGATGGGACCAGCCGACGACCTCCGGCATGCCGCGGTGGACCAGTTCGGGCGCGTCCACGGCGTACGAGGGCTACGGGTGGCCGACACCTCGATCCTGCCGGACACCCCCCACCGGGGACCGGCGGCGACGGCCGTGCTCATCGGCGAGGTCGTCGCCGATGCGATCCGCCGGGAGCTGCCGTGAAGCCCCCCTCACCGGGGCGACGGAAAATCGGGTGACCCGCCCGTCCCCGTCTCCCTACACTCGCCACACGTCGCGCACCGCCCACGCCGGGCCGGTGCGCGTGTCATGACGAGGACCGACGAGTGAGGGGAGACCGGCCGTGTGTGACCGCGCCGCTGTCGTCGTTCCCCCGTCGTCGTACGACGTGATCCTCGTGTCCTGCTCCGTCCGGTGCCCGCTGCGCGGCCGGTACCGGATGCCCCGGACACACGCCTGACCCTCAACAGACCCCGCACGTCAATGCGTTGACGTGCCGTCAGGTCAGCCCTGTCCGGGAATCGCGCCGCCCTGTCACACATCATCCGAAAGGCCATGGGCCGTGCGCACCAACCTCGACACCCTCGCCGTCGTCCGCAACCTGGGCATCCTCGCCCACGTCGACGCCGGCAAGACCACCGTCACCGAGCGGATCCTCTACGCCACCGGAACCACCCACCGGCGTGGCGAGGTCCATGACGGCACGACCGTCACCGACTTCGACTCGCAGGAGCGCGACCGCGGCATCACGATCTTCGCGGCGGCGGTCAGTTGCGCCTGGGACGGCCACCGGATCAACCTGATCGACACCCCGGGACACGTCGACTTCGCCGACGAGGTGGAGCGTTCGCTGCGGGTGCTCGACGGGGCGGTCGCGGTGTTCGACGCCGTCGCCGGCGTCGAGCCGCAGAGCGAGTCGGTCTGGCGGCAGGCCGACCGGTACGGCGTACCGAGGATCGCCTTCGTCAACAAGCTGGACCGCGCGGGCGCCGACCTCGACACCGCCGTCGAGTCGATCCGGGAGCGACTGCACCCGGCCCCGCTGGTCCTGCAGCTGCCCATCGGTGCGCAGGACGCGTTCCGCGGGGTCGTGGACCTGGTGCACATGCGGGCGCTGACCTGGACCGACGGCGGCGACATGGTCGTAGCGGACATTCCCGAGGAGCTGCGGGAGGAGGCGCGGCGACGGCGTCGACTGCTGGAGGAGGCGGTGGCCGAACTGCATTCGGCCGCGCTGGAGGAATTCTGTATGCAGTCGACGCTCGACACGGGGACGCTCGTCGACGGCCTGCGTGACCTCACCCGCACCGGCGACGCCGTCGTCGTGCTGTGCGGCTCGGCCTACCGCAACCGTGGGATCGAGCCGTTGCTGGACGCGGTCGTGGCGTATCTGCCGTCGCCGCTCGACGTGCCGCCCGTGCACGGCACCCTGGGCGACACCCGGCAGGAACGGCCCGCCGACCCGGCGGCGCCCTTCGCGGCGCTGGTGTTCAAGGTGAACGCCACACCGACCGGGCGGCTCGCCTATCTCCGGGTGTACTCCGGAACGATCGAGAAGGGAGACATGGTGATGGACGCGGGCGCGCGGCGCGGCGTGCGCGTCGGACGGATCCTGCGCGTACAGGCCGACCGGCACGCCCAGTTGGACCGGGCGGTCGCGGGCGACATCGTCGCGGTCGTCGGGCTGAAGTCCGTCCGCGCCGGGTCGACCCTCTGCGCGCCGGACGCCCCGCTCGTCCTCGAACCGGCGAGCGTCGCCGAACCGGTCGTCTCCGTCGCGGTCGAGGCCGTCAGGTCCACCGACACCGACCGGCTGGCCTCGTCGCTCGCGAGGCTCGCCGAGGAGGACCCGTCGCTGGTCGTGCGGACCGACCCGGAGACGGGGCAGACCGTGCTGTCCGGCATGGGCGAACTGCATCTCGAGGTCGCGCTGGAGAAGGCGCGGCGGGACCACGGGCTGGACGTCAACGCCGGCCGGCCCCGGGTCGCACACCGCGAGACCGTCGGGCGCGGCGTGTCGGGGCATGTCTTCCGGCACGTCAAACAGGACGGTGGCGCGGGGCAGTTCGCCCATGTCGTCCTCGATGTGGAGCCGCTGGGAGTCGATGCCGGGTTCGAGTTCCGCTCGGCCGTCGTCGGTGGCCGGGTGCCGCAGGAGTACGTCCGGGCGGTCGAGGCCGGCTGCCGGGACGCCCTGACCGAGGGGCCGCTCGGCGGGCACCCGGTGACGGGGCTGCGGGTCACCCTGACGGACGGGGCGACGCATGTGAAGGACTCCTCCGACACGGCCTTCCGCACGGCGGGCCGGTTCGGACTCCGGGAGGCTCTGCGGGCCTGCGCGATGGTCCTCCTTGAGCCGGTGGCCGAGGTCACGGTCACGGTGCCCGACGCCGCCGTCGGGGGAGTTCTCGGCGACCTGGCGGCACGGCGCGGCCGGGTCTCCGGCTCGGTGACGCGGTCCGGCTCGGCGGTCGTCACCGCTACCGTGCCGCTGGCCGAACTCTTCGGCTATGCGACCCGGTTGCGCAGCCGAACCCAGGGCCGCGGCACCTTCACGGCCCGGCCCACCGGGTACGCCCCGGCGCCGACGCCGGCGACCCTGGCGGCGGACCGGCGCTAGCAGGGCCAGAGCGGCCCCTCCCCGACACGGGGAGGGGCCGCCTGCTCCTCGTTCAGGAAGTGAACGACCGGCACCAGAGCGCACCTTCTTGTCGAACTCCCGCCGCTCAACCCCTTGACGTCCCGAACCCGTGGCATTTAACTCACGTCCTAAATTAAGCCGTGAGTGCATTCCCTGAAGGGACACCAGGAGCCATGCGCAGCATCCGAGCCGCGGCCGTAGGCGCCGTCACCCTGTCTCTCGCCCTGGCCGCATCGGCCTGCGGAGGCGGTTCGTCGACGGGCGGCGGGTCCAACGACTCGCCGAAGACGCTCACTTACTGGGCCTCCAACCAGGGGGCGAGCATCGAGGTCGACAAGAAGGTCCTCCAGCCCGAGCTCGACAGGTTCGAGAAGCAGACCGGCATCAAGGTGAAACTGGAGGTCGTGCCCTGGTCGGACCTGCTCAACCGCATCCTCACCGCGACCACCTCGGGCCAGGGCCCCGACGTCCTCAACATCGGCAACACCTGGAGCGCCTCGCTGCAGGCCACCGGCGCACTCCTGCCGTGGGACGCCGAGAACTTCGCGAAGATCGGCGGCAGGGACCGCTTCGTCGACTCCGCGCTCGGCTCCACGGGCGCGGAGGGCAAGGACCCCTCCGCGGTGCCGCTGTACTCGATGGCGTACGCCCTCTACTACAACAAGAAGATGTTCGCCGACGCCGGCATCGCGCAACCCCCCGCGACCTGGGCGAATTTGGCCGCGGACGGCAAGAAGCTCTCCAAGGACGGCAAGTGGGGCCTGGGAGCGGAGGGTTCGAACCCGTCGGAGAACATCCACCACGTCTTCGTCTTCGCCCAGCAGCACGGCGCCGACTTCTTCACCGCCGAGGGCAAGCCCGACTTCACCAGCGACGGGGTCGTCACCGCGGTCAAGCAGTACGTCGACCTGATGGCCAAGGACAAGGTCATCGCGCCCGGCAACGCCGAGTACGCCCAGAACCAGTCCGTCAGCGACTTCGCCAAGGGCAAGACGGCGATGCTCCTGTGGCAGTCCGCCTCCGCCAACCTCAAGTCCCAGGGCATGAGCGAGGACGACTACGGCATCGCCCCCGTGCCCGTGCAGTCCGGCACCCCGGGCACCGGCGCTCAGGTCAACTCGATGGTCGCAGGCATCAACCTGGCCGTCTTCAAGAACACCGACAACCTCGACGGCGCCACGAAGTTCGTGAAGTTCATGACCAGCGACGCGGAGCAGAAGATCCTCAACACCGCGTACAGCTCGATACCGCCGGTCAAGGCGGCCCAGGCGGACAGCGCCTTCAACACGCCCGCCAACGCCGTCCTGAAGGACACCCTCGCCAAGAGCGCAGCCGCGTTGCCCCAGGTCGCCGACGAGTCGCAGTTCGAGACAGCGGTCGGTACGGCCGTCAAGGGTTTGTTCGCCGACGCGGCCGCCGGACGCGCCGTCACCACCGACTTGGTGAAGGCGGCGCTGGACAAGGCCCAGCAGCAGATGCCGGCCGCCTGATGACCACAACTCTGGAACGCGCCGAACCCAAGGCGCCGTCCGGCGAGAAGCGCACCCCACGCCCCGGCCGCATCCGCCGTATCGGACTGCCGTATCTTCTCCTGCTGCCCGCCCTGCTCCTCGAACTCCTGGTCCACCTGGTGCCGATGGGCGTCGGCATCGTGATGAGCTTCAAGGAGCTCACGCAGTTCTACATCCGCGACTGGGGCACCGCGCCCTGGTCCGGGCTCGACAACTTCAAGGTGTCGGTGGACTTCGACGCCCCCGTCGGCGAGGCCCTGCTGCACTCCTTCCTCGTCACCGTCGCCTTCACCCTGCTGTCGGTCGCCCTGTGCTGGCTGATCGGCACCGCGGCGGCGGTCTTCATGCAGGACACCTTCCGCGGCCGGGGCCTGCTGCGGGCGCTGTTCCTGGTGCCGTACGCCCTGCCGGTCTACGCGGCCGTCATCACCTGGGTGTTCATGTTCCAGCACGACAACGGCCTGGTGAACCACGTCCTGCACGACCAGCTGCACCTCACCGACAAGCCCTCCTTCTGGCTCATCGGCGACAACAGCTTCTACGCGCTGCTGATCGTGTCGGTGTGGAAGGGCTGGCCGTTCGCCTTCCTCATCGTCATGGCCGGACTCCAGAACATCCCGAAGGAGTTGTACGAGGCGGCCGCCCTCGACGGCGCCGGAGTGTGGCAGCAGATCCGCCGCATCACCCTGCCGTCGCTGGGCGCCGTCAACCAGGTGCTGATCCTGGTGCTGTTCCTGTGGACGTTCAACGACTTCAACACGCCGTACGTCCTGTTCGGCAGGTCCGCCCCCGAGGCCGCGGACCTCGTCTCGGTCCACATCTACCAGGCCTCGTTCGTCACCTGGAACTTCGGCACCGGTTCCGCCATGTCCGTACTCCTGCTGCTGTTCCTGCTGCTCGTGACGGGCGCCTACCTCACCGTCACCTCGCGCGGACGGAGGGCCACGCGTGCGTAACTCCCCGATGGCACCGCCGCGTTCGTTCCTCTGGTCCCGGCGGATCTTCCTCACCCTGCTCTGCGGCTTCGTGCTGGTGCCGGTGTACGTGATGGTCTCCAGCTCGCTGAAGCCCCTCGCCGACGTCACCGGCAAGTTCCGCTGGATACCGAGTGAGTTGACGATCCGCCCGTACATCGACATCTGGTCCACGGTCCCGCTCGCCCGGTACTTCGTGAACTCGCTGATCGTGGCGGGCGCGGCGACGGTCTGCTCGGTGGTGATCGCGGTGTTCTCCGCGTACGCGGTGAGCCGCTACGACTTCCGCGGCAAACGCGTCTTCACGGTCACCGTCCTGTCGACGCAGATGTTCCCGGGCATCCTCTTCCTCCTCCCGCTGTTCCTGATCTACGTCAACATCGGCAACGCCACCGGCATCGCCCTGTTCGGCTCGCGCGGCGGGCTGATCCTGACGTATCTGACCTTCTCCCTGCCGTTCTCGATCTGGATGCTGATCGGGTACTTCGACTCGGTGCCGCGCGACCTGGACGAGGCGGCGCTGGTCGACGGCTGCGGGCCGCTGCGGGCGCTGTTCCGGGTCGTGGTGCCGGCCGCGATCCCCGGCATCGTCGCGGTCGCCGTCTACGCCTTCATGACCGCCTGGGGCGAGGTGCTGTTCGCGTCGGTGATGACCAACGACACCACCCGCACCCTCGCCGTCGGACTCCAGGGCTACTCCACGCTCAACGACGTGTACTGGAACCAGATCATGGCCGCCTCGCTGGTGGTGAGCGTGCCGGTGGTGGCCGGCTTCCTGCTCCTGCAGCGCTATCTCGTCGCGGGGCTGACGGCGGGTGCCGTCAAGTGACCAACCTCGAAAGGGATTTCGTGACCATCGACCTCGCCGCACTCCCGCAGGACTTCCTGTGGGGCACGGCCACTTCGGCGTACCAGATCGAGGGAGCCGTGGCGGAGGACGGCCGTTCGCCGTCGATCTGGGACACCTTCGCGCACACCCCCGGGAAGATCGCCGGGAACGACCACGGCGACGTCGCCTGCGACCACTACCACCGCTGGCGCGAGGACATCGCGCTCATGCGTCAACTGGGCACCAACGCCTACCGGTTGTCGATCGCCTGGCCACGCGTGCTGCCGGGCGGCGACGGACCGGTCAACGCCAAGGGCCTGGACTTCTACGACGAGTTGATCGACGGCCTGCTGGACGCGGGCATCACCCCGTCCGTCACCCTCTACCACTGGGACCTGCCCCAGGCGCTCCAGGACCGGGGCGGCTGGCCCGAGCGGGAGACCGCCGAGCACTTCGCCGCGTACGCCTCCGTCGTGGCCGGGCGACTGGGTGACAGGGTCAGCCACTGGACCACGCTCAACGAACCCCTGTGCTCCGCCTGGATCGGCCACCTCGAAGGCAAGATGGCCCCCGGGTTCACCGATCTGACCGCCGCGGTGCGCGCCTCGTACCACCTCCTGCTGGGCCACGGACTGGCCACCCAGGCCATCCGGGCGGCCGTCCCCGCCGCCGAGGTCGGCATCGTCAACAACCTCTCCACCGTGCACCCCGCCACCGACCGTCCGGAGGATCTCGCCGCCGCCCGCCGGATGGACGGCCACACCAACCGCTGGTGGCTGGACCCGATCCACGGCCGCGGCTTCCCCGAGGACATGCGGAAGCTGTACGTCGTCGAACTCCCCGAGCGTGCGGGCGACTTGGAGACGATCGCCGCCCCGCTCGACTGGCTCGGCCTCAACTACTACTTCCCGGCCACCGTCGCCGACGACCCCAGCGGCCCGGCCCCGCACGCCCGTTCCGTACGCCGCCTCGGCGTGCCCCGCACCGCAATGGACTGGGAGATCGACGCGAGCGGCATCGAGGCCCTGCTGCTCCGCCTCACCGACGAGTACGGCGCCCGCAAGCTGTACGTCACCGAGAACGGCTCCGCCTACCCGGACGTCGTACGCCCCGACGGCACCGTCGACGACCCCGAGCGGCAGGACTACCTCGCCGGGCACCTCGCCGCCTGCGCCTCCGCCGCCCGCCGGGGCGCCCCGCTGGCCGGCTACTTCGCCTGGTCGCTGCTGGACAACTTCGAGTGGGCCTACGGCTACGGCAAGCGTTTCGGCCTGGTCCACGTCGACTACCCGACCCAGACCCGCACCATCAAGGGCTCCGGACACCGGTACGCGGAGATCATCCGCGACCATCGGGGACGGGGGCGGGGACGGCACGCGGCCTGAGCAAGGTGGTACTACGCCCGTAAGGGCGCGGAGTCGCCGAGCGGAGCGTCGTGGAGAGGGGAAGAGGGCCGGGCGGATCGCCCAGCCCTCTTCCCCCGCGCCGCGAGAGCCGCACTTAATACGTTGCCGCAGGCCAGGCCGGGTGAAAGCCTCACGCCATGCCCACCTTCACCACCCCCGACGGCACCACCCTCGCCTACCACGCGACCGGCGAAGGACCGCCCCTGGTCTGCCTCCCCGGCGGCCCGATGCAGGCCTCGGCCTACCTCGGCGACCTGGGCGGCCTCAGCGCGCACCGCACCCTGATCCGTCCGGACCTCAGGGGCACCGGCGACTCGGCGACCCCCGAGGACCCGGCGTCGTACCGCTGCGACCGTCAGGTCGACGACGTCGAGGCACTGCGCGAGGAACTGGCCCTGGACCACTTGGACGTGCTGGCCCACAGCGCGGGCGCCAACCTGGCCGCCCTCTACACGGCCCGCCACCCCGACCGAGTGGCACGCCTCGCCCTGATCACGCCGAGCGTCTACGCGGTCGGCATCGACATCACCGCCGAGGACCGCCTGAGCACGGCCCGACTGCGTCAGGGCGAGGAGTGGTACGACGAGGCGTACGCGGCCCTGGAAGCGATCACCGAGGGCCGCGCGACCCCCGACTCCTGGGAGGCCGTCGCTCCCTTCTGGCACGCCCGCTGGGACGACGAGGCGAAGGCCGTCCGGGCGGCCGAGGGCGAGCAGCGCAACGACGAGGCGGCGGCCGTGTACGGCTCCGACGGCGCCTTCGAGCCGGAGGCCACGCGGGCGGCGCTGGGCGGATTCGCGGGGCCGGTGCTGGTGCTGGCCGGGGAGGTGGATCTCGCGGGGCCGCCGCAGGCGATGAGGGAGTACGCCGAGCTGTTCCCGGACGCCGAGTCGGTGGTGCAGAGCGGTGCGGGGCACTTTCCGTGGCTGGACGGTGCGGAGAGGTTCGTGACGGCGGTGGTGTCGTTCCTGGGCTCGACGGATCCCGTCTGAGGTGCGCTGTGCCCATGGCGGGGCAGGCTTCTTGGACTCCCCCTTCCGCTCGCCGTCATCATCCATCCCCATGTGGAGTGAATGGAGTTCGGCGGAGCGATCGCGTACCGCAGCAGGACCCTCGGCACATCGACCGGCCATTCGGGAAGATCGCTGTACTCGGCAATTCAGGCCGTCGTTCCGGCCTCGCTCAGGAACGCGCTCGGGTGCCCGTGCCATGACACGTACAGGCTGTCCCGCCCCCGTGTGCAGGCCACGAACAGCAGGCACCGTTCGGCCATGAGGTCCGCCTCATGCTGGAGCCGGTCCACCTCAGGTGGTGTGAGGGCGCTCGGGTTGGGCAGCGCCGCGTCGTGCACGCCGATCACGGCCACGCAACGGAACTCAAGGCCCTTGAACGCGTGCATGGTGCCGATGCGCACCGCGTCAGTACCTTCCGGAGCGTCGGGGCGCAGTCGAACCGCGGGCAGCCCCGCAGCCCGCAAGCGCGTCACGGCCTTGTCGCAGACCTTGTTGAACCGGGCGCTGATCCCGATCTCTGCAGGGGCGATCCCGCTGTCGAGCCAACCCCGCACCCGATCGACGAGCGCGGTGAGTTCCGCGTCCTCCGTGGCCGCACCGCGCAGATCGGGGCCGTCGCCGTGCAGGGCCGAGCGATAGCCGAGAAGCGTCTCGTTGCGCGAGTCGTCGGCCAACTCCTCAAACGGGCGGCCGACGAGGAGGGCGGTGGACCAGCTGAGAATCTCGTGCGTGGAGCGGTAGTTCTTGCGCATCTTCGTGGCGCGGCCCGCGACATTGATTCCGACAGCCTTCAGCGACACCTTCGAATCGTAGATACGTTGATGGGGATCGCCCGCGATGAACAGGTCGTCCGGTCGCGGCGGGACTGCCGCACGCAGTAGCCGCCACTGGGCCGGGTGCAGGTCCTGGGCCTCGTCGACCACCACATGCCGGTAGCGGGGCCCCTCCTGCTCCAGAAGGTCGGCGGCCTCCGCGCATGTGCCGAGGTAGGTGCGCAGACCGTCGGCGCCCAGCCGTTCCGTGAACTCCTGGATGGTCCGCCATACCAACGGCCGTTTCGACGCGGCCAGTGCGCTGCCGCGCCCGCGCCGCTCGCACGCTTCGTACGCCTCCAAGGTGCGCAGGTCCTGGGCCAGGACCACATGCTTGTACTCCTGTGCGAGAAACTGCGCCGTCCCGCCGAAGGCCGTCACCTGAGCCGCCTGCTCCCAGCGAGACTCCTCCTCGCCACCCCGCAACGGCCGTCGCGAGGTCGACACGACCCGGCCGGCGAAGGCGTCGACGGTCATGATGTCCACACGGTCGCGCAGCGTCTCGTCCTCGACGAGAGCGGCAAGGCCCGTGCGCAGCGCCGCAACGAGAGCGTTCGTGTACGTGGTCAACAGGACACGTTCACCGTCGCGCAGATAACGCAGGAGATGACGTACGCGGTGCAGGGCGACGACAGTCTTGCCGGTTCCCGGGCCGCCGGTGACCTGGGAGGGGCCGGAGAACGAGGCACGGTAGGCGACCTTGTGCTGGGAGGGGTGAAGGAAGACCCGCCAGGCCGCGAACGGCTTGTCGAGGATGTCGCGCAACTCCTCGGAGTCCGCGACGACCGCGATACGTGTCCGGGTGCGGTGAATGGCCGTCGCATAGTCCGTCGGGTCCACCGGCTCCGCCGAGGCGGCGCCCGCGAGGCTGACGGCGACCACGTCCCGCCACACCTCCTCGACCGTGAACCCGGCCGCCAGATACTCCAGGACTTCCCGCTGGTCCTGCGGGAAGTACGGCGCGAACACCTCCAGTTGCTCCAGGTTCGTGAGCGCGCGGGCCTGGCGCAACGTGGTGTCATCGACCCCGAGCGCAGCCATGTCCCCGTCGGAGATCTTCGAGAAGAGGCGCCGGTCGGGCGCGGACGCGATCCGCTCGTAGGCGGGAGTCATCTCCTCAAGGGTGGCGATGTCACGGATCTCGACGGCCTGGGTGACGGTGTTGATGCTCGCTTTCTGTTTGACGGCCCAGGCGATGGCCTTGTCATGAGGCATCACCCGCAGGAGGACGAAAGTGTCGCCGCTGTCCGGTGCGAGAACGACCCCCCGCGTCCCCTGGTCGATCCGGATCGTGCGAATGTGCGGGTCCTTGGCCTGCTTCAGGGCCTCCAGCTTCAGACCCGGATCCTTGAACAGCTGGTCCAGCGTGAGCCGTTCGAACTTCTCCCAGGCCGCGAACACCCCCTCCCGCACCGAGCCCTGGAGCTTGCCGAGCTGGGCGCAGAAGCCGATGTCGAAGGCGAGGTGGGGCATGGGGGACAGTTCTCCTGACTCGGGTACGAGGGCTGCGCGGTAGAGGTGTGTCTACGTGGCCGTGGTCGGCGGGCCGGTCGGCCCGCCGAGAGTCCGTCAGACGCTGTCGATGCTCTCCACGTCTTCGTCCGGCTCTTCGAGTTCGTCGAGAACCCGCCACGCAAGGTCGGCGAGAGTCTCGCCCGAGGCGGTCGCCCACCGTGCGGTGCCCTGGTTGGCGACGGGCCGCTTCTCCCACTGTGCGAGCTCCCAAACGAGGGAGATCAGACCGGAAGGTGAGTATTGCCTGCCGTCGGCGGCCCAGAGGATCGGCTTGGTACGGTGCGGCACCCACGTGGCTCGCGACCGCTTCTCATCCTCGGCCAGCCAGTCCCGCAGGGCCTCGGCCTCCATTGGGTAACCCGTCGTGAGCGTGAGCGGGTCTCCCTCGTGGAGGACTGCCTTGTCGATGAGCACGGAGACGGCGTTGGGACGGCGGCGCTTGCGCTGTGCCGGCTTGCGACGGTACTTGTCCGCGGTAGCAGGGTCAGCCGGCGCCGCCGGGGCTCCCAGGACCCGGTCGCAGACCTCGCGGCAGCGTTCAATGTCCGCGCATACGGCGCGGATCTGCGAGCGAACGGTGTACAACTCGTCAATCGCCGCGGCCACGGCGGGCAACAACTCCTTGACCAGCTGTGGTGTCCGCTCAACGGCCTGGGCAGCCCATTCCCGCTTCGGGTCCGGCTCGTCGATGGCCTCGGTGTCGAGGCGGCGGAAAACCAGATGAGTGAGCAGATAGGTGCCGTGCTCGGTCAGGGCGACGCCCCGCCCCTCGTAGCGAGGGCGCAGTTCATGGAGGTTGCGGCGGACTTCTCGCAGGACCTGTACCGCGTTCCACAGAAGGTAGGCGCTCGGCTGGGGGCGGCGGAACAGAACGTCGTAGATTCCCTGCGACCCTCGTTCCCACAACACGTCCAGAGTGGTGGCGATGCGGGCCGCGTATTGGCTGTCGGGGTGGGCACAGGCCAGTGCGCAAGCGGCCTCGACGACTGTGCACCCGGTGTCCGGATGCGGTTCCAACTCGCTGCGGCGCACGCTGTATTCAAGGCCGAGCTCGGCACGCATCTCTTCGAGAATGGCGGCCTGCACGGTGTCCAAGGCGATGCGGTCGCGTGCTTCCACGCGGTTCTGGCGATTGGTGGCCTCGGTGGTCTGCCTGGCGAAGTCCGTGGCCTTGCCCGTCACGATGACGCGTACGCCGATCTGTGCCGACGCGGCGGTCTCGTCGTCGGCGACCGCCTCGGCGACGGACCTGACGGTCTGGGCCCCGTTGACGACGCTGGCGTTGTGCAGGACCAGATTGACCGGACGGGTGTACGGCGCCCGCATCGACTGGGGTGTCCTCACCACCGACTCGCAGAGGATCGTGACGCCGTTGTTGAAGTACAGGAAGTTCTCCGGTGCCGAAGTCAGCGTGCTGATCAGCTCGTTGTTGATGGCGGTCCGGCCGAGCGGATTACGGATGTTCAGGTTGAACAGGTTGCTGCCGTGCCCCACCCACTCGGCCACCTGCCCGGCCTCGACGACGCCTTGGTACGACTCGTACGGCGAACTGATCTCGAACCACGGGAACAGGTCGGCCGTGAGCTCGACCGGCTGGGGCGCCAGGTCGCTGCGGACCGATCCCCATACCTCGTTCGACAGGATGATCCGATGGTCCAGGACCTCGCCATGTCGGTTGAACTCCTTCTCGCCGTCGATCAGGGCGTGCCGGAAGCCCTCGCTCACCTCGTCGGCCCGCATCAGGACGACGACCTGGGTCACGGGGACGGGCCCCTTCGACATGACGGTCTTCGCCAGCTCGGCCAGTTGCCTGCCCCGCGGATTGAACGCGGCGAAGTCCTCGTCGTCGATGAGCCGCAGACCGGCCAGCAGCTCCAGGACCGCCAGCCGCTCACCCTTGGCCGTGCCGTCCTTGCTCCATTTCCCCTGCACGAGAAAGACGTGCGGATCGGGCCCGTCCACCACGGCGATGGCATCGATGCCCTTGTCCGCCACGCCGTCGATGACGGTGAGGGCCGCCTCCTGCGGGCTGAACCCGGTGACGATCCGCACGGCCTGTGCCGTAAGAGCCCGGGAAAGCAGACGCGGTTCCTGCTGGTTGGCCGGCATACCCTCCAGGTCACTGTCGTCGATCAGCCGCGGGTCCAGGTAGACGGTGCGCAGCGCCTGCTTGACCTGACGGACCTGAAGGATCACGTCCTCGTTGCCGCTGCCGACGTTCTTCCCGCTCATGCTTCCGCCCCTCCGCGGGGGCGCCGCCACGCACACTCCCGCACGCACGCCCTGACCAGCAAAATCCTCACAAGTCTGCCGGAACGAACCGGGTTTCACTCACGATCCGGTGCCATCCAGGCCGAGCCGGATGAGGGCAAGGGCTTCGGTGACCTCCACGGTCAGTTCGTCCGCGGCGCCGTACACGAGACACAGGTCGTCGTGGAGCGGTCCCAGGAGCTGCTGGGCCTCCTCCGTACTGCCCTGCGCGAGCAGCAGCATGCCGATGTCCCGGCGCAGCATGACGGCTTCCTCGCTGACGTCGCTGTCGACGGTCCGTACGACGTCGAGGACGTCCCGCAGCGTCGCCAACGCGTCCGTGACCTGGCCGAGCTCGGCACGGCAACGAGCCGCCTGCGCACGGCAGTCGAGGGCTGGCTTGCTGGTGGGCCCGCTGATCCGGGAGTGCGTGGCGGCGAGCGCCTCGAACTCGGGAAGCGCGGCTCGGAAGTCGCCGCCGAGCAGACGGCTGACCGCCCGGCGCATCCGCAGCGCGAGGACGACCTTGTTCTCCGCCCCCAGCGCACGGCCGGCGGGCTCGATCAGTTCGCCGACCACCTCGGCGGCCTGCGCGAACCGGTCCTCCTCCATGAGGGCGTCGTAGTGCTCGCGCATCTCTCTGATCTGCGCGCGAAGGGTCTCGGGCAGCGGCGCGGGTGCGGGTACGACGGCGGGAGCATCGGGCACCGCGACACCGGGCTGCGCGGCTGCTCCGGCCCGTCGGCGTGGCGCGTACGGGCGGCGGAACACACCGGTCGGGTCGGGTGCCCCGGCCGGTCCCGCCTCGTGCGGTGCGGGCTCTTCGCCGGCAGTCGGCAGGAAGGGCCGCAGCCGCTCATACACCTCCTGTACGTCCGCGGGGCGTGCCTCGGGCGCCTTGCACAGCAGGTGCAGGACGAGTTCCTCCAACTCGGCCGGCACATCGGCGCGCAGCTGCCGCAGCGGTGTCGGTGTGGCGTTGACGTGCTGGAACATCACCAGGTACTCACTGTCCGCGGTGAACACCAGCCGCCCGCTGAGCAGTTCGTGCAGCACGCATCCCAGCGCGTACAGGTCGGCCTGTGGAGTGACCTGCCCGCCGCGCACCTGCTCCGGCGACATGTACTGGTACGTGCCGATGGGGCTGCCGGTCGCGGTCAGTTTGGTGACGTCGGTCCGCAGGATCGCCGCGATCCCGAAGTCGAGCACCTTCACCGTGCCGTCCCGCGCGACGATGACGTTGCTCGGCTTGAGGTCGCGGTGGATGACCGGCACGTCGTGCGCGTACGACAGCACCGTGGCGACCTGGGCGGCGACGGCCACGGCCCAGCTGACGGGTAGCGGTCGGTCGGGATGGATGTAGTTCGTCAGCGGGACGCCGTCGACCAGTTCCATGACGAGGAACAGATGCTCGTACGTGTCGTCCAGCACCGCGTCGTACACCTGCGGCACGCCCGGGTGCTGGATGCGCGCGGTGATCCGGGCCTCGCGCTTGAAACGTTTGGCCAGCTCCTCGGCGAGCTGCCGGGAGGTGGCGGCCTGCCCCCGGATCACCTTCACGGCGACGGGCCGGTCCAGTACGGCGTCGTAACCGCGCCACACGTCGCCCATACCGCCGTGGCTGAGCTCGTCCAGCAGTTCGTAACGCCCCGCGACCGGCTTCTGCGGCACCCGTGCCCCCGTCGAGTGTTCTCGCCGGCGTGCGGTGGGTCGGCGCCGGTCCGACATATCGGGGACAAGTTTCGGGGGTGGGGCGATCTTCCGTCCAGTCGGCGGGCCGGTTACCGATCAGGAGTGGCCGGATCGTGCGTGTCGGCCGGGACCGCCAGCTGCGCCCAGATCGTCTTTCCCGGGCCGTCGGCGCGGGGGCGCCAGCCCCAGAGGTCCGCGAGCGCGTCGACGAGGAGCAGGCCGCGTCCGTCGGTTCGGCTGCCGGTGGGATCGGCGGGCACCGGGGTGGGGAGTCGCTCACCGCGGGTGTCGGCCACTTCGATGCGTACGGACCTGTCGTGGGCGGTGAGCTGAAGGTGGAAGTCACGGCCCGGAACGTGCCCGTGCTGGACGGCGTTGGCGCACAGTTCGGCGGCGATGAGGGTGAGGGCGTCGTGTGCGGCGGTGCCGTACGGGATGCCCCACGTGTCGAGGCGCACTGCGCACAGGCGGCGGGCGAGACGGGCGCCGCGCGGGGTGGAGCTGAAGCGCATCGCGAAGTGGTGGGTGGGGAGGAGGAGTTGGGCGGCGGGTTGGCTGGTGGGGGTGGTGCTCGCGGGATTGCTGGTCATGACTCCACGGTGGGCTCTGGTGGCGTAGCGTGACCATAGGTGACGCGCCGTCGCGGGTCGGTTGTACGCGGGGGTGCGGTGTGTGTACGTGCGGTGCGGGCGGGCGGAGGCGACCATGCGGGGCGACGAGGTGGGGCAGCGGCCGGAGGACGAGCCGGGCTCGGGCATCGTGGTCGCTTTCGGGCGGCAGTTGAAGCTGCTGCGGGAGCGAGCGGGGCTGGACCGGGCGGCGTTCGGGAAGCTGATGGGGTACGCGGCGGACTCGATCGCGTCGATCGAACAGGGGCGGCGGATTCCGCAGCCGAAGTTCATTGACCGTGCGGATGAGGTGTTGGGGGCCGGGGGTGTGTTGGTGGCCCTCAAGGAGGAGCTTGAGCGGGCTCAGTATCCGGCGTTCTTCCGGGACGTGGCCCGACTGGAAGCCGAGGCGGTGTGCCTGCACGTGTACGCGACCTTGGCCGTGCCCGGCTTGCTGCAGACCGAGGACTACGCGCGCGCTGTGTTCACGATGCGGCGCCCTCTCCTTGACGAAGAGACTGTCGAGCAGCGCATCACAGCCCGTTTGGCACGGCAGGACATCTTCATGCGCAGGCCGTTGCCGACACTCAGCTTCGTGATCGAGGAGTCGGTCCTTCGGCGGCCGGTTGGCGGGTGGCCGGTACTACAGGGCCAGCTTGAGCAGATCCTTTTGCATGGTCAGCGGAGGAACGTGGAGATCCAGGTCATGCCCAATGACCGCACGGAACACTGCGGGTTGGGCGGGCCGTTCACCTTGATCGAGAACCGCGAGGGGCGGAGGATGGCCTACGTTGAGGTCCAGCGGAACAGCCGTCTGTACACAGAACGTGCGATGGTGCGGGATGCCGAAGAGCAGTACGGCATCCTCCGAGCGCAGGCCCTGACACCGCGCGACTCGCTGGCCTTCGTCGAGGGACTTCTGGGAGAGAAATGATCCGCCAGGGTATTGAGCCGACTGTCCCCGAGTCGGCCTGGTTCAAGAGCAGCTACAGCAGTGGTGAGGGTGGCGAATGCGTTGAGGTTGCCCCGGCACCCGGAGCGGTCCTGATACGGGACTCCAAGCAACTCGCCGGACCTGTGCTGGCCGTTGGGGCGGACGCATGGGCTGGGTTCGTGGCGTTGACCGCGGGCCGCTGACCCGTCCCGGAGGCCGGAGGGTCCCGTCGTACGGCGGGGCCCTCCGACGCATCCCGAACTACACGTCGTCCAGGCCCTCTTCGTTGCGGATCATCCGCCATGCCGCGCGGCGCGCACTCCGGTCCAGGTTCGACTTGAAGCTGCGGTCGGCGCCGAAGTAGCGCTTGCCGAGGGTGTCGATGGTGGAGACGTGATCCATCATGTAGCCGTTGAACGCCTTGTCGAAGACGACACCGAAGTTGTCCTCGTCGTTGACGACGGCGGCGGCACGGACCTTGGGGTCGTTCTTGGCGGCGTTGAACGCAGGGAGCACATCCTCCTCGGCGAACTCGGTGCCGAACTTCGCGTTGAACTTGTCGATGAGTTCGGAGAGCAGTGACCTCTCCGCGTCCTTGGCGCCGCCCACGCCGTCGCCGAACCCCTTGAGTTCGGCAGGACCCTCGGGATTGAGAGAGACATCGTGCTCGCCGGTCTTCGCGACGCGCAGGTGGCTGAGGTCGACTTCGCCTATGTCGACGCCACCGTCCCCCTGCCGGGGAAGCCGGTTGAGGAGGTAGCGCCCGTAGAGGTGCAGCCGCTCCAGGTCGGGATCCTGGTACGGCACGATCTGCGCGAGGAAGCCGTACTTACGGACGTAGTCGTTGAGGTTGGCGCGGAAGTCCTCCGCGGTCTCGACGTCGTCGTCCTCCTCGCTCTCCATCAGCACGGTGAAGCGGATGACGGCGGGGGAGAGGAGCCGGTACAGCTCGGCGTGCAGCTTCTCCCACTTGGCCTGTGAACCGCCCGCCTTCGCCTTCGCCTCGAAATACGCGGTGGCGAACTCGTCCATGTCCTGCTCTGAGATGACCGGGGCCGACATGACGCGGCTCTGTGCGGTGTAGAGGAGGTTGGGGTCGGAGGGGAGAGTCTCCGCTTCCTCGAAGTACGGGGTGAAGGCCTCCTTTATGTCCTCGGCCTCGTTGACGAAGTCCAGGACGGCGAGGTCTGACTGGGACTTGCGCTCGGCGGTGCGGTTGAGGCGGGACAGGGTCTGGACGGCCGCGATGCCAGTCAGCGTCTTGTTGACGTACATCGTGGTGAGGAGCGGCTGGTCGAAGCCGGTCTGGTACTTCTCGGCGACGACGAGAATCTTGTACTCCTGCTGCCCCTTGCCGCCGGCCTTCACGGCCTTGTCGTCAGCCCGGGTGTAAGCGAAGGCCTTGGGCAGCGCGCTCTCGGACAGCCCGTCGTTCTCCTTGACCTCGGTGGTCTCCTCGCCGTCGATGGTGAGGGATCCGGAGATAGCGACGAGGACGCCTAGGTCGGGGTACTTGGTGTCGTAGTCGCGGTCCTTGATGTAGCTCTTGATGGCACGGGCCATCTGCACGGCGGAGTGCCGGGATGCCGTGACGACCATGGCCTTCGCTCGTCCGCCGAGGCGACCGCGGCTGTGGGTCACGAAGTGCTCGACGATCACCATGGCGTGCTGCGAGACGGTGTGCTCGTGGGTGAGCGCGAACCGGGCGAGGAGGGTGTTCGCCTTGGAGGGGTCGACCTCCTTCTCGTCCGGGTTCTGGTTCACCAGCTTCCAGTACGTGTCGTAAGTGACGTAGTGGCGCAGCGGGTCGAGGATGAACCCTTCCTCGATGGCCTGGCGCATGGAGTACGTGTGGAAGGGCCGGTAGACAGCCTTGCCGTTCTCGGAGTCCTCGGTGCCGAAGAGTTCGAGGGTCTTCGCCTTCGGTGTGGCGGTGAAGGCGAAGTAGGAGAGGTTGGCGGCCCGCGAACGCTCGACGGCCTTCGCCTTGAGCTTGTCGTCCAGGGTGACCGTGGTCGCGCCAGCGTCCTCGGAGTCGGAGTCCAGGCCGAGGTCGCGCAGGGCGGACTTGACGGCGACGGAGGCGTCCCCGGACTGCGACGAGTGCGCCTCATCGACGACGATCGCGAAACGGGTGCCCTTGAACTCGGTGGGATGCTCTTTGAGGTAGGTGAGCAGCGCGGGGAACGAGTGCAGCGTGACGGTGACGATCTTGCCGGTGTCCCGGGCGAGGGCGCGGGCGAGCTGCTCACTCTTCGCGCCGTGCTTCTCGTCGATCTTCACGACCAAGCCGTCGGTCTGCGAGAAACTGCCTACGGTTTCCCGGAGTTGGGCGTCAAGATTGCGACGGTCCGTAATGACGATGACCTTGTCGAAGACGGGTTCGCCGGGCGAGATCCGGTTGTTCTGGAGCGCCTCGGTGTCGAGGAGGCGTGGATCGGTGTCGGCGTGCAGGTCACTGAGCCGGTGGGCCAGCCAGCCGATGGTGTTCGACTTGCCGGAGCCGGCGGAGGCCATGACGAGGTAGTTGTGCCCGGCGCCGTGCGTCGCCGCGTGGGCGGTCAGCTTCTTGACCACGTCCCACTGGTGGTAGCGGGGGAAGAACGTGGACTTGGTTGTCCCGCCGCCGGGCGTCTTGTGCTTCTGCTGGTGCGCGAAACGCTGGAGGAGGTCGAGCCAGTTGTCACGTTGCCAGACCTGCTCCCAGAGGTAGGAGGTCGCGTACGTACCGTGGGCGGTCGGCTCCGGGTTCCCGGCTCCGCCGGGGCGACCCGGGCCCTTCGAGCCGGTGTTGAAGGGCAGGAACTGGGTGCTCTTGCCGCGCAGTTGAGTGGTTACGAAGACCAGGTCGGGGTCTATGGCGAAGTTCGCGATGACCCGGCGCGTGAAGATCAGCTCGGTCGGGTCGCGGTCGGTCCGGTACTGCTCCTTGGCGTGCTCGACTCCCTGACCGGTGAGGGGGTTCTTCAACTCCGCCGTGGCGACGGGGATTCCGTTGAGGAAGAGAGTCAGGTCGAGACGGTGACCCCAGTCGGCCTGCTTGGTGGCGTAGGGGAGTTCGCGAACGACGGTGAGGCGGTTGGCGCGGTAGCCGTCGAGGACGGAGTCGTCAGCGACGAGGTTCGGCTTGAAGTAGGCGACGCGGAGTAGGACGCCGCGGTCCTTGACGCCGTTCCGGAGGACGTGGAGCAGGCCGTCCTCGGCGATGGCTCGGTCCAGACGCTGAGCGAAACCTCGCTGGGCCTCGTTGGCGTCGCCGTAGACGCTACGGAGTTCGTGCCACTCGTCGGGCTGGGTTTCGCCGAGGAACGTGAACAACTCGTTGGTGTCCAGGCCGAGGTCGGGGCGGTAATCCTCGGGGTTCGCTTCGCGCCAGCCGCCCTCACGGAGGGCGGCGACTATGGCGGAGCCGAAGGCGGACTCGCTGTGTACGGGGCTCATGCCGGGACTCCGTCCGTTACGCTGCGGCCGCTGGCGGTGGAGACGTCGAATTGGCCGGTTACGGCGGCGGTGATCAGGGCTTGGCGGCGTTCAGCGGCAAGCCTCTCGAATTTGGAGATCGAATCCTGCGTCAGCTGGACCTTCATGAGGAGGCGGTCAAGCGCGCTGACTGCGGAATCTTGCTCGTTTCTAGGGGGAAGGTAGATCGGGAAGGACTTCAGTGAATCATTGTTGATGATCCGGATGCGCGAATATTGTGCCCACTCTCTGATCTCTGATTCGGCAGACCAGAGTTGCCAGGCAATGAACCTTGCATTGACTCCGTGTCTTGGTGTGAGAGCAGTTAGCTGTTGGTTTCCCGTCGCTGCATGGTTCAGAAACGCGACCTTCCCGAGAGACTCTCCGATCCCGGTGATCAATACGCTTCCCGCAGGAAACACGGGTACGCCCGCTTGAGTCTGTGTAGTCCGCTCCGCTGGCGAGATGGTCAACCACCCGTCAAGTGCGGCAGGCGTGTACCAGGGAAGCCAGCCTCGTGCGACCTCCGATCCTTCTGTATGTCTGAGATCGGCTGGTGTGCTTCCTGTCTGTACATATTCCAATGCGCGGCGCAGCTGGGTGAGTCCGCGAGGTGCACCCAGTTCCCTGGCCGTTGCTCGACCGGTCAATTGGGCCGCGTGCGCCGTCAAACCCTCGCTAATCAGTTGCCGCTGCCTATGACGAAGATGCGTCAACTCGTCGATGCGGCCGGTCTCAGCGTCGAGGAAGCTGGCGATACGACGCTGCTCCCCCAGCGGCGGCAGCGGGATTCGGAGGTTACCAATCTCGCTCGCGTTTATTGCCGGGTAACTCACCCCCGTGGACCTAGCGACGACTTCGTCGATGAAAGGCTGTGATTTGCAGTAGTACGAGAGGAAGCCGCCGTCAATGGTTGTCTCTGCCTCCAATACCGCAAATCCAGTCGAAAACACCAGTGGATCGCGTGTGGCCGGGACGGTTCCGATAGCCCGCAGGTATGTACGCACGGTTGAAACCACTACGGAGCCGACAGGAGCAAGGCGCCTGGCCCTGGAGGGGGCTGAGGCGAAAACGCTGTCCTGTTCCGGAACCGTGATCTTCCCTAGAGAATCCACGGAAGCAATGTCGATGTAGCGGAATCGGAAATCAGGGTCTGTATCTTCCGGCAGTGCCCGACGATTAATTCGCGCGACGTCCTTGATGCGATAGGAGGTCACTCCGTAACCTCCCCCAGCAGTCCTTGGATCTCGGTCTCCAGCGCCTTCAAATCCGCGTCGATCTCCGCCAATGGCCGCGGAGGCTTGTATACGTAAAAATGCCGCGTAAACGGGATCTCATACCCCACCCTCGTCTTGCTGTGGTCGATCCACGCGTTCGGCACATGCGGGTGCACCTCCCGCTTCAGGTAATCCTCAACGTCCTCACCCAACGGCACGTTCTCGTAGTCCCGCAGCTCAGAGTCCGGCTCGGACGCGCCCTTGACCAACTGCACCTCGCCGTCCGCATCCCGCACCCCGATGGCCTCCCGTACCGCCTTCGCGAACGGCGCCCCCGCCGGCCACAGCAACCCAGCCGCGACGACCGCATCCTTCAAGGCCACGAGCGCGTCAGACTTCGTCCCCCACGACGAGCCCAGCAGCGTGCGCACCGCCGCCACGAACTCCTCGCTCTGCTCCAGCTTCTGCACCGGCTTGGCTGCGGCCAACGCGGCCAGCGTCTCCTCCGTCACCTCAAATCGGAGCTTCAACGGCCGCTCAACAGTGATCCGCTGGTACCCGAAGTCCGTGTTGGCGAAGACCTTTACCTTGCCGTGCTGCGGGTGGTTCTCGTCCTTTGCCGCGTCCAGCGCTTCCCCGTACAGGCGTGTGATGTCCGCGATGTGGTTGGGCTTGCCGTTCTTGCCGTCGCCCAGTTCCTTGCGCTTGTCACCAAGTGACTTACGCATCTTGACCCACTGGTCCCGCGCGTCCAGCAGGATGACTTTGCCCTTGTGGTCGGCGCTCTTACGGTTCGTGAGGATCCAGAAGTACGTTGAGATGCCGGTGTTGTAGAAAAGCTGGTCCGGCAGCGCGACGATGGCCTCAAGCCAGTCGTTCTCCAGGATCCACCGGCGGATCTCCGACTCGCCCGATCCGGCCGCACCTGTGAACAACGGTGAGCCGTTGAAGACGATCGCGATACGGGATCCACCCTTGCCGTCCACGTCGACCGGCTTCATGTGGGAAATCATGTGCTGGAGGAAGAGGAACGAGCCGTCGTTGATGCGGGGCAGACCCGCAGCGAAGCGGCCGGCCTCGCCGAGGGAGTTGTGTTCGTACTCGACCTCGTCCTTGACCTTCTTCCACTCCACTCCGAACGGCGGGTTCGCGAGGAGGTAGTCGAACGTCTTCCGCTTGAACGCGGGGTTCGAGAAGGAGTTGCCGAACACCACGTTGCCTGGTTCTTGGCCCTTGATCATGAGGTCGGAGCGGCAGATGGCCCAGGACTCGGCGTTGAGCTCCTGTCCGTAAACCTCCACCTCTGCATGTTCGTTGAGGGCCATGATGTGCTCTTCGGCCGCGGAGAGCATGCCGCCGGTGCCGCAGGCCGGGTCCATCACCCTGCGGACCACTCCGGGGAGATGGAGCGCATCGCCGTCCGGAGCGATGAGAAGGTTCACCATCAGCTGGATGACCTCACGCGGCGTGAAGTGCTCACCAGCCGTCTCGTTCGACTGCTCGGACCAGCGCCGGATGAGCTCCTCGAAGATGTAGCCCATGTTGTGATTGGGCACGCTGTCCGGGTGCAGGTCCAAGTCGGTGAAGACACCGAGGACGTTGTACAACTGGTTGGCCGCCTCGAGCCGGCTGATGTGCCTGGTGAACTCGTAGGCCTCGAGAACTTCGCGCACGTTCTCGGAGAAGTTGCTCACGTAGAGCTTGAGGTTGGTCGCGGCGTGACCGGCATCTCCCGCGATCTTCTTCAACGTCAAGTCGGACTTGTTGTAGAAGGCGAGATCGCCGGCCGCGCGCCGCAGAAAGCCATCGGGGTCGACGTCCTCTTGGTCCTTGTACTTCTCAGCGACTGCTGCGACCTTCTCGCGCGTCGGTTCCAGGACGCACTCCAGACGACGAAGCAGGGTGAAGGGCAGGATCACCCTGCCGTACTCCGACTGCTTGTAGTCCCCGCGCAGGAGCTCGGCGACGGACCACGCCGCGTTCACCAACTCCGTGTGCTTGCTGCTGTTCAAGAGATTCCCCGAGTTCCTTCCGTACCGTCACGCCGCCCCGCGTACAGCCGCGTAGGTGCGCACAAGTGTGGTCGATATGTGAGGCCACGCATGGCTAATGAAGCGAGTCGCCACCCGTGGGCGATGCCCGCGACTCCGACAATGGGACCAACTGCCCCCCCGTCAACCCGCTCGCCAACAACCTCGCCGTCTCCTCCGCCAGAACCTGCGCACGCCGCGCCTGGACACGCAACTCGTGCACCCGCCGGAACGCCTCCCCGTACTGCCTCTGCATCACCAGCGGGAGCAGAGGCACCCGCAACCGCCCCGGATTCACCTGCAAAACCGTCGTCCCCGTCGACGCGACCGCGATGTTGTCCTCCGCGCCCAGGAAACCGGCCAGGCACCACGAATCGAGACGAGCCGGATCCGGTCGGAAGAGGTGGATCAGAGGGCCGAGCAGCGCACCGGCGTCATTTTCGTCGGCAACGCGCACCTTTGGACCGGTGCCGTCCGCAATCGCCCGTACGAGGACGTCGCCCTCTTCGATGACAGGCGCCACGTCGCCGCCGAACTCGGCAGCATCTCCGGTAGGGCCTGTACCGCGCGCGATGTCGGTGCTGGTCAGGACAGGGCGAGGTTCGGGGCCACCGCCACGCCCTACACCGGACTCAGCACCAGGCGCCGTCCTCAACAGAGCCAACGCCCCACCCCTCACGAGGTCCGACGCCGTAGCCGTACGCCACTCGGCGTTCGACGCGCCCGAGGTGAAGTAGTCACTGCGGTGCGCCGCTTCAGCGAGCGACTCGGCAACCCGAACCAGATCCGATCGCGCGGCGTCCAGGTCCGCCGCAAGTTCCACCGGATCGAGGTCCGACGGCGCGGCCCGCACCCGGCGGGCCGGCGTCAGGTCGGCAAGGTCGTCGAGGAGATCCACGACAGGGACCGCGCGCGCCACGTCCGGCACGTCGTTGAACCCGTCCGAATCTCCGACGAACTCCTCCCAGGCCGTCAACACCTGGGCCGAGAGGCCGGCCCAGTCCACGGCCGCGGGACGGCCTCCAGTCTTCGTCCGCGCGAGCGGCAACGTCCCCCGCGCAGGCCCGGCCCCCGTCGCCGTATCGACGAAGAGCACCGACTTGCGTTCCGGACCCCCCGGCTCAGGTCGCTGAAGAACCCAGATCTGCAATCCCACGTGCAGCGGCGGAGCCGCTCCCGCGGGCAGCGCCACGACAGCGCGCAGGGCGCCGCTACGTACAAGCTCCGCCCGTACGCGCCGCCCGGAGGCGCGGCTCGCGGTGGCGGGCGGCAGGATCAGAGCCGCGTAACCGCCAGGAGCGAGGTGCGCGAGCGCGTGCTGGACCCAGGCCAGCTCCGATTCCGCGCGGGCAGGCACGCCGTACGCCCAGCGAGGGTCGTACGCCAGCTCGTCGTGGCCCCAGTCGCGGTCGCCGTACGGGGGATTGCACAGTACGGCGTCGGCGACGACGTCGGGGAAGGAGTCCGCGCGGAGACTGTCACCGGTGCGCACGGTGACCGTGGACTCAGGCGCCGTCAAAAGCAGGCTCACCGCGGTGCGCTGCGCCTGCACAGGCACTGTGTCCTGCCCATACAGCTTGCTCGCCCCGCGTCCCGCGGCTGCCGCGAGCAGGGTGCCGCTGCCGCAGGCAGGGTCGAGCACGCTCGTCGCGGTGCCAGGGATGAGGCGTGCGGCCAGGTCTGCGAGCGGTTCGGGCGTCTGGTACGTCCCGCTGGTCGCGCTGTCCTCCAGCTCCCGCTCCGCGAGCACGCCCAGCGCGGCCCGTGCGCCGTCGTCACGTACGCACGCGAGTAGGGCGCGCAGTACGGCCGCCTCGGCAATCGTGTAGCTGACGGCCTCCGAATTCGGGACGACGCCGGCCAGATCTGCTGCTGCGTCGGAGGCCCGGGCAGTGAGCTCGGCGTCCGGCAGTTCCGCGAGCGCCTTGAGATCGTCCGACGAGCGACGGGCCGCCGCCAAGACAAGGAGCAACAGGTCTGCCGTAGCCCCGCTGCCCTGTCCCTGCATACGGAGGCGGAGCGTCGTGCGCAGCTCTTCCGCCGGGCTCGCGGCAGCGGCGTGGCCGCGCGCGGCCAGCCAGGCCCGCACTGTCTCAAGGTCGTACAGCGGGCTGCTGTCCGTGCCGCCCGAGGGGGCCGGGAAGTCGTCGTGTCGACGACGCCAGTTGCTGACGGTGGCGCGCGTGACTCCTGCGATGCGGGAGATCTCGGCGGCTGTCACATGGGCGGACGGCTGGGGCATGGAGGGCTCCTGGGCTCTCGGGAGCGAACAGTTAACAACCTACAGCACTCGTCAAATCCGTCAAGGCGATTGACAGTGCTTTCACGGATATGCTTCTCTGGTCACGCTTCCGACGGTGAGCGTGGTGCCGTCGTCGAAGTCGCTCGATCGCCATGCCTTGCCGCCCGTTTCACAAGACCCGGAGGGGATCCTCATGCGTCTCACCATGCCGACCGTCGCAGTCGAAGGAACCCAGCTCACCGTCATGCCGTTCCGCGACGACGCGGTCATCGGAACCATGTCTGTACCGGCCCTCGTCCAGCTCGTCCCCTCGCCGCGCGCCGAGGAGGACCCGAAGAAGCTCAAGGCCTCCTCCGGGCTCGTCCGGCGCCACGCCGAGCTGCGGTCAACCGTGCAGCGAACCCTGAAGTCGTCGCAGAAGGGGAAGAACGTCGCGTCGTACGCCGAGTACATCGCCGAAGGCCTCAAGGGCGAGCTCGGCGCCGCCTGGTCCACCCCGCCGATCACCCTGTGGCACGCCGGACCGCTGGCCGCGATCAGTGACGAGCTCGTGCCGGGCAGCGGCCTGCGCACCCTCACCATCGCGCCGGGCACCATGGTGATCGCCATCGACGGCGAGACCCAGACCACAGCCTGGCACGACCTCTACGACGACCCGGAGACGTACGGCCTGACGCACACCGAACTCGCCCAGGTACGCGTCCCGTTCGAGCTGTACGTCGACCTCGCCGCGGCCGACGCGCGGCAGATCTTCTACGACCGCAACGTCCAGGGCGTCGCCGTCGCCAAGAACCTCGCCATGTCGATGGACCAGCGGGACTTCGGCACCCGGCTCGCTCACCTCGTCGCGGATTCCGTCAAGGTCGAGGTTGACGGGAAGCGCGTGCCGTTCAGCCGGCTCGTCAACGCCAGCAAGCGGCAGGTCTCGCGCGGTGACCGTGAGGTCATCACTCTGTCGGCATTGCGCGCGCTGGTTGTGGCCACCATTTACGGGCGGAGCGGTCTGTCTCGCTCCGCCGAGACCGTCCATGAGGACGAACTGCCCGCGGGTACGCGGCCCGAGCAGGTGGAGGCCGCCGTCGTACCGCTGCTCGCACAGCTGATCTCCGAGCGTGCAGCGCACTTCGTGAACCGCAGCGCACTGACCGCGCCTGCCGTCCTCGCCGGTGTGGGCATCGCCGCTCACCAGGCTCTGCCGTGGAGCGATCCCGCCTCCTCCCTGGAGGCCGACGAACTCGACCGGCTGCTCGCCGACATCCACTGGGAGCGCGAGGCGGCGTACTGGGACGGCATCGCTGCCAAGGCCGGAGTGTCCGGCCGCCTCAACTTCAGCGGCGGCGTCAAGGACTCCGGCGGCCGCGTGGCCGACGCGATCCTCTACCCGGCCACCGAAGCCGGACGCAAGATCCGCGGCCGGCGTTCCTGAACCCGACCCGAGGCGACACGTGCTCACGAGAAAGCGCGTTTCTCACAGACCTCGTCAAACGCAGGATCCCGCATCCCTGAAGCGAAGCGGCCGCACACCAACGAACACCACCGTGTCCAGAGAAGACGGAGCCCGCCATGACCATCCCGAACCCCGACCCGCAGCACCCGCACGGCCCGCAGGGCGGCTGGGGTCCGACGCCTCCGGTGTCGCCGTCCCCTGCTGAGGCCGCCACCCGTCGCAGACAGAGGATCAAGTACGGAGCCACCGCTCTCGTCGCCCTTCTCATAGGCGTCGGCATCGGTTCGAGCGGTGGCACCGGATCGACGGACGGCGGCACAACCGACGCGAAGGCGGAGCCCCAGCCAACGGTGACCGTCACCGAGACAGCGCAGGCCGAGGCCGAGCCCGCACCCACCGTGACCGAAACGGTCACCGCCAAGCCGAAGAAGACGGAGCCGGCTGGACCGGCGACCAGCTTCTCGGGTGAGGGCGAGTACCTCGTGGGCGAGGACATCAAGCCCGGCACGTACAAGACAGCTGGCCCCGAGGGCCAGTTCGGCTGTTACTGGGAGCGGGCCAAGGACGCCAGCGGAGAATTCGGCTCGATCATTGCCAACAACAATCTGAAAGGTCCGGGCCGGGTGACGCTCAACAGTGGCGAGTACTTCAAGACCAACCGCTGCCAGGAATGGAAGAGGGTCAGCTGAGCCGCCGCGTGACGGGACGCAGGTGTCACGCCTGCGAGCGTTGATCACGCAGAGTCTCTGCCAGTTCCACGCGGTGAGTCTTGTCCGAGCTGTGTGCTAGGCATGACCTCATGCCGCTGCCGCACTTCGAGCTCAGCAGTTCCCAGTACCGGCTTCTGGCCGAGACGGTGCTCAGTTCTCTGCCTGATCCCGCGACGGAGGAAGATGCGCAACTGGAATGGAGTGCACGGGGATTGAATTGGGAAGACCCCGAGCTCGACGTGTCAGAGCTGATCTTCCTCGGACTTGTTTCTCGGGAGCAGGGTTTGTTCGCGATGACTCATCTGGGGGCGGCGGTTCACTATCGGGCCGTGTACGAGGCCGCCGAGGAGCGGCTGGCCGCTGTGGCGATGCTCGCTGAAGCGGCAGAGAACGTGGGCCCGCGGTTCAGCCGTGCGGTGCGTCGATTGGCCCAGGGCAGTTTCTCGTTTGGCGAGGCGCTTGCCGAGGTGGCCAGGAATGACTGAGACGGATCATCCACTGTCGATTTCGGTGCTGAACAAGGTGCCCGCCTCACGATGCCGGGCCTTCCGGGCTCCGGGAGCGACGGGAAGAACCCCGGCCGTGGTCAGGTCAGTGACGGTCACGATGCCGCCGCTCAGGATGTCGGTGAGCAACTCGCTCTGCTCGGGTGCCAGGTCGGTGAGGCGGCGTATGACGGAGAGCAGTTCGATCAGCTCGGTCGTCCACTCGTGCGGCCAGCTGTCGACGTGGATGTCGTCCAGTGGACTGGTCTTCTTACTGGTCGGGGATGCCTTGCGGTAGCCGAACCACTTGTTGAGGACGCCCATGCCGCCGACGTCGTATCGCCAGACGGCCTGAGGCACCGGAGCGAAGCGTGCCTCACCGATACGGAGGGTTTGGGTCTCTGCCTCATAACGCATGCGGTCGGGGAGCCCGTTGCCGATGTGGCTCAGGTACTTGACCTGACCGGGTTCGCCGGATGCGAATTCGACGTTCCCGGGAGGGCGTCCCGCCGACAGCTCAGCGCAGCGCTCGCCGTATGTGGAGGCCCACAGCACTTGACGGCCCAGGGAGACGCCCTTTTCCCAGAGGGCCCGTTCCCGGGTGAGGGGGATGCGTACGCCGGGAGTGAGGAGTTCCTCGGTGAAGTGCTCGGTGAAGCCGCTGTGGCCGGCTAGGGCGATCGTGTAGGCGGCAAGATCTTCCACGGTGACCCGCTCTACCCCCAGGACATGTGCGAGATAAGGCAGCAGGGCGGCGGGGGTGTTGGCGGAGCCGTCGGGATGGAGGATCGGTAGGACCCGACCGCCGCGGCCGTTGAAGTGGTGCGTATCGGGGAGCAGATGGGTCGCTACCACTGCGGCGCCTGAGTCGATGGCGTGGGACGACTGCTGGTTGAGGAAGATCTGCCCGGGTTGCAGGGAAGCCCAAAGGCCAGGCCTGGGGTAGTCAAGAACGCGGTTGTCGGCGATGAGGTGCTGACGATCGAAGCTGCGCAGTCCTATTCGTGTGAGTTCCGGCAGGGTCTCGGTCTCCTGACCGACGGGAAGCGGAGAGGCCGAGTGCCCTGGCAGCGGATCTCTTCTGTCTGTCAACGTCCGATCGCGAGTTTCCTTGAACAGCTTGCCCTTCTCGACGAGGTCAGTTTCCCGGATCAGCCGGGCCCATCTGCGCCGCAGTGTCTCGGCCGAAGGCGAACTCACCCAGGAACGGTTGGCCTTCGATCCCGGAGAGCCCCAGGGAAAAAGGTCGGAGAGTTCCGGGAACTCCTCCCAGCCCGAGCGAGTGGCCGGCGTGAAAGGACGAGGGCCTTCGGTGTGGGTGTCCCGCCAACCGTCGTCATCGAGGCAGATGCCCCTGAGCTGACGGAATTTGTCCTCCCGACGGCCGGTCACCTCCCGATAGTGGACACGGGCCCGATGCTGCGGCCCACGTACCGCGTCCGCCCGCCGGACGAAGATATGGATCGCCAGCGGTTGCGCGACTCCCGGGAAGACCCGACTCGGGACGGGCGCCCGCTGTCCCTCGGGCGAGAGATTGATGATCCATCCCTCGTCGCACGTACGGCGAAGGTAGTCGCGCATGCCGCGCCCACCGGGCCCGGTTGCCCATCCGGACGGGGTGATGAGGCAGACCACACCGTGCTGGTCCTCCGGATGAGCATCGAAGACCTTCCAGGTGGCCCAGCGCCAGAAGTACACGTACATGTTCTTGAGCATGTGCTCGTGACGACCGTTGTCCGGGTAACGGAACGCATCGAGTACCGGCGCTTCCTTGCCCGCAGGACGCTTCTCCACCCAGCCGCCGCGGCCTTCGGCCTTGTCGTCGTAGGGCGGGTTGGTGACGACGGCGGTGACCGGCGTGCGGGCCTTGATCTGGTTGGCGCGCCTGCGGGAGTCGGAGAGGGCTCCGTAGGTGGAGGCCAGGTGCTCCTCTTCCACGAAGGGGTTGTCCAGGGTGTCCGTGACGAAGAAGCTCAGCCCGTTCCGAGGCAGCGGCGCGCCGTACCGTTTGAGCATGTCGGAGGCACGGAGCTCGGCGACCGCGAACGGGCCCGTCTGAAGTTCGAAGCCGAACAGCCGCGAGGCCAGCCGGGAGATGGCGTCGCGGGCCATGGCCGGGCCGTGGCGGTCCGTCGCCTGCTCGGCCACCCGCTCGATGATGGTGTGGAGGAAGGTGCCCGTTCCCATGGCGGGGTCGACGATCTTCACCTCGTCCGCGCCGAATCCCTCCTCCTGGCCGAGCCGGGTCCGTACGACCTCCTCGGTGAGGCGGACCATCTCCTCCACGATCTCGAGCGGCGTGTAGTACGAGCCGCTCTGCTGCCGCAGCGCCGGATCGTAGACGGTGAGGAAATGCTCGTAGAGGTGGAGGTACGCGTCCCGGTTCCCGGCTCGGATGACGTCCCACCGCACTTGGGCGATGGTCCGGGTCAGCAGGTCCAGTGTGACGGTGAAGCGTTCGTTGATGTTGTCCGTGAGCAGTTGGAGGGCCTTGCCCATCAGCCCGTGGTCGGCGTCGAGCAGGCGCCCGATCTCGTGGAAGGAGTTCGCTTCGAGCGGGATGCCCTCGGTACGCGCCAGCAGGAGTGCGAAGGTGATTGTCTGCGCGTATCCGTCGGCGAACGTGGCGTCGTCGGCGGTGGGAAAGAGCAACCGCCTCCAGTCGTTCTTGAGGCCGGTGAACGGTCGGGCGCGTACGTCGTCGTCGGGAGCTGACGAGCGTGCCTCGAAGTCCAGTTGCTCCAGGACGGTGGAGCGCAGTAGTCGGCACAGCGGCGCGATGTGGTGGACGAGACGGGCGACTTGGGTGATCTTTGGCGGGGTCCAGCGCAGGAACTGTTTGAGCAGTGCGTCGAATGCGGCCGGGCTGCCGGGTGACAGCTTCTCGCCGGCGCTCTTGAGTGCTCCGTGGAAGAAGACAGTCTCGCCGAGCTGTTCGCCGTGGCGGAACAGACGCCATTCGGTACCGTTGGAATACAGGAGGTTGGGCAGGTCTCGCAGTTTCTCCCACTGCTCGCGATTGTGCTTCGAGAATGTTTCCGGATCCACCGACAGTCCGGGCTTCTTAAGCTCGATGTACCCGGTGATGTCGTGCCCGGACCGAACTGCGTAGTCAGGGCGAACACCCAGCTCAGGGATGCGATATTCGTCGTGCCACGAGACCTCTCGAAACTGATGACGTTCGCCCACAGCCCTGAGCAACACTTCGAGAGGGGAGCGTATGGATGATTCCGGGCCGCCCCCGCCGGCCAGTTTCCGACGGCACTGTCGGCCGAAATCCGACACGGCGTCGCGTAACCAGCCATACGAGTCCTCAGACATGAATCCCCCCGGGGTCTGATGCGCCCCGGTTGTCCCTCCTCGGGGCATGCCACATGCATGTCAGCCCGTCAAATGCAACGCGCGTAACTGATGGTGACGGAGCGGCAGCGCTCTGTCCATCCCTCTGTATGGCGCAGAGGTTCACGTCTGGCACCGATTCGGGCGGGCCCATCAGCGCAACGCCGGCGGCGCGGCGACCGGCGCATCGCCGGAGCAGACTTCACGGCGACAGGTTGAGGAAAGGAGGGAGGTGGTGCATGGCGGCCCTGGAGACCTTCCTCCGGGGGCGAGACCGAGAGCCGGTTGCATTGTCAGTGCCGCCTGCCATGATCCTCGACATGCTCTACGACGACTTGGTCCGGGCGTTGACCGACCCGGATTTCGAACTCGACGTCCAGGCCTCCGACCTGTCGGGACTCTCCGCCGAGGAGCTCGGCGAACTGCTCCCGGCGGTGCAGCGGGTCACGGTCGACGCGCCGACTCCGATGTGGCGTGTCAGCTCCGTGATCCGGCATGCGGCCGAGGGCCGGGAGCCGCGCTTCACACCGGACGCGTGCCGCCGGATGTTCGAGGCGCTCGTCGCGAAGAGCGGGGACCGTGAGGGGAGCGCGGTCAACGCCACCCCGGGCGTGGACGCGCTGCTGCGCTGCACGGGCCCGTGGCCCGAACTCTCCGGACCCGCCCGCGGCTTGACGGGGGTGCTGTTGGAGCAGAAGCAACTACCGCACCCGTACACACTGCTCACCGTGGCGGGACTCGCGGGCGACGAGCCACTGCGCGCGGTCGCGGAACGGCTGGGCGAGGACAGGGGAGCCATTGCCATGGACGCCATCGACGTCGTCGTCACCGCGTTCACCCCGGCCGAACGGGCCGTGCTGGCCCAGGTCGACACCCTCAACACCTACTTCTCGCCGGACGCCGTACCGGACGTCTGGCAGAACCTCGCCGACATCCCGGCCTACGTCACCTTCACCCGCCGCGCCCTGGAAGCTGCCGCCGATCGCATCGCCGCCATCCAGTCCGGCGAGATCCCGTACTGGGCCGACAAGGCGTTCACGGCACGGGAGGTCGACGTCCTCGGGCAGGCGGCGCGGGTGGCGCTGTTGCGGGACGAGCCGTGGCTGCCTGGCGTGTTCGACCGCCTGGTGCCCGGTACGGCGGTCGCGCCCACGGCGGCGAAGACCGTGCCCTCGCAGGCGCTGCTGTACGAACTGGTCCGTGCCGCACGCGACTTCCCGACACCCGAACTGGTCACCGCCATCCGCACCGCACGCTCGGTCACCCGGCACGGCGGTGTGCCCAAGCAGCTCGACAAGCTGCTCAAGAAGGTCGAGGCGGCTCTGGCCCAGCGCACCGACGTGGCGCTGCGCCAGCCGAGACGGGGCTTCGGCGACGACGGCGTCCTGCGCAGGGAGGTGGGCGGGGGCTACGCGGCCGTCGTCACGGTCGCCGAGACCGTCGAGCTGACCTGGGAGAAGGACGGCCGCCCGCTGCGCAGCGTCCCCGCACCGGTGCGCCGCGACCACGCCGACCTGGTCAAGGAGCTGCGGGATCTGGTGAAGCGGACGGACAACCAACTGGCCACGCTGGCGAGGGCGTTGGAGGGCGGCCTGGCCGTCGACGCCGTCCACCCCTACGGATGGTGGCGCACCGAGCTGGCCGGGCATCCGCTCGCCCGGTCCGTCGCACGCCGACTGATCTGGGAGGTCGAGACCGCTCCTGGCACCTGGCAGGCGGTTCTGCCGGTGACCGACGACCTCCCCGATGCGCCCGACGGCGCCTCCGTACGCCTGTGGCACCCGATCCGCGCCGACGCCGAGACCGTACGGGCCTGGCGGGACCGGCTGGTCGACGGGGAGATACAGCAGCCGTTCAAGCAGGCGTTCCGCGAGATCTACCGGCTCACGCCGGCCGAGGAGGAGACCCGCTTCCACTCCAACCGTTTCGCGGCGCATCTCGTCCACTACCGCCGGATGTTCGCGCTGTTCCGGGCCCGCGGCTGGACGAGCCGGCTGCTCGGGCCCTGGGACGGCGGCGACGGGGACGCGGCGGTGCGGACGCTGATAGCGGCGGAGTGGCGAGTCTGCTTCTCCCATGTCCTCGTGGACTGGACGGAGGAGCAGGACCTGGTGGCCTCGACCGACCGGGTCTGCTTCGAGCACCGCGTCGACGGCCAGTGGCGGCAGTCGCCGCTCGCCGAGGTCCCGCCCCCGGTGTTCAGCGAGGCCATGCGGGACGTGGACCTCTTCGTCGGCGTGACCTCGATCGCCGCCGACCCCGACTGGACCGCCGAGGGCCCGGCCCGGGCTTACTGGGAGCGGGCCGGTTTCGCCGACCTGACCGAGACCGCCGAGGCCCGCCGCGACGCCCTGCAGCGGATCCTGCCCCGCCTGAAGATCGCCGACCGCTGCACACTGGACGGCCGCTTCCTGGTCGTCCGCGGCGACCTGCGCACCTACCGCATCCACCTCGGCTCGGCCAACATCCTGATGGAGCCCGACCACTCCTACCTGTGCATAGTCCCGGCCCGCGGCAAGGCCGGCGGCAGGGTGTTCCTGCCCTTCGAGGACGATCGACTGACCCTCATCCTCAGCAAGGCGTTCCTGCTCGCCGCCGACACCGAGATCAGTGACGCCTCCATCCGTGCGCAGATCGACGGAGGCGTCTGACGTCCGCCGGCGGACGTCCGGTCAGCAGTCCCGGAACTCCGGTGACTGGTTCAGGACCTGCGAGCGCAGCGACGTGAACTTCGTGTAGGTCTCGCTGTCCTGGGTGCCCGGGCGGAAGGCGGCCACGCGGTGGCAGTTCTGGAAGGCCAGGGCCACCCCGAAGTGCCGCTCCAGGCTGCCGCGGATCGCGTCGCTGGCCAGGGCCCGCAGCAGTTGGCCGCGCTCCTTCTCGGACGGCGGGGGCGTCTGGTTGTCGGTGAACTCGGCCTGGCCGTCGTGCAGTTCGGTGGCGAGGGAGGCGATGAGGTCGTAGGCGTAGGGGAGGGACGTGCGGACGGTGTCCACGAAGTCCTCCTCGCGGATGGCGCCCTGCTCGGCTTCGGCGAGGAGCTTCGGGGAGACGTCGAGAGACATGAAGGTGCTTGTCCTGTCTGTGCGTTGAGTGGGGGGTGAGGGGGAGGGGGTGTGTCAGAGGAGGGAAGCGGGGCCAGGGACGAAGTCCGGGTCGACCTGGGAGGCGAGGTCCTCGCCCGCCCAGGCCCGGGCGTTGCGCAGATGGAACTCGACCGCGTGGCGGTGGAGGGCCGTCCAGTCGCGGGGGCGGGAGTCCACCGTCTCGCGCAGGACATTCAGAGCGTGGCGGTTGTGCGGTTCCAACTCGCCCTGCTCGCGGCCCTGTTCGGCGGCGCGGACCCAGGAGGACTGGACCAGGTGGGTCAGGAGGTCGTCCCCCACCTCCTCCTTGAGGAAGAGCAGATCGTCCTCGCCGGTCACCTTGTTGCCGATGACGCCGATCCGGATCCCGAACTCCCGGGCGTGGTCCCGGTACTGGCGGTAGACCGAGACGCCCTTGCGCGTGGGTTCCGCGACCAGGAACGTCATGTCGAAGCGGGCGAACAGCCCCGACGCGAAGGCGTCCGCGCCGGCCGTCATGTCGACGACGACGTACTCGCCGGGTCCGTCGACCAGATGGCCCAGGTACAGCTCGACCGCGCCGAGTTTGGAGTGGTAGCAGGCCACGCCGAGGTCGCTCTCGTCGAACTCGCCCGTCACCATCAGCGGCACGTCACCCACGCGCCGGACATGCCGGGCGTGCAGCTCGTCGTCGCCGAGGAGAGTCAGCAGACGGGAGCCCCGGCCCGGTGGAGTGGTCTTGATCATGGCCTCGGGGGAAGCGATACGCGGGTTGGTGCCGCGCAGGAAGTCCTTGATCTCGGCGAGGTGGGCGCCGAGGGGTGGGGTGTCGAGCGGTGGACCGTCGTGACCCAGTGCCTCGGCCAGATGCTGGTTGATGTCCCCGTCCACCGCGAGCACCGGGGCGCCGGAGCGGGCCAGATGTCGGGAGAAGAGCGCCGACAGGGTGGTCTTGCCGCTGCCGCCCTTGCCGACGAAGGCGATGCGCATCAGCATCCCGCCCTTGCCGCACGTAAGGCGTTTTTGAAAATGGATGTCATGTCGGTAGGTTTAAGGCGTGTTGTCGATCACTGTCAAATCGCCTGGTGGCCAACCTCCTCGCCGCCCGGTGATCAAAGCGGTTCGGCTTAATGCATATGATGTGCAAGTGCGCGACTACAGCATCAGGGCCGCGGGCCCGGACGACCTCGACGGTGCCCGAGCGGTGATGCTCGACACCGTCTACCGCGACTTCGGTTCCGGCTATGCGCCCCGCTGGCACGGCGACATCATCGACCCGGCCGCCGCCTACCTGGTCCCCGAACGCCACACCCTCCTCGTGGCGCTCGACCCGCAAAGCGGCGAGGTCGTCGCCACCGGCGCCCTGGACTCCCGCGGCCCGGCCCATCCGCCGAACCCGCTCCATGTCGCCGAGCGCTACCCCTCGGGGCGGACCGCACAACTGCGCCGCGTCTACGTGAGCCCCGAGCACCGCAGGCGCGGTCTCGCCCGCCGGCTGGTCGCGGAGCTGATGGAGTTCGCCGTCGCCGAGGGCGGCTACCGCTGCGTGTATCTGCACACCGACCCGGACGTCCCGGGCGCCGAGGCCTTCTGGCGATCCCTCGGCAAGCTCGTGCACGACGAGCGCGAGGACCCCGAGGGCGCGTCCGGCGTCCTGCACTTCGAGATCCCGATGGGGCGATGACCCGAATGACCCGACCGCGCTTCCTCCTCGCCCTCCTTCTGGCCCCCGCCCTCACCGGCTGCTTCGCCTCCGACGGCTCGCGCGGCTCGTCCGACGACGTCGGTGACGGCTCCCGGCTGCGCGTCGCCCTCGCCTTCCCGCCGGCCGAGAACCTCTCGCCGTACGGCGCCGACGCCACCCTCCTCAGCCGCCTCGGCGTCACCGAGGGCCTGACCGCCCTGGACGCCAACGGCGCCGCGGCCCCCGCGCTCGCCGCGTCCTGGACCCGCGAGAACGACCGCACCTGGCTGTTCACCCTGCGCGAGGCCACCTTCCAGGACGGCGCCGACGTCACCCCGGCCGCCGTCGCCACCGCCCTCACCCACGCCACCGAGGCCCGGCCGGCCCCCGCCGCTCTCTCCGGCATGACCCTCGCCGCGAAGGCCGAGGGCACCACCGGCGTCCGGGTCACCACGAAGAACCCCGACCCCGCACTGCCGCTGCGGCTGTCCAGCCCGAGCCTCGCCGTTCTCTCCGCGAAGGCCTACGGCAGGACGGACCGCGTCGACCCGATCGGCCACGCCACCGGCCCCTTCGAGCTCACCAAGGTCATGGGCGCCACCGCCGCCACCCTCGACCGCTACGACGACTACTGGGGCGGCCGCGCCCAGGCCTCGGGCATCGACGTGAAGTTCGTCGCCGACGGCACCGCCCGTGCGAGCGCGCTCCGTACCGACCAGGTCGACCTCGCGGAGGCGATCCCCGTCGCCCAGGCCGTCACCCTCGACAAGGGCATCCGCAAGGCCACGGCCACGACCCGCACCACGAGCCTGCTCCTCAACACCGAGTCGGACGTGTTCAAGGACGTCGGCCTCCGGGCCGCGGCCCGGCAGGCGGTCGACGCCTCCGCACTCGCCGAGGGCGTCTACGAGGGGTACGCCGACGCCGGCGCCGGCCTCTACGGACCCGCCGTGACCTGGGTCGAGGGCAAGCGGACCGCGCCGGCCGGCCGGGCGGAGGCCACCGACCCGGACGGAGCCACGATCACCCTCGCGACGTACGACAACCGGCCCGAACTGCCCGAGGTCGCCCAGGTGTTGAAGCAGCAGCTGGAGAAGGCCGGGTTCGAGGTCGAGCTGGAGGTGCGCGAGTACTCGCGGCTGGAGAGCGATGTGCTGGAGGGCAGGTTCGACGCCTTCGTCGGTGCCCGCAACAGCCTCCTCGACACCGGCGACCCCGTCTCACTCCTGGCCAGCGACTTCACCTGCGACGGCAGCTACAACCTGGCGCTGCTGTGCGACAAGGACGTCGACAAGGCGGTGAAGAAGGCCGAGGGCATCGCCGACACCGCGAAGCGCCAGGACGCCGCCATGGCGGCCGAGGCGAAGATCCTCGGCACCGACGCCGTCGTCCCGCTCGTCCACCAGCGCGTCATCACCGGCGTCGGCGCCCAGGTCGGCGGCGCCCTCCTCGACCCGTACGAGCGCACCCTCGTCGGCGTCGGCACCCGGCGCTGACGTATGCGGCAGCAAGCGGCCACGCTCCTGTGGCGGGCCGGGATCGCCGCCGCCCTCGTGTGCGCCATCGGCCTGCTGCCCTGGCTCAACCGCACGGATCCGGCGCTCGCCGAGAACCAGCCCTACGCCGAGCGCGCCCCCTGGGCCGTCCTCGCCCCGGCCGCCGTACTCGCCCTGCTCGGCGCGCTCGCGGTCACCGCGGCGGGAGGAGTGCGCACCCCGCGCCGCACCCCGCGTCCACCCGTGACCGAACCCGAACAGCAGCCTCGTACAAGGGAACTGGTGGAAGCCCGATGAGCAGCTCGCTGTCGACCGCCCTGCGCGGGACGCCGGACCGTACCCGCCTCACCCCCCTCCTGCGGCTGCTGATCCTCACCCAACTCGCCTTCAACGTCGGCTTCTTCGCGGTGCTGCCGTTCCTGTCCGAGCACCTCGGCACGGCGGTGGGCATGGTGGGCTGGATGGTCGGGTTCGTGCTGGGGCTGAGGACCTTCAGCCAGCAGGGTCTGTTCGTGGTGGGCGGGGCGCTCGCCGACCGGTACGGGATCCGGCCGGTCGTGCTCGCGGGCTGCGCGCTGCGGATCGCCGGGTTCGCCTGGCTCGGGTACGCCGAGGCGACCTGGGCGGTCATCGGGGCCGTGCTGCTGATCGGGTTCGCCGCCGCGCTGTTCTCCCCCGCGGTCGAGTCCGAGGTGGCCCGGCAGGCCGTCGTCCACGAGGAGGAGGGCGGCGGATCCCGTACCCGGGTGCTCGCGCTGTTCACCGTGGCCGGACAGGCGGGGGCGTTCGTCGGGCCGCTGCTGGGCGCGCTGCTGCTGGCGGTGGACTTCCGCAGCGTGTGTCTCGCCGGTGCCGGGATCTTCGTGCTCGTCCTCGCCGGGCACGCGTGGCTGCTGCCGCAGCACATCCCGGGACGCCAGCGGGTCCACGTCAAGGGCGGGATACGGGTGTTGGTGCGCAACCGGCGCTTCCTCGCGCTGTGCTGCGCGTACGGCGCCTATCTGCTCGCCTACAACCAGCTCTATCTCGCCCTGCCCGCCGAGGTGGAGCGGGCCACCGGCTCCCAGTCCGCGCTGGCCTGGCTGTTCGCCCTGTCCTCGCTGCTGGTGGTGACCGCCCAGCTGCCCGTCACCCGCTGGGTGGGGCACCGGCTCGCACTGCGCCGCTCGATGATGGCCGGACTGCTGCTGATCGCCGCCGGGTTCGCCGTCGTGGCGCTCGCCCGGCCGGCCGGCTGGACAGGGACGGCGGGGCTGCTGCCCGCGGCCGGGTTCGTCGTGCTGCTCACCCTCGGCCAGATGCTCGTCGCCCCCGTCGCCCGCGCCTGGGTCCCCGACCTCGCCGAGGAGGGGCGGCTCGGCCTCTACACCGGCGCGCTGTCCTCGGTCTCCGGCCTGATCGTGCTGGTCGGCAGCTCACTGACCGGCACACTCCTCGACAGCGGGCTGCCGGCGGCCGTGCCATGGCTGGTGCTGGCCGCCGTACCGGCCGCGGCGATCGCACTGCTGCCGCGCCGTCCCTGAGCGGGTCGGGTGAAGTCCGTTATGGTTCGGCAGCGCCCTGAAGGGGCGCGGGGCCGTATCCATATGCGGCTCCGCCGCGGGGCGCGACCAGCCTCGACGGCGCCGCGGACGGCCGACGGCACATCGCGGCACTTCCCGCGGAGCGCTCAGGGCCTGTTCATCCGGCGACCAGCTCGCGCACGTCCTCCAGCAGGACCTCCTCGATCCGGGAGGTGCGCAGCAGCCACAGGACGTCCCGGCCGAACGACCACACCAGCGCGCCCAGCGCCGTCGCGACGACCCCGAACTCCAGGGCGTACGGCAGCAGGCCCGAGGCGGCCAGGAGCAGGAACACTCCCTGGAGGGCGGCCACCGTCTTGCGGGCCGTGCTCGGCGGGAGCGGGGCGTTCAGCCACGGCCAGAGGCGGGCGGCGGCGACGAAGGCGTAGCGCATACCGCCGATCAGCAGGACCCACGGGCCGTGCGCCATGGACACGTAGACGCTGAGCACCAGGATCAGGAACGCGTCGACCTCCATGTCGAAGCGGGCGCCGAGCGGGGTGGAGGTGCCGGTGCGGCGGGCGACCTTGCCGTCGACGCCGTCGAGGATCAGGGCCACGGCCGTCAGACCGACGAAGAGGGTGACCGGCGGTGAACTCTGGAAGGAGTCGGCGACCAGGGCCGTGACCCCGCCGACCAGGGTGGCCCGGCCGAGCGTCACGCGGTTGGCGGGGCCGAAGGAGCGCGGACGGTGGCGGTGCAGGGCCCGGGAGAGCACCGCCCAGGTGGCGACGGCGAAGACGAGACCGGTCAGCCAGCCCGCCGGTCCCATGCCGATCGCCGTCCCGAGCAGAGCCAGCAACAGGATCTGCAGACCCGCCCCCACAGCGGTCTCCTGCTGGACCAGCCTTGCGTCGTAAGTGTTGTTCAGGGCCACCGAACATCCTCCGGCCGTGTGACAGAGTCGATCAACGCCGCGTACTGTGCGCGACCTGTGCACACCTCGGTACGTGAACCACTTCCCAAGCGTTCAGGAGGATGCCGATGAAGCGCACCGCGAGTGCTTTCTGGCTCAACAGCCCCGGTGCGGGTGAGATACGTGAGGTCACCCTCCCGGCCCCCTCCGAGGGGGAAGTACTGGTCCGCGCCCTGTACTCCGGCGTCAGCCGCGGCACGGAGACTCTCGTCTTCCGCGGCGGGGTCCCCGAGAGCCAGCACGCGGCCATGCGGGCGCCGTTCCAGGAGGGCGACTTCCCGGCACCCGTGAAGTACGGCTACCTCAGCGTCGGAGAGGTCGAGGAGGGCCCGGCGGACCTCGTGGGCGCTACGGTCTTCTGCCTCTACCCGCACCAGACGCGCTACGTCGTCCCGGTGACCGCCGTGACCCGGGTGCCCGAGAACGTGCCCGCCGAACGGGCGATCCTGGCCGGGACGGTGGAGACCGCCGTCAACGCGGCCTGGGACGCGGCGCCGTTGGTCGGCGACCGGATCGCCGTGGTCGGCGGCGGCATGATCGGCTGCTCGGTCGCCGCACTGCTGGCCCGCTTCCCCGGCGTACGGATCCAGCTGGTCGACGCCGACCCGGCGCGGGCGAAGGTCGCGAAGGCCCTCGGCGTCGACTTCGCGCTGCCGCGGGACGCGCTGGGGGAGTGCGACCTCGTCGTCCACGCCAGCGCCACCGAACAGGGACTGGCCCGCTCCCTGGAACTGCTGACACCCGAGGGCACCGTCCTTGAACTCAGCTGGTACGGCGACCGGCAGGTCAGCCTTCCGCTCGGTGAGGCCTTCCACTCCCGGCGGCTCGTCATCCGCAGCAGCCAGGTCGGCACCGTCTCCCCGGCCCGCCGCTCCAGCCGTACGTATGCCGACCGGCTGGCCCTCGCCCTCGAACTGCTCGCCGACCCGGCGCTCGACGCGCTCGTCACGGGGGAAAGCGCGTTCGAGGAGCTGCCACAGGTGATGCCCAGGCTCACTTCCGGGGAAATTCCTGCTCTTTGTCACCGCGTGAGGTACGGCAAGAGCGCCTGACCTGAGAAAAGAGTGAGAGACGGCTGAACGCGGGGAAGCGAGGAGCCGTATAACCCGGCATCCCCGCCGGCGATCAGCCGGGGGGATCAGACGTGCCGCACCTGGAGGGTCGTCCGTTGTTCAGTGTCACCGTCCGCGATCACATCATGATCGCCCACAGCTTCCGCGGCGAGGTCTTCGGACCCGCGCAGCGCCTGCACGGAGCGACGTTCCTCGTGGACGCCACCTTCCGGCGGGAGCAGTTGGACGACGACAACATCGTCGTCGACATCGGACTGGCCACGCAGGAACTCGGAGCCGTCGTCACCGAGCTCAACTACAGAAACCTCGACAACGAGCCCGACTTCGCCGGGATCAACACGTCGACGGAGTTCCTGGCCAAGGTCATCGCCGACCGGCTCGCCGAGCGGATCGAGAAGGGCGCGCTGGGCGAGGGCGCCCGGGGCATCGCAGCGATCGCCGTCACCCTGCACGAGTCGCATGTCGCGTGGGCGAGTTACGAGCGTGCGCTGTGACCGACGTGACCCTGGAGAAGGCCCCGCAGGCGGCCCTGGGCTATGTGCCCGTGCAGCATTCGGCTCTCAAGAACGCGGACATCGTCCCCATGGCTCTGCGCGACGTGCACTTCGTCATGCCCGGCGGTGTCGACGACCCGGCCGCCCCGAGCGGCGGCAACGCCTATGACCGGCGCGTGAGTCTGGACCTGCCGGGCTTCGGCTGGCAGGTCCACAAGCACGCGGTTTCGGGCGAGTGGCCCCGGCCCGGCGCCTCGGCCCGAGCGGAACTGGCCGCTGTGCTGCGGGGGTTGCCGGACGACACCGTGGTCCTGATGGACGGCCTGCTCGCCTGCGCCGTCCCGGAGATCGTCGTCCCGGAGGCGGAACGGCTGCGGCTCGCGGTCCTCGTCCACCTTCCGCTCGGCGACGAGACCGGCCTCGACCCCGTCCTGGCCGCCGAGTTGGACGCGAAGGAGCGCGCGGTGCTCCGCGCGGTCCCCGCGGTCGTCGCCACCAGCGACTGGGCGGTCCGCCGCCTCGTCTCCCACCACGGCCTCGCCCCCGACCGGGTCCATGTCGCCGCCCCCGGCGCCGACATCGCCCCCCTCGCCTCCGGCACCGACGGCCTCTCCCGGCTGCTGTGCGTCGCCGCGGTGACACCCCGCAAGGGACAGCACCGCCTGGTGGAGGCGCTGGCCGCGGTCCGGGACCTGCCGTGGAGCTGTGTGTGCGTGGGCGGCCTCGGCCAGGACCCGGAATACGTGGCCGACCTGCGGTCCCTGATCGCGAAGTACGGCCTGGAACACCGACTGCACCTGGCCGGACCGCAGGCCGGCGCCGAACTCGACGCCAGCTACGCCGCCGCCGACCTGATGGTCCTCACCTCCTACGCCGAGACCTACGGCATGGCGGTCACCGAGGCCCTCGCCCGCGGCATCCCGGTGCTGGCCACCGACGTCGGCGGTCTCCCCGAGGCGGTCGGCCGCGCCCCCGACGGCGGCGTGCCCGGCATCCTCGTCCCGCCGGAGGACCCCGCCGCCCTCGCCGCGGAGCTGCGCGGCTGGTTCGGCGAGGCGGACGTACGACGCCGGCTGAAGGCGGCTGCCCGGGGCCGGCGGGCCGCCCTGGACGGCTGGGCGACCACGGCCCGCAGCCTGGCCGGAGTACTGGGCCGACTGCCGAGCGAACCCAGGAGGGCGGCATGAGGAAGACGGCTACGACGACACAGCGCGCGGGACGGATTCCGGCGCAGGCGGGACCGAGGGACGTGGCAGGGGTGGAGTCCGAGATGGCCGGCGAAACCCCGACGTCCTCGGTGTCATCGGCGTCCGCCGACCCCGGCACCGACACGGAGTCCGTGATCCCCGGCGCCGGCCCCGCCGCCCGCCCCGGTGAGCGGCCCACCGTACGGCTGCGCGAGGACGGGCCCGAGGAGCAGCCCCGGTACGCGCCCGAGTGGCTGGAGCTGCGGGAGCCCGCCGATGCCGGCGCTCGCTCGCTCGATCTGCTCGACCCGCTGCGGATCCGGCTCGCCAACCTGCCCGGCAAGGCCGGGGTGACCGTGCACGACCTCGGGTGCGGTACCGGGTCGATGGGCCGCTGGCTCGCGCCCCGCCTCGACGGCCCCCAGCACTGGGTGCTGCACGACCGCGACCCCTACCTCCTGCACTTCGCGGCCGTCGCCTCCCCGCGGGTCGCCGCGGACGGCAGCCGGGTCACCGTCGAGACCCGGCGCGGTGACGTCGGCCGGCTGACCCCGGACGCCCTCGCGGGTGCCTCCCTGGTGACGGCCTCCGCACTCCTGGACGTCCTCACCCGCGAGGAGATCGAGACCCTGGCCGCCGCCTGCACCGGCGCCGGCTGCCCGGCCCTGCTCACGCTCTCCGTGGCCGGCCGCGTCGACTTCACCCCGTCCGACCCGATGGACACCGAGATCGCCGAGGCGTTCAACGCCCACCAGCGGCGCTCGGGCCTGCTCGGCCCGGATGCGGTCACGGTGGCCTGCGAGGCCTTCTCCGAACTCGGCGCGACGGTACGGCTGAACCCGAGCCCCTGGCGGCTGGGCCCCGCCGAGTCCGCGCTCACGGCCCAGTGGCTGCGCGGCTGGGTCGGCGCCGCGGTGGAACAGCGCCCGGAGCTGCGCGAGCGCGCGGACCGCTACCTCCGCGCCCGGCTGGAGGCCTGCGAGGCGGGCGAGTTGAGCGTGGTCGTCCACCACACCGACCTACTGGCACTGTCCCGCCCGACGGGCGGGGCGGCATGAGCGTGGAGACGGTACGGGCGGCCCACGCGGGCCTGCGGGGGCCGGGCCGACGCAGGCGGTGGGCCGGGGTGAGCCGGGGGCGCGGCCGCGTCGCGGTGACGCCGGTGGACGCGACCGCGTCGGTGCTGGGCGTGGCCGGCTTCCCGGCGCGTACGGCGGTGGCGGAACGGTACGCCGACACGGCGACCGGCGGGGCACGTCCCGAGGCCGGCTCCGCCACCCTCGCCCTCCCGCCCGCCAAGGCCGTCCCGCCGCCGCCCGTCGCCGTCTCCGGGGACCGCATCGGCGTGATCGTCTCCGCCCCCCGGCCCGACACCGCCCCGGCCGCCCCCGGCGCCTCCTGGTGGCGAAACGTTCTCGCCCGCCTCAAGTCGCCCGCCGTACGCACCCACGTCGGCAGCGCCGTCGGCGTGGTCATCCTCGCCGTTCTGCTGTGGCGGCTCGGCACCGGCGTCTTCCTCGACGGGTTGCGCCGGATCGACGGGGCGACCCTGCTGGCCGCGCTCGGGATCGGCGTGGTCACCACCGTCTTCAGCGCCTGGCGCTGGCAGCTGGTCGCCCGGGGCCTGAAGATCCGGCTGCCGCTCGGTGCGGCCGTGGCCTCGTACTACCGGGCCCTGTTCCTCAACGCCGCCCTGCCCGGTGGCGTTCTCGGCGATGTGCACCGGGCGGTACGGCACGGGCGCAGCACCCAGGAGCTCGGGCGCTGTGTGCGGGCCGTCGTCCTCGAACGGGTCGCCGGGCAGCTCGCGTTGGCGGTCGTCGGCGCCGCGGTGCTGCTGACCATGCCGTCACCGGTGCTCTCCCAGGCCCGCCATCTCGCGCCGCTGCTCGTGTTCGCCACGCTGGGAGCGCTGGCCGTCGTGCTCGCCCTGCGGATGAACCGGGCGCCCTCACGGGCCGGCAAGGCCCTGCGCGAGGCCCGCGAGGGACTGCTGTCGCGGCAGAACGGGCCCGGTGTCGTGCTGTCCTCCGCTGTCGTCCTCGCCGGACACCTCGCGATGTTCGTGCTCGCCGCCCGCGTCGCCGGTTCCGCCGCCTCCGTCGCCGTCCTGCTGCCGATCGCCGTGCTCGCCCTGCTCGCCATGGGCCTGCCGCTCAACGTCGGCGGCTGGGGCCCGCGCGAGGGCGTCACCGCCTGGGCGTTCGGCGCCGCCGGTCTGGGCGCCGGCAGCGGGCTGGCCGTCGCCGTCGTCTACGGGGTGCTCTCGCTGGCGGCCAGCCTGCCCGGCGTCATCGTCCTGCTCGCCCGCTATCCGCGCGCCGAATCGTCGTCGGAGGTGAGCAGTGAGAAATACGTGCCGAAGGATTCCGTCAGGCTCGCCAACAGCGCTTTGCCCTTTTCCGCCGAACCCAGCGAAGGACGGCCGATGACACCGGAATCGGTATAGGCGGACATACCGAGGGTGAGCAGATGACGTCGGTCGTCGGCGACGAAATCGGTGGTCTCATAACCGGGTCGGACGAATTCGGGATGAGCGTGCAGAAGGATGGAGGTCTCGATTTCCCCCGCATGCATGTCGGTGAGCAGCGAGGTGACCACCCCCGACTGCTCCCGGGCCGTCTCCCAGTCCTCCGGGGCCGGGAACAGCGCCATTCGCTCGCCGCAGGCGGAGGATTCCTGAACGACGTTGCCCAGTACGTAGTTTCCGCCGTGCCCGTTGACCACGACCAGCGTCTCGACGCCGGACCGGCGGAGCGAAGACGCTATGTCCCGTATCACCGAGTGAAGGGTCACCGAGGAGATGCTGACGGTTCCCGCCCACGCCGCGTGCTCGTGCGAGCAGGAGATCGTCACGGGAGGGAGGAGGTGCACCGGGTATGCCGCGGCGATCTCCCGGGCGACGGCGCAGGCGACGAGCGTGTCGGTCGCCAGCGGAAGGAACGGGCCGTGCTGTTCGAAGCTCCCGACGGGAAGGACGGCGACCTGTCGTGAGACACCCTCGCCCCGCGCCCGTACGTCTTCCGTGGTGTCCGCCGGCAACGTACCGTGCTCCGCCGACCGCGTTTGCGAACCACTCATTCTTTCACGGCCTTTCGTCTCTGCTTAGGAACTCGAGAATCATGACAGAAAAAGTTGGCGTACTCGGCAAGAAGACCCCACAGCGTACGGGCGTGGAACGCGTCGTGAATGCTCCGCTGCCCACCGTGTACGGTGAATTCAGGGCGGTCGGTTACCTCGACCACGATCGCGGTGACGAGCAAGTGGCCCTGGTCTACGGCGAGATCGGCACGGACGAGGTCCTGACCCGGCTGCACTCCGAATGCCTGACCGGTGACGCCTTCGGCTCCCGGCACTGCGAGTGCGGCGAACAGCTCGACTCGGCCCTCAAGGCCGTCGTCGCCGAGGGCAGCGGCATCGTCGTCTACCTGCGGGGCCACGAGGGCCGCGGCATCGGACTGCTCGCCAAGCTGCGCGCCATGGCCCTGCAGGCGGAGGGCCTGGACACCGTCGAGGCGAACCTCGCCCTCGGCCTGCCGGTGGACGCCCGCGACTACGGGGTCGCCGCCGGGATGCTGCACGACCTGGGCGTGCGCTCGGTGCGGCTGATGTCCAACAACCCCGACAAGCGCGAGGCGTTGGTACGCCACGGCATCGAGGTCGCCGAGACCGTCCCGCTGCTGATAGCGCCGTGCGAGAGCAACATCACCTACCTGCGCACCAAGCGGGAGCGGCTGGACCACCACCTGCCGCATCTGGACGCGGTGGCCCACCTGTCCTGATTACGGGCACCGGCGTCCGGACAGGAAGAGGGGACCGGCCCCGACATCCCTGGGAGGCTCGCTCGTGAGGACGCAGGCAAACGCCGTGGTGATCGGCGGCGGAGTGATCGGCGCGAGCATCGCCTACCACCTCGCCGCCGCCGGTGTCCGCGACATCGTCCTCGTCGAACGCGACGAACTGGCCTCCGGGTCCACGTCGAAGGCGGCCGGAGGGGTGCGGGCCCAGTTCTCCGACGCCCTCAACGTGCTGCTCGGCGCGCGCAGCCTGGAGGCGTTCGGCCGGTTCCGGGAAGAGGTCGGCCACGACATCGGCCTGCACCGCGTCGGCTATCTGTTCCTGCTGTCGACGCCCGAGGACGTGGCCTCCTTCGAGGCGGGGGTGCGACTGCAGAACTCCCTCGGCGTGCCCAGCCGCATGCTCACCCCGAAGGAGGCCCGCACGCTCTCCCCGCTGATCAGCACCGACGGGCTGCTGGCCGCCGCCTTCTCGCCGGACGACGGCCACTGCACCCCCGAGGCCGTCGTCCACGGCTACGCCTCCGCCGCCCGCGCCCTGGGCGCCCGCATCCTGCGGCACACCGAGGTCACCGGCATCACCGTGCAGGGCGACACCATCAGGGCCGTCGAGACGACGCTCGGCACCATCTGCACCGACACGGTGGTCTGCGCGGCCGGCGCCTGGTCACGCGCGATCGGGAAGATGGTCGGCGTGGATCTGCCGGTGGAGCCGCTGCGCCGCCAGATCGCGGTCACCGCGCCGGTCCAGGGCCTGCCGCCCGGCCTGCCGATGACCATCGACTTCAGCAGCACCCTCTACTTCCACCGCGAGGGCCCCGGCCTCCTGCTGGGCATGTCCGACCCCGACGAGCGCCCCGGCTTCGCCACCGACACCCACGACCGCTGGATCCCCCGCCTCGCCGCCGCCATGGAGCACCGCGCCCCCTCCCTCCTGGACCTGCGTCGCACCGGCGGCTGGGCGGGCCTGTACGAGGTCACCCCGGACCACAACGCCCTGATCGGCGAGGCGACTTCGGTATCCCGTTTTCTGTATGCGACCGGCTTCTCCGGTCATGGTTTCCTCCAGGGACCGGCCGTCGGCGAGGTCGTCCGTGACCTGTGCCTGGGCCGCGTACCCTTCGTGGACGTCAGCCCGTTGAACGCCGGCCGGTTCGCGGCCGACGCCCCGCGCCCGGAGGCCAACCGCGTATGACCGAGCTCCATCTGTGGCTGCGCCACGAGGACCGTCCCACCGAACGGCGCACACCGGTCGTGCCGTCCGACGCGCGCAGGCTCGTCGAGAGCGGGGCGACCCTGACCGTCGAGGAGTCCCCGCAGCGGATCTTCCCGATCGAGGAGTACGAGGCTGTCGGCGCCCGGGTCGCGCCCACGGGCTCATGGGTGGCGGCGCCGCCGACGGCGGTCGTCCTCGGTCTGAAGGAACTCCCCGGCACACCGGCCGAGTTGACGCACCGGCACATCTTCTTCGGGCACGCCTACAAGCAGCAGCCGGGCGCCGCGGACCTGCTCCGCCGGTTCGCCGCCGGGGGAGGGGCACTCCTGGACCTGGAGTACCTCGTCGACGACCACGGACGCCGGCTCGCCGCCTTCGGCTACTGGGCGGGCTATCTGGGCGCGGCCCTGGCGGTGCTCCAGCACCGGGGCCGGCTCGTCGCACCGCTCACGCCCACCTCGAAGGAGGAGCTCGACGAGATCCTCCGGCCCGCTGCCGGGGACGAGGAGTTCACCGCACTTGTCATCGGCGCCCTGGGCCGCAGCGGCCGCGGCGCCCGCGTCGCCTTCCAGGCCGCCGGGCTCGACCCCACCTGCTGGGACCTGGCGGAGACCCGAGACCTGGACCGCGCGGCTCTGCTGGCGCACGACGTGATGGTGAACTGCGTCCTCGCCACCACGCCGGTCCCGCCCTTCCTCCAGGAAGCCGACCTCGACGCCCTCACCCGCCGCCTGCGCACCCTCTCCGACGTCACCTGCGACGTCGGCTCCCCCCTGAACGTCCTGCCGGTCTACGACCGCACCACCGACTGGGACGAGCCGGTACGCCGACTCCGCAAGGGGGAGCCCCCGCGCCCCCCTCTCGACCTCATCGCCATCGACAACCTGCCGTCGCTGTTGCCGAAGGATTCCAGCGAGGGCTTCTCGGGACAACTGCTGCCGCTGCTCCTGGACTTCGGGACCGGCGGCCCGTGGGGGCGCTGTCTGGACCGGTTCCGTGCGACCTGCCGGCAACTGGGCATCGTAGAAGGGGAGTCGCGGAATGTCTGAGCTGGTTCCGGCGAGCGGCACCGTCCACTGGATCGGCACCGGACTGTCCACGGGCAGCGGTCTGGCCCGGGTGTGCTCGGCGGCCGAGCGGGTGCGGGTGTGGCACCGCACCGAGGAGCGCGCGGCGAAGGCCCTGGACCGGCTGGGTCTCACCGGCCGCGCCGAGCCCCGCGCGTACACCCTTGTCGCGCTGACGGCCGAACTCGCGCCCGGGGACGTCGTCGTGTCGATGCTGCCCGCACCGGAGCATGCCGGGATCCTGGCCGCGTGCGTCGCGCGGAAGGCGCACTTCGCCTGTTCCAGCTATGTGTCGGACGCCGTGCTGGAACAGGTGCCCGCGGCCCTCGCGGCCGGGATCGTCGTCCTCACCGAGGCCGGGCTCGACCCGGGCATCGACCATCTCTTCGCGCACAGCCTCGTCGCCCGCGCCCGGGACACGATCGGTGACGGTACGGCGGCCTCGTACCGCCTCACCTCCTACTGCGGCGGCATCCCCGCGGTGCCGAACGACTTCCGGTACCGCTTCAGCTGGGCGCCCCTCGGAGTCCTGGGCGCCCTGCGCTCACCCGCCCGCTACATCGAGGACGGAGCCGAGACCACCGCCGCGCGGCCGTGGGAGGCGACCCGGCGCCATGTCGTCGACGGGGAGGGCTTCGAGGTCTATCCGAACCGCGACAGCGTGCCGTTCGTCGAGCAGTACGGGATGCCGCCCGCCTGGAAGGCACGGTCCTTCGTGCGGGGCACCCTGCGCCTTGAGGGGTGGCTGCGGGCCTGGGACGCCGTCTTCGAGGAGCTCAAGGCTGGTGACGACGCCCGGATCGCCGCGCTGGCACGGGAGTTGGCGGCGGCCCACCCGACCACGGACACCGACCGGGACCGGGTCGTGCTCGCCGTGTCGCTGGATGTGCGGGGCCCGGCGGGGCAGGCGTGGTCGGGCAGCTATCTGCTGGACCTGGTGGGGGACGAGGAGGAGAGCGCGATGGCCCGCTGTGTCTCCCGCACCCTCGCCCTCGGCGTGCGGCACGTCCTGGACGGCTCGCTGCCGCCCGGCCTCGGCCGAGCCGCCGAGACGGCGGCCCGGTCGCAGGAGTGGCTGCGGGAACTCGCCCTGGAGGGCGTGGAGTTCACTCTGCGCGTCGACGCCTGATCACTCGATCACGGCCTCGTGCACCAGGCGCCTGAGGTCCGGGTTGAGCTTCAGGGATTTCGGCCGTACCTGGGTGTAGAACTGCACGGTCAGATCGCGGCGGGGATCGACCCAGAAGGTCGTGGAAGCGGCTCCGCTCCAGCCGAACGTGCCCGAGGTCGTGGGTGCGAGCGTACGGGCGGGGTCGATCACCACGGAGACGCTGAGACCGAAGCCGACCCCGTCGTTGTTGGGCTCGTCGTGGGCCGGTTTGCTGCCGAAGGCGCGCAGGTCGGCGCCGCCGGGAAGGTGGTTCCTGGTCATCAGGTCCACCGTTTCGGGGGCGAGCAGGCGGGTGCCGTCGAGTTCGCCACGACGGCGCAGCATTTCCATGAAGCGGTGCATGTCGTGCGCGGAGGCCGCCATGCCGCCGCTGCCGGAGAGGAACCGGGGCCGGCCGTGGAGCGGGAGCCCGGGGATCGGCTCGATGCCGCCGTCGTCCTTCTCGCCGTACAACTCGCTGAGCCGGCCCGCCTGTTCGGCCGTGACGCTCAGGCCGGCGTCGGTCATGCCGAGCGGTCCGAAGACCCGCTCGGCGAAGAAGGCGTCCAGCGGCTGCCCGGACACCACCTCGATGACCCGGCCGAGCACATTGGAGGAGACCGAGTAGTTCCACTGCGTGCCCGGCTCGAACTGGAGCGGCAGGCTCGCGTACACCTCGACCGTCTCGGCCAGGGTCGAACCCGGCACCACCGACGACTCCAGGTCGGCCTCTCGGTACAGGGCGTCGACCGGGTGGGAGTGGTAGAAGGCGAAGGTCAGGCCTGCCGTGTGGGTCATCAAGTGCCGTATCAGCAGGGGGTGTCCGGCGGGCCGGGTGACCATGTCGGAGCCCGAGCCGCTGACATGCACCCGGGCGTCGGCGAAGGCCGGCAGATGCCGGGCGACCGGGTCGTCCAGCGACAGCTTCCCCTCCTCCACCAGGATCAGCGCGGCCACCGCGGTGACGGGCTTGGTCATCGAGTAGATCCGCCACAGGGTGTCCGGTTCGACGGGGAGTCCGGCGGCGAGATCGCGGTGGCCGTGCGCCGTGAGGTGGGCGACGCGGCCGCCGCGGGCGACGGCCACGAGGAAGCCGGGCATGCGTCCCTCGTCGACGTAGTGGGCGAAGTGCTGGTCGAGGCGGTCCAGCGCCTTCGCGTCCAGTCCGGCCTCACCCGGGTCGACTTCCTGCCGCAGCTGTGCCATCGCTCTCCTCCGCTCGCGTTCGTCGAGGTGCGATCCGGCATACCCCGCCGCGACGACCTCAGACCTCATCGTCGCGCAGGAATCTCCGAGCGGTTGCCCGGTCGACCTCGATCGGTGATCGTGGCACGGAAACCCGCCGCCGGCACCGCGCCCGCCAGCGCGACAGCGGCGAACGTGACGAGTGACACCTCCGTGGCGGCGAGAGCCACCCCGAGCGTCGGCCCGACGTTCATCGCGGTCTGCTGCAGCCCGCCCGCCACCCCGGCCGACCCGACCGGACTCTCCCGTACGACGACATGGGTGGCCGCCACCATGACGGTCCCGAACCCCGCCCCCAGCAGCGCGAATCCGGCGCCCAGCGCGAGCGCGCCCGACGCGTGGGAGAGCACCAGGATCCCGACGGCGAGGACCGCCATCGCGGTCGCCGCCGTGCGGCGGGCGCCCGCCCGGCGCAGGAGCACGGGGCACATCGCGGCGGCGGCCACCATCAGGACCGCCAACGGGAGGCAGCGCAGGGCACTTTGGAAGGGGTCCAGGCCGAGCGTGTACTGCAGGACGTACGTGCTCACGAACAACGTGCCCGACAGGGCGGCCGACGCGGCGACCAGGACGCCGAGCGGTGCGCCGGGGACGGTACGCGGTATCAGCGGGCTCGCGGTGCGGCGCTCGTGGCGTACGAAGGCGGCGCCGGTCACCGCGGTCACCGCCAGGCCGAGCCAGTGCGGGGACACCAGCGTATGGACCAGGAATCCCAGCGTCACCGCGAGCAGGGCGGCACCGGGCAGGTCCAGCCGGACCTCGGTGGCCCGTTCCGGCTCCCGCACCGCCAGGGCGAGCACACCGAACACCAGCGCGGGCACGACGTTGACGAAGAACACCGCCCGCCACCCGGACCCGGCCACCAGTACTCCGCCGACCAACGGGCCGGCCGCGGCGGCCACCCCGATCGCCGCGGTACGCACGGCGATGGGCCCTTGGAGCCGGTCCGGCGGGTAGGCGACGCGCAGCATGCCGAGGGTCGCGGGTTGCAGCAGCGCCCCGAACACGCCTTGGACGACCCGCAGTCCGATCACCCAGCCGACACCGGGCGCCAGTGCGATGCCCGCCGACGCCAGCCCGAAGCCGAGCATGCCGATCCCGAAGAGCCGCCGGTGCCCGTACCGGTCGCCGAGCCGCCCCGCGAACACCAGCAGACTCGCCACCGCGATGAGATAGCCGGTGCTGGTCCACTGGACCTGGGCGAAGGAGGCGTCCAGGTCCCTTTGCAGGGTGGGCTGGGCGATGGTGAGGACCGTGCCGTCGAGGGCGACGATCACGGCTCCGGTGACGCTGCCCGCGAGGACGAGACGAGGGTTCACCCGCCCTCCCGGCCGAGGTGCGCGTCGAGGGCGTTGCGCAGAAGTGGTGCCAAGTCGTCCGCGCCGGTGGCCAGTTGGAGGCTGCCCCAGCCCCACAGCTGGGCGATGCCGTGCAGGTTCGCCCACAACGCCCCGGCGACGAGGCGGGCGTCCGCGTCCGGGCGGGCCAGGGCGACCAGCTCCACCAGGCGACCGAAGAGCGGCAGGCTGGTGTCCCTGAGACCCAGATGGCCGCTCTCCAGCAGGTCGTGACGGAACATCAGCTCGTACATGCCGCGGTTGTCCAGCGCGAACCGCAGATAGACCCGCCCCAGCTCCGTCAGCCGGCCGCGCGGGCTCGCGGTGCCGTCGTCGGCCTGCTCCGCCCGCTCCGCCAGCTCGCCGAAGCCGCGGCGTGCGATGGCCGACAGCAGTTCCAGATGGGTCGGGAAGTAGCGGCGCGGCGCCCCGTGCGAGACACCCGCCCGGCGGGCGATCTCCCGCAGGGTCAGCGCCTGCACGCCCTCGCGGGCCACCAGCTCCACCCCGGCGTCGACCAGCCGGGCCCGCAGCCCGCTCTCCGGTTCATGCATAGACACTGTCTACCAGTCACTCGTAGACAGTGTCTACCCGCTTCCCTTCCGGGAATGCGCGCACCCCGAGTGCCGGTTGACCCAGGCATGACTCAGGACGCGACGCAGAACGCACTGCTCGGGCTGCTCTCCGAGGGCCACGGCGGGGTGCTGGTCACCCTCAAGCGCGACGGCCGGCCCCAGCTCTCGAACGTCAGCCACGCCTACTACCCCGACGAGCGGATCATCCGGATCTCGATCACGGACGACCGGGCCAAGACCCGCAATCTGCGCCGCGATCCGAGGGCGTCCTACCACGTGACCGCCGCGGACCGGTGGGCGTACACGGTCGCCGAGGGGACGGCCGAGCTCGCACCGGTGGCGCGGGACCCGTACGACGAGACGGTCGAGGAGCTCGTCCGGCTGTACCGCGACGTCGTGGGCGAGCACCCCGACTGGGACGACTTCCGGACCGCGATGGTCCGCGACCGGCGGCTGGTGCTGCGGCTGAAGGTGGAGCGGGCGTACGGGATCCCGGCAGGGGCGAATCAGGGCTAGGGCCCTTCTGACGGATCAGCGTGGGCCGAGGAGCGGCGTCCGGTGCGTGCGATCGCCGTGCGGGTGGAGGGTCATGTGGCGGAGCCACCTGGCCCTTCGCCCCGTGCGTCTGGGGGTCCCCCCACGCCCTTCAGGCAGTGGGGGAGTGCGTGCCGGGCGTCGCGACGCCACGATGATCCGTCAGAAGGGCCCTAGGTGCGGACAGGGCGAGCGCGGTGATCCCGTTCGGCGTGGCCACGTACGCGCGCAGTCCCTGCTCGGCGGCGCTGATCACGGGGCTGTACTCGGCCCCTCGGCGTACTCCGCCCGCACCGCCTTCACCGCCACCCGCGCACCGGTGCCAGGCCCTTTCGGGGAGGTGACGGGACGTCATACTGCTTCCGCCTCGCTAGGGTTGATCCACCGCGAGCGACGCGGAGAGTCGGACGGGGAGCGATCGGCATGATGGACCTGATCTCGGTGGGTGCGATCAGCGCCGTGCTCACCACGGTCTGGCAAGGGATGGGCAGCGAAGCCGGCAAGTCGCTCTGGGTGTCGGCGGGCGGACTGGTCCGCCGGATCGCTGGGCGCGAGGTGGCGGCACCCGCCACCCCCGCTCAACTGGACGGCGTGGCCCGGCTGGTGCATGAACGCGTGCGCGAGGACCCCCGACTCGCCGACTCCTGGTTGCTGTTCGCCAGGACCGTGCCCGCCGCCGGGGCGTCCGCGGTGCTCCGTCGCCCCAGCCTGCCCAACGCCCCGCGCTACTTCACCGACCGCGAGGAGGCGCTGCGGCTCCTGGACAAGGAGGCGTCCCGTCCCCACGACGGCCGCCCCCGGCTCGCGCTTCTGCACGGACGCGAAGGCATCGGCACCAGCACACTCGCCCTCCACTGGGGCTGGCGGCAGATCTCCCGCTTCCCCGACGGTCAGCCGTACGTCGATCTGCGCAGTCTCGGACCCGAGGCGGCCGTCGGTCAGATGCTGCGCCAACTCGGCCTGCGGGACGAGGAGATACCCCTGGCCGCCCGGGACCGCGCCGAACTCCTGAGGCAGTGTCTGGCCGACCGGCGGATGCTCCTCGTCCTCGACCACGCCCGGTCCCTGGCGCAGATCGACCCCCTGCTCACCTCGGCGCCCGGGGTGTTCACGATCGTCGTCGCCCGACAGCCACTCGCCGGCCTCGGTGCCCTGACCATCCCGGTCGGACCGCTGGCGAACCGCGACGCCCGACAGATGCTGGAGCGGCTCGTCGGCACCTCCGCGGTCACCGCCGCCCGGAGCACCCTGCCGACCCTGCTCGATCGCTGTGCCGGCTCGCCCTACGCCCTGCGCGCCGCCGCACTCCGGCTGGCGACCCCGCCCGCACGCCCGCAGGTGGCTCCCGCCGTGCCCGAGAGCGACCCGGTCCGCGCCGCCGCCGAGGATTCCTACCGCCTGCTCACCCCCGGGGCGGCCCGCCTCTACCGCCTGGCCGGACTGCGGGACTGGCCCGCCCTCGACAGCGCCGCGGCGGCCCGGGCCGCGGACGTCCCGTCCACCGAGGCCACCCGGCTCCTCGACGAACTTGTCGCGGCGCTCCTCGTCGAGCGCCAGGACACCGGCCGCCACCGCTACCGCCCCGCCGTGCGCGCCCACGCCGAAGGCATGGCGTCGACGGTCGACGGTATACCGCAGTGCTCGGCGGCCGTGGCCCGCGTCGTCGAGGGCTACCGCGCCCTGGCCCTCGGGGCGGCCCGCGCGGCGCTGCCGCAGAGCTGGCGGGTCCCGCGGGCGACACCGGGCCCGCCGGATCCCGGTGCGGGCGTCGCCGCCCCGCCCGCGCAGGGCGATCCTGGTGCGGGCGTCGCCGCCCCCGGACCGTACGCCGGTCCCGGGGCCGCCGTCGCCGCCCTTGCCGCCGAGGCGCCGAGCCTGGTCGAGGCGGTGCTCACGGCCGAGGAGTACCGCGACTGGGACTCCGCCGTCCTGATCGGCCAGGCCCTGTGGCCGCTCCAGCTGAAGGCCGGCCAGTTCGACGTCCTGCTGCCCGCACTGCGTGCCGCGGCACGTGTCGCCGACGAACGGTTCCCCGGCACCCGCACCGCAGGCGCCCTGCACTTCCAACTCGCCCACTGCCTGATGGAGTCGGCCCGCTGGGACGAGGCCGAGACCGAGGCGCTCGCCGCCGTCCGCGACGAGCGGGCGGCCGGACACGCACGGGGCCACGCCTCGGCGGTCGAGCTGCTGGGCCTGCTGCGGCTGCGCCAGTGGCGGCCCGAGGAGGCGTACGCGTGCTTCGAGGAGTCGATCGTCGTCTACGGCACCATCGGCCCCGGGGAGCTGGGCTTCGCCGACCTCCCGCGCGCCCGGGCGCTGCTCGACCGGCACCGGGGCCACGCCCTGGGGCAGCAGGGCCGACGCCAGGACGCGACGGAGCTTCTCGAGCGCGCCCTGCGGTTCTTCCGGGACAGCGGCGAGGCCTACAACACGGCCCGCACGCTCACCGACCTCGCCTCACTGCATGTCGACGCCGGCGCGGTCGGCACCGCGCTGCCGCTGATCGACGAGGCGCTCGCGGCCCTCGCCGACGAGAAGGCCGAGCACCATGTGCGGCGGCTGCGGGTGCTGCGGGAGCGGTGCGTCAGGCCGGAGTGATCCTGACGTGGTGCGCGGAGCGGCCCATGCGCACCCGCAAGCCCCGCGCGAACAGTTCCTCCAGTGCCTTGCCCGCCCCCACCCACGCGTGCAGCGCGGACGCGTACCCGGCGGGGTCCGCGTCCGCGCCGGATTCCGCCGTGAGGTTCAGGAGTGCGCCGGCGCGGGTGCGGACGACACACGACCCCGGCCCGGTGACGTATGCCGCGAGCGCGCAGTACGGATGCCGGTCGAGGACCTCCGCCGTCCAGAGCGCGGGCGATCCGAACCGGGGGTCGTCCGCGTCGCCGTACCGGAACACCACGTCCGCCAGGGCCAGTCGGTCGGTCTCGCGGGTGTCCTCGTGGACCGCGAGGTGCGCCTCGCCGTCGCCCTCGGGGGCGGGGTGCGGGCCCGCGTACCGGGTCACCGCGACCTCGCCGGAGGCCGTCAGCCGGGTCAGTACCAGGAGCGGCACGGTGGGGACCGCCGGCTCGTACGGCGGCAGCGGGAGCGGTTCCAGGCGGGCGGGTTCCGTGGGCTCGGGGAGGCCGAGGTGGCCGTAGAAGAGACGCCGTAGGCGGGCGGCCGACTCGCCGGGGGCGGAACTGACGAACTCGGCCGGACGGCCCGGGGGTTGCGGGGGCGGTGCGTCCACCTGGGGGCGCAGCGGGCGTGTCGGATCCAGCCGGGGTGCCGTGCGCACGAACTCGTACACCGGTGCCTCGGGGGCGAGACCGGCGAGCGGGGCCGCACCGAGCAGCACCGGAGTGCCCAGGGCGGCGGCGTAGTAGGTGACCGAGCCGTGGTCGCCGATGACCAGGTCGGCGGCGACGAGAGCTTGGCGCCAGCCCTGCAGGGGGTCGATCAGGGTCAGGCCGGCCCGGCGGGCGCGGTCGAGCCAGGCGCGGATCTGGCCGGGGCCGTGACCGTGCCAGATGTTGGGGTGCAGGACGGCCGCGAGCCGGTACTCGTCGGCCGGTAGCTCCGAGGTCAGCCGGGGCAGCAGGGAGGGCAGGACGTCGTCGCCGCCGTCACCGAACAGACTCTCGGGATTCCAGGTGGAGTTGAGGACGATCAGCCGCTGTCCACGGCCCAGGCCCAGAGCCCGGCGGTAGCGGTCGCGGTGTGGGCGGGCCGCCACCATCCGGTCCCAGCAGGGATCCCCGGCGACCACCGCGGTGGGTGCGGCCTCGGGGCAGACGGTGCGCAGTCGCTCGTACTGCTCGGGGTGGGAGAGGACCAGGGTGTCCGCGATCGGCTTCCCGTCCTCGTCGAGCAGCCACTGCGGTGACATCCCGAAGACCGGATCCGATCGCTCGCTCCCACCGACGACCGTCGGGTGTCGGGTGTCGGGTGTCGCCAATCTCTTAGTGTATCCGATACCGTGCGACAATACGGCCAATTTACCGGAAAGTGCCCATAGTTGACCGCCGAAGCTCGCCGAGACCGCGAGTGCGACCGGAGTGGTGACCGCCTGCTCCCACGGCATCACCCGTACACCGGTCTGTGCCAGGAGCTCGGCGAGGCCCGCCTCGAATGCCGACGAGCCGGGGCAGGTCGCCAGCAGCTGCACCTCGAACTCGTCGTGGAAGAGCGGCAGTACATCGAGGAGGCGGGTCGCCGCGGTCACGTTGTGGACGACGAAGAGGACGTTGCGGCCGCGCCCCCGGGTCGCCCAGCGGGCCGCGTCGTCCCCGACCGGCACCCGTATCCAACCGGCCCCCGCCACGCTCTCAACCGCCTCTCGCCGCCCGCCCGTGTGATCGGGCAACGATAGACAACGGCCGCTTCGCGCGTACCGGCCGCCCCTGAAACCGGCCGGTACGCGCGAGGGGCCCCCTCCCCGGACTGACGTCACACGAGGCGCTTCTGCTCTTTTCTGCTCGCTTCGGCCGATGTTCTTGCCGAAAACGTCAACTGTCAACGGGGTGGAGCGGTTCAAGCGGTCCTAGGACCCGGGGCGCAGGGCGGACGACCGATGGTTTCGCGATCAAGCGTTGCCTAGGCTGCCGTAGGAGACGCCGCAGCTCAGGAAGAGGTCACGATGCCGGTCGACGGCCGCAGTCACATCCGTATCGCCCGCCCGTCCCGCGACCTCGCCGCGGCCGAGCGCTTCTGGGCCGACGGGCTCGGCCTGGCCGTCGTATGGCGGGCCGAGGGCGGCACCGGACCGGGCCACCACGACCTGCTCATGCTCGGCTGGCCCGACGCCCACTGGCACCTGGAACTCGTCCACGAGCCCGCGCACCCCGTCCGACCCCGGCCCACGGAGGAGGACCTCCTGGTCGTCTACGTCGACGGTCCCGTGCCGCAGGACCTTGTCGCCCGGCTCGAACAGCACGGCGGCAAGCGGGTCCCCTCGCCCAACCCCTACTGGAACGAATGGGGCGTGACGATCGAGGACCCGGACGGATACCGGCTGGTGCTGTGCGAGCGGGCGTGGTCCAACTCGTAGGGGACGGGCCCGAGTCGGATGACCGCCCGACTCGTCACGGGCCGGGACGGGCGCGAGGGCGGTCCCAACTCGTGGCGGGAGGGGGCCTATCGAAGGCGGCCCCCACTCGGCTCGGGGCCACCCCGGCCGGCAGCTGAGCCGGCGCGACTCGTCGGGGACCGTCCCGGCTCACAGCGGGTCGGTCCCCGATCCCGGGCCCGCTCAGGCCCCGACATACTCCGCGAGATGCTGGCCCGTGAGCGTCGAGCGGTCCGCGATCAGTTCCGTCGGGGTGCCCTCGAAGACGATCCGGCCGCCGTCGTGGCCGGCGCCGGGGCCGAGGTCGATGATCCAGTCGGCGTGCGCCATGACCGCCTGGTGGTGCTCGATGACGATGACCGACTTCCCGGAGTCCACCAGCCGGTCCAGCAGGCCCAACAGCTGCTCCACGTCCGCGAGATGGAGTCCGGTCGTCGGCTCGTCGAGGATGTAGACCCCGCCCTTCTCGCCCATGTGGGTGGCCAGCTTCAGCCGCTGCCGCTCACCGCCGGAGAGGGTGGTCAGCGGCTGCCCGAGGGTGAGGTAGCCCAGCCCGACGTCCGCGAGCCGCTCCAGGATCTTGTGCGCGGCCGGCGTACGCGCCTCGCCCGCGCCGAAGAACTCCTCCGCCTCGGACACCGGCATCGCGAGGACCTCGCTGATGTCCCGGCCTCCGAGGTGGTATTCGAGGACCGCCGCCTGGAACCGCTTTCCCTCGCACTCCTCGCACGTGGACGCCACGCCGGCCATCATCGCCAGGTCGGTGTAGATGACGCCCGCGCCGTTGCACGTCGGGCAGGCGCCCTCGGAGTTGGCGCTGAACAGGGCCGGCTTCACACCGTTGGCCTTGGCGAACGCCTTGCGGATCGGCTCCAACAGCCCGGTGTACGTCGCCGGGTTGCTGCGCCGCGAACCGCGGATCCCCGTCTGGTCGACCGTGATCACACCGTCCCGCCCGGACACCGAGCCATGGATCAGCGAGCTCTTGCCGGAACCGGCAACCCCGGTGACGACGACCAGCGCCCCCAGCGGGATGTCGACGTCGACGTCCTGGAGGTTGTTCGTGCCCGCGCCGCGTACCTCCAGCACCCCCGACGGCTTGCGCACCGTGGGCTTGAGCGAGGCCCGGTCGTCCAGGTGCCGTCCGGTGAGCGTGTCGCTGGACCGCAGCCCCTCGACGGTGCCCTCGAAGACCACCTCGCCACCCGCGGTGCCGGCGCGCGGACCGAGGTCCACGACATGGTCGGCGATCTCGATCGCCTCCGGCTTGTGCTCCACGACCAGCACGGTGTTGCCCTTGTCGCGCAGTTGCAGCAGCAGTTCGTTCATCCGGCGGATGTCGTGCGGGTGCAGCCCGATCGTCGGCTCGTCGAAGACGTACGTCACATCGGTGAGCGAGGAGCCGAGGTGGCGGATCATCTTGGTGCGCTGCGCCTCACCGCCGGAGAGGGTGCCCGAGGGGCGGTCGAGGCTGAGGTAGCCGAGCCCGATCTCGACGAACGAGTCCAGCGAGTGGCCCAGCGCGGCCAGCAGCGGCGCCACCGACGGCTCCTTCAGGTCACGGACCCAGTCCGCCAGATCGTCGATCTGCATCGCGCAGACGTCGGCGATGTTCTTCCGCTTGATCTTCGAGGCCCGGGCCTCCGCGCTGAGCCGTGTGCCGTCGCACTCGGGGCAGGTCTGGAACGTCACCGCCCGCTCCACGAAGGCGCGGATGTGCGGCTGGAGGGCGTCGACGTCCTTCGACAGGAAGGACTTCTGGATCTTCGGGACCAGTCCCTCGTACGTCAGGTTGATGCCCTCGACCTTGATCTTGGTCGGCTCCTTGTGGAGCAGGTCGTGCATCTCGCGCTTGTTGAACCTGCGGATCGGCTTGTCCGGGTCGAAGAAGCCGCAGCCCCGGTAGATACGGCCGTACCAGCCGTCCATGCTGTAGCCGGGGATCGTCAGCGCGCCCTCGTTGAGCGAGAGGCTGTCGTCGTAGAGCGCGGTGAGGTCGAAGTCACTGACCGAGCCCATGCCCTCGCAGCGCGGGCACATGCCGCCGAGCCGGTGGAACGTGGCCTTCTCCGCCTTGGTCTTGCCACCGCGCTCCACGGTGATCGCACCGCTCGCCGACACCGACGGCACGTTGAACGAGTACGCGTTGGGCGGGCCGATGTGCGGCGTGCCGAGCCGGCTGAAGAGGATGCGCAGCATCGCGTTGACGTCGGTCACGGTGCCGACGGTCGAGCGGGCGTTGGCACCCATCCGCTCCTGGTCGACGATGATCGCCGTGGTCAGTCCGTCCAGTACGTCGACCTCGGGCCGCGCCAGCGTCGGCATGAAGCCCTGCACGAAGGCGCTGTACGTCTCGTTGATCAGCCGCTGCGACTCCGCGGCGATCGTGTCGAACACCAGCGAGCTCTTGCCCGACCCGGAGACACCGGTGAACACCGTCAGCCTGCGTTTGGGGATCTCGATGCTGACGTCCTTGAGATTGTTCTCGCGCGCGCCGTGCACGCGGATCAGATCGTGGCTGTCGGCGGGGTGCGACGCGGGCGGCTGGGGGTTCGTCCTCTTGGTGGCCATGCTGACTGTTCTCCATCGTTCGGCTCGATCTCACCGGCTCCGAGCATTAGGTCTGATTTCCCTGGAGGAACAAAGCGTTCCGCGTCGTTTCGAGCCCGTCCTCGGTGAGGCCGGCGTCGACGCCCGGCGGATGCGGCACGACCGACGTGCCGGGCTGACCGGCGGGAGCGACCGTGATCCGGCGCATCGAGCCCTCGCCGACATCGCCGCGCACCTCGCAACCGAGGAGATCGCGGCAGAAGGCCGGCGCGGCGTCCGGCTCGTCCTGCGGAAGGAAGCTCGCGTGGAGGGTGAGGTCCATGGACGTCACGCTAGGCGCTGTCCCGGGGCGGGCGCTTCTCGAAAACTGACGCGCCGTGGCGTCGGCGGCGGTGCTTGCCCACCGGGCCGCGCCTCACTAGCCTCCGCGCGTGATCAATGGGGCACATGTGGTGATTCACAGCCGCGACGCCGAGGCGGACCGTGACTTCCTGCGGGAGGTGCTGGGCTGGTCCCACGTCGACGCCGGGCACGGCTGGCTGATCTTCAAGGCACCTCCGACGGAGGTCGCCTGCCATCCCACGGAGGGTGCGGCGGCGTATGAACTGATGTTGATGTGCGACGACATCGAGGCCACGACCGCCGAGCTCGGGGACAAGGGCGTCGGGTTCACCCGCCCGCTCCAGGACGCCTCCTGGGGACGGGTGACCGGCTTTAGGCTTCCGGGCGGCGCCGAGGTCGGCTTGTACGAGCCGCGTCATCCGCGCGCCTAGGCGGGGGAAAGCCCGAGTCCCCGGAGCCGTTACGGCGTCCGGGGACTCGGGAGTCCTGCGAGCGGGGATCAGGCGGTCACGGTCTCCCGCTCCGCCGCCGGCTTCGGCGTGCGCTCGCCGAGCTGCTCCGTCGCGATGGTGTGGGTCTCGCGGGCCGTGAGGACGGCGATGACCGGCGGGACGCACAGGGCGGCGGTGAAGATCGCGACCGCCGACCAGTCGCTGCCGTCGGGGCCCGCGATCTGCGCGGCGAAGGTGACCGCGAACCCGGCCACGGCGAAGCCGATCTGGGTACCGATCGCCATGCCCGACAGCCGGACACGGGTCGAGAACATCTCGCCGTAGAAGGAGGGCCACACCCCGTTCGCGGCGCTGTAGACGACACCGAAGGTGACGATGCCCAGCACCAGGGTCAGCGGGTAGTTGCCCGTGGAGATCGCCCAGAGGTACACGAACATCATGACCGCGCTGCCCGCGGCGCCGATCAGGTAGACCGGGCGGCGGCCGATGCGGTCCGAGAGCGTGGCCCACGCCGGGATCGCGCCGAGGGCGACCAGGTTGGCCAGCGCGCCCACCCACAGCATCGAGGAGCGGCTCATCCCGACCGAGTCGCTGGTGGCGTACGCCAGCGCCCAGACCGTGAAGATCGTCGAGACCGAGGCGATCAGCGCACCCGCGATCACCCGCAGGACGTCCGCCCAGTGGTTGCGGGCCAGGAACGCGAGCGGCATCTTCACGACGCCCTCGGAGGCGGTCTGCTGCTCGAAGGCCGGGGTCTCCTCCAGCTTGCGCCGGATGACGTAGCCGACGACGGCGACCGCGATGCTCAGGAAGAACGGGATCCGCCAGCCCCAGGACAGCAGCTGGTCCTCGGGGAGCGCGGCGATCGGGATGAAGGCCAGCGTGGCGAGGAGCTGGCCGCCCTGGGTGCCGCTGAGCGTGAAGCTGGTGAAGAAGCCGCGCCGGTTCGGCGGCGCGTGTTCGAGCGTCATGGAGTTGGCGCTCGCCTGCTCGCCGGCGGCGGAGATGCCCTGCAGGACACGGCAGGCCACCAGCAGGACCGGGGCGAGCGTGCCGACCTGGTCGCGGGTGGGCAGACAGCCGATGAGGAACGTCGACAGACCCATCAGGATCAGCGTGAAGACCATGATCTTCTTACGGCCGACCTTGTCACCGAAGTGGCCCAGGAAGAGCGCGCCGATCGGCCGGGCCGCGTAGGCCACACCGAAGGTGGCCAGCGACAGCAGGGTCGCGGTGGCCGGGTCGGACTTGTCGAAGAAGATCTCCGGGAAGATCAGCGCGGCCGCGCTGCCGTAGATGAAGAAGTCGTAGTACTCCAGCGCGCTGCCGATCCAGGCGGCAGTGGCCGCCTTTTTCGGCTGCCCGACGGAATCGGCAGGGTCGCGGGGCGTGACAGTGTTAGCCACGAGCGTGCTCCTTTGGGGAACTCCAACGTAAGCGGAGTGAGCGGCGGGAAGAAGTGCCTGACCTCGTGGGGGTGCTGGGTCGGCCGCGCTGGGGTCCTGGGGGGTTCTCGGTTAATTAACCCACTAGGTAGTTAGTAGCGCTTGGGTAGGGATGTTGCGCTCGCGTTTCCCGCCTGTCAAGAGGTGGCGACGGACGATCTTCAGTCCGCGATGCGCTCCGCCGTCAGGTAGGCGATCACCATGTCGCCCAGCATGTTCCGGTAGTGCTCGCGCTGTGCGGGGTCGATGAGGTCGCGGCCGAAGAGGGCACCGAAGGTGTGCCGGTTGGCGACCCGGAAGAAGCAGAAGGAGCTGATCATCGCGTGCAGGTCGACGGCGTCCACGTCGGCCGTGAACAGACCGGACTGCCGACCCGACTCCAGGATCCGGCGGATCACGTCCAGGGCGGGCGAGCCGATCTTGCCGAGCTTCTCGGAGGCGGCGATGTGCTCGGCCTCGTGGATGTTCTCGATGCTGACCAGACGGATGAAGTCGGGGTGCCGCTCGTGGTGGTCGAAGGTGACCTCGGCGAGCTTGCGGATGGCCGCGACCGGGTCCAGATGCTCGACGTCCAGCTCCTGCTCGGCCTCCCGGATCACGCCGTACGCCCGCTCCAGGACGGCTGTGAACAGCTGCTCCTTGCCGCCGAAGTAGTAGTAGATCATCCGCTTCGTGGTGCTGGTGCGGGCGGCGATGTCGTCGACCCGCGCCCCCGCGAAGCCGACCCGGGCGAACTCGCGGGTCGCCACATCGAGGATCTCGGCCTTGGTGCGCGCGGCGTCACGGGTGCGCCCGCCTGGTCGTACCGGTTCTTCGACGCTGGTCATCGGGTTCCTTCGGGTGTGCGGCCAGTGCCGCGATTCTAGAAGCCCGCACGCCCCGCGGAACGGATCAGGGGTTCCCAAGTGCGGTTTCCGGGTGCTATGACTAACTCACTAGTTCGTACATTAGTGAGCCGCTCAGGAGGTCCGCCGTGGCCAAGGACTCGTATCTCGTCGGACTGATCGGTGCGGGCATCGGCCCCTCGCTCAGCCCGGCCCTGCACGAGCGGGAGGCCGACCGCCAGGGTCTGCGCTATCTGTACCGGCTCATCGACATCGACGTCCTCGGCATCGGTCCCCAAGCGGTCGGCGATCTGCTGCGGGCCGCCCGGGACACGGGCTTCGACGGGCTCAACATCACGCACCCCTGCAAACAGCTCGTCATCGAGCACCTCGACGCGCTCTCCCCGCAGGCCGAGGCGCTCGGCGCGGTCAACACCGTCGTCTTCGAGGACGGCCGGGCCATCGGCCACAACACGGACGTGACCGGCTTCGCCGCCTCCTTCGCCCGTGGCCTGCCCGACGTACCGCTGGAGAAGGTCGTCCAGCTGGGCGCCGGCGGCGCGGGAGCGGCCGTCGCGCACGCCACGCTCACCCTTGGCGCGGAGCAGGTGACGGTCGTGGACGCGCTGGCCGACCGGGCCGCCGACCTCGCCGCCTCCCTGAACCGCCACTTCGGCGAAGGCCGGGCCGCCCACGCGAGCCCGGACCGGCTCCCGGACCTGCTCGCGAGCGCCGACGGGATCGTTCATGCCACCCCCACCGGCATGGCCGCCCACCCCGGCCTCCCCTTCGCCGCCGAACTCCTGCACCCCGGCCTGTGGGTCGCCGAGGTCGTCTACCGCCCCCTCGAGACCGAACTCCTGCGCACCGCCCGCGCGATGGGCTGCGCCACGCTGGACGGGGGCGGAATGGCCGTGTTCCAGGCCGTGGACGCCTTCCGCCTCTTCACCGGGCGGGAGCCCGACAGTGCTCGGATGCTGGCCGACATCGCCGAGCTCGCCGGTGCTGTGGGAACCCCGAAGTAGGAAGAGGTACCGACGTGCGTACGTCCATCGCCACCGTCTCCCTCAGCGGATCCCTCACCGAGAAGCTCACGGCCGCCGCCCGGGCCGGCTTCGACGGTGTGGAGATCTTCGAGAACGACCTCCTCGCCAGCCCCCTCACCCCCGAGGAGATCCGCACCCGCTGCGCCGACCTCGGTCTCGGCATCGACCTCTACCAGCCGATGCGGGACATGGAGGCGGTCCCCGAGGAGCAGTTCGCGAACAATCTGCGCCGGGCCCGGCACAAGTTCGAGCTGATGGGCAGGCTCGGCACCGACACGGTCCTCGTCTGCTCCAGCGTCCACCCCCTCGCCGTGGACGACGACGCCCTCGCCGCCGAGCAGCTGGGCCGACTGGCCGACCTCGCCCAGGAGTTCGGCATCAAGGTCGCCTACGAGGCACTGGCCTGGGGCCGGCACGTGAGCACCTACGACCACGCCTGGCAGATCGTCCGCGCGGCCGACCATCCCGCGCTCGGCACCTGCCTGGACAGCTTCCACATCCTCTCCCGAGGGTCTGAACCCAAGAGCCTCGAAGCCATCGAGGACATCCCCGGCGAGAAGATCTTCTTCCTCCAGCTCGCCGACGCCCCGCTGCTGGCGATGGATGTCCTCCAGTGGAGCCGCCACTACCGCTGCTTCCCCGGGCAGGGTGGATTCGATGTCGCGGATCTTGTGCGCCGTGTATTGCATACCGGCTACGACGGTCCGCTCTCTCTAGAGGTCTTCAACGACGTCTACCGCCAGGCCGAGGCCGGTCGGACGGCCGTGGACGCGCACCGCTCGCTCCTGCTCCTCCAGGAGACGGTCGGCGTGACGACCCCGCCCGCGGCCGTCGTTCCCACCGGCATCGCCTTCGCCGAACTGGTCACCCCCGACGCCGAGCCGGTCTCCGCGGTGCTCGGCGCACTGGGCTTCGCCCGCACCGCGCGCCACCGCACCAAGCCGGTGGACCTGTGGCAGCAGGGCGAGGCCCGCCTGCTCCTGAACACCGGCCCGGCCGGCCGCCGCGACGGCACGGGCCTCGCCGCGATCGGCCTGGAGTCACCGGACCCGGCGGGCGCGGCCCGCCGCGCGGAGTCCCTGCTGGCCCCGGTGCTGCCGCGGCGCCGCGCCGTCGAGGACGCCCCGCTGGACGCCGTCGCGGCGCCCGACGGCACGGAACTCTTCTTCTGTGCGACCGGCCGTCCCGAACTGCCCAACTGGCGGGCCGACTTCGAGGACGTGGCGCATGAGACAGGGGCGACGGGCGTGCGGCGCATCGACCATCTGGCCCTCGTCCAGCCCTGGCACCAGTTCGACGAGGCGGCGCTGTTCCACCGCAGCGTGCTCGGGCTGCACGCGCAGGAGAGCGTGGACGTCGCCGACCCGTACGGCCTGATGCGCAGCCGGGCGGTGACGAACCCGGACGGCAGCGTCCGGATCGCGCTGAGCGTCGGCGCGGCTCCCACGGACGACACGGTGCACGCCCAGCACATCGCGTTCGCCACGGACGACGTGGTCACGGCGGTACGTCGCTTCCGGGACGCGGGCGGCCGCGTCCTGCCGATCCCCGCGAACTACTACGACGACCTCGCCGCCCGCTTCGAGTTCGCCGACGGCGAGCTGGAGACGTACCGCGAGCTCGGCATCCTCTACGACCGGGACGCGTACGGCACCTTCCGCCACTGCTACACCCGCACGGTCGGCCGGGTCTTCTTCGAACTCGTCCAGCGCGACGGCTACCGCGGCTACGGCGCCCAGAACGCCCCCGTGCGGCTGGCCGCCCAGCACGGCGTCACTGGCGGCTGACCGCCCGGGTCACACCGGTCACCACGGTCGTGGCCAGGATCCAGCCGGTGATCACGAGGGCGTAGGAGAGCGCCTGGTACCCGCCCTCCGGGGCGAACGCCCCCTCCTGCCCGAACGAGATCACCGGCAGGAGCAGGTCCAGGGTGAAGAACACCGGGTCGAAGTCCGGGTGTTCGGAGGCCTTCAGCGGGGGCGGCTCGTGGAGGGCGTACACGAGGGAACCGACGGCGAGCAGGGAGACCAGCCAGGCGCAGGCGCGCAGCGGGCGGAAGCCGTAGCCGACGGTGACGTCCTGGAGGTAGCCCCACAGGCGCCCGTACCAGGCGCGGGTGGCGCGCAGGCGGCGCTGTTTGGCGAGCTGGACCTGGCGGGCGGCGTAGTCGTCGCCGATGCGGAGGTAGGCGGCGGTCAACTGCTCGTAGGCGTGGGGGACATAGCCGTCGGCGTCTCGATCGAGGACGGGCAGGCGTTGCTCGGCGGGGACGTGCGGGGTGAGGGCGCTGTAGGTCAGGCCGTCAAGGCGGACTTCGGAAGGCAGGATCTCCGGTGCTGCGTGCAGGAGTTCGAGCTGGGAGCGCCGCAGGTTGACCGCGCCCTGGACGGGTACGGCGTCCCTCAGCCACAGTTCGCCGATCACCGCGCTGCTCGCGCGCAGCGCGGTGTCTCCGGGGTTCGACAGCCGAGCACGTGTGAGGTTGAGCTGGCTGGAGATGCGTATGCCGCGCATTTCGACGCGCCCGAACGCTGTGAGGTTCCGGGCGTGCACCGTGTTCGCGGAGAGTGCCTGGGCGTCGATCGCCGTGCCGCCGGGATTCTCCAGCTGGGCGTCGTTGAGGTTGACCGACGCGGCGATGGAGGCGCTGTTGATCACCAGGCGGCCACGGACCCGTATCCCGGGCGCCACCAAGTCCTCCCCGATGGAGGAGTGGTTGAGCCGCAGCGCGGGCTCCTCGCCGTCGTCCGGTGCTCGGAACTGGGCCCGGTCCATGAACAGCGCGCCGGCGATCTGGGACCCGACGAGCGTCACGATCCCCCGAAACTGACAGTCTGTCAGCCTTAGCGCGCCCTCCACCCGCAGGGTTCCCCGCGTCTAGTCCCGGCAGCTCCGAGCCACTCAGGTCGAGCTGCCGGAACTGGCTGCCGTGCAGACGCGGGACCTGGTCGAAGTGACACTGACTCAGCCCTGCGTATGTCTCGACCGTGCCGTACTGGACATCGAGTGTGCCCGTGATCCTTGCTCCGGCCAGTTTGAGGGCGGGTATTTCACCTTCCTGTCGCGGCCCGTTGAGCATCAGCGCCCGCAACACGGCTGCCCGGACGGTCCGTTCGGTGCCGTCGCGCAGATCGACAGCCGTCCCCGTCGCGAACGCCTCCCACACCCGCCGCTCGGCGGGCGTCAGATCGTTGATCTCCACAGAGCGGGACTCTAGTCGCATCCTTCGACGCCGACGGCCCGGGCCACGACATGGCCCGGGCCGTCCTCTCGGACCTCTACGGTCGGGTGTTCCACTCGGCGACGACCGGTCGGCCGTGTTCCGTGGACAGTCGGCTGACGGTGGCCGTCGCGAGCTGGAACAGGCGGCCGTCCGCCGCTTCCAGGCCGAGCCGACGAGCCGTCAGCACCCGCAGGAAGTGGGCGTGCGCCACGAGGACCACGTCCCCGTCCGGGAGTGCCGCGTCCACCCGGGCCAGCACCCGGTCGGCACGTGCCCCGACCTCGGCGGGCGACTCTCCGGGGTGTCCCTCGGGGCCGGGCGGCACGCCGTCGGTCCACAGGTACCAGTCGGGCCGGGTCCGGTGGATGTCGACGGTGGTGACGCCTTCGTAGCCGCCGTAGTCCCACTCATGGAGGTCGTCATAGGGCAACACCCCTGACAGACCCGCGAGTTCGGCGGTGCGTATCGCGCGGCCCAACGGGCTGCTGAGCGCGGATGCGAAGGTCCGTCCGGAGAGGAGCGGAGCGAGGGACTTGGCCTGTTCCTCACCGTGTGCGGTGAGGGGCAGGTCGGTCCAGCTGGTGTGCCGGCCCGACACGCTCCACTCCGTCTCCCCGTGGCGGACCAGCAGGAGATCCCCCACGGTGCGCTACTCCTTCGACTCGACGGCGTGGCCGCCGAACTGGTTGCGCAGCGCCGCGATCATCTTCATCTGCGGCGAGTCGTCCTGACGGGACGCGAACCGCGCGAACAGGGAGGCCGTGATCGCGGGCAGCGGTACCGCGTTGTCGATGGCCGCCTCGACGGTCCACCGGCCCTCGCCGGAGTCCTCCGCGTAGCCGCGCAGCTTGTCCAGGTGCTCGTCCTCGCCGAGGGCGTTGACCGCCAGGTCGAGCAGCCAGGAGCGGATGACCGTGCCCTCCTGCCAGGAGCGGAAGACCTCGCGCACATCGGTCACGGAGTCGACCTTCTCCAGGAGCTCCCAGCCCTCGGCGTAGGCCTGCATCATCGCGTACTCGATGCCGTTGTGGACCATCTTCGCGAAGTGCCCGGCGCCCACCTTGCCCGCGTGGACGAAGCCGAAGTCGCCCTCGGGCTTGAGCGCGTCGAAGACCGGCTGCACCTTGGCGACGTGCTCGGCGTCGCCACCGACCATCAGGGCGTAGCCGTTCGTCAGACCCCACACGCCACCCGAGACACCGGCGTCGACGAAGCCGATGCCCTTGGCCGCGAGTTCCCCGGCGTGCTTCTCGTCGTCCGTCCAGCGGGAGTTGCCGCCGTCGACGACCGTGTCGCCGGGGGAGAGGAGGTCGCCGAGCTCGTCGACGACGGACTGGGTCGGGGCGCCGGCCGGCACCATCACCCAGACCACGCGGGGGCCTTCGAGCTTCTCGACGAGCTCGGCGAGGCTCGCCACGTCGGAGACCTCGGGGTTGCGGTCGTAGCCGATGACGGTGTGCCCTGCGCGGCGGATCCGCTCGCGCATGTTGCCGCCCATCTTGCCGAGGCCGATGAGGCCGAGCTGCATCGACGTCATGTCAGCGCACTTCCTTCAGTTCACGGTATGCGGCCACGAGGGCGGCGGTTGATGCGTCGAGGCCGGGTACCTCGGCGCCTTCGGTGAGGGCGGGTTCGACCCGCCTGGCGAGCACCTTGCCCAGCTCGACACCCCACTGGTCGAAGGAGTCGATGTTCCAGACGGCGCCCTGGACGAACACCTTGTGCTCGTACAGCGCGATCAGCTGACCGAGGACCGACGGGGTCAGTTCCTTCGCCAGGATCGTCGTGGTGGGGTGGTTGCCCTTGAACGTCTTGTGGGTGACCAGTTCCTCGGGGACACCCTCCGCGCGCACCTCGTCCGGCGTCTTGCCGAACGCGAGCGCCTGTCCCTGCGCGAACAGGTTGGCCATCAACAGGTCGTGCTGCGCCTTGAGTTCGTCGCTCAGCTCGGCCACGGGCTTGGCGAAGCCGATGAAGTCGGCCGGGATCAGCTTGGTGCCCTGGTGGATCAACTGGTAGTACGCGTGCTGCCCGTTGGTGCCGGGCGTGCCCCACACCACCGGTCCCGTCTGCCAGTCGACGGGCCGGCCGTCGCGCTGCACCGACTTGCCGTTGGACTCCATGTCGAGCTGCTGGAGATACGCCGTGAACTTCGACAGGTAGTGGCTGTACGGCAGTACCGCATGCGACTGGGCACCCAGGAAGTTGCCGTACCAGACGCCCAACAGGCCAAGGAGCAACGGGGCGTTGTCCGCGGCGGGGGCCCTGCGGAAGTGCTCGTCGACGATGCGGAAGCCGTCGAGCATCTCCCGGAAGCGGTCCGGGCCGATGGCGATCATCAGCGAGAGGCCGATCGCCGAGTCGTAGGAGTAGCGGCCGCCGACCCAGTCCCAGAACTCGAACATGTTGTCCGGGTCGATACCGAACTCGGTGACCTTGCCGCCGTTCGTCGACAGCGCCACGAAGTGCTTGGCGACCGCCTTCTCGTCACCCCCCAGACCTTGGAGCAGCCAGGAACGGGCCGAGGTGGCGTTGGTGATCGTCTCGATCGTGGTGAAGGTCTTGGACGCGACGATGAACAGCGTCTGCGCCGGGTCCAGGTCGCGGATGGCCTCGTGGAGGTCGGAGCCGTCCACGTTGGAGACGAACCGGAAGGTCAACTCCCTTGCCGTGAACGCGCGCAGCGCCTCGTACGCCATCGCCGGACCCAGGTCGGAGCCGCCGATGCCGATGTTGACGACATTGCGGATACGCCGGCCCGTGTGGCCGGTCCACTCACCGGAGCGGACCCGGTTCGCGAAGTGGCCCATCTGGTCCAGCACGGCGTGCACCTGCGGCACGACGTTCGCGCCGTCGACCTCGATGACCGTGTCGGCCGAGGCGCGCAGCGCGGTGTGCAGGACGGCCCGGTCCTCGGTGAGGTTGATCTTCTCGCCGCGGAACATGGCGTCACGCAGGCCGAACACGTCGGTGGCGGTGGCCAGTTCCTGGAGCAGGGCCAGCGTCTCGTCCGTGATCAGGTGCTTGGAGTAGTCGATCCGCAGATCGCCGACGCGTACGACGTACCGCTCCGCGCGTCCCGGGTCCGTCGCGAACAACTCCCGCAGCTGCGCGAGCCCTTGGGCGCGGTGGCCCGCCAGGGCGGTCCACTCGGGCCGCCGGGTGAGGTTCGGGGTGTCGGACATCAGCCGTTCTCCTTGGTGGCCTCGCCCCGCAGGGCGACGGCGTACATCTCGTCCGCGTCGAGGCGCCGCAGCTCCTCGGCGATCAGTTCGGAGGTGGTGCGAACCTTCAGCGCGAGGGTGCGCGAGGGCTGGCCGGGCAGCGACAGCGTCGCCAGCGGGCCCTCGGGGCGGTCGATGACGATCTCGCCGTTCTCGGTGCCCAGCCGGACGGCCGTGACGACCGGACCGTCGGTGACCACGCGGTCGACACCGACGCCGAGGCGGGCCTCCAGCCAGCGGGCCAGCAGCTCGGCGGCCGGGTTCTCCTCCTCGGCCTCCACAGCCGCCGAGGTGATCTTCGCGCGGGCCTGGTCGAGGGCGGCGGCCAGCATCGAACGCCACGGCGTGAGCCGGGTCCAGGCGAGGTCGGTGTCGCCGGGCGCGTAGGAGCGGACCCGGGCCTTCAGTACGTCGAGGGGGTTCTCCACGGCGTACAGGTCGGTGATCCGGCGCTGCGCCAGGGCGCCCAGCGGGTCCTTCGCCGGGTTCTGAGGGGCCTCCACCGGCCACCACACCACCACCGGCGCGTCCGGGAGCAGCAGCGGCAGCACGACGGAGTCGGCGTGGTCGGAGACCTCACCGTACGTCCGCAGCACGACCGTCTCACCGGTGCCCGCGTCGGCGCCCACCCTGACCTCGGCGTCCAGCTTGGACGACTGCCGGTCGCGCGGGGTGCGGGCGTGCCGCTTGATGACGACCAGGGTGCGCGAGGGGTGCTCGTGCGAGGCCTCCTCGGCCGCCTTGATCGAGTCGTAGGCGTTCTCCTCGTCCGTGACGATGACCATCGTCAGGACCATGCCCACGGCAGGGGTGCCGATGGCGCGGCGCCCCTGCACCAGCGCCTTGTTGATCTTGCTTGCCGTGGTGTCGGTCAGGTCGATCTTCATGGCCTGCGCCAGCTCCGTCCGTCTCGTGCGAGCATCTCGTCGGCTTCCTTGGGACCCCAGCTGCCCGACGCGTACTGCGCGGGCTTGCCGTGCCGTGCCCAGTACGCCTCGATCGGGTCGAGGATCTTCCAGGACTCTTCCACTTCCTGGTGACGGGGGAACAGGTTGGCGTCGCCCAGGAGGACATCCAGGATGAGTCGCTCGTACGCCTCCGGGCTGGACTCGGTGAACGACTCGCCGTAGGCGAAGTCCATCGAGACGTCCCGGATCTCCATCGAGGTGCCCGGCACCTTGGAGCCGAACCGCACCGTCATGCCCTCGTCCGGCTGGACGCGGATGACGATGGCGTTCTGCCCGAGCTCCTCGGTGGCCGTGGAGTCGAAGGGGGAGTGCGGGGCGCGCTTGAAGACGACCGCGATCTCGGTGACCCGGCGGCCCAGGCGCTTGCCGGTGCGCAGATAGAACGGGATGCCCGCCCAGCGCCGGTTGTCGACCTCCAGCTTGATGGCCGCGTACGTGTCGGTCTTCGACTGCGGGTCGATGCCCTCCTCCTGGAGGTACCCGGCCACCTTCGCACCGCCCTGCCAGCCCTCGGCGTACTGCGCCAGCACGGTGTGCTCACCGATCTTCTCCGGCAGCCGCACCGACTTCAGCACCTTGAGCTTCTCGGTGAGCAGCGACTCGGCGTCGAAGGCGATCGGCTCCTCCATGGCGGTGAGGGCCATGAGCTGGAGGAGGTGGTTCTGGATGACGTCACGGGCGGCGCCGATGCCGTCGTAGTAGCCGGCGCGGCCGCCGATGCCGATGTCCTCGGCCATCGTGATCTGTACGTGGTCCACGTACGACCGGTTCCAGACGGGCTCGTACATCTGGTTGGCGAAGCGCAGCGCCAGGATGTTCTGGACGGTCTCCTTGCCCAGGTAGTGGTCGATCCGGAACACCTGCTCCGGGTCGAAGACGTCGTGCACGAGCGCGTTGAGATCCCGCGCGCTGGCCAGGTCGCTGCCGAACGGCTTCTCGATCACCGCGCGCCGCCAGGAGCCCTCCGGGGCCTTGGCCAGGCCGTGCTTCTTCAGCTGCCGCACGACCTTCGGGAAGAACTTCGGCGGTACGGAGAGATAGAAGGCGTAGTTGCCGCTGGTGCCCCGGGAGGCGTCCAACTCGTCGACTGCGGACCGCAGCTGCTTGAAGGCGGTGTCGTCGTCGAAGTCGCCGGGGATGAACCGCATGCCCTCGGCGAGCTGCTGCCAGACCTCCTCACGGAACTCCGTGCGCGCATGCTCGCGCACCGAGTCGTGCACGACCTGCGCGAAGTCCTGGTCCTCCCAGTCCCGCCGGGCGAACCCGACGAGCGAGAAGCCCGGCGGCAGCATGCCGCGGTTGGCCAGGTCGTACACGGCCGGCATCAGCTTCTTGCGGGACAGGTCACCGGTGACACCGAAGATGACGAGCCCGGACGGACCGGCGATACGGGGGAGCCTGCGGTCCTGGGGATGGCGGAGCGGGTTCTCCCACGCCCCGGCGGCCGCGACGATCTCGGTGGCCGCGACGGTCTCGGTGGCTGCCGCGAGGGCCTCGGTGGCGGGCGTCTCGGTCATTCCGCGTCCACCCCCTTGCTGTCCAGCGACTTGGTGACGGTGGCCAGCAGGTCGTTCCACGCCGCCTCGAACTTGGCGACGCCCTCGTCCTCCAGCTGCTGCACGACCTCGTCGTAGGAGATCCCGAGAGCCTCTACGGCGGCCAGGTCGGCGCGTGCCTGGGCGTAGCCGCCGGTGACGGTGTCGCCGGTGATCTCGCCGTGGCCGGCGGTGGCGTTGAGGGTCGCCTCCGGCATGGTGTTGACGGTGCCGGGCGCGACCAGCTCGTCGACGTAGAGCGTGTCCTTGTATGCGGGGTCCTTGACGCCGGTCGAGGCCCACAGCGGGCGCTGCTTGTTGGCGCGGGCACCGGCGAGAGCGGTCCAGCGGTCCCCCGCGAAAACCTCCTCGTACGCCTCGTAGGCGAGCCGGGCGTTGGCGAGCGCGGCCCTGCCCTTGAGGGCGAGGGCCTCGTCCGTGCCAAGGACGGTCAGCCGCTTGTCGATCTCGGCGTCGACACGGGAGACGAAGAAGGAGGCCACCGAGTGGATGGTGGAGAGGTCGACGCCGTTCGCGGCGGCCTTCTCCAGACCGGCCAGGTAGGCGTCCATGACCTCGCGGTAGCGCTCCAGCGAGAAGATCAGCGTGACGTTGACGCTGATGCCGAGGCCGATGACCTCGGTGATCGCGGGGAGGCCCGCCTTCGTCGCCGGGATCTTGACCATGACGCCCGGGCGGTCGACGAGCCAGGCGAGCTGCCTGGCCTCGGCGATGGTCGCCGGCGTGTTGTGGGCGAGGCGGGGGTCGACCTCGATGGAGACCCGGCCGTCCCGACCGTTCGACGCCGTGTATACAGAATCCAGAATATCGGCGGCGGCACGCACATCGGCCGTCGTCATCATCCGTACGGCCTCCTCGACCGTGACGCCCCGTAGCGCGAGGTCGCTCAGCTGCTCCTCGTACCCCTCACCGGAGCCGATGGCGGCCTGGAAGATGGACGGGTTGGTGGTGACACCCACGACGTTCTTGTTCTCGACGAGTCCGGCGAGGTTCCCGGACTCGATCCGCCGCCGCGACAGGTCGTCCAGCCAGATGGAGACGCCCTCGTCGGACAGGCGCTTGAGTGCTCCCGCGGTCGCGGTTGCTTCGGTCACTGTGATCATCTTCTTTCTGGCGATCGGATCAACCGCGCGCGGCGGCGAGGGATTCCCTGGCTGCTGCGGCGACGTTCTCGGCGGTGAAGCCGAACTCGGCGAAGAGGGTCTTGGCATCGGCGGAGGCGCCGAAGTGCTCGAGGGAGACGATGCGTCCGGCGTCGCCGACGTACCGGTACCAGGTCAGTCCGATCCCGGCCTCGACCGCGACGCGCGCCTTCACGGCCGGGGGCAGCACGCTCTCGCGGTACGCGCGGGGCTGCTCCTCGAACCACTCCACGGACGGCATCGACACCACACGTGTGCCGAGCCCCTCGGCCTCCAGCAGCTCCCGGGCGGCCACGGCGAGCTGCACCTCGGAGCCGGTGGCGATCAGCACGACGTCCGCGGTCGGGGTGGAGGAGTCCTTCAGCACATACCCGCCCTTCGCCGCGTCGGGGTTCACGGGGAACGTCGGCACGCCCTGACGCGTGAGCGCGAGGCCGTGCGGGGCCGGGTTCGTGGCGTGCCTCTTCAGGATCTCGGCCCAGGCCACGGCCGTCTCGTTGGCGTCCGCCGGGCGGACGATGTTCAGGCCCGGGATGGCCCGCAGCGACGCGAGGTGCTCGACCGGCTGGTGGGTGGGACCGTCCTCGCCGAGGCCGATGGAGTCGTGCGTCCACACGTAGGTGACGGGCAGCTGCATCAGCGCGGCCATCCGGACGGCGTTGCGCATGTAGTCGGAGAACACCAGGAAGGTGCCACCGTAGATCCGCGTGTTGCCGTGCAGCGCGATGCCGTTCATCTCGGCGGCCATCGAGAACTCGCGGATGCCGAAGTGGACCGTTCGGCCGTACGGGTTCGCCTCGGGCAGCGGGTTGCCCTCGGGGAGGAAGGAGGAGGTCTTGTCGATGGTGGTGTTGTTCGAGCCGGCCAGGTCGGCGGAGCCGCCCCACAGCTCGGGCAGGACCGCGCCGAGAGACTGGAGGATCCTGCCGGAGGCGGCGCGGGTGGCGACGGCCTTGCCCTCTTCGAAGACCGGGACCGAGGACTCCCAGCCCTCGGGGAGCCGGCCGGCGACCACGCGGTCGAAGAGCCCGGCCCGCTCGGGCTGGGCGCCGCGCCACTCGGCGAGCTGCTTGTCCCAGGCCGCGTGCGCCTCGGCGCCCCGGTCCAGGGCCCGGCGGCTGTGGGCGAGGACCTCGTCGCCGACCTCGAAGGCGCGCGCCGGGTCGAAGCCGAGGACGCGCTTGGTGGCCGCGATCTCGTCGTCGCCGAGGGCGGAGCCGTGGGAGGCCTCGGTGTTCTGCGCGTTCGGGGCGGGCCAGGCGATGATCGTGCGCATCGCGATGATCGAGGGCCGCTCGGTCTCGCCCTGGGCGGCCTTGAGCGCCGCGTGGAGGGCGGGTACGTCGATGTCGCCGTCGGCGGCGGGCTCGATGCGCTGGGTGTGCCAGCCGTAGGCCTCGTACCGCTTCAGGACGTCCTCGGAGAAAGCGGTCGCGGTGTCGCCCTCGATGGAGATGTGGTTGTCGTCGTAGAGGAAGACCAGGTTGCCGAGCTTCTGGTGGCCCGCGAGGGAGGAGGCCTCGGCGGAGACACCCTCCTCCAGGTCGCCGTCGGAGACGATCGCCCAGATGGTGTGGTCGAAGGGGGACTCGCCCTGCGGTGCCTCGGGGTCGAACAGGCCGCGCTCGTAGCGGGCGGCCATGGCCATGCCCACGGCGTTGGCGGCGCCCTGCCCGAGCGGCCCGGTGGTGGTCTCGACGCCGGCGGTGTGCCCGTACTCGGGGTGACCGGGCGTCTTGGAGCCCTGGGTCCTGAACGCCTTCAGGTCGTCGAGCCCGACCTCGTACCCGGCGAGGTAGAGCTGGGTGTAGAGGGTGAGCGAGGTGTGGCCGGGGGACAGGACGAACCGGTCGCGGCCGGTCCACTCCGGGTCCGCCGGGTCGTGACGCATCACCTTCTGAAAGATCGTGTACGCGGCCGGGGCCAGGCTCATCGCGGTGCCCGGGTGTCCGTTGCCGACCTTCTGTACGGCGTCGGCCGCCAGCAGGCGGGCGGTGTCGACGGCACGCCGGTCGAGTTCGGTCCATTCGAAGCTGTCCGGTGTCTGCGTGCTCATCTTCAAGAAGTCCTCGATTGGAGCGGGGAGCTGCTCTGACGCGTTCAAATCTAAAAGTCTGACTTTTACGGGGGAAGGTCGCGGTGTGTCAGCCTGTGGTGAAAGTGGGACACGGACGGCTTGAGCAAGGCGGCACGAGTAGGACATGGCGGACAGAACCATCCAAGGCGGAGGCGGCGACGGCGGTGTGAACGGGATCAGAACGTTCCCCTTTCCCATCGAGCTCAGCGTCGGTGGCGTCGGCATGCAGGTCGGCCCGATGGGTCCGCACCGCACCTGGCACGCTGACGCCCCGCTGCACCGCGTCCACCGGATCGACTTCCATGTCGTGATGCTCTTCGACAAGGGCCCCGTCCGCCACATGATCGACTTCGCCGAGTACGAGGCGTACGCCGGCGACGTGCTCTGGATCCGCCCGGGCCAGGTCCACCGCTTCTCCAGTGCCAGCGGGTACCGCGGAACGGTCCTCACCATGCAACCGGGCTTTCTGCCACGGGCGACGGTGGAGGCGACGGGGCTCTACCGCTACGACCTGCCGCCTTTGCTGCACCCCGACACGGCGCAGTTGGCGGGGCTGGGGGCGGCGCTGGCGCAGCTGCGGCGGGAGTACAAGGACACGGCGACCCTCCCCCTGAGTCTGCACACGGCCGTGCTCCGCCATTCCCTGACGGCCTTCCTGCTCCGCCTGGCCCATCTGGCGGCGAGTTCGCAGGAGGCGGCGCGGGGGCAGTCGGACACGACGTTCACGCTGTTCCGGGACGCGGTGGAGAAGGACTTCGCGACGAACCACAGCGTCAGCGCGTACGCCGACACCCTCGGCTACTCCCGCCGCACCCTGGTCCGCGCGGTGCGTGCCGCGACCGGGGAGACACCCAAGGGGTTCATCGACAAGCGGGTCGTCCTGGAGGCGAAACGGCTTCTCGCGCACACCGACATGCCGATCGGGCGGGTGGGCGCGGCGGTGGGGTTCCCGGACGCGGCGAACTTCTCGAAGTTCTTCCAGCTGCACGCGGGGCAGACGCCGGTGGGATTCCGGGCGGAACTGCGATGAGGGGCCCCGGCCCGCGGAGCCCCTCACCCAAGTGATGCGTCAGTGCCCGAAGTTGAACCAGTTCAGGTTCACGAAGTCCGCCGACTGCCCGCTCGTGAAGGTCAGATACACGTCGTGGGTGCCGGTCACCGAGCTGATGTTCGCCGGTACGGTCCGCCAGGTCTGCCAACCGCCCGTGCCCGCCAGGGAGAAGCTGCCGACCGGCGTGTTGGACCGGCTGTCCAGACGGACCTCGACCAGCCCGCTCACGCCCGAGGCCGCACCGCTGGCGACCCGGGCGACGAACTGAGTGGCCGCCGTGGAACCGAAGTTGACGTTCTGGTAGAGCGCCCAGTCGCCGTTGGCGAGGTAGCCGATGTTCTGGCCGCCGCCGGTGTCGGTGGTGGTCTCGGTGCTCACACCGCTCTGGCTGTTGTACGACTCGGCCTGGATGGCCGAGTAGGCGTCACGCGATCCCGTCGGCGGCGGCGTGGTGCCGCTCCCGGCGGCCGAGAGCACCTGGACGTAGTCGACGGTCATCGGTACGCCGGACTGGGTGCCGCTGTCCAGGCCGCCGCCGAACGCGTCCGGGAAGGCGCCGCCCATCGCCACGTTGAGGATGATGAAGAAGCCGTGGTTGGTGGCGTTGGACCAGGTCGTCGCGTCCACCTGGTTCGCGTTGACGGAGTGGAACTGGGTGCCGTCCACCAAGAAGCGGATGGTCTCCGGAGTGACGGAGCGGTCCCATTCCATGGTGTAGGTGTGGAAGGCCGACTGGCATGTCGAGCCCGGACAGGCGGTGTTGTTCCCCAAGCCCGTCGTCTCGTTGCACGGGCCGCCGGGGTTGGTGCCGCAGTGCATCGTGGCCCACACGCGGTTCATGCCCTGGACGTTCTCCATGATGTCCAGCTCGCCGACGCTCGGCCAGTTCTGGTAGTTGCCCCGGTAGGGCGCGCCCAGCATCCAGAACGCCGGCCAGTAGCCCTCGGCCGCCGTGCCGGTGACGTTGGGCATCTGGATGCGTGCCTCGACGCGCAGCTTCCCGCCGGACGGGGGCTGGAAGTCGGTCCGGTTGGTCTCGATGCGGCCGGACGTCCAGGTGCCGGCCGAGTTGCGGACCGGGGTGATGCGGAGATTGCCGTTGCCGTCGAGCGAGACGTTGGACGTGCTGTTCGTCATCGTCTCGACCTCGCCGGTGCCCCAGTTGGCGGGGCCGCCCGGGTAGCCGGTGCCGGTCGCGTACTGCCAGTTGGCGGTGTTGACGCCGGTGCCCGCGGTGCCGTTGAAGTCGTCGACGAAGACCTGCGTCCAACCCGTGGGTGGAGTGGGCGCGTTGGCGTTCGCGGGCAGGGTCGCGACCGTGGCGAGGGTGGCCGCCAGACCGAACGTGGAGAGTACGGCGATCAGGGCGCGCCGGCGTCTGGATGTTCCGGAGGGTGCACTCATGGGGTGTGCCTCTCGGGTACGGAGGGGGATGCGCGGGTGATTCGACAGCACGCCCAGAACCGTCTGAGAGCGCTCTCAAAGTGGGCCCAATGTGCTCTCGGTCACTCCGGTCGTCAAGAGGTGTAACCGTGAAAGTCCTTCGAGGACGGGGGAGTTCACCCCATGAAGCCGCGAATGTGCCGAGAGGTCGCCGCTCCGGGGCGGGGACGGGCGTACCGTCGAACCTGGTCCCTGAGAAGTGGGGGCGCCATGAGCCGGCACTCCGTCACCGCACGCCATCTGCGGCTGATGCTCGACGTCGTGGACGAGGCACGGCACGACGAATCCGACGAGTTCCCGCCACCGTCCCTCCTCAGGGGACTGGGGCGACTGGTCTCCTGCGACCTGGCCGAGTTCAGCGAGGTCGACCTGCCCACCCGCCGGGGGCTGGGCTACCAGGCGGTGCAGTACGGCGGCCCCTACCCGGAGTGGGACGACGAGGTGTGGTGGCTGTGGAAGCACCAGCACCCGCACTGCGTGGACGTGGAGCGCAGTCACGGGCGCCTGGAGGTGGCCCAGTTGACGGACTACATGCCGACCCGGGAGTTCCGCGACACGGCGCTCTACACCGACTACATGCGGCCCTTCGTCGCCATGATGGTCCTCGCCCTGCCGACGGCGCCGGGACGCATCCGCATGTACTCCGTCTCCCGCGATCGCGACCGGCCGTTCAGCGAGCGCGACCGGCTGACCCTCCAGCTCCTGCGTCCGCACATCGACGCCGTCCACCGTGAGGCGGCCCGCCGGCGTCGCGAGCCGGTGCGGCTCACCCCGCGCGAACTCGACGTCCTGCGGGCCGTGGCCAACGGGTGGGGGACCGAGGACATCGCGGGACAGTTCGTGGTCGCGCCGAGCACGATCCGCAAGCACCTGGAGAACATCTTCCGCAAGCTGGACGTCTCCAGCCGCACCGCTGCCGTCGCCCGTGTCTTCCCGGAACCCGAGGCGTCCCCGCCCTGACCGGCCCTACAGGGCGCTGCCCGTCTTCCACTCCTCCCAGGACAGGTTCCAGCCGTTGAGTCCATTGGCCGGATCGACGCTCTCCTCGCCGGAGTTCTTCACGATCACGACATCGCCGAGCATCGAGCTCTCGTAGAACGTGTAGCCCGGGACCGCGCTGTCGTTCGCGCCCTTCGCGTCGTGCAGGCCGACACAGCCGTGGCTGGTGTTCTGGCTGCCGAACACCGAGGTGGACGCCCAGTAGTTGCCGTGGATGAAGGTGCCGGAGGTGGTGAGGCGCTGGGCGTGCGGGACGTCGGAGATGTCGTACTCGTCGCCGAGGCCGACCGTGGAGGACTCCATCCGGGTCTCCTTGAACCGCTCGCTGATCACCATGGTCCCGGACCAGGTGGTGTGGTCGGCGTCGCCGCCGGAGACGGGGTAGGTGGCGTAGGTCGCGCCGCCCCGCTTCACCACCATCTCCTTGGTGGCCAGGTCGACCGTGCTGATCTGCTCACGGCCGATGTGGAAGGTGACATCCTTCGACTGTGTACCGTATACACCATTCTGTCCTTCGACGTCCTTCAATCGCAGACCGAGGGTGATCGTCGTGCCGGCCGCCCAGTACGTCTGCGGCCGGAAGTCGAGCCGGGTGTCGCTGAACCAGTGGCCCACCACCTCCACGGCCGGCTCCGCCGTCACCGTGATCGCCTTCTCCACGGCGGCCCTGTCGGACACGGCGTGCGTGAAGTTGACCGACACGGGCATGCCCACGCCGGAGGTCGAGTCCGCCTCGGGCGTGAAGTAGCCGACGAAGGTCTCGCCCGGGGACCTGGTGGTGAAGGTCGCGGTCTGTGCGTCGACGCCCTCGGCCTGCGCGGTGACCGTGTACTTGGTGCCCGAGTACGGGTTCCGCGTCGACGTCCACCTGGTCCTGGCATCGTCGTACGTCCCGGCCAGCGTGGAGCCGTCGTTGCCGGTGACCTTGACGGAGGCGAGCGTGCCGTCGGTCACGGTGACCTCCACCGGGTCGCTGAAAGCGGCCTTCCTGGTGCCGTCCGCGGGGCTCACCGAGACGACCGGCTTCTTCGTCGCGGCGACCTTCGCCGACGCCGACGACTGCGCTCCCTGGGAGGCGTCCGCCGAGCCGCCGCACCCGGTCAGCACCGCGGCCGGAACCACGCCCAGCACGGTGAGCACCCCGCGCCGCGACCACCTCTCGCAGGGCTGGTCGGACCGGTTCGGTATGTGCGAGACGCCCACGGCAGGCCTTCCTGAGATATCCGCCTTTGCGTGTGCATCCTGCGCCGCGCAGATGTGCTGATCCTTTGAATCCCCGGGCCGCTTCCTGAGATTCGTGTGAGGACCCGCCCGGGATCCGGTTTCTGCGGCGGTGGGACTTGTTGCAGGGACGCCGCGCGGGAGGGGACCCGGCCCCCGGCCGGGTCCCCCTGCCTACCGGACGCCGTCAGGCAGGTGTCGTCACCTGCGGTTCGGGTGCCTCCTCCTCGCTCAGCCCGAACCGGTCGTGCACCCGCCGCAGCGGCTTCGGCGCCCACCACGCCCGCCGCCCGAGCAGCGCCATCGTCGCCGGGACGAGCAGCATGCGGACGAGGGTGGCGTCGATCAGCACCGCGAGGGTGAGGCCGAGTCCGATCTGGAGGATGGGGGAGAAGCCGCCCGTCATGAAGGCCCCGAAGACCACGGCGAGCAGGAGCGCGGCGCAGGTGACGACGCGTCCCGAGCGGCGCAGTCCGGTGACCACGGCCTCCTGGTCGTCACCGGTGCGCCGCCGGGCCTCGCGCATCCGGGCCAGGATGAACAGTTCGTAGTCCATGGCGAGGCCGAAGGCGATCGCGATGATCAGCGGTGGGGCGGTCAGGCTCAGCGCACCGAGGCCCTCCGCGCCCAGCAGCCCGGCCAGATGGCCGTCCTGGAAGACCCACACCACCACACCGAGCGCGGCACCCAGGCTGAGCAGGGTCGTGGCGATCGTGCGCAGCGGGATCAGCACCGAGCCGGTGAACGCGAACAGGAGCAGGAAGATGCCGGCCAGGACGGTCACGGCCGCCCAGGGGGCCCGGTCGGCGAGCATCGCTCGGAAGTCGACGAGCCTCGCCGCGGGTCCGGTCACCACGACCGGGTCGTCGCCCCGGATCTCCCGTACCCGCTCCACCAGGTCGGTGGCGCCGTCGCCGTCCACGCTGCCGGGCGGCGGCAGCTCCACGACGGTGATGCCGCCCGGCACGTCCCGGGACTCGGCGCGGGGGCTGAGCGACTGTATGCGGTCGACGGTCGACTGGTCCGTGCCCGGCTTCAGGACGACCGTCACCGGTGACACCCCGGTCCCGGGCGGGAAGTGGGCGTCGACCGTGTCGTACAGCTGTCGTGCCTCGGTGCTCGACGGCAGCTGCTGGGCGTCCCCGAGGTTGATCCGCATACCGGCGACCGGCAGGGCGAGCACCAGCAGGGCCGGGACGACCACCGCGAGGACGGCGATCCGGTTGCGGGCGGAGAAGCGGGCCAGACGGGCGAAGACGCGGCCCTCCTCGCCCTCCGGACGTACCTTCGCCGGCGGGATCTTCCCGCCGAAGCGGGTGAGCAGCGCGGGCAGCAGGGTGAGCGCGGCCAGCATGTCGACGACGACCACGGCGGCCACGGCCAGCCCCATGCTGCGCAGGAACACGCTGGGGAAGACCAGCAGCCCGGTCAGACTGACCGCCACGGTGAGTCCGGAGAACAGCACCGTCCGCCCGGCCGCGGCGACCGTGCGGTGCACGGCCTCGGTCACATCCTCGGGGGAGCCGGATTTCCTGCGCTCCTCCCGGAAGCGGACCAGCATCAACAGGGCGTAGTCCACGGCGAGTCCGAGGCCCAGCATGGTGGTGACCTGGATCGCGTACACGGAGATGTCCGTGACCTCGCTGAACAGGAACAGGGCGAGGAACGCGCCCGCGATGCCGCTCACCGCGATCACCAGGGGCAGCGCGGCCGAGCGCAGCCCGCCGAACACCACGAGGAGCAGCGCGAGTACGACAGGAAGGGAGATCAACTCGGCGTTCCTCACGTCCTCCTGGGCCTTCTCGCCGATCTGCAGACCGAGCAACGGGCCGCCGCTGACGTGCACCTCGGGCGCGTCGATCTCCTTGATGCGGTCGGCCGCCTCGTCGACCGTCCGTTCCTCGGCGTCGTCGTCCAGACCGCCCTCCAGGGCGACGGGGATGATGAGCGCCCGCCCGTCCTCGGCAAGCAGGCCGGGCGTCTCGTACGGATCCGGCACGGCGGCGACCCCGGCGACCTCCCGGACCTCGGCGACGGCCCGCTCCACCTGGGCCCGAAGTCCCGGGCCCAGGACGGCGGTTCCCTCGACGACGGCCGTGATCGACTCACCGGCGGGGTCGACCCGGTCGAGATACTGAGCGGCCGCCTCCGACTCGGTGCCGGGGACTTCGGGCACGTTGTCCGACAGGCGCCCGAAAACGCCCGTCCCGAGCCCGAAGCCGAGCAGCAGGAAGAGCACCCAGAGCGCGATGACGGTGAGCGGACGGCGCGTGGCCGTCCGGGCGAGTGTGGAGAGCACGGTCCCTCCCGGCGGGGCATCGGTTGACATGCCCTCAGACTCGTGCGGGAGGGGGTGGTGCCGGATCGCCGGAGGGAGCGGTTTCCGGGGCTCCGTCGCGCGGGGGAGACGACCTTCCGTCTCACTCCTGAGAGGGAGGAATGAACCGCACCGGTACCGGAGTTGATCACATCACCATCCGCGATCCCGAGGAGCCGCCATGTCCGACGCACCCGCCGTCCGCGAACTCCGTCTCGTCGTCACGGCCGAGGACTACGACGAGGCCCTGCGCTTCTACCGCGACGTCCTCGGCCTGCCCGAACGCGCCGCGTTCTCCTCGCCCGACGGCCGGGTCACCATCCTCGAGGCCGGCCGGGCCACGCTGGAGATCACCGACCCGAACCATGCCGCGTTCATCGACGAGGTCGAGGTGGGGCGCCGGGTGGCCGGACCCATCCGGGTCGCCTTCGAGGTCGACGACTCCACCGCCACCACGGCGAGACTGGCACAGGCCGGCGCCGAGGTGATCGCCGAACCGACCCGCACCCCCTGGAACTCCCTCAACTCCCGCCTGGAGGCACCGGGCGCACTCCAGCTCACCCTCTTCACCGAGCTGGGCGACCAGGACTAGGGCCCTCAGGGCGCGCCCGGCGTCACCAGCCCGGTCTCGTACGCGCAGATCACCGCCTGCACCCGGTCCCTGAGCCCCAACTTGCCGAGCACATTGCTGACATGGGTCTTCACGGTGTGCTCGCTGACGAACAGGGACGTCGCGATCTCGGCGTTGGACAGGCCGCGGGCGAGCATCAGCAGGGTCTCCACCTCGCGCGCGGTCAGCACGTCCAGGCGCCGCGAGGAGACGTCGGCCGCGGCCTCCTCCCGGCGCCGCTTCACGATGTCCGCGACCAGCCGCCGGGTCACCGCGGGCGCGAGCAGCGAGTCGCCGGCCGCGACCACCCGTACCGCGTGCACCAGGTCGTCGCGGCGCACGTCCTTCAGCAGGAAGCCGCTGGCGCCCGCGTACAGCGCCTCGTACACGTACTCGTCCAGGTCGAACGTGGTCAGCATGACGACCTTGCACGCGGACTGCGCGCACACCCGCCGGGCCGCCTGGAGGCCGTCCATCACGGGCATGCGGATGTCGAGCAGCAGCACGTCGGGCGTGTGCCGCTGCACCGCCGCGACCGCCTGTGCCCCGTCGCCGGCCTCGGCGACCACCTCGATGTCCGCCTGCGCCTCCAGGATCATGCTGAAGCCGCTGCGGACCAGTTCCTGGTCGTCCGCGACGACCACTCGGATGCTCACCCCGGCGCCGCCTGCCGGTCCCCCACCGGAAGGCGTACGACGACCCGGAACCCGCCGTCCGGACCCCGCCCGGTGCGCGCGTCACCGCCGCAGGCCGCGGCCCGTTCCCGGATGCCGATCAGCCCGTGGCCACCGCCCGGGGCCGTGGGGCCCTGCCCGTCGTCCGTCACCGACACCGTCAACGCCTCCTCCGCCCAGTCGAGTTCGACGATCGCGAAGGAAGCGTACGCGTGCTTGACCGTGTTGGTGAGAGCCTCCTGGATCACGCGGTAGACCGCGATGTCGGTGTCCGGCGGCAGCGGCTTCGGCTCACCCCCGGCCCGCAACTCGACCCGCAGGCCCGTCGATTCACGGACCTGCCGGACGAGTACGGGCAGTGCCTTGATGCCCGGCTGCGGTGAAGTCCCGTTGCGCTGTTCGTCCTTGAGGACACCGAGGATCCGCCGCAGCTGCGACATGGCGTCCCGCCCGGCCGCCGCGATCGCCTCGAACGCGGCTTCCGCCCGCGCCGGATCACTGCGCACCACGACCGGCCCGGCCTCGGCCTGCACCACCATCAGGCTCACCGCGTGCGCCAGGATGTCGTGCATGTCCCGGGCGATCCGGGCGCGTTCCTGCGCCGTCGCCCGTGCCGTGTCCGCGGCCCGCTCCCGTTCCAGCCGCCGGGCCCGGTCCTCCAGTTCGGCGGTGTAGGCGCGTTGGACGCGGGCCAGCATCCCGAGGGCGTACGCGCAGGCGACGCTCAGCAGCTGGAAGGCGTACTCGAAGGGCTCCGCGCCCTCCTTGTGGAGCATGGTGACCGAGACGCCGATCGACCAGCCCACCAGCATGAAGCGCCGCTGCGTGGGCGTGCCCCGGGCGGCCATGGTGTAGAGGACGACGAGACCGCCGTACATCACGTCCGGCGGCGGGGCGTGGTGGACGGCCTGGGCGGGCGTGGCCACCGACACCGCGCACGCCGTTACGAAGGGGGCGCGGCTGCGCCACACCAGAGGGAGTGCCGTGGCCGCGCCGAGCAGCCAGCCGAGCCGGGAGAGCGGGTCGTCCCCCTCGTCGGGGAAGATCCACTGGAGCGAGGCGGCGAACAGCACGAGCGCGGCGAGCGCCGTGTCGACGACATACGGATGCGTCGTACGCAGCCGTGCGGCGACCGGCGTGAACCAGGACTGGGCGGACATGAGCGGCTCCTCGGGGCAAGGGCCGTACCAGTATCGCGAGGGGTGTGCTGCCCGGCCTCGCCGGTGAGAGGGATATCTCCGGGGCGTGGTGGCGTGGCGGGGCCAGTGCTCACCCCGCCGCCGTACCCGCCTCCGGCTGCCACCCCAGCGCCCGCGATATCCCCCGCGCAGCCAACCGCACCGCCGGCACCAGTACCGGTACCTGTGCGTCGGCCTGCGGCACCACGATCGACACGGCGGCCGCCACCGCCGTGCCCGTTCCGCGTACGGGGGCGGCCACCGACAGGGCGTCGTCGGTGACCTGGCGGTCGCTCACCGCCACCCCCGTGCGCCGTACGTCGGCCAGGACCCGGCGCAACCGGGCCGGGTCGGTGATGGTGTACGGGGTGAAGGAGGTCAACGGGCCCGCGCAGTACCGCTCCTGGAACTCCGGGCTCTCGTGCGCGAGCAGGGCGAGGCCGACGCCGGTGGCGTGCAGCGGCCAGCGGGCGCCGACCCGGATGTGGACGCCGACCGACGAACGGCCCGACAGCCACTCGATGTAGACGACCTCGCCGCCGTCCCGTACGGCCAACTGCACGTTCTCGTGGGTGGCTTCGTACAGGTCCTCCAGGTACGGCAGCGCGATCTGGCGCAGCGCGAGCCCGCGCGGGGCGAGCGCCGCGATCTCCCACAGTCGCAGTCCCACGTGGTACACGCCGGACTGGTCCCGCTCCAGGGCGCCCCACTCGGTGAGGGCGCCCACGAGCCGGTGTGCGGTGGTCAGGGTCAGCCCGGCCCGCCGGCTGATGTCCGTCAGGCTCAGTGCCGGATGCTCGTGGTCGAACGCGGCGAGCACGGACAGTAGTCGTTCGGGCGCGGTGGGGGCGCCCCCGCTCGGGCGAAGCCGAGAGTGGGGGAGGACGGTCATGGCCGGGTGTCTCCCGGGTGGGCGAGGTCGTACGGGCGGGGGTAGGCGGTGGGGCGGTAGCTCACGTATCGGGGTGTCGTCGCCGAATCCTCTTGTGACGCACGGGCGTTGAGGGCCTGCGGCGAGGCGTCCCAGCGGCCGGTGTCCAGGCGGTGTTCCAGGGTGCGCAGGGCGCCGGTCATTTCACCCGTGGTGAAGGCGCAGTGGCCGGGCCCGTCGACGTAGGCCTGGCTGAGCAGCCTGCCGGAGTGCCCCGCCGTGGCGGCCCGTCGGTAGGCGCTCTCGGCCTGGACGGGGATCAGCGCGTCGCCGGTCGTGTGGATGTCGAGCTGGGGGTCGGTGAGCCGGCCCGAGAGCGTGCTGGTCTGCCGCATCCACCGTACGGCCTTGGCGTCGGCGGATATCCGGGGTGCGCGGTCGAGGGTCTTGAGGTCGGTGCGCAGGGCGAGTCCCGCCTCCTTGTAGAGCTCCGTCACCTCTTTGAACAGCGGGGACCGGGCGAGCATCGCCGTGTAGTCGACGCCCGTGTTCCAGGACATGTTGCCGCCTGCCCGGCTCTCGGCCTCCTGCCGCCAGCTGAAGGCGGGGCGACCCAGGAGGCCGGAGACCGCCGCGTACTGGTTGGCCTGCTGGGCGTTCCAGTCGGTGGGGGCGGGCTCGGTCTGGGAGGCGTCGTTGTGGCCGGGGATGTTGTGCAGGGCGGCGGCCAGTGCGATACGGGCCCGGCCCTCGGGCGTCCGCTGGGCGTCGGTGACCTTCGCGGCGAGCGCGTTCGCGGCACCGACGGCCGCCGACTGGTCGGTGAAACCGGTGAGCTGGATGCCGGCGCCCGGCGCGAGCAGCGTCCTGAGCGCGAACACCGGGTCCAGGGTGCTGTTCCAGTTCGCGACACCGCCCTGCACAAGCCCGCACATCGACAGCGAGCCGTCGAACCGGTCGGCGTACCGCTCGGCGAGGGTCGTCGTGACGAAACCGCCGTACGACGTGCCCCAGGCGATGGTCTCCCGGGCCTTGCCGAACTTCTCACCGAACAGGTCCAGCGTGGCCAGTTGGTCCGGCACGGCGTCCGTGATCGCCCAGCCGTTCGTCGCGTACGAGGAGCCGATGAGCGCGTACCCCTCGTCGAGGAGCTTGGTGAGGGTGGCCGAACTGGGCGCGTTCTGCGCGGAGACGGGGGCCGCGGTGGGGCGGTAGCCGTGGCTGTAGAGCAGCACGGTGCCGTTCCAGTCGGCGGGGACGTCCATCAAGTACTTGGCGCCCGAGGGGAGTTGCCCTTCGAGGTGGGTGTCCGTGGCGGCGGCCTGGGCGGGGACGGCGACGGCTGTGCACAGGGTCGCGGTCAGTACGGCGAGAGCGGTGGGGGTTCTCAACGCGGGGTCCCTTCCGATGCGGGGCGGGAGTGCGGGACGCGAGTGAAGTTAGGTAACGCTTTGCGCTGCCGTCAATAAGGTGCACAACATCAGCTGAGTCCGTCCTCCGCGATCCGCAACAGCAGCCCGTGCAGGGCCTCCCGCTCGGTGGCGTCCAGCGGGCCCAGGAGCTCGTTCGTCACCCGCAGGCCCGCCTCGTCGGTGTCCCGCAGGAACGCGCGGCCGTCCTCGGTCAGGACGACGATCCGGCTGCGGCGGTCGTCGGGGGAGGGGCGCCGCTCGGCGAAGCCCAGCTTCTCCAGGTCGTCGACCAGACCGACGATCGCGCTCGGGTCGTAGCCGAGCCGATGGCTCAGTTCGCGCTGCAGCGCGCCGTCGGAACCGGCGAGGAAGCGCAGCACGGCGTAGTGGCGCAGCCGCAGCCCCGACTCCTGGAGGAACGTGTTGAACAGCTGCCCCGAGCGCAGCCCCAGGCGATACAGCAGATAGCCCGTGTCGGCGTGCAGCCCGCGCATCCACGGCTCGTCCGCGTCGATCAGGTTCGGGTCCGTGAGGTGCTGGCGTGTGATGGCGGGCTCCCTGGGTCGGTCTCTTGTGCGGATTCCAGCATGACGCACCCGTAGGTCATCAACAACTATTGACGTCAACAATTATTGCTCTTAGCTTCGATCTCGGCAGCGGAGCCGCACGGCGGCCTCCGCACCACCCGCATCAGCTCGTGAAGGGACCTCCCCCGTGCCCAGCATCGATCTCTCCGGCAAGGTCGCCGTCGTCACCGGCAGCGGCCGGGGCCTCGGCCTCGCCTATGCGCACGCCCTCGCCGCCCACGGGGCGTCCGTGGTCGTCAACGACGTCGACGAGGCGGTTGCCGAGGCGGCCGTGAAGTCCATCACCGAGGCCGGCGGCAGCGCCGTCGCCGAGGTCGTCCCCGTCGGCACCACCGAGGCCGCCGAGCGGCTCGTGAACAGGGCCGTCGAGGAGTTCGGACGGATCGACATCCTGGTCACCAACGCGGGCATCCTGCGCGACAAGGTGCTCTGGAAGATGACCGACGACGACTTCGACGCGGTGATCACCACTCACCTCAAGGGCACCTTCACCTGCGCCCGCGCCGCCGCCGTCCGGATGCGCGAGCAGGGCGAGGGCGGCTCCCTGATCCTGGTCGGCTCCCCGGCCGGGCAGCGCGGCAACTTCGGGCAGACGAACTACGCCGCCGCCAAGGCCGGCATCGCCGCCTTCGCCCGCACCTGGTCCATGGAGCTGGGCCGCGCCGGCATCACCGTCAACGCGATCGTCCCCGTCGCCGCGACCGCGATGACCGAGACCATCCCCGCCTTCGCCCCGTACATCGAGGCCATGAAGCAGGGCGAGCCGCTCCCGGACTTCCTCCGCAAGGGCGAGGGCTTCGGCACCCCCGAGGACTGCGCGGCCCTCGTCCCCTTCCTCGCCTCCGAGGCCGCCCGCGCCATCACCGGCCAGGCCATCGGCATCGGTGGCGACAAGGTGGCACTCTGGTCGCATCCGCAGGAGATCAAGGCGGCCTACGCCGACGGCGGCTGGACCCCCGACACGCTCGCCGACGCCTTCCCGACGTCGGTGGGCGCCGAGCTCCAGTCCGTCGGTATCCCGGCACCCAAGTTCCCGGAGGCGTGACCATGGCGACCCTCAACGTCGAGGAACTCGTCGCGATCGACGTCCACACCCACGCGGAGGTCTCCTCCAAGGGCCACTCCTCCCTGGACGACGACCTCCACGACGCCTCCTCCGCCTACTTCAAGGTCGAGGGCAAGCGGAAGCCGACCCTTCAGGAGACGGCCGCCTACTATCGCGAGCGGAAGATGGCCGCCGTGATCTTCACGGTGGACGCCGAGTCCGCGACCGGCACCGCGCCCGTCCCGAACGAGGAGGTCGCCGAAGCGGCGGCCGCCAACTCCGACGTCCTGATCCCCTTCGCCTCCATCGACCCCTTCCGCGGCAAGGCGGGCGTCAAGCAGGCCCGCCGCCTGGTCGAGGAGTACGGGGTGAAGGGCTTCAAGTTCCACCCCAGCATCCAGGGCTTCTTCCCCAACGACCGCTCGGTGGCGTACGACCTCTACGAGGTCATCGAGGAGACGGGCACCATCGCCCTCTTCCACACCGGGCAGACGGGCATCGGCGCCGGGGTCCCGGGCGGCGGCGGGATCAGGCTCAAGTACTCCAACCCCCTCCACGTCGACGACGTGGCGGCCGACTTCCCGCACCTGAAGATCATCCTGGCGCACCCGTCCTTCCCCTGGCAGGACGAGGCCCTGGCCGTCGCCACCCACAAGCCGGGCGTCCACATCGACCTGTCCGGCTGGTCGCCGAAGTACTTCCCTCCGCAGCTGGTGCAGTACGCGAACACCCTGCTCAAGGACAAGGTCCTCTTCGGCTCCGACTTCCCCGTCCTCACCCCCGACCGCTGGCTCGCGGACTTCGAGAAGCTGTCGATCAAGGACGAGGTCAAGCCGAAGATCCTCAAGGAGAACGCCGCCCGTCTGCTCGGGCTGACGAAGCCGTAAGGGGCCCCGCATGCGCAACGAGGGACTGGGGTCATGGCCCGCACGCCGGGCCCGCAAGACCCCGCACCGCACGGCTCTGGTCCACGGCGAACAGTCGACCGACTACCGCACACTGCATACACGAACCACGCGCCTGGCCCACGCCCTGCGCGCCAGGGGCGTCCGCCGCGGCGACCGCATCGCCTACCTCGGCCCGAACCACCCCTCCTACCTGGAGACCCTGTTCGCGGCAGGCACCCTCGGCGCGGTCTTCGTCCCGCTCAACACCCGACTGGCGGGCCCCGAGATCGCCTACCAGCTCGCCGACTCCGGGGCCAAGGCCCTCGTCTACGGGCCGTCGCACGCCGGGCTGGTCGCCGGGCTCCCGGGCAGCACCGACGTGCGCATGTACGTCGAGGTCGGCGCCGAGTACGAGGAGGCGCTGGCGTCGGCCTCCGAGGAGGCCATCGACCAGCCGGTCACCCCGGACGACACCTGCATCATCATGTACACCTCGGGGACGACCGGACGCCCCAAGGGCGCCATGCTCACCCACGCGAACCTGACCTGGAACGCGATCAACGTCCTCGTCGACACCGACCTGATCGCCGACGAACGCGCCCTGGTCTCCGCCCCGTTGTTCCACACGGCCGGGCTGAACATGCTGACGCTGCCGGTCCTGCTCAAGGGCGGCACCTGTGTCCTGGTCGAGGCCTTCGACCCGGCGGCCACCCTCGACCTGATCGAACGGCACCGGATCACCTTCATGTTCGGGGTGCCGACGATGTTCGAGCAGGTGGCCCGGCATCCGCGCTGGGCCGACGCCGACCTCTCCTCCCTGCGGATCCTGACCTGCGGCGGCTCCCCGGTGTCCACACCGCTGATCGCCGCCTACCAGGAGCGAGGTCTCACCTTCCTTCAGGGCTACGGCATGACGGAGGCGAGCCCCGGCACGCTGTTCCTGGACGCGGAGCACGCGCTCAGCAAGGCGGGCTCGGCGGGCGTACCGCACTTCTTCAGCGACGTACGGGTGGTCAGGCCCGACCTCACCCCCGCCGACGTCGGCGAGACCGGCGAGGTCCACGTCCGCGGACCCCATGTCATGCCCGGCTACTGGGGGCTGCCCGAGGAGAGCGCAGCCTCCTTCGCGGACGGCTGGTTCCGCAGCGGGGACGCCGCCCGGGTCGACGAAGACGGCTACGTGCATATCGTCGACCGCATCAAGGACATGATCATCTCCGGTGGTGAGAACGTCTATCCCGCCGAGATCGAGGACCTGCTCCTCTCCCACCCCGACATCGTCGAGTGCGCGGTCATCGGAGTGCCGGACGACAAGTGGGGCGAGGTACCGCGCGCGGTCGTCGTGCCCCGTGAGGGTGCCTCGCTCGACGCCGACGAGGTGCTGGCCGCCCTGTCGGGCCGCCTCGCCAAGTACAAGATCCCGAAGTCGGTGGTCATCGCGGACGAACTGCCGCGCACCGCCTCCGGAAAGCTCCTCAAGTCCCGTGTCCGTACCCGGTACGGCAACAGTGAAGGAACCTCATGAGCATCACCGTGAACGGCATCGACGAACTCAAGAAGCTGGCGGGCAGCGACCTCGGAACCAGCGAGTGGATCGAGGTCACCCAGGAGCGCATCAACACGTTCGCCGACGCCACGGGCGACCACCAGTGGATTCACGTCGACCCCGAGAAGGCCGCCGAGGGGCCGTTCGGCGCCCCCATCGCGCACGGCTATCTGACCCTCTCCCTCTTCATCCCGCTCTTCACCGAGCTGCTGGACGTCCAAGGCGTCACGACGAAGGTCAACTACGGCCTGAACAAGGTCCGTTTCCCCTCGCCGGTGAAGGTCGGCTCGCGCATCCGTCTGGTCGGCAGGCTGGCCGAGGTCGAGGACGTGGCGGGCGGGGTGCAGATCACCGTCGACGGCACGATCGAGATCGAGGGCGGGGCCAAGCCGGCGGCCGTGCTGCAGAGCCTGTCCCGCTTCTACGCCTGATCAGGGCGTACGGGCACCAGGTCGAGGAGACGTTCCGAGGCGTCCCGCGCCAGCGGGGTGAGCCGCTCGTACACCGCGCGGAACGTCTTCTCCGCCTGCTCCGCCGGCCAGTCGTCCGGCAGGTGCTTGACCGGCAGTCGCGGATCGCGGCGGATGACCCGCAGCCACTCCGCCTGGAGCAGCAGCCGCTGAGCCAGGGCCTCGTCGGCTTCCCGCGCCCGGGTCTCCCAGGGCTGCCAGCGTCGTACGAACTGCTCGTAGCGCTCGGCCAGTTCGGCCAGCTCCCAGGTCTCCTCGATCATCGCGCCGATGTCCATGCCGGTGTCGGCGTGCGCGCGGAAGACCTTCACATGGGCGGACAGGCCCAGGTCGGCGACGAGTTCCGCGACGTCGACCTCGCCGGGCGCGATCCACAGGCCGCTGAAGAGCGGGCCGAAGCCGCTCCAGGTCAGCTTGGAGCGCAGGTCGTGGCGCTGCCGCTGCCAGGACTCGGGGAGCGAGAAGCCGAGCAGCGTCCAGGTGCCGTCCCACTGCCGGTTGACGGCACCGGTCTGCCAGATGCGCCGCTCACCGTCGCGCAGCACGGCCTCCGAGTGCTCGGTCAGCCCGAAGTACATGCGGCGGCCCTCACGCTGGCGGCGCAGCAGGCCGCGATTCACCATCCGCGTCAGTGTCGAGCGCGTCGCCTGCTCGCCGATCCCGGCGCGGGCGAACACGTCGATGACGCTGCCCGAGTACACGCACACATCACGCCCCAGTACCTGGTCGCCCAGGAACGTGAGCATGAGGGGCTGGGGCCGCAGCGACTCTTCCGTGGTCACGCGGCCACCGTACCTCGCTCCGATCAGCCTGTGACCCAAGGCCCTGCCGCCGGACTCCCGCCTGCTCGGAGGGGTCCGGCACGCACGCTCGCCGCGTTGCCGGAAGGCCCTAGCAGCTCCGCTACGAGGACCTTCCGGCGCCTTGCGATCGCACGCACCGGACCCCTCCGAGCCTGCCCTGCGGGCGGACGACGGGAGTCCGGCGGCAGGGCCTAGCGGTACGAGTACACGGCCGTGGCGACCGCACACGCGCCCGGCGGAATCATCTCCGCCCGGAGCGTGCCGCTGGTCGGGTCGTAGTCGACGCCCTCGGTCTCGAAGGAGCCGTCCGTGCAGACGCTGCGCTGCGGCAACGCGAAGAGGCTCCTCACCGCGCCCGTGATCGGCTGCCCGTCCAGCTTGCGGGGCAGGTCGACCTGGAGCAGCGGACGGATCTGGGGGAACAGCGTCCCCGTGGCGTCGTTCGAGGCGCACACCAGCCGCGTGTCCGTCACGAAGTCACAGCCCTGGATGTCGCGCACCGGCTTGTCCAGGGTGATCTGCCAGGCCTCCTTCAGTGCCCCGCCGGTGGGCGGGGTGGCCGGGTTGAGCAGGGGAGCGGGGAAGACCTGGAGTCTGTTCTGGTCGCCCCACTCGCCCGACACCAGCCACTGCCCGTCCGGCGAGACGGTCGCGAAGGAGTTGTTCAGCTTCTCGCCCGGGTCGAGCCGGTGGACGTACTCGTAACGCTTCCCGGCCGGTGTGGTGACCGCGAACATCTTCGACGTGGCGGTGTCCGGGCCCTGGTAGGCGTCGAAGGTGTACCCGCGCGCGATGTCCGGGTCGCCGACGTGGTTCCAGCCCTTGAGCCGCAGGTCCAGCGGGATGGAAGCGAGCCCGCGGTACAGCAGCGTGCCGTCCGCGCGGCTCGCCAGTCCCTGGCCGCCGCCGAGTGTGTCCGTGTAGGCGGTGCCGGTCTCGACCCAGTGCGGTTCACCGGTCGCCGACGCGGTGCCCGCGGCTCCGAGTACGAGTGATCCTAATAAGCAGCCCAGGGTGAGGAGATGACGCTTCATCAGGCACCTGCCACGTCGATGAACACCGGGTTGGAATAGAACCACGTATCCGCCCACGGGTCACCGTTCCCGGGCTCGTGCGGGATCGGCCCGTTCGGGTCGATCGAGGCGCCGAGGTACCCCGCACCATGGCGGTTGCCGTCGCTGCCGCGCAGCCGGACGTAGAAGGACTCGTCCCCGGCGGTGAGCGGGATGCGCAGGGTGTACGTCCCCTTGCGGCCCGACACATCCTTCGTCTGGACGACCTTGGTGTCCGGCGCCTTCCACGTGTCCCGGTCGGTGACCGCGCCGCGCACCGCGCCCCGGATCACGTCGACGTGCTGGAGCTCCGGCAGGATGCCCTGCGCGTTGGGGCGGGAGGCGGTGGTGACGGTGACGTACAGGCTGATCCTCTCGCCCTTGCGCACGCGCAGCCGGCCGCCCAGCGTGACGCCCCGCCCCGCGTCGCAGTCCCGCTTGACCCGTACGTCGAGCCCGTCGAGCAGATGCCCGTGGTCCAGCCAGACGCGGCCCGCGCGCAGGCCCGCCATGACGGCGCGGTAGCCGTAGCGGGTGGTGCCCACGTGGGTGCGGCTGAACTGGCCGGGCCAGAAGTCGCTTCCGGCCTGCGGGGTGTCGGTGTTCACCGGGTCGGGGAGCCTGCCGGTGTTGTCGAAGTTCTGGCCGGCCGGCCAGTCGCCGTTCTTCCACGTGTCGAAGACGGTGCGGTGGTTGTCGGAGTTGGTGGTGATCGAGAACAGCCTGCCCTCGGCCAGCAGCGCGTCCCACAGCCCGCCGACGGTCGCCGTCGCCCAGTCGAAGCCGCCGTAGGTGAGGTAGGCGTCCGCCGGATAGCCGGACCAGGACTGGGCGGACGGCTTGTTCTCGTACTCGCCGCGGATCGAGGTCGTGCCGCGCCAGCCGGGGATGGCCGCGCCCTGCGCGCCCGGCGCCCCCTCCATGCCGATCATGATCTCGGGGGCCGCGTCCCGCCAGTTGCGCATCTCGTGCGGGGAGTCGATGCCGAGTCGCAGCGGGTGGTTGGCGAGGACGAGGACGTCGTCGACATAGCCCGAACGGCGCTGCTCGGCCAGCCACTTGATCGCCTTGACGGCATGCGCCTCGTTGCGCGCGGTGTCGGTCGCGCCGGCGGAGCCCTCGGTGTAGTTGAGCAGCTTGCCGTCGTAGGCGAGCTCGAACTGCGTGAGCAGGTCCACCTCGTGGGGGCCGGGCGCCGCGAACACCGTGCAGTGCTCGGCCGCCGGGATGTACCACTCAAGACCCTGGAAGATCAGCTGACGCGGGTTCTCCGCACGGGCCTTGAGGATCTCCTCGTGCTCCAGCTTCGCACCGTAGTAGGCATGTCCGAAGTTGGAGTGCTCGTTGAACACCATCCAGTCCAGGCCGTACCGGGCGGCCGCCTTCGCCTGCTGGGAGAACGTGTACTTGGCGTCGTGGCTGTAGACGGAGTGGACGTGGTGGTCGCCCACCAGATACGCCAGCCTCGGGTCGTCGCCCCCGAAGCGCTGCGGGGAGGCGGCGGCGGGCACGGCGGCCGAGCCGAGAGTGAAGGCGGCGCCGAACAGGCCCGCGCGGCGCAGGAGTCCGCGCCTGGACAGCCCCTGCGGGTCGAGTGCGGCGGGCGAGACGGAGGGGTCGGCCCAGTCGGGCAGTTGCTGCTCGGTCATGGTGATCCTCGAGAAGGGGGTCAGTGCGTCATGAAGGAGGTGACGGGCAGCGCCCGTTCGACGATGCGGACGTCGCCGAGGCGTCCGTGCAGGATCTGGTCGATCTTCCCGCCGTACTCGTAACCGCCCAGCAGCCACGGGAGTCCGACGGAGGCGATGCCGATCGAGGTGGCCTTCGGATTGCGGACCACGGGGCACCCCTCGACGTAGAGAGTGGTGTGCCTGCCGTCGTTGACGACCGCGAGGTGCCACCAGGTCTCCAGCGGGGTCTCCTGGCCCCAGTTGGTGGCGATGCCCTGCTGGTTGAGCGGGCGCATCGCCCACTGCGGCTCGCGGTCGTTGGACAGCGACAGCGTGGCCAGCGGCTCGTCGGGGTCGTCGCCCGTCTTGCCGGCGGCGCCGCCCGTGCCGGTGCGGCTGACGATGCCGGACCAGGCGTGATGGGAGGGGTCCCAGTCGGCGGGGAGCCGGTAGAAGGCCTCGATGGTGTAACCGGCCTTGAACGTCGCCGAGTTGAGCGGGGCGCCGTCGACCGTGCGCAGATACGCGCCCTTCAGCGGGGACTTGTAGCCCTGGAACTCCAGGCTGCCGTGCCCGGGTTGATCGGGGTGGTGGTCGGCGGACCAGCCCAGCGTGCCACCGCCCACGGTGACCAGGGAGAGGTCGTTGCCGCGGCCGGACAGGTCGCGGACGGTGTCCTTCGCCGCCGACTCGAAACGCCAGTAGGCCACCGTGCCCGGTATCAGGAGCCGCGACACCGGGCGCTCGGCCCGCGCGGGCACCGGATCGAATCCGGAGAACCGCTCGGCGAAGTCGACCTCGACCGTGAACCGGTCGGCGTCACCGCTGAGTTCGATCTCCTGCCGCTCCAGCTCGTTGAGGCCCCTGCCCGCCCGGCCCAGGATCCACGGCGAGACCGTCTCGACGTCGATGACGTTGCGGTCGAGGTCGAAACGGTAGAGGCGGATCATCGCCGCGCCGCCGAAGTAGCGGTTCTGGTAGTTCGTCAGATGCAGGTGGACGTCATGTCCCGCCGCGTTCTCGCGGGTTGCGCGACCGGCGGGCCAGTAGTGGCCGTTGAGGGTGAGGAAGATCTGGTCGTGGTCCTCGATCAGCTGGTCCCACAGCTGCTGACCGTAGGCCGACAGGGTGTCGTCCTCGACGACCAGCTCGTGGGTGGTGAGGATGACGGGTGTCTTCGGGTGCTGCGCGAGGACGTCCTTCGCCCACGCGTACCCCTTCGCCGACAGCCGCCAGTCCAGCGCCAGGACCATCCACTCGCGGCCCGCGGCCTTGAACAGGTGGAAGGTGTTGTAGCCGTCGGAGGAGGCCCCGCTGTAGGTCGACTTGCCCCGGAACCGGTCGGGCCCGAAGGCGTCCAGATACGGCGTCGAACCGCGCTGGTCGTCCGTCGACGACTTCACGTCGTGATTGCCGGCCAGGACGCTGTAGCCGACACCACGCCGGTCCAGCAGCTCGAACGCCTCGCTGATCGCGGCGACTTCGGCCGCCGCACCGTTCTGAGTGAGGTCGCCGAGGTGGGACAGGAAGACGAGGTTCTCGTCCTTCCCATGGTCCAGGAGATAACGCAGGGACGCCTCGACGGGTGCCTTGTCGATGCTCGGCCCGTCGAAGAGGTACTGCGTGTCGGGCATCACCGCGAGGGTGAAGCGCCGACTGTCGGTGTCGGGCCGCCAACGGCTGTGGGCGGCGGCCTCGGCCACGCCCGGCAGCGCGACACCGGCCGTGGCGGCGGCGCCGAGCAGCGCGGTCGCCCGGAGGAAACTGCGGCGTCCGGCGCCCGCCTGGGCATGCTCGGACCCGTGCTCATGCGAAGTGCACACGTGTGCTCCGTAAAAGGGGTGAAATCCGGTGGAGTTCAGAGAGTGCGCAGGGTCCAGCTCCAGCGGTGGACACCCGGTGCGACCAGGTAGGAAGGGAAGGTGTCGGGGCCGCACGAAGCCGTGCCGAGACCCCGGTGGGCCGCGTCGAGGTGCACCACGCACCCGGCACGCGGCGCCAGTTGGTCGTGATGGGTGACGGAGGTGAGGTCCTCGGCCCGGTAGCGGGTCACGGAGACCTGGCGCGGCTCGTCCAGCGCGACCGTCAGCCCGTTCGCGTCGGGCGCCGAGAGCGTGAAGCGCCGTACGCCGTGGCGGCCGCCGCTCTCCTGCGGACGCAAGTAGGGGGTGAACAACTCGTCGACCGGCACGCGGTGATGGCCCACGGGCGCGCCCGCGCTCCGGTCGGGGTACGACTCCCAGGGCCCCTGCCCGAACCACTCCAGCAGGTCCAGGCCCGCCACCGTCTCGAACACCGACCCGACCCGCGCCACGTCGTGGAACTCCGCCGGCAGCTCGGCCTCCTCGTCGATCCGTACGCCGCCCTCGACCGGCGTGAGAACCTGCCGGTGCCGCACGACGCCGAGCGTGCCGGCGTACTCCGCGACCACGGTCGTCCGGCCGTCGTCCTCGCGCACCGACACCGCCTTGCGGACGAGCGAGTCGAGCCCCCAGGTCCGCCAGCGCAGCGCCGTGCCGCCCAGCTCGTCGTTGTCGGTGGGCGCCCGCCACAGGGACAGGATGGGGGCGGCGGTGAGCAGGGGGTGGACCAGCAGCCCGTCGGCGTCGACCTCGACGGAACGATTCTCCGGGGAAGCGGGGACCGTGGCCGCCTCGCGCAGCCGCACCTGAGGCAGACACACCACCGTGCCCCGCGGCGCCCATGCCTCGTCCCGCGCGGTCGTCACCCTGAGCGTCAGCCAGGCCTCGCCGCCCTCACGCGGTACCTCGAAGGGCAGCGGCACGACCGCCGTCGCACCGGGCCGCAGATCCGGCAGCTCGGCGGGCGCGGTCACCGTGTCGCCGTCGGCGAGCGACAGCTCCCACTCGCCGGCCAGCCAGTCCAGGCCGCGGAAGTGCTGATGGTTGCCGAGCACGATGCCCTCGTGCTTGAAGCACTCGATACGCACCGGCGCCGCGATCTCCCGGTGCTCGTACATCGCGGGCTTGGGCGTGCGGTCGGGGAACACGACGCCGTCGGCGATGAAGGCGCCGTCGTGGATGGTCTCGCCGAAGTCGCCGCCGTACGCCCAGCGATGGCCCGGCGCGGCGACACCGTTGTCATAGAGCCCGGCGCCCCCACGCCCGACCGGTCTTCCGTCGTTCACACCTTGGAGGATGCCGTGGTCCCAGAACTCCCAGATGAACCCGCCCTGAAGACCTGGCGTTGACTCGATGGCCGCCCAATGGTCCGCCAGCGTGCCGTTGCTGTTGCCCATGGCGTGCGAGTACTCGCACTGGATGAGCGGCCTGGTCTGCTCGCCGGACAGCGCATGGGCGACACAGTCCTCCAGCGGCGCGTACATGGGGCAGGCGATGTCGGAGGCGTCGTCCGTCGCCGCCCAGTCGAGCTTGGCCGCGCCCTCGTACTGGATCGGCCGCGTCGGATCGTGCCGGCGCACCCAGCCCGCCGCGGCGTCGTGGTTGGCGCCGTAGTCGGACTCGTTGCCCAGCGACCAGGTGATCACCGACGGATGGTTCTTGTCGCGGAGCACCATCCGCGAGACCCGGTCGACGAAGGCGTTCAGATAGCGCGGATCGTCGGCGATCTCATGGGCATGGTCGTGGGACTCGATGTCCGCCTCGTCGACGACGTAGAAGCCGAGTTCGTCGGCGAGGTCGTACAGCCCGGGGTCGTTGGGGTAGTGGGCGGTGCGGATCGCGTTGAAGCCGAACCGCTTCAGCAGGACGAGATCCGCGCGCATGTCGTCGTACGACACCGTCCGGCCCGTCAGCGGATGGAAGTCGTGCCGGTTCACGCCGCGGATGTACACCCGCTCGCCGTTGACGAGGAGGTTGCGGCCGACGATCTCGACGTCGCGGAAGCCGATGCGGTGGTACGAGGTGTCGGCGACCGTCGCGTCGGCGCGGTGCAGGCGGACGGTCAGGCCGTACAGCTCGGGCGTCTCGGCGTTCCAGGTGCGCACGTCGGGCACGGTGGTGTGCAGCCGTACCTCGCCGAGGAAGTCGGAGACCCGCTCGTCCTCGACGTTGGCGCGGTCGAACTCCGCGTCCTGGGCGAGGAGGCGTCCGTCCAGCTCGCCGGTGACGTACCACCCGTCGGGCAGCACGCCACCCGTGTCCCGCACCCGGCAGTCGACGCGCAGCTCTCCGCTGTACGCCGCCTGTACGGTCACGTCCGCGAGATACAGCGGGTCGGTCGCGTACAGCAGCACCGAGCGGGTGATCCCACCGTGCCACCACTGGTCCTGGTCCTCGATGTGGGAGGCGTCGGACCACTTGACGACGGTGAGGCGTACGGTGGCGCGCTCGCCGGGCCGGACGAAGGGCGTGAGGTCGAAGTCGGCGGCGAGGTGGGAGTCCTTGGAGATGCCGACAGGCCGCCCGTCCACCTGCACGAGCAGCACGCTCTCGGCGGCGCCGACCTGGAGCACGATCCGGCGGCCGGTCCACTCGGCTGGGACGTCGACCGTGCGCTCGTACACACCCGTCGGGTTTCTGTATACAGGCGACAGGGGCGGGAATTCCGCATACGGCATACGGATGTTCGTGTACTGCGGCAGGTCGTCAGCGCCCTGAATGGACTGCATGGTCCAGACACCCGGTACGTATGCCGTCGACCATGCACCGCCGACCGGCGCGTCCGGAGCTGGCAGCAACCGGAAGTTCCAGTCGCCGTCCAGGGGGAGTGCTCCGGAGCGCCGGTCGACGGCGTTCATGGGCAGTCGCCCCCAGGAGGTCACCTCGGGTGCCTCCCAGGGACGCAGGGCGAGCAGGGGATCGCTCGTCATCCGCGCACGGCTCCCTTCGCGAGGTCGCCGATGATCTGCTTGGCGCCGATCGCGAACACGATCAGCAGCGGGATGAGGGCGAGCAGGGCGCCGGTCATCACGATGCCGTAGTCGGTGGTGCCGTGGGTGCCGTTGAGCTGGGACAGCGCGACCTGGAGGGTCACGTTGTCCGGGTTGGTGAGGGCGATCAGGGGCCAGGCGAAGTCGTTCCACTGGCCCATGAAGGTGAAGATGCCGAGGAAGGCGAGGCCGGGGCGGACCACCGGGAGCGCCACGTGCCAGTACTGGCGCAGGAAGTTCGCGCCGTCGAGCCTGGACGCGTCGAGCAGTTCGTCGTGGATGGCGGTCTTCATGTACTGGCGCATCCAGAAGATACCGAAGGCGTTGGCGGCGGCCGGCACAACCAGCGCGGTCATCGAGCCGATCCAGCCGATCTTCGCCATGAGGACGAACTGCGGGATGACCGACAGCTGCGCCGGCACCATGAAGATGACCATGAGCAGTCCGAACAGCGGTCCCTTGCCGGGGAATTCGAACTTCGCGAAGACGAAGGCGGCGAGGGAGTCGAAGAGCAGGACCAGGAAGGTCACCGACGCCGCGACCAGCAGCGAGTTCCCCATCGACCCGAAGAAGTCGATGGCGTCGAAGAGATTGCGGACGTTCTGAAGGAAGTGCGTGCCCGGCAGCAGCTTCGGCGGGTAGGAGAAGATCTCCGAGGAGCTGTGCGTCGACATGATCACGGCCCAGTAGAACGGGAAGGCCGAGATCAGCGTGCCGAGGAGCAGCGGGAGGTGCAGCGCGATCCCTCTGCGGCGGGACCCCTTGATGGATGGCATGATGCGCCCTTCCTAGTCGCCCCGGCGCTGCACGAGGCGCCAGTTGATGATCGAGAAGAGGACGACGACGAGGAAGATGCCCCACGCCACGGCGGCGCCGTACCCGAAGTCGTTGTTGTCGAAGGTCTGCTGGAAGAAGTAGAGGACCATCGTCTGGCCCGAGTGGCCCGGACCGCCCGCGAACGTCGAGTCGTTGGACGAGGTCTGGAGCAGGACCTGTGGTTCGGAGAAGCTCTGCAGGCCGGTGACCGTCGAGACGACGAGCACGAAGAGCAGCGTGGGCCGCAGCAGGGGCAGCGTGATCCGGAAGAAGGTCTGGAGGGGCCCGGCGCCGTCCATGCGCGCCGCCTCGTACAGGTCGCTCGGGACGGTCTGGAGGCCGGCGAGGAAGATGATGGCGTTGTAGCCGGTCCACTGCCAGGTCATCAGCGCCGCGATGGTGACCTTGATGCCCCAGGGCGTGTTCAGCCAGGCCACTTGGTCGATCCCGACCGCGTGCAGGACCGCGTTCACCATGCCGGCGTTGGTGGAGAAGATCGAGCCGAAGACGATCGCGATGGCGACGACCGAGGTGACGTTCGGGAGGAAGTACGCGACGCGGTACAGGCTCTTGAACCGGACCGCAGAGTTGAGCATCACGGCCGTGATCATCGCCAGAAGGATCATGGGGAAGGTGGCCATGGCCCAGATGATGATCGTGTTGCCGATCGAGTTCCAGAAGTCGCTGTCGCTCAGCAGGTACTGGTACTGCGAGAGCCCGGCCCACTCCATCGAGCCGAGCCCGTCCCAGCGGTGGAAGGACAGATAGAGCGAGAAGCCGACCGGGAACAGGCCGAAGCCCAGGAAGATCAGATAGAAGGGGGAGATGGCGGCGTAGAGGTGCCAGTACTTGCGAAAGCCCTTCTTCGGTCCGGCCGCGGAGGGCTGGACCACGGCGGGCGGGGTCTGCTCGAGGACGGCCATCAGTAGCTCACCCCCAGGTGCTTCGCGATGCGACGGCACTTGCTCATGGCGTCACTCCAGGCCTTCTTGGGGTCCTTGCCGAGGACGCCGACGTTCTTGATCTCGTCCTTGATGGGCTGCCCGAGCGCGATGTCGTACGGGCTGTTGTAGGCGACGACGATCTTCTGTGCGGCGGGTCCGAAGATGTCGGTCGTGACCTGGCCGCCGAAGAAGTCGTCCGGCTCCTGCATCTGCTTGAGTTCGTAGGAGGCGGGCGTGGAGGGGAAGAGGCCCGCGTCGACGTAACCCTGCGCCTGGTTGGCGGAGTTGAGCATCCAGGTGATGATCTGGAAGGCCTGCTCGGGCTCCCGGCACGCCTTGGTGATCGACAGGAACGAACCGCCGTTGTTGGCGGGCCGCACCGGCATGTCGGCCACCCTCCACCTGCCCTTGGTCTTCGGCACGCCGTTCTTGATGTCGAAGCTCGCCCAGGAGGCGCCCAGTTGGCTCGGCAGCGTGCCGTCCTGGATGGCGGAGAGCTGGTCCGGGGTGCCGCTGACCAGGTCCGAGACGATCCCGCGCCGCTTGGCCTCGACGGCCAACGCCCAGGCGTCGCGCACATGTTGCTGGTCACCGATGAACTGGCGGTCCTTGTCGACGTACCGCTTGCTGCCCTGGTTCACCACGTTGTCGAAAACGGAGTTGACGTCGGTGAGCAGCCTGGCCTTCGGGATGCGCTTGCCGAGCTGCACGCCCGCGTCGAAGAACTTCTCCCAGGTGTCGAGCTCCTTGGACACGTCGGCGGGTTCGTACGGCAGCCCCGCCTTGCGGAACACGTCGTACTGGTAGAAGTGCGCGACCGGCCCGCAGTCGATCGGGAAACCGACCATCGTGCCGTCGTCGGCGACGCCCTGGTCCCACTTCCAGGGCAGGTACTGGTCCTTGTACTTCTGCGCGCCCAGCGTCCGCAGATCGATGAACTGGTCCGCGTTCGGCAGATAGGCGGCCATGTCCTCGCCCTTGAGCCCCGCGATGTCGGGGATATGGGCCTTGCCGGTGATCGTGGTGATGAGCTTGGAGCGGTACTGGCCGCCGATCTGGATGGCCTGGAGGTCGACCGAACTGTCGTAGCGGGCCTTGGCGTTCTTGACGACGGTGTCGCTCAGGCCGCCGCTCCAGTACCACAGGACCATGTTCCGGCCGGTCGAGCCGGTCGGAACGGCACAGCCGGACGCCAGGCCGCCGAGCGCCGTGGCGGCCGTACCGGCCAGGCCCGCGCGGAGCAGGCCTCTTCGTGAGAGCCGCACAGCTCCCACCGCCTTTCGGGGGTTTTCGGGTCTTCGCATATGTACGGGGGGTCAGAACTGCCGTGCGGGGGGAGTGACGGGGGCGTACTGGACGGGAGGCCCGGGGTCGGCCGGGATCCGGTCGGACAGAAAACCGTATGCAGTCTTCAGTTCGCGGTCGGCGAGCGACCGCCACCAGCGGTCGACGCCGTACCAGCCGGGTGCGGCCGGCGCCCCACCCGGATGCTGGACGGACAGCCCGGCCGCGAGCGCCGCGAACCGCAGCCGCTCCTCGAGCGGCCAGCCGCCGAGCGAGGCCGCGACGAAGCTCGCGCCGAACACGTCCCCGGCGCCCGTCGCGTCCAGGACATCGATGTCGAGGGCCGGGACGTCCGCGTATTCGCCCGTGGTCTGGTCCACGGCCAGCGCGCCGGCCCCGCCCCGCGTGACCACGGCGACCGGCACCAGCTCGGAGAGCGTGCCGAGCGCCGCGACCGCGCTGTCGGTGCGGGTGTAGGCCATCGCCTCGGTCTCGTTGGGGAGGAAGGCGTGGCACAGCTTCAGCTGGTCCAGCAGGTCCGTGGACCACTGCCGGGTGGGGTCCCAGCCGACGTCGGCGTAGATGTGGGTGCCGTTCGCGGCGGCCTTGGCGATCCACTCGCGGGGTTCGGCCTCGAGGTGCACGAGGGCGGTGCGCGCCTCGGGCGGGTCGCCCATCAGCGTGTCCTGCGAGTACGGGGGCTCCTGGCCGTGGGTGACCAGGGCGCGGTCGTTCCCGTGGGCGAGGGAGACGGTGACGGGGGTGGGCCAGCCGTCCGCGGTACGGGAGAGCGAGAGGTCGACGCCCTCCTGGTCGTCGAGGATGTCGCGGCAGTACTCGCCGTAGAAGTCGTCGCCGAAGACCGTCGCCAGGGAGGTCCGCAGGCCGAAGCGGGACGCGGCGACCGCCAGGTTGGCGATGCCGCCGGGGCCGCAGCCCATGCCGGCCGTCCAGATCTCCTCGCCCGGCGTCGGCGGCCCGCCCAGACCCGTGAGGACGAGGTCGTAGAAGAGCAGCCCGGTCAGCAGTACATCGGGCCGGTCGTCGTCCACGCGCACGTCCTCTCGTCCGGCGCTCCATCACGGAGCTCGTCAAAACTCTTCAAATTCGATGACCGGAATCGTGCGCCGCTCCGCGACATTGGTCAATACCTGAGCAGAAGTGAGCATGGAAATGATTGGCAATGACGAGTACTGTTCACGTCGTGCTGGCAGAACGACGACATCAACTCATCCTGCGGGCCCTGCGCTCCGGCGGTCCCGCGGCCGTGACCGACCTCTCCGAGCAGCTGGGTGTGAGCCCCGCCACGATCAGGCGTGACCTGGTCAAACTCGAGGAGGACGGGCTGCTCACCCGCGTCCACGGCGGTGCCCGCGCCGAGGAGGGCGACCAGCCCTTCGCCGAGGTCGCCGAGGTGCGCGTGGCCGAGAAGGACGTCATAGCCGCGCATGCGGCGGGGCTGATCGAGGACGGTCAGTCGGTGCTGCTCGACATCGGCACCACCGCCTACCGCCTGGCCCGCCAGCTGCACGGCCGCCGTCTCACCGTGATCACCAGCAACCTGGTGGTCTACGAGGAGCTCGCCGACGACGAGGGCATCGAGCTGGTCCTGCTCGGCGGCATGGTCCGCCGCGAGTACCGCTCCCTGGTCGGCTTCCTCACCGAGGACAACCTCCGCCAGCTGCACGCCGACTGGCTCTTCCTCGGCACCAGTGGAGTGCGCCCCGGTGGGCAGGTGATGGACACGACGGTCGTCGAGGTGCCGGTCAAGCGCGCCATGATCAAGGCGAGCGAGAGGATCGTGCTGCTCGCCGACGCGGCGAAGTTCCCGGGTACGGGGATGGCGAAGGTCTGCGGTCCCGAGGACCTGGACGTGGTGGTGACGAACGCGCCGGTGAACGCGGCGACGCGGGCCTCCCTTGAGGAGGCGGGCGTCGAGGTGGTCGTGGCAGGAAAGGTTCAAGTGTGAAGCTGACGATTCTGGGCGGCGGCGGATTCCGCGTGCCGCTCGTGTACGGGGCGCTCCTGACGGACCGCGCCGAGGGCCGGGTCACGGAAGTCGTTCTGCACGATCTGGACGACAGCCGACTGTATGCAGTCGCCCGGGTACTGGCTGAACAGGCGTCGACCGTCGACGACGCCCCCACGGTCACCGCCACCACCGACCTCGACGAGGCGCTGCGCGGCGCCGACTTCATCTTCTCCGCGATCCGCGTCGGCGGCCTGGAGGGCCGAGCCGACGACGAGCGGGTGGCCCTCGCCGAAGGTGTCCTCGGCCAGGAGACGGTCGGTGCCGGCGGCATCGCCTACGGTCTGCGCACGGTCCCCGTCGCCGTCGACATCGCCCAGCGGGTCGCCCGGCTCGCCCCCGACGCCTGGGTCATCAACTTCACCAACCCGGCAGGTCTGGTCACCGAGGCCATGTCCCGCCACCTCGGCAACCGCGTCATCGGCATCTGCGACTCACCGGTCGGCCTCGGCCGCCGTATCGCCCGGGTGCTCGGCGCGAACCCGAACGAGGCGTGGATCGACTACGTCGGCCTCAACCACCTCGGCTGGGTCCGCGGCCTGCGTGTCGCCGGCCGTGACGAACTGCCGCGTCTGCTCGCCGACCCCGGACTCCTCGGCTCCTTCGAGGAGGGCAAGCTCTTCGGCGTCGACTGGCTGCAGTCGCTCGGCGCGATCCCCAACGAATACCTGCACTACTACTACTTCAACCGTGAGACCGTCCGCGCCTACCAGCAGGCCGAGAAGACCCGCGGCGCCTTCCTCGCCGACCAGCAGGCCGCCTTCTACGAGGAGATGCGCCGTCCGGACGCGGCCGCCCTCACCGCCTGGGACCGCACCCGCGCCGAGCGCGAGGCCACCTACATGTCCGAGAACCGCGAGAGCGCCGGCGCCGGCGAGCGCGACGCCGACGACCTGTCCGGCGGCTACGAGAAGGTCGCCCTCGCCCTGATGCGGGCCATCGCCCGCGACGAGCGCACCACCCTGATCCTCAACGTCCGCAACCAGGGCACCCTCTCGGTGCTCGACAACGATGCCGTGATCGAGGTCCCGTGCCTCGTCGACGCCAACGGCGCCCACCCGGTCGCCGTCGCCCCGCTGCCCGACCACGCGAGCGGCCTGGTCTGCTCGGTCAAGGCGGTCGAGCGCGAGGTGCTGGCCGCCGCCGAGTCCGGCTCCCGTACGACGGCGGTCAAGGCGTTCGCGCTGCACCCGCTCGTCGACTCCGTGAACGTCGCCCGCCGACTGGTCGAGGGATACACCGAGGTCCATCCGGGCCTGGCGTACCTTAAGTGAGCACACGAGGGGAAAGCGCTTTCCCCTCGTGTGCCCCACCCGGCCCGCCCCCTCCGCTTCCGCCCGCTCGCTACCTTCCTGGAGACTCCTCATGCACGACGAACGCCGCCGGATCGAGGAACGCGTAGAGCGCCTCCACAACCAGCGCATCAAGCCCGCGATCTACGCGGCCACCGTCCCCTTCGAGGTCGAGGCCTGGCAGGCGCCGGGGGAGCCGGTCCCGTTCGAGGAGGCCGCGGCGGCCCGGTACGCGCCCTTCGCGATGGACACCCCGTGGGGTCCGCCCTGGGGCACCACCTGGTTCCGGATGCGGGGCGAGGTGCCCGCCGAGTTCGCCGGGAAGCGCGTCGAGGCGGTCATCGACCTCGGCTTCGTGGGCGACTGGCCGGGCAACCAGGCCGAGGCGCTGGTCCACCTGCCCGACGGCCGTCCCCTGAAGGCGGTCAACCCGCTCAACCAGTACGTGCCGATCGCCAACCCGGCGACGGGCGGGGAGCAGATCGACTACCTGGTCGAGGCGGCGTCCAACCCCGACATCCTGGCGAACAACTTCGAGGCTCCGACACTGCTCGGCGATGTACTGACCGCAGGCGACCGTCCACTGTATACATTCCAGCGCGCCGACATCGCCGTCCTCGACGAGGAGGTCTGGCACCTCGACCTCGATCTCCAGGTGCTGCTCGGCGTCATGGTCCACCTCGGTGATCACGAGCCGCGCCGCCACGAGATCCTGCACGCCCTGGACCGGGCCATGGACGCCCTCGACCTGGACGACATCTCCGGCAGCGCGGCGGCGGTCCGCGAGGTGCTGGCCCCGGTCCTGGCGAAGCCCGCCCACGCCAGCGCGCATACGGTCTCCGGCGTCGGCCACGCCCACATCGACTCGGCCTGGCTGTGGCCCATCCGCGAGACCAAGCGCAAGACGTCCCGCACCTTCTCCAACGTCACGTCCTTGGCCGAGGAGTACGACGACTTCGTCTTCGCCTGCTCCCAGGCCCAGCAGTACGAGTGGGTGCGCGACAACTACCCGCACGTGTGGGCCCGCATCCAGGAGTCCGTGAAGAAGGGCCAGTGGGCCCCGGTCGGCGGCATGTGGGTCGAGTCCGACGGCAATCTGCCCGGCGGCGAGGCCATCGCCCGCCAGCTGGTCCACGGCAAGCGGTTCTTCATCGAGCACTTCGGCATCGAGACCAAGGGCGTCTGGCTGCCGGACTCCTTCGGCTACAACGCCGCCTACCCGCAGCTCGCCAAGCTCGCCGGCAACGAGTGGTTCCTCACCCAGAAGATCTCCTGGAACCAGACCAACAAGTTCCCCCACCACACCTTCTGGTGGGAGGGCATCGACGGCACCCGCATCTTCACCCACTTCCCGCCGATCGACACCTACAACGCCCGTTTCAGCGGCGAGGAGATGGACCGCGCCGTCCGCAACTACGCCGAGAAGGGCGCCGGTTCGCGCTCCCTGGCCCCCTTCGGCTGGGGCGACGGCGGTGGCGGCCCCACCCGCGAGATCATGGAACGCGCCCGGCGCCTCGCCGACCTGGAGGGCTCGCCCAAGGTCGTCGTCGAACACCCCGACGAGTTCTTCGCCAAGGCCCGCGCCGAGTACGAGGACGCCCCCGTCTGGAACGGCGAGCTCTACCTGGAGCTCCACCGCGCCACCTACACCTCCCAGGCCCGCACCAAGCAGGGCAACCGCCGCAGCGAACACAAGCTCCGCGAGGCGGAGTTGTGGGCGACGACGGCCGCCCTGCACGCGCCGGGCTACGCCTACCCGTACGAGAAGCTGGACCGCCTCTGGAAGACGGTCCTGCTGCACCAGTTCCACGACATCCTGCCGGGGTCCTCCATCGCCTGGGTGCACCGGGAGGCGGAGGCCGAGTACGCGCGGGTGGCCGAGGAGCTGGAGGTGCTGACCGGCGAGGCGATCGCCGCGCTCGGTGGCGGTGAGCCGCGAGTGTTCAACACCAGCCCGTTCGATCGGCGCGAGGTGGTACGTCACGGGGACGGCACGACCGGCTGGGTTCAGGTCCCGGCGAACGGCAGCGCTGCCGTGGACAACGCCGTGCCCGACGACCTCGTCATCGTCGAGGACCGCGCCCTCGACAACGGCTACGTCCGCGTCGAACTCGCCGAGGACGGCACCCTGGCCTCCGTCTTCGACCGGCGTGCCAAGCGTGAAGTCCTCGCCGACAAGGGCAACCTGCTCCGCCTCCACACGGACCTGCCCAACTACTGGGACGCCTGGGACATCGACAAGCACTACAAGAACCGCTACACGGACCTCGTGGACATCGAGTCCGTGCAGGCCATCGAGCGGGACGCGCTGGTCGGCTCGATCCGCGTCACCCGCGCCTTCGGCAAGGGCTCGAAGATCACCCAGACGATCACCGTCCGCGCCGGCAGCCCCCGCATCGACTTCGAGACCGAGATCGACTGGCACGAGGCCGAGAAGATCCTCAAGGCGGGCTTCCCGATCGACATCCGCGCCCCGCACTCCTCCGCGGAGATCCAGTTCGGCCATATCCAGCGCCCCACCCACACCAACACCAGCTGGGAGGCGGCCCGTTTCGAGGTCTCCGGCCACCGCTGGGTGCACGTCGCGGAGCCCGGCTACGGTGTCGCGGTCATCAACGACTCGACGTACGGCCACGACGTCTCCCGCACGGTCCGCGAGGACGGCGGTACGACGACCAGGGTCAGCCTGAGCCTGGTGCGCGCCCCGCGCGTCCCGGACCCGGAGGCCGACCAGGGCAAGCACCGATTCACCTACTCGCTGCTTCCCGGCGCGAGCATCGAGGACGCGGTCGCCGAGGGGTACGCCCTCAACCTGCCCCTGCGCGTGGCCGATTCGGCGGGCGAGCCGGATCCGGTCGTCTCCGTCGACGGCGAGGGCATCACCGTCGAGGCGGTCAAGCTCGCCGACGACACCTCGGGCGATGTGGTCGTACGGCTCTACGAGTCCCGCGGCGGCCGAGCCCAGGGCGTCCTGCGCACCGGCTTCCCGCTCGCCGGCGCCAAGGTGACCGACCTGCTGGAGCGACCGCTGACCGAGGACGAGGCCGCCGTCGACGGCACGGTCCCCGTGACGCTGCGCCCCTTCCAGATCCTCACCCTGCGACTGAAGCGTGCCGAGGTGAACTGACCCATGCCCATGCAACCCTGGTTCACCGACGCCAAGTTGGGGATCTTCGTCCACTGGGGCATCTACGCCGTCGACGGCGTCCAGGAGTCCTGGTCGTTCTACGACGACATCGTCCCGCACGACCGGTACATGTCCCAGCTGGAGCGCTTCACCGGCGCCAAGTACGACCCTCGCGCGTGGGCCGACCTGTTCGCCCGCGCCGGCGCCCGGTACGCCGTCCTGACAACCCGTCACCACGACGGAGTGGCCCTGTGGGACACGGAGTTCGGCGATCTCAACCTCGGCAAGGACTACATCGGCCCCTACGCCGAGGCCCTGCGCGAGAAGGACCTCAAGGTCGGCTTCTACTACTCGCACTCCGACTGGAACCACCCCGACTACGCCACCACCCGCAAGCCGGGCCGCCCACCGGAGCAGGAGGACAACCGCTACTCCGAATGCTCGGCCGAGGACGAGGACCTGGCGGCCTGGAAGCGGTTCATCGCCTACCGGGACGGGCAGATCCGCGAGCTGTCCTCCCGCTACCGGCCCGACCTGATGTGGTTCGACGGCGAGTGGGACCGCAGCGAGGAGCAGTGGCGCATCCCCGAACTCGCCGCGCTCATACGCTCGTACAACCCCGACGTCGTCTTCAACGCCCGCATGCTCAGCGAGGGCGACTACGCCACCCCCGAGCAGGGCGCCCCGATCGAACCGCCCAGCGGACCCTGGGAGTTGTGCCTCACCATCAACGACTCGTGGGGTTACCAACACCAGGACCACAACCACAAGTCGCTCACCCAGCTGATCCGCTACTTCACCGAGACCATCGGCGGGGGCGGCAATCTGCTGCTCGACGTCGGCCCGATGGAGGACGGCACGATCCCGCAGCCGCAGGTGGAGCGTCTCGAAGGGCTGGGGGAGTGGATCGCGAAACACGCGGAGGCGGTGTACGGGACGGTGCGCGGGCTGCCGGCCGGGCACCACTACGGGCCCAGCACCCTCTCCGCCGACGGCCGGACGCTCTACCTCACCCTGTTCGACATTCCCCGCGCCGAGATCGGCGTCCGCGGCCTGGCCACCCCGGTCCGCAAGGTCACCGTCCTCGGCACCGGCACCGATCTCGCCCACCGTGTCGTCGGCGGACTGCACGAGGCCGTCGGCGTGCTGTGGATCGATCCGCCCGCCGAGGCCGACCTCGACCCGCACGCCACGGTGCTCGCGGTCGAACTGGACGGGGAACTGGAGCTGTACCGAGGCGCGGGACGGTTCTGACGACGCCACAAAGAGCGAGCTGGAGCACATGCTCCGGGGCCGGGTCCTGCACCTCGAACTCGCCCGCAGCGGCAAGGACTGGTCCAAAACCATCAGGTCGGGACGCATCCAGCCGGCCTGCGAGGCCGACGCCGTCGTCGAACCGCCCCCACGCCTGGCCGTGTTGGCGCAGGCGTGGGGATACCCGATCGTTCGACTCAGCCGGTGAAACCGGCCGTGATCGAGGTGAACTGCCAGTTGCTCTGGCTGATGCCGGAGCAGTTGCTGACCACGCCGCCGCCCGGGCACGGCCGGTCACGGTTGACCGACCAGAACGCGAGCCGCGCGATGTGGTGGGAGTTCGCCCAGTCACGGATCGAGGTCCAGGTCGCGGTCGAGGTGAGCTCCTGCTGGTCGGAGAGCCCGTTCATACCGGAGATGCCGATGTGGGCGTAGGCGGTCGCGTCGTCCCACCCGAAGGTGGACTTCAGCTTGGTCTTGAGCCCCTCCGTCGCGTTCACGGTGTTGCCGTACATGTCGGCACCGCCGCCGAAGTCGAACGGCATGATCGTGAACACGTCGATGCCGGCGTTCAGCGCCTTGGCCTGCTCGATGAGCCGGCCGCCCCAGTAGGTGGGACCGGTCGTCGACGTCCCGAAGGTCAGGACGGTCCGCAGCCCCGGGTTGTTCGCCTTGACGATCTTCAGGGCGTTCAGGATCCGGTCCTGCACGGTCGCGTTCTCGAATTCGTCCGTGTTCTCGATGTCGACGTCGATCGCCTTGAGCCCGTAGGCGTCGATCACCTTCTGGTAGGCGCCGGCCAGCGCCTCGGCGCTCGAGCAGTTCGGCCCGAGCTTGTTGCCGCTCCAGCCGCCGATCGACGGCACGATGTCGCCGCCCGCGGAACGGATGGAGTTGATGACACTCTGGTCGTTTCCGCCGGTCAGCGGTCTGCTGCCGTCCCAGGCCGGGTTGCAGCCGCCGGAGGACAGGATGAACGCCATCGTGTACCACTTGATCCCGGTCGAGCTCATCACCGAGGTGGCGCTCGGCGGATCACCCCAGCCGAGATACAGATAGGGCGCGGCCTGCTTGAACCCGGTCCCGCCCCCGCCGCCGGCGTCCGTCGTGACGCCCACGGCGTTGGAGGCCGCCGAGGAGTTCCCGGCCGCGTCCCGCGCCCGCACGGTGAACGTGTAGGCGGTGCTCGCGGAGAGCCCGCTCACGGTGGCGCTCGTACCGGAGACGCTGAGCACCTGGTTCGACCCGCTGTAGATGTCGTACGCCGTGACACCGACGTTGTCCGTCGAGGCGTTCCACGCCAATGACACGCTCGACGACGTCTTCCCGGTGGACCGCAGACTCGCCGGCGCGGTCGGCGCCTGAGTGTCCGAACCGCCGCCCGGGCCATCGAGGTTGATGTCGTCGGCGTAGTAGGTGCCCTGCGCGTACCAGCCGTGGGTGTAGACGGTGGCGCTCGTCTGCGAGGCACCGGTCGTGAAGGACACGCTGAGTTGGCTGTATGCCGACGGCGACGAGGTCCACGTGGAGGAACCGCCGTCCACGCCGAGGTAGACGTAGCTGCCGCGCACCCAACCGCTCAAGGCGTACGCGGTGTTCGGCCGTACGGCGACGGTCTGGCTGCACTTGGCGATGTCACTCGAACTCACCGCGCCGGCAAGCGCCTTGGAGCCGCCGTGCACGGGGGAGGAGGCGACCGACCCGAGATTGCCGGTGCAGGACCAGGGGCTCAGGGCCCCCGACTCGAATCCGGGATTGGTCAGAACATTGGCCGCTTGGGCCGTACCGGGAAGAGCCACAGCCCCGGCCAGTGCGAGAGCCGCGGTACCCAGGAAGGCGAAGAGACGTCTGGAACGCCGTGGAAGTGGAGTGCGCACATGATCTCCCTGAAGAAATGGGGGTGTTCGGGAGTACAGGGAAGTGCGCAACACAAGTTGGTATGGACCAATCCGCCTGTCAAGGGTGAGGGAGGGAATTGGTCCATACCGGTGAGTGGAGATGCCTCAAGGGGTGCGGGGAACTGCGCGACAAGCCACGACGCACCCGCACCCGGCCGACAAGCTACAGCGGCAGTACCTGACCCGCGGCCGAGACGGAGTCGACGGCAACCGCCTGTGCCTCCGCAGGCGCCGGCACGGGAAGAGGTTCGGAAACCTCCGCCCTCTGATGCGGAATGGCCACAGGCCGAAGGTGCCGCGGCCCCGACACCACCGTGTAGTCCTGACCCAGGAACGGCGGAGCCATCTCCCCCGGGTCCTCACCCAGCGCCAACTGCACAGCGGCCCAAGGCGCGTTGACCCCGCACAGCGACAGCTGATGCAACCCGCCCGCGGGCCGGGTGTTGACATCCATCAGTACCGGCGTGTCACCGAACATCCGGAACTGGATGTTGGACAGGTAGTGCAGCCCGAACCCCTCCGCGATCATCCGCGCCGGCTCCAGCCACTGCTCGTGCAGCGTGAACCCACGACGGCGCCCGTTCTTGGTGCGGCCCACCGCCAGCCGGATCCGGTTGTCGGTCCCCGTGAGGCAGTCGACCGAGACCTCCGGCTGCTCCAGACGCGGCATGACCAGCCAGTCCACCGACTCGTCGGCCTGCGTCAGCGCCTCCACGACCGTGTCCAGCGGTACGTACGGGCTGGGAAAGCCGTTGAGGTGATCGAGTGAGAAGGGGGCGCGCGTGATCACGCGGAAGCCCACCCCACCCGCACCGGACGCCGGCTTGAAGCACGCCTTGTACCCGCCCGCCTCCAACTCCTCGACAGCGACGACGAGTTCCTCCGCGGTCCGCACCCGGTACCACGGCGGCACGGGCACTCCGATGGCCTGGACGGCCTCGTACGCGATCACCTTGTCGTGGAAGACGGCCACGGCCTCCGGCGGCGGCGCAAGCAGTGCCGTACCGGCCGCCTCGAACTCCGCGCGGTGCGCCACGATCGCCGACTGGTGCAGCCGGGGCACGAAGACGTCGATGCCGCGGCGGGTGCACTGGTCGAGCGCGTACTCGACGTACGCGGCCGGGGACAGGCCCTCCGGCTCCAGCTCGGCGGTGTCGGCGGCGGCCAGCACGGGGGAGTCCGCGTCGCCGTGCGTCGCATGGATCTTGACGGCGCGATCACCGGGATTTCGGCGCAGCTGATCCATGAAGAACACGTTCTCCGCGTACGTGCGGTTGAGCCAGACGCGTACGCGAGAGATCATGCAGGGGCCGCCTTTCGGGGTTTTCGGGCACGGCGAAGCAGGCCGAACCCGGCCAGGGTGTGAGGAGGGTCACCAAACCGCCCTGCGCGAAGGGAAGTTCATGGCGGTGGTGTTGGGGCGATCATACGGCTTCCCGAGGCCCCGGCGTGCAACGCGCGTGTTACGGATTATTCGATCTTGATCGATGCCTCTGCGGGCCGTGCCGGGCCGCTTGTCCGGGCGCTGTGAATGTGCTGTCGTGGTCCCATTCGGGTGCTCGGAGGGGGCCAGAGGTGACATCGAGGGCCGGTGGTTCCGGACAGCTGCTGGCCATCAGTGACCTGCATGTCGGCTACCCGGAGAACCGCGCCCTCGTCGAGGAGATGCGCCCGGGGACGGACGAGGACTGGCTCCTGGTGGCCGGAGACGTCGCCGAGACCGTGTCCGCGATCCGCTGGACCCTTCAGACGCTCGCCGGCCGCTTCCGCAAGGTCCTCTGGGCTCCGGGCAACCACGAACTGTGGACCCACCCCGACGACGAGGTCACCCTGCGAGGCGTCGAACGCTACGAACACCTCGTCGCGCTCTGCCGCGACCTCGGTGTCACCACCCCCGAGGACCCCTATCCCGTCTGGGAGGGTCCCGGCGGCCCGGTCGCCGTCGCCCCGCTCTTCCTGCTGTACGACTACTCCTTCCTGCCCGCCGGCTGCACGACCAAGGAGGAGGGGCTGGAGTACGCGTACGGCACCGGCATCGTCTGCAACGACGAGCACCTGCTGCACCCCGACCCCTACCCGAGCCGCGAGGCCTGGTGCCGGGCCCGCGTCGAGGCGACCGCCCGCAGACTCGCCGAGCTGCCCGACGACCTGCCCACCGTGCTCGTCAACCACTACCCGCTGGACCGGCACCCGACCGAGGTGCTCTGGTACCCCGAGTTCGCCATGTGGTGCGGCACGCGGCTCACCGCGGACTGGCACCGCAGGTTCCGCGTCGAGACCATGGTCTACGGTCATCTGCACATCCCGCGGACCACCTGGCACGACGGTGTCCGCTTCGAAGAGGTGTCGGTCGGATACCCCCGGGAGTGGCGCAAACGCCCCGACCCGCCGGGACGGCTGCGCCGCATCCTGCCCAAGGAGGTCGGGCCCCTTGATCGAGGAGCTGCTGCCGGACACGGTGGTGGCCGTGGAGACGTACGGTGACGACGGGACCGCGCCGCTGTACCCCGAGGAAGCGGCGGTCGTGGCGCGGGCGGCGGACAAACGCCGACGCGAGTTCGCCGCGGTACGCTCCTGCGCCCGTCGGGCCATGGAGAAGCTCGGCGTCCCGCCCCAGCCTGTCCTGCCCGGCGCCGGCGGCGCCCCGCAGTGGCCCGCCGGACTGGCCGGCAGCATGACCCACTGCGACGGCTACCGCGCCGCCGCCCTGGTCCGCGCCGCCGACCTGGCCTCCCTCGGCATCGACGCCGAGCCCCACGAGCCGCTCCCCGACGGAGTCCTGGCCTACACCTCCCTGCCCGCCGAGGCGGACCGGCTGCGCAGGCTGGCCGAGGAGCGGCCCGACATCCACTGGGACCGGCTGCTGTTCAGTGCCAAGGAGTCCGTCTACAAGGCGTGGTTCCCGCTCACCGGGAAGTGGCTCGACTTCACCGAGGCCGACATCGAGCTCTTCGCCCACCCCGGCGAAGGGCTCGGCGGCGGTCTCAGCGCCGAACTCCTCGTACCCGGACCGACGGTGGGCGCCCGGCGGCTGAGCCGCTTCGAGGGCCGCTGGACCGTCCGGCGCGGACTCGTCGCGACGGCCGTCGTGGTGCCGCACGCCTGAGCCGGGCTCTCACGGACGCGGGAACCAGCTCTGCAGCAGCCGGAAGAACTCCTCCTCGTTGCCCACGAGGCCCGCGTCCGCCAGGGCCTGCTCCGCCTCCGCGAGCACGGCGGGCGGCACGACGGGTGGCCGCAGCGCGTCCGGCGGACCGTCGAAGGCGGCGCGCACGGTGTGCAGAAGCCGCAGGTAGGCCTGGACGGCGGTGCGCTCGCGGTCGGTCAGTACGGCGGTGTGCATCGGTCGGCTCTCCCCAAGTCGGCTCATCGGTCACGCACCCGTACAAGGGGGTGCAACTCCAGCTTGCCGCCCACCACTGACAATGAGGCCCGCCCACTCCCCGGTTCGCCCGCTTAGCGGAGGTGAAACCTCGGCGAAATCACCGGTGGGAAAGCCGTCCTACGCTGAGGACAAGGGCTTTCGGCCGCTGCTCGGCGGCCCAGGGAACGGGGAGGCACGTGCGTGGTCGACGTCCCGCACCGGCGCCCGGCGCGCACCGTACGGCTGCGCTCGGTGGGCGACGGTGAACTCGAGTTGCAGTACCGGGTCGTGCACGGCTACCGCCGTGCCTTCCGGATGGCCGGCGAGGGGCCCGCGCTGGTCCTCATCCACGGCATCGGGGACTCCTCCGCCACCTGGGGCGAGCTGATCCCCGACCTCGCCCGCACCCACACCGTCATCGCCCCCGACCTGCTCGGCCACGGCGCCTCGGACAAACCGCGCGCCGACTACTCGGTGGCCGCGTACGCCAACGGGGTGCGCGATCTGCTGACCACCCTCGGCATCGAGTCGGCGACTCTGGTCGGGCACTCGCTGGGCGGCGGCGTGGCCATGCAGTTCGCCTATCAGTTCCCCGAGCGCACCGAGCGGCTCATCCTGGTGAGCGCGGGCGGCGTGGGGCGCGAGGTGAATCCCGTGCTGCGGATGGTGTCGCTGCCCGGGGCCCATCTGATGCTGTCGTCGTTGCGGCTGCCGGGGATGCGGTGGCAAGTGGGGCTCGCCGTAGGGCTGATGAAGCTGCTCGACACCGATCTCGGGCAGGACGCGCCCGACCTGCTGAACCTCGTGGACGCGTTGCCGGACGAGACCTCACGCAACGCCTTCATCCGCACGTTGCGCGCGGTGGTCGACTGGCGGGGACAGGTGGTGACCATGCTCGACCGGTGCTATCTGACCGAGGGCATGCCGACGATGCTGCTGTGGGGCGACCGGGACAGTGTGGTGCCGGTGCGGCACGCGTTCGGGGCGCACGAGGCGATGCCGGGGAGCCGGCTGGAGATCTTCGAGGGTGCGGGACACTTTCCGTTCCACGCCGATCCGGGGCGGTTCGTCTCGCTGGTCGAGGAGTTCACCGCGACCACGGCTCCGGCGGACTGGAGCCGTGAGCACTGGCGCGAGCTGCTGCGCGAGGGACGGCCCGGCATCCCGCTCAGCCGTGCCACCGAACGCGACCTGCGCGAGGCGAGCGAACGCAGCGCGACCTGACCGGCGGCGGTGCCGGTCAGCTCTGCGGACCGAGGTAACCCAGCGACGCCTCGATACGGCCGGCCAGGCGGTCGCGCTGCACCGGCCCCCGGGTCGGCGAACCGTCGAGCCAGGTCAGGCACTTGCTGGCGAGCAGCAGGCCGAAGCGTTCGGCCTCCTTCTCGTCGGCCTGGTCGAAGCGGCTGCGGGCGGCGACCTTCAGGACGGTGGCTCGCAGGTCGGCGTCGTCGCTGAGCATGCGGGCCGCGACCGCGGCGCCCTCGACATGGTGACTGCAGTGCCCGGCCTTCATGTGCCACAGCTCATGGCCGAGGATGACCAACTGGTGGCCGGGAGCGGTGCGTTCCTCCACGACGACGAGGTCCTGGTCGGCCATGTCGAGCCACAGTCCGCTCGCGGTGTCGGGCGGGAACGCGGCCGTACGGAAGTGGACCGGGCGGCCGCGGCGCCGGCTCATCGCCGCGCAGAGTCCGGTGTACAGGTCCACCGGACGCGCCGGTGCGGGGAGGGTGAGTTCCGCTACCAGCTCGGCGCACAGGCGGCGCATTTCCCTACCGATGCCCACAGTTATCCCCCGGCTCACGACTCGGGCCGTTTGACGCTCTCCAGGAGCATGTCCAGCCATTCGGCGACCTTGTCGCGGTGCTGGTCGGTGGGCAGCTGCGCGGCCCGCCAGGCGATCCCGCGGACGCCGTGGTCCTGCAGAAGCCGTTCCAGCGGATCGCCTGCCGCCGCCGTCGCCTCCTTCTCACGGTCGGCCAGCTTCTGCAGAAGCTCCTGCTCCGTGCGCTGCAGGGCCCCGGCGAGCGCCTCGGGGTCCTCGGCCGTCAGGAAACCGGCGTGCACGCGGAAGAAACGCTGGATGGCGTCGCAGTGCTCCATGGTGGGACGCCGGTCGCCGTTGATGAGGGCACCCGCCTGCTGCCGTGACATGAAGGCGCCGTCGGCGATCTCCTGCTGGGTGTACTTGCGGCCGTTGGGCTTGAGCCGGGTGCGGCGCAGCAGGTCCAGACGCTGCAGGAATCGGGCCTGTACGTCGGGTTCGCCCGCGGGGCGGCCGCTGAGCAGGGACTTGACCACGGGCTCGGGGACGCCGGAGGCCACCGACAGGCGGCCGGTGTGGAAGACCTCCGCGTGCGGCACGCCGAGCCGGTCGGCGAGCGCGGTGACCCGGGCGACGACGCCCGGCAGCGCGGCCGTCACCACGGCGGCCGGATTCGCGAAGCCATCCGTCACCGACAGATCTCCTACGTCTCTCACGGGCTTCTCACAAGAAGATCATCACAAGCGGTTGCCGTGAACTCCCGGGAGAGTAGCCCCTCGTTCGAACTTACATCCAGGTCTCGCCACAACTGTGGCCAATTTCAGCCGTCAACCGGCACGAAATGCCACGATAGTTGACACGCCTCGCGCCCGGGCAGCAGGATCAGGGCGCCGCGTGAAGGCCGCATAGGCAAGAGGGGTGACCTCCCGATGGCACAACAGGCAGGAGGGCAGCGGCCGGAGCCGCGGCCCGTCCCCGAGAGTCTTGAGGCCCGGGCGTATCTGCAGGACTACGCCACCCTCCTGGAAGCGGTCCCCTTCCCCTCGGTCGTTCTCGACCACCGGTGGGACGTCGTGCTGTCGAACACTGCTTTCGAGACACTTTTCCGTGGTGTGGGCCCGCACCCCACCGCCATGCCCGACGACAACTTCCTCAGGTTCGTCCTGTTCCACCCGGACGCGGGCACGGTTCTCGGTGAGCACGAGTCCAGTTGGTGCCTGCCGATGCTCGCCCGCTTCGCGGCCGCCGTGGAGCGCAACGGCCATGACCAGGGGCTGCAGTCGATCCGCCGGGACATCGCCCAGGACCCCATCATGGAGGCCGCCTACCGGCACGGTCTGCCGCACTGGATCCGCGCGGTCGGCGAGCGGGCCTTCGCCCACGACGGGGGGGTCCGCCCGGTCCTGCACCCCGACCCGCGCTGGGGCGCCACCGACTGCCGTGTCGTCGACGAGACGTCCTCCACCCTCCGGGAGCTGGGCTACGCCCGACTGACCCTGGTACTGCGCGAATCGCGTCCCGCGTCGACCAGGCCCCGCGGCGCACGCCGTGCCGCCGGCCACCTGACGGTCGTCCCCGCGGCGGAGTGAGTACGGGGGCCGCCCTGGCGTTCCCGTCCCTCCCGCTCTACGTCATCCCGATTGCGTCGCTCAGCGTGGTGACATACCCCAGATAGAGAAGTATGTGACATAGTACTGTGGTGAGCAAGCGACTGACCTGCGATGTCGTGGTCGTCGGAGCCGGAATGGTGGGCGCGGCCTGCGCCCTGTACGCGGCCCGGGCGGGTCTCGACGTGATCCTGGTGGACCGTGGCCCGGTGGCCGGCGGCACGACCGGAGCCGGCGAGGGGAACCTCCTCGTCTCGGACAAGGAACCCGGCCCGGAGCTGGACCTGGCCCTGTTGTCGGGGCGCCTGTGGGCGGACCTCGCCGAGGAGTTGGGGGAGGCCGTCGAGTACGAGGCCAAGGGCGGTGTGGTCGTCGCCTCGACGCCGGACGGGCTCGCCGCGCTCGAGCGGTTCGCCGACACACAGCGCGCCGCCGGGGTCGTCGCCGAAACCGTCGTAGGAGACGGACTGTACGACCTCGAACCGCACCTCGCCCCCGGTCTGCCCGGCGGGGTGCTGTATCCGCAGGACTGCCAGGTCATGCCCGCGCTGGCCGCCGCCCACCTGGTCCGCGCCTCCGGAGCGCGGCTGTTCACCGGCCGGAGCGTCACGGACGTACTCCTCACCCCGGACGGCGCGGTGTGCGGCGTCCGCACGGGCCGGGGCGACATCGATGCCCCGGCGGTCGTCAACGCGGCCGGCACCTGGGGTGCCGAACTGGCCGAGCTCGCGGGAACCCGCCTCCCCGTCCTTCCGCGGCGCGGGTTCGTCCTGGTCACCGAACCCCTCCCGCGGATGGTCCGGCACAAGGTGTACGCCGCCGACTACGTGGCCGACGTGGCCAGCGACTCGGCCGCGCTGCAGACCTCGCCGGTCGTGGAAGGGACGGCCGCGGGGCCCGTGTTGATCGGCGCGAGCCGGGAACGGGTCGGCTTCGACCGGTCGTTCTCGCTGCCGGTCATGCGAGCCCTGGCGGCGGGCGCGACCCGGCTGTTCCCGTTCCTCACGGACGTCCGGGCGATGCGCGCCTACCTCGGATTCCGCCCGTACATGCCCGACCACCTCCCCGCCATCGGCCCCGACCCGCGCGTCCCCGGTCTGCACCACGCCTGCGGGCACGAGGGCGCGGGCATCGGACTGGCCACCGGCACCGGGCAGTTGATCGCCCAGGCGCTGACCGCGAAGACGCCCGAGCTGGACCTGACGCCGTTCCGACCCGACCGCTTCCCGGCCCCCGTGGAGGAGACCGCGTGAGATCCCCGCTCGAACTGGCCGACGCCCGGCCGGGCCCGGCCTTCACGGTCACCCTCGACGGCCGCGAGATCGAGGCGCTGCCCGGACAGACCGTCGCCGCAGCGCTCTGGGCCGCCGGTGTCACCTCCTGGCGCACCACCCGCCAAGAGGGCCGGCCGCGCGGTGTCTTCTGCGGCATCGGCGTCTGCTTCGACTGCCTGGTGACCGTCAACGACCGTCCCAACCGGCGGGCTTGCCTGGTGCCGTTGCACCCGGGCGACGCGATCCGTACGCAGGAGGGGACGGGCCACGATGACTGACCGGCCGCACCTCGCGGTGATCGGCGCGGGCCCCGCCGGGCTCGCCGCCACCGGCGCCGCCGCTTCCCGGGGCGTACGGGTCACCTTGATCGACTCGGCCACGGAAGCCGGCGGACAGTTCTACCGCCGGCCCGCCGCGGGCCTCGGGGCTCGCCGCCCGCAGGCCCTGCACCACCGGTGGCGCACCTGGGAGCGGCTGAGGGACGGACTGCGAACCCACGTACAGGCAGGTGCCGTACGGCACTTGACGGACCATCATGTGTGGTTCGTCGAGCGGCAGGACGTCGGCTTCACCGTGCACGCCCTGCTCGGCCCCGAGCAGGAGCACCCCGTCGCGGTCCGCGCCGACGCCGTTCTCCTCGCCACCGGCGGCTACGAGAAGGTCCTGCCGTTCCCCGGCTGGACCCTGCCCGGTGTCATCACCGCGGGCGGCGCCCAGGCCATGCTCAAGGGCACCCTCGCCGTGTCCGGACGTATCGCCGTGGTCGCCGGCACCGGCCCGCTGCTGCTTCCCGTCGCGACGGGTCTCGCCGCGGCCGGCGTGGAGGTGGCCGCGCTGGTCGAGTCCGCCGACCCGAAGGACTTCGTGCGGCGGACCCGCGCCCTGGCGGTCCAGCCCGGCAAAGTCGCCGAAGGCGCCCGGTACGCGGCCCAGTTGCTCCGGCACCGGGTGCGCACCCTCGTCCGCCACACCGTCGTAGAGGCCCACGGTGCGCGAGGCCTGGAGGCGGTGACCGTCGCCGCGCTCGACGCCGACGGGCGGGTCAGGTCCGGCACCGAGCGCCGTATCGTCTGCGACACCCTCGCCGTGGGGCACGGCATGCTTCCGCACACCGATCTCGCGGAGACGCTGGGCTGCCGGCTCGACGGGATGGACGTGCACGTCGACGACGAGCAGCGCACCGACGTCCCCGGTGTCTGGGCCGCGGGCGAGACCACCGGCATCGGCGGCTCCGCCCTCTCCCTCGCCGAGGGACACATCGCCGGCCGGTCGATCGCGGCGCGCCTGCACGGCATCGAGCCCCGCGCGCGCGACTGGGCCGCGACCGCGAGGACCCGTACCCGGCTGCGCGCCTTCTTCGCCGCGCTCGACGCCGTCCACGCACCGCCCGCCCACTGGAGCGAGCAGATCACCGACGACACCGTCGTCTGCCGCTGCGAGGAGGTCACCGGGGGTGCGATCCGCGAGGCCGTCGACGAGCTGGGCGCCGGGGACGTACGGACCGTGAAGCTGCTGACGCGCGCCGGGATGGGCTGGTGTCAGGGGCGGGTGTGCGGACCCGCGGTCGCGGGGCTCGCCGGGTGCGCGCTCACGCCGACGCGTCGGCCGTTCGCCGGACCCGTACCCCTCGGCGTCCTGGCCGCCGAGCCCGAGCACGGCTGAGTCAGTACAATGTCACACCCTATTGATGAGACGGGATCCCAGATGACCAGCACCGAGAACACCGGCAGCCGCCCCTGGCGCGGCGTCCTCGTCGCCACCGCCCTCCCGCTGAACGACGACCTCTGCGTCAACCACGACAAGTTCGCCGAGCACTGCGTCTGGCTGGTCGAGAACGGCTGCGACGGCGTCGTACCGAACGGGTCCCTCGGCGAGTACCAGGTCCTCACCCCCGAGGAGCGGGCCGAAGTCGTCGAGACCGCCGTGGCTGCCGTCGGCGGGGAGCGCGTGATGCCGGGTGTCGCCGCCTACGGCTCCGCCGAGGCCCGCCGCTGGGCCGAGCAGGCCAGGGACGCCGGCTGCGCCGCCGTGATGCTGCTGCCGCCCAACGCCTACCGCGCCGACGAGCGGTCCGTGCTGGCCCACTACGCCGAGGTCGCGAAGGCGGGCGTCCCGGTCGTGGCGTACAACAACCCCATCGACACCAAGGTCGACCTGGTCCCGGAGCTGCTGGCGAAGCTGCACGCCGAGGGCCACATCCACGCGGTCAAGGAGTTCTCCGGCGACGTTCGCCGCGCGTACCGGATCGCCGAACTCGCCCCCGGCCTCGACCTGTTGATCGGCGCCGACGACGTCCTCCTGGAGCTGGCGATCGCCGGTGCCAAGGGCTGGGTGGCGGGCTACCCGAACGCGCTGCCCCGCGCGAGCGTGGAGCTCTACCGGGCGGCCGTCGCGGGCGACCTGGCCACCGCGAAGAAGCTGTACGAGCAGCTGCACCCGCTGCTGCGCTGGGACTCCAAGGTCGAGTTCGTCCAGTCCATCAAGCTGTCCATGGACATCGTCGGCCGGCACGGCGGCCCCGTCCGTCCGCCCCGCGTCCCGCTGCTGCCCGAGCAGGAGGCCGCGGTGCGCGCGGCCACCGAGCGGGCGGTCGCCGCCGGACTCGCCTGACCGTCCCGTCGGATCCCCCAGGTTCACCAGGAGCGTCATGCGCAGCAAACTCGTCCTGCACGCCGTCGACTCGCACACCGAGGGCATGCCCACCCGCGTGATCACCGGCGGCATCGGCACGATCCCCGGCGCGACCATGAACGAGCGGCGGCTGTACTTCCGTGAGCACCGCGACGACATCAAGCAGCTCCTGATGAACGAACCCCGGGGCCACTCGGCGATGAGCGGCGCCATCCTCCAGCCGCCCACCCGCCCGGACTGCGACTGGGGCGTCATCTACATCGAGGTCTCCGGCTATCTGCCGATGTGCGGACACGGCACCATCGGGGTGGCCACCGTCCTGGTGGAGACCGGCATGGTCGAGGTCGTCGAGCCGGTCACCACCATCCGGCTCGACACCCCGGCGGGCCTCGTCGTCGCCGACGTCGAGGTCGAGGACGGCGCCGCGAAGACGGTCACGCTCAAGAACGTGCCGTCCTTCTCCGCCGGCCTCGACCGCAAGATCACACTCGCCGACGGGCGCACGGTGACATATGACCTGGCATACGGCGGCAACTTCTACGCCATCCTGCCGCTGGAGGAGTTCGGGCTGCCCTTCGACCGCTCCCGCAAGGACGACATCCTCCGGGCCGGCCTCTCCCTCATGGAGGCGATCAACGCCGAGGAGGAGCCCGTCCACCCGGAGGACCCCTCGATCCGCGGCTGTCACCACGTCCACCTGTACGCCCCCGGCGCCAGTGCCCGGCGCTCCCGGCACGCGATGGCGATCCACCCCGGCTGGTTCGACCGTTCCCCCTGCGGCACCGGCACCAGCGCGCGCATGGCCCAGCTCCACGCGCGCGGCGAACTCCCCCTGAACACCGAGTTCGTGAACGAGTCCTTCATCGGGACACAGTTCACCGGCCGCCTCCTCGGCACCACCGAGGTCGCCGGCGTCCCCGCCGTCCTGCCCAGCTTCACCGGCCGGGCCTGGATCACGGCCACCGCCCAGTACCTGCTCGACCCGACCGACCCCTTCCCGGCCGGGTTCGTCCTCTAGGCGTTCCCCCAGGCGCCCTTGGCGTCCTGGCAGGTTCCCCGGAGGCCGATAATGACGATGTCGCGTGACATTGCACCACTAGGAGAGTCGCCCTCATGGCTGCCCAGCGCACCAGCGCCCCCACCCCTGCCACCGCCCCGGCCCTGCCCGTTCTCGGCGGCAAGAAGAGCAGCTACCGGGAACGCGTCGCCGACGCCCTGCGGGCCGCACTGGTCGCCGGTGAACTGCTGCCCGGCGAGGTGTACTCGGCGCCGACCCTCGCCGCCCGCTTCGGTGTCTCGGCGACGCCGGTGCGCGAGGCGATGCTGGACCTGGCCAAGGAGGGCCTGGTCGACACCGTCCCCAACAGGGGGTTCCGGGTCACCGCCGTCTCCGACAGACAACTCGACGAGTACACCCACATCCGTGCGCTCATCGAGATTCCCACGGTGACGGAGCTGGCCAGGACCGCCGACCCGGTCTCGCTGGAGGCGCTGCGTCCGGCGGCCCGGGAGATCGTGCAGGCCGCGGCGGCCGGCGACCTCGTGGCGTACGTCGAGGCCGACACCCGCTTCCACCTGGGCCTGCTCGCCCTCGCCGGCAACGCCCATCTCGTCGAGGTCGTCGGCGACCTGCGCAAGCGGTCCCGCCTCTACGGGCTCACGGCACTGGTCGAGGCCGGCCGTCTGCTGGCCTCCGCCGAGGAGCACCTCGAACTCATCGACGCACTGATCGCACGCGACGAGCAGGCGACGCGCACAGTGATGGCACGTCACCTCGGGCACGTCCGCGGTCTGTGGGCGGCGAAGTAGCGGCGCTCCGGCGCGACCGGAAAGCGCGCAAGAGCGGCCCACTGGTACGCAAGCCATTTGCGTTTCTTGCGCTATTCTTGCGCGCATGACGCGACGACTTGCCGAGGTGGCGAAGAAGGTCGGGGTCAGCGAGGCCACGGTCAGCCGGGTGCTCAACGGCAAGCCCGGAGTCTCCGCGGTCACCCGGCAGGCGGTGCTGAGCGCCCTGGACGTGCTCGGCTACGAGAGGCCCACGCAGCTGCGCGGGGAGCGCGCGCGGCTCGTGGGCCTGGTGCTGCCCGAGCTGCAGAACCCGATCTTCCCCGCGTTCGCCGAGGTCATCGGCGGGGCGCTGGCCCAGCTCGGCCTGACCCCGGTGCTGTGCACGCAGACCAAGGGCGGCGTCTCCGAGGCGGACTACGTGGCGCTGCTGCTCCAGCAGCAGGTCTCCGGCGTCGTCTTCGCCGGTGGCCTGTACGCCCAGGCCGACGCCCCGCACGACCACTACCGGCTGCTCGCCGACCGCAACATCCCGGTCGTCCTCGTCAACGCGTCCATCGCCGACCTCGGCTTCCCCGGGGTGTCCTGCGACGACACGGTCGCCGTCGAGCAGGCCTGGCGCCATCTCGCCTCGCTGGGCCATGAGCGCATCGGGCTGGTGCTGGGACCCGACGACCATGTGCCGTCGGCGCGCAAGCTCGCCGCCGCCCGCGGTCTGGGGGAGCTCCCCGACGAGCATGTCGCCCGGGCCATGTTCTCCATCGAGGGCGGTCACGCCGCCGCCGCCCGGCTGATCGACCGGGGGGTCACCGGGATCATCTGCGCCAGCGACCCGCTCGCCCTCGGCGCGGTCCGGGCCGCCCGCCGCAAGGGACTCCGGGTCCCCGCGCAGGTGTCGGTCGTCGGCTACGACGACTCCGCGTTCATGAACTGCACGGAACCCCCGCTGACCACGGTCCGCCAACCTATCGAGGCCATGGGCCGGGCGGCCGTGGAACTGCTGAACACGCAGATCGGCGGCGGTTCCGTGACCCCGGAGGAGTTGCTCTTCGAGCCGGAACTGGTGGTCCGGGGCTCCACGGCCCAGGCGCCGCGTAGCTGAGATCCACCCGTCTGTCGAATAATTCCATATTCTGCGCGACATCTTGCGGACGGATGTCGCCGGTGCTTGAGTGTGCGGCGCCAGCACGGCGGGCTTGCTCCGCCCGTCGCCGTGCCCTCCTTGCTCATGCCCAGAGGGGTCCACCGATGAGAAGCACCGGGTTCCGCCGTACGTTCGTCGCGCTCAGCATCTGCTCCCTCGTCCTCACCGCCTCCGCCTGCGGGTCGGACGACGACTCGGGAAGCGGCAAGACCCGCATCACGGTCAACTGCATGCCGCCCAAGAGCGCCAAGGTCGACCGGGCGTTCTTCGAGGAGGACGTCGCCGCCTTCGAGAAGCAGAACCCGGACATCGACGTCGTCGCCCACGACGCCTTCCCCTGCCAGGACCCGAAGACCTTCGACGCCAAGCTCGCCGGCGGGCAGATGGAGGACGTCTTCTACACGTACTTCACCGACGCCAAGCACGTCGTCGACATCGACCAGGCCGCTGATCTGACGTCGTACGTCAAGGAGTTGAAGAGCTACGACACCATCCAGCAGCAGCTGAGGGACGTGTACACGGTCGACGGCAAGGTCTACGGGATCCCGCGCACCGGCTACTCCATGGGGCTGATCTACAACCGCGCTCTGTTCGAGAAGGCGGACCTCGACCCCGACCGGCCCCCGGCCACCTGGGACGAACTCCGTGCCGCCGCCAAGGAGATCGCCGCCCTCGGCGACGGCACCGTCGGCTACGCCGACTACAGCGCCCAGAACCAGGGCGGTTGGCACTTCACCGCCGAGCTGTACTCCCAGGGCGGCGACGTCGTGAGCGACGACGGCAAGAAGGCCACCGTCGACACCCCCGAGGGCCGGGCCGTCCTCCAGAACCTGCACGACATGCGCTGGAGCGACGACTCGATGGGCAGCAAGCAGCTCCTCGTCATCAACGACGTCCAGCAGATGATGGGTTCGGGCAAGCTCGGCATGTATCTCTCGGCGCCCGACAACATCCCGATCCTGGTGAAGGAGAAGGGCGGCGCGTATCAGGACCTCGCCCTCGCCCCCATGCCCGGCGGACAGGGCACGCTCATCGGCGGCGACGGCTACATGTTCAGCAAGAAGGCGAGCCCCGCCCAGATCCGCGCCGGACTGAAGTGGCTCGACCACATGTTCCTCACCCCCGCAGACGGCTTCCTCGGCGACTACGCCCGCGCCAAGAAGAACGACGCCCCGGTCGGCCTCCCCGAACCGCGTCTGTTCACGGGCGCCGCCGACACCAAGGACCAGCAGGTCAAGAAGGCCAACGCCAATGTCCCGGTGGAGAACTACCAGGCCTTCCTCGACGGCAACCAGGATCTCGACATGAAGATCGAGCCACCGCACGCCCAGCAGATCTACTCCGTCCTCGACGGCGCCGTCTCCGCCGTCCTCACCAAGAAGGACGCCGACATCGACGGGCTCCTGAAGGACGCCTCCGCGAAGATCGACGGCATCCTGGCCCGGGGCTGACCCCGATGACCAGGACGGCCCATCGGCGACCGGTCGAAACGATCCCCGTACGACCGGTCCAGGCGCCGCCCCCGGCAGGGGACCGGAGGCGGCGCCGCCTCACCGACCAGCTCCGCGCCCACGCCTTCCTCCTCGGCGGCCTCCTCTGCTTCGCCGTGTTCTCCTGGTACCCGGCGCTCCGCGCCATCGTGATCGCCTTCCAGAAGTACACGCCGGGCTCGTCACCCGAATGGGTCGGCACCGACAACTTCAGCCGTGTGTGGCACGACCCGGAGTTCACGGCAGCCTGGCGCAACACCCTCACCTTCACCGTGCTGGCCCTGTTGATCGGCTTCGCGATCCCCTTCGTACTGGCCCTGGTGCTCAACGAGTTGAGACACGCGAAGGCCTTCTTCCGAGTCGTGGTCTATCTGCCTGTGATGATCCCGCCGGTCGTCAGCGCCCTGCTGTGGAAGTGGTTCTACGACCCCGGGGCCGGCCTCGCCAACGAGGCGCTGCGGTTTCTGCACCTGCCCACCTCGATCTGGTCCAACGGGGCGGACACGGCCCTCATCTCCCTGGTCGTCGTGGCCACTTGGGCCAACATGGGTGGCACCGTCCTGATCTACCTGGCCGCGCTCCAGTCCATCCCAGGCGAGCTGTACGAGGCCGCCGAGCTGGACGGCGCGAGCCTCCTCCAGCGCGTCCGTCATGTGACGATCCCTCAGACCCGCTTCGTCATCCTCATGCTGATGCTCCTTCAGATCATCGCGACGATGAAGGTCTTCACCGAACCGTTCGTCATCACCGGCGGCGGCCCCGAGAACGCCACCGTCACCGTCCTCTACCTCATCTACAAGTACGCCTTCCTCTACAACGACTTCGGCGGCGCCTGCGCGCTGAGCGTCATGCTCCTGATCCTGCTCGGGGCCTTCTCCGCCGTGTATCTGCGCCTGACCCGCTCCGGAGAGGGGGACGGCGCGTGAGCACCCGGACCCTCGTCTCCCCGGCGACCCTGGCCCGTCCCCGCGGCAGGGCCCTGTACTGGAGCGTCTTCACAGGCGTCGTCCTGCTCTTCACGCTCGCCTTCCTCTTCCCCGTCTACTGGATGGTCACCGGCGCGGTGAAGTCCCCGGACGAGGTGGCGCGGACGCCACCCACCCTCGTCCCGGAGCGGTGGCACCCGGACGGCTACCGCGACGCCTGGGACCTGATGCAACTGCCCCAGCACCTGTGGAACACGGTGGTCCAGGCGGCCGGCGCCTGGGCGTTCCAGCTGGTCCTGTGCACGGCCGCCGCCTACGCGCTGTCCAGGCTGCACCCGGTCTTCGGCAAGGTGATCCTCGGCGGCATCCTGGCCACCCTCATGGTCCCGGCGCAGGCCCTGGTGGTGCCGAAATACCTGACCGTGGCCGACCTGGGCCTGCTCAACGACCCGCTCGCCATCTGGCTCCCGGCCGTCGCCAACGCCTTCAACCTCTACCTGCTCAAGCGGTTCTTCGACCAGATCCCGCGCGACGTCCTGGAGGCCGCGGAGATCGACGGCGCCGGAAAGCTGCGCGTCCTGCGGTCGATCGTGCTGCCGATGTCACGGCCGGTCCTCGGGGTGGTGTCGATCTTCGCGCTCGTCGCCGTCTGGCAGGACTTCCTGTGGCCATTGATGGTCTTCTCCGACACCGACAAACAGCCCATCAGCGTGGCACTCGTCCAGCTGTCCCAGAACATCCAGCTGACCGTGCTCATCGCCGCGATGGTGATCGCCAGCATCCCGATGGTCGCCCTGTTCCTGGTCTTCCAGCGGCACATCATCGCCGGGATCAGCGCGGGCGGCACCAAGGGCTGACGCCGACGCCCCGTCCACAGAAAGGGAAGCCCAGTGGGACAGCCCACCCGTGCGCCGAAGGAGTGGTGGCGCTCCGCCGTCATCTACCAGGTCTACGTCCGCAGCTTCGCCGACGGCGACGCGGACGGCACCGGTGACCTCGCCGGCGTCCGCGCCAGGCTGCCGTATCTCGCCGAACTCGGCGTGGACGCCCTGTGGTTCAGCCCCTGGTACCTGTCCCCGATGAAGGACGGCGGCTACGACGTCGCCGACTACCGCGCGATCGACCCGGCCTTCGGCACCCTCGCCGAGGCCGAGAAGCTGATCGCCGAGGCCCGCGAACTGGGCATCCGCGTCATCGTCGACATCGTCCCCAACCACGTCTCCGACCAGCACGCCTGGTTCCGCGCCGCCCTGGCCGGCGGACCCGGACGCGAACTGTTCCACTTCCGGCGCGGGCGCGGTCCGCAGGGCGAACTCCCGCCCAACGACTGGCAGTCGCAGTTCGGCGGGCCGGCCTGGAGCCGCCTCGACGACGGCGACTGGTATCTGCATCTCTTCGCCCCCGAACAGCCCGACCTCAACTGGGCCCACCCCGCGGTACGCCAGGAGCACGAGGACATCCTGCGCTTCTGGTTCGAGCGGGGCGTCGCAGGCGTGCGGATCGACTCGGCCGCCCTCCTGGTCAAGGACCCCCGCCTGCCGGACTTCGTCGAGGGACGCGACCCGCACCCGTACGTCGACCGGGACGAACTCCACACCGTGTACCGCTCCTGGCGGGCGATCGCCGACGAGCACGACGGCATCTTCGTGGGCGAGGTCTGGCTCCCCGACACCGAACGCTTCGCCCGCTATCTGCGCCCCGACGAACTGCACACGGCCTTCAACTTCTCGTTCATGACCTGCCCCTGGGACGCGCGGCGACTGCGCCGGTCCATCGACGAGACGCTCGCCGAGCACGCCCCGGTGGGGGCACCCGCGACCTGGGTCCTGTGCAACCACGACGTCACCCGGACCGTGACGCGCTACGGCCGAACGGACACGGGCTTCGACTTCGCCACCAAGGCCTTCGGCACCCCGACCGACCTCACCCTGGGCACCCGCCGCGCCCGCGCCGCCGCACTGCTGTCGCTGTCGCTGCCCGGGGCGGTCTACGTGTACCAGGGAGAGGAGCTGGGGCTGCCCGAGGCGGAGGTTCCCGTCGACCGCATACAAGATCCGATGCACTTCCGGTCGGGCGGCGTCGATCCGGGGCGCGACGGATGCCGGGTGCCGCTGCCGTGGACGGCCGAGGCGCCGTATGCGGGATTCGGTTCGCGGGAGACACCGTGGCTACCGCAGCCAGTCGACTGGACATCGTATGCAGTCGACCGACAGCAGGATGATCCCTCCTCCATGCTCGCCCTCTACCGCGAGGCGATCCGCCTCCGTCCCGCACTCGGCGACGGCCCGCTCGCCTGGCTCCCGGCACCCGAGGGTGTCCTCGCCTTCACCCGGGGCGCCACCGTCCTGTGCGTGGTGAACCTGGCCGACGCTCCCGCCGAGCTGCCCGCCCACACCGAACTGCTCCTCGCCAGCGGTCCACTGCATACGGACGGCAGTCTGCCGAGGGACACCGCGGTCTGGCTCCGCGTCTGAGCCCGGCCGCACGCACTCCGCTATTTCCCTTGCACCCCCACTCCGAAGGGATCAGCACATGAACCGAACTGTCAGGGGCATGCCAGCCGTTATGGTGGTGGTCCTCTCCGCCGGGCTGCTCGCCGCCACCGCGCCCACCGCGCACGCGGCCGTTGGTGCCACGCTCCCCTTCACCCGGCGGGCTGTGCGGTGGCCGCGGCGGACTGCTCGACCTGGCCGCAGCCCGGCCAGGGCAACCCGGACCCCGACCCGGCCCGCAACCTCGCCAGAAGCCGGCCGGCCACCGCCACCGGATCGCAGGACGTCTACACGCCGGGCAAGGCGGTCGACGGCGACGCGAACAGCTACTGGGAGTCCGCCAACAGCGCCTTCCCGCAGTCCTGGACCGTCGACCTGGGCTCCACGGAAGCCGTACGGCGGCTGGTGCTGAAGCTGCCGCCCTCCTCCGCGTGGGGCGCCCGTACGCAGACCGTCACGGTGCTGGGCAGCACCGATGGCTCGACCTACGCCACGGTCGTGGGGTCCGCGGGCTACCGCTTCGACCCCGCCACCGGCAACACGGCCACCGTCTCCCTTCCCGGCAGTACGAGTCTTCGCTATCTGCGCCTGTCCGTGAGTGCCAACACAGGCTGGCCCGCAGGGCAGTTCAGTGAGGTGGAGGCGTATCGGACTTCGTGAGCGCGTCCTGCGGGGCCCCGCGCTTCGCCGCCTGGATCTGCTCGTACACATGGGTCCGGAGCTCGGCGAAGCGCGGGGCCACCCGTGTGTGCAACTGGTCGCGCTCGTCGGGGAGATCGATCTTCAGCTGTTCCTGTACGACGGTGGGGGAGGCCGACAGCACGATCACCCGCTCGCCCAGGTACACCGCCTCGTCGATGTCGTGAGTGACGAACAGGATGGTGATGCCGCGCTCCCGCCACAGCCGCCGTACCAGGTCCTCCAGATCGGCGCGGGTCTGGGCGTCGACGGCCGCGAACGGTTCGTCCATCAGCAGCACTTCGGGCTCGTACGCCAGCGCGCGGGCGATCGCCACCCGCTGCTGCATGCCGCCGGACAGCTGCCAGGGATACGCCCCGGCGGCGTCCGCGAGGCCCACCGACTCCAGCGCGTCGGCGACCAGCTCCCGGCGTCGCGCCTTGCTCAAGTCCTTCTGCTTCAGAGGAAGTTCGACGTTCTCACCGACCCGCTTCCAGGGGAACAGGCTGCGCCCGTACTCCTGGAACACGAACGCCATGCCGGGCGGCGGGCCGTTCACCTTCCGGCCCGCCAGCAGGACTTCACCGCCGGTCGGCTCAAGGAGGCCGCCCATGCACTTCAGCAGCGTCGTCTTGCCGCAGCCCGACGGGCCGACCAGGCAGACGAGTTCGCCCGCCTCGACGGTGAAGGTGAGGTCGCGCACCGCCTCCACACGGCGCCCGGACCCCTCGTAGACCTTCTGCAGGCCGGATACGACGAGTGCTTGCATGGACCGCCCTTTCGTGAGCGTCACGGGGACCGCCGGGTCGAGGCCCGCAGTCCGTGGTACCAGCCGAGGACCCGCCGCTCGACCAGTTGGAAGACGACGGAGAGCACGAAGCCGAGCAGACCGAGGACGAGGATTCCGGTCCACATCTCGGGGACCGCGAAGCTGCGCTGGAACTGCACGACGGTGAAGCCGAGGCCGTCGCTGGCCGCGAACATCTCGCTGATGACCATGAGGATGATGCCGATCGACAGGGCCTGCCGCAGCCCCGCGAAGATCTGCGGACTCGCCGAGCGCAGCACCACGTCCTTGAGGCGGGCGATGCCCGTGATGCCGTACGAGCGGGCCGTCTCCGTCATCACGGAGTCCACCGCGCGCACCCCCTCGACGGTGTTGAGCAGGATCGGCCAGACAGAGCCGCTGGCGATCACGACGATCTTCATCGTGTCGTCGATGCCCGCGAACAGCATGATGACCGGAACGAGGACCGGCGGCGGCACCGCCCGCAGGAACTCCAGGACCGGCTCGCACACCGCCCGCACCCGCCGGTAGGAGCCGATGACCGTGCCGATGGCGACACCCGCGACGGCGGCCACGGCGTACCCGGCCGAGAGCCGGAGCACGCTGGGCAGCACGTCGTTCTTGAACCGCTCGCCCGTCCACACGTCCGGGAAGGTCTGCAGGATGGTCCGCAGGGGCGGCCAGAACACGTCGGTACTGCCGTCGGACGCGAACCACCAGATCGTGAACAGCAGCGCGGGCAGCGCGAGTACGAAGAACAGCCGCAGCACAACGCCCTTCACACCGCCACCTCCCCGCGCACCGACTGATGCCATGCCAGGGCCCGTCGCTCCACGGTACGCGCGCCCACGTTGATGAGGAGCCCCAGAACCCCGGTCACCACGATCAGCGCGTACATCTCCGGTACCGCCTGGGAGTTCTGCGCCACCGCGATGCGGGCGCCCAACCCCGGTGCGCCGATGACGAGTTCGGCGGTGATGGCGAGGATCAGTGCGACGGCGGCGGCCAGCCGGATGCCGGTCATGACGTACGGCAGCGCGGTCGGCCACAGGACGTGCCGGACCCGTGCCCAGGGACCGAGACCGTAGGACCGGGCCGTCTCCTCGGCGACCGGGTCGACGTCCTGGACGCCGTACAGGACCTGGATCAGCACCTGCCAGAACGAGGCGTACACGACGAGCAACAGCACCGAGCGCAGTTCGGTGCCGTACAACAGCACCGCGAGGGGGATCAGGGCGACCGAGGGGATCGGGCGCAGGAACTCGATCGTGGAGGCCGTGGCCTCGCGCAGATACGGCACCACCGCGATGGCGACGCCGAGGACGATGCCCGCCGTCGAGGCGATGACCAGGCCCAGCGCCCAGCCGGTGAGGGTGTCTCCGAGCGCCGTCCAGAAGGTGTCGTCGGAGAGCTCGGTGCCCAGGGCGTCAGCGATGCGACTGGTCGGCGGGAAGTAGGCCTCCTTGACGAGGCCGAGCCGCGGCGCCGCCTCGCCCAGGGCGAGGAAGGCCGCGAGTCCGGCGGCGCCGAGGGCGATGTTGAGGCCCCTCACGGCAGCAGCTTGTCCAGGTCGGGTGCCGTCTTGAAGAGGCCGTCGTCCTGGCCGAGCTTCTGCAGCGCGTCGAGGGAGGCACGGTCCGGTTCGGCCGGCCAGGCGGGCAGGGTGACCTTCGCCAGCACGGCCGCCGGGATCTTCGTGTACGTGGTGACGATCTGGCGGGCCTCGTCCGGGTGGGCGTCCGCGTAGGCGAGCGACTCGGCGACGGCGGCCTGGAACCTCTTCACGACGGCCGCGTTCCGCTGCTCGTACGACGTCGACGTGAAGTACATGGCCACGGTGAGGTCGGGGGCGACGTCCACGAGGGGCGAGGCGATCTCCCGGGCGCCCTGGCTCTTCACGGTCGCGAGGGCCGGCTCGACCACCATGGCCGCGTCGATCTGCCCGCTGTCCAGGGCGGCCGGCATCTGGTCGAAGGCGAGCTCGACGAACTTCACCTTGTCCGGGTCGCCGCCCGCCTTGCGCACCGACTCGCGCACCGCGGTCTCGTTGATGTTCTTCAGGGTGTTGATCGCGACCTTCTTGCCCTCCACCTGGTCGGCCGACTTGATCGAGCTGTCGCCCTTCACGGTGAGGGCACCGAAGTCCTTGCCCTGCACGCCCGTTGAGGCGATGCCGTTGGAAACGACCTTCACCGGCACGTTGTTGGACTGGGCGATCATCAGCGAGGTCGAGTTGGAGAAGCCGAACTGGTACTGACCGCTGGCGACGGCGGGCACGATCGCCGCGCCGCCCTGCGCGAGCGATACCTCCAGCTCCAGACCCTGCTTCTTGAAGAAGCCCTTCTCCTGCCCCAGATAGAGCGGGGCGACGTCGACGATGGGGATCACGCCGACCTTGACCTTGGTGGTGCCGCCGGACGACGACGCCTTGTCCGATCCCGTACTGTCCCCGGACGAGCCACAGGCCGACGCGGTGACCAGGAATGCTCCGGCCGCTAGAGCGGCGAGCACACGACGCATGGCTCCTCCTGTGCAGACTTCATTGTTCCGACAGGGTGTGCGCACAGCGCACAATAGTGCACAGTGCGAAAGGTAGAGTTTTTGTGCTCCGCGGTCAACGCCCTTGGCTGACAATATTGTTGACAGTTGTTGAGGTGGAGGCGACGATGCCTGCAGCAGCCCGCACCCCGCACTTCGTCCGCTCCTTCGAGCGGGGCCTCGCCGTGATCCGCGCATTCGACGCGGAACACCCGGAACTGACGCTCACCGAGGTCGCGCGCACCTGCGGACTGACCCGCGCGGCGGCCCGACGATTCCTGCTCACGCTCGTCGACCTCGGATACGTGCACGCCGACGGCCGGGCGTTCCGGCTCACGCCACGCGTGCTGGAACTCGGCTACTCCTATCTCGCGGGCTTCTCGCTGGCGCAGATCGCCGAGCCGCATCTGGAGCAACTGGTCGACCGCACAAGGGAGTCGTCGTCCCTGTGCGTTCTCGACGGGGACGACATCGTGTACGTCACCCGGGTGCCGGCACGCCGCATCATGACGGCCGCGATCACCGTAGGGACCCGCTTCCCGGCGTACGTCACGTCGGTGGGCCGGGTGATCCTCGCCCATCTACCGGACGGGGAACGGGAATCGAGGCTGTCACGGGCCGACCTCCGCCCCCTGACATCGCGCACGATCACCGACGCGGACCTGCTGCGCGCCGAGCTCGAAAAGGTGCGGGCGCGCGGATACGCCGTCGTCGACCAGGAGTTGGAGGAGGGACTGCGCTCGGTCGCCGCCCCGGTGCGGGACCGGGGCGGCGAGGTGGTGGCGGCGGTGAACATCCCGGTGCACGCCAGCCGCAACACCGTGGCGTCGGTCCGCCGTGATCTGCTGCCGCATCTGCTGGACACGGTCGCCGCGATCGAGCGGGACCTGCGGATGGCTACAGGTCGAGGACGAGCCGCTTCCCCCGACACCGGGACACACAGATCATCATCGTCTCCCCGGCCTCCCGCTCCGCGTCCGTGAGCACCGAGTCCCGGTGGTCCGGGGCCCCTTCGAGGACATCGGTCTCGCACGTCCCGCAGGTGCCCTCGGTGCAGGAGAAGAGCACCTCCACACCGGCGCCGCGCACGGCGTCCAGCACCGAGACGTCTGCCGGTACGGTCACCGTCCGGCCGCTCTGCGCCAGCTCGACCTCGAACTCGGTGTTCTCGCCCGTTTCCTGCTCCTTCGGTGTGAACCGCTCCAGGCGCAGCATCCCGGCCGGGCAGCGCGCCTCCACCGCGTCCAGCAGGGGACCCGGACCGCAGCAGTAGACGAGCGTGCCCTCGGGGACGTCGTCGAGCACCGACGCAAGGTCGAGCAACCCGGTCTCGTCCTGCGGCGCTACGGTGACCCGGTCGCCGTAGCGGCTCAACTCCTCGGTGAACGCGAGGGAGTTACGGGAGCGTCCGCCGTACAGCAGGGTCCACTCCGCACCGCGGGACTCCGCTTCCGCCAGCATCGGCAGGACGGGCGTGATGCCGATGCCGCCCGCGACGAACCGGTAGCGGGGCGCGGGCTCGAGGGCGAAGTGATTGCGGGGCCCGCGCACCCGCACCTTGTCGCCCTGCCTCAACTGCTCGTGCACATGGGCGGATCCGCCGCGCCCGTCCGGCTCGCGCAGTACGGCGATCCGCCAGGCGGTGCGGTCGGCCGGGTCGCCGCACAGGGAGTACTGGCGTTCGAGGCCGGGGCCGAGCACGACGTCGATGTGGCCGCCGGGCTCCCAGGCCGGGAGCTGCTCGCCGAGGGGGTGGCAAAGGGTGAGGGCGAGCACGCCGTCGGCCGCGGTCTCCCTTCGGCCGACGACGAGTTCGGCCTCGTACACGTCACTCATGAACTGTTTCCTCGCGGCTCGTGTCCTTGCGGGTGGGCGAGCATCCACTCCCACATCTCGATCGGGTCCTGCGAGGTGTGCTCGCGGCCGCAGTGACAGGTGCCGTGCAGCACGTCCGTGCCGGGCAGCCAGTCGATGCGGTAGATCTCTCCCGTCGGACTGCTCACTGGACCTTCTCCACCGGCTTGGCGCCCTCCTCGACCAGCCGGGCGAGGATACGGCGGGCGGCCAGGCCGCCGGTGTCGATGTTGATGCTCAGCTCCTGGTACCCCGTCCGCTCGGTGCCGAGCGTCCTCTGCAGCAGGTTGAGGGCGTCCACGTCCTGCATGACGACGGTGTGGTTGTTCTTCCGCAGGAACTCGGTGACCTCGTCGTCCTCGGTCGCCCAGTCGCGCGAGACCATCCAGAAGTCGTACACCTTGCCGTCGCCGGACGGCGTGATCGCGTACGTCACCTCGGTGTGGAAGCCGTTCGGGTCGCTGCCGTCCGCCTCGGGCACCACACCGACGGGCGCGACGCGACTGTGGAGCAGATACAGGCAGGGCGCGCTGTACTCGATGTCCTGCCAGCGGGTGATCCGGCCTTCTATGCCGGTGGACTTGGCGTAGAACGGCGGGCACTCGGCGTCGTCCATGTGCCGGCTCACCCGGACGATCCCCGCACCCTCGTCGACCTCGGTCGTGATCGGCGTCTCGGCGACCTCGGGAGTCCCGATGTAACCGCCGTGCAGATACGTCTCGTGGGAGAGGTCGAGGAGGTTGTCGACGAGGAGCCCGTAGTCGGCGTCGATGGGCTCCATGCCGCGCACGGTCGTCCAGCCGGGGGAGTCCAGGTGCCTGGCCCGCGGAATGGTGTCGGCGTCCGCGAGGGCCGGGTCGCCGATCCACACCCAGATCAGGGAGTCCAGCTCGGCGATCGGGTAGGAGGCGACGCGCGCCGTACGCGGGACGCGTTTCTGCCCCGGCACATACACACACGTGCCCGTCGTGTCGTACGTGAACCCGTGGTACCCGCACACGATCCGGTCACCGTCGAGCCGGCTCGGCTTCTCGTGCAGCGGGAACCGGCGGTGCACACAGCGGTCGGCCAGCGCGACGGGCGTGCCCTCCTCCTCGGTCCGGTAGAACACGAGCGGCTCACCGAGGATCGTCCGGCCGAGGAGCTCCTCGCGGCCCACCTCGTGGCTGTAGGCGGCGACGTACCACTGATTCCTGGCAAAAGCGGTCATGTGCGGCATGGCAGTTCCCGTCCCTGTCGGCGAGGCGCCGTCGCCCCGCGTGCCGTGGTTGGACCCAGGTTCGTGAGGCGTGCGGGGGCTCGGCAAGGCGGCTTCCGTCAGGCGGAAGACGTTCCGTGAAAAGGCAGGTCAGGCAGGAGGCGGCAAGAGTCTCGGCCGGCCCGGCCCCGCGCGGGGGCGCGGCCGGACGGCAGCTTCGCGTCCCGCTCCCCGGGCACCCGCCCCGGCGCACCTCCCGTACCGCTGACTTTCACACGAGCGCCACCGGACCCTTCCCTGACGTTTGGTGCCCTTGGAACACTCGCACCGCGCGCATTGCGTCATGTTCCGGCCATCCGCACCCCTGGATGAGAGGCAGTACCCACCCATGCCCGAAGTCAACCGGCGCAGGTTCCTTCAACTCGCGGGCGCCACCTCGGCGTTCACCGCGCTGTCGAGCAGCATCCAGCGCGCCGCCGCGCTCCCGGCGAACCATCGCACGGGGTCGATCGAGGACGTCGAGCACATCGTCGTCCTGATGCAGGAGAACCGCTCCTTCGATCACTACTTCGGCGCGTTGCGGGGCGTTCGCGGCTTCGGCGATCCGCGCCCGGTGAAGCACGAGAACGGCAGGTCGATCTGGCACCAGTCCGACGGCAGCAAGGACGTCCTGCCCTTCCACCCGGAGGCCGACGACCTGGGCATGCAGTTCCTGGAGGGTCTGCCGCACGGCTGGACCGACGGCCAGCAGGCCTACAACGGCGGCAAGTACGACAAGTGGGTGCCGGCGAAGGGCACCACGACGATGGCGTACCTGACCCGTGAGGACATCCCCTTCCACTACGCCCTCGCCGACGCCTTCACCGTCTGCGACGCCTACCATTGCTCGTTCATCGGCTCGACCGACCCGAACCGCTACTACATGTGGACGGGGTACACCGGCAACGACGGTGCCGGCGGCGGCCCGGTCATGGGCAACGACGAGGCCGGCTACGGCTGGACGACCTACCCCGAGCGCCTGGAGCAGGCAGGCGTCTCCTGGAAGATCTACCAGGACATCGGCGACGGCCTGGACGCGGCGGGCTCCTGGGGCTGGATCGCGGACGCCTACCGGGGCAACTACGGCGACAACTCGCTGCTCTACTTCGACAAGTACCGGAACGCCCGGCCCGGCGACCCCTGGTACGACAAGGCCCGCACCGGCACCGACGTCAAGAACGGCGACGGCTACTTCGACCGGCTGAAGGCCGACGTCAAGGCCGGCACGCTGCCCCAGATCTCCTGGATCGCCGCCCCGGAGGCGTTCTCCGAGCACTCCAACTGGCCCTCCAACTACGGCGCCTGGTACATCGCGCAGGTCCTCGACGCCCTCACCTCCAACCCGGAGGTCTGGTCGAAGACGGCCCTGTTCATCACCTTCGACGAGAACGACGGCTTCTTCGACCACGTGGTACCGCCGCTCCCGCCCAAGTCCGCCGCGCAGGGCAAGTCGACCGTCGACGTCTCGCTCGACCTCTACCCGGGCGACGCCAACCGGCCGGCGGGCCCCTACGGCCTCGGCCCCCGAGTACCGATGCTGGTCGTCTCGCCGTGGAGCAAGGGCGGTTACGTCAACTCCGAGACCCTGGACCACACCTCGATCCTGCGGTTCATGGAGCGCCGCTTCGGCGTCAGGGAGACGAACATCTCACCCTGGCGCCGGGCCATCTGCGGCGACCTGACCTCGGCCTTCGACTTCTCCCGCAAGGACAGCCGCCCCGCCGCGCTGCCGGAGACGGACGAGTACGAGCCCCAGGACCGTGAGCGGCATCCCGACTACCGGCCGACGCCGCCGGCCGATCCGGACATGCCCAGGCAGGAGCGCGGTCTGCGTCCGTCCCGCCCGCTCAAGTACGCCCCGCACGTGGACGGTTCCGTGGACGCGGCGGCCGGCAAGTTCACGCTGACGTTCGCCTCCGGCGCCAAAGCCGGTGCCGCCTTCCACGTCACCTCCGGCAACCGCACCGACGGCCCGTGGACCTACACCACGGAGGCCGGCAAGACGATCGCGGACACCTGGAACTCGGCGTACTCCGGCGGCTCGTACGACCTGACCGTGCACGGCCCGAACGGCTTCTTTCGCTCCTTCAAGGGTGCGAACAAGGCGGCCGGACCCGAGATCACCGCACGGCACACCGGTGACGACGTCGAGCTGACCTTCACCAACAAGGGCGCCGGCACGGCCCGGCTCAAGGTCACCAGCGGCTACGGCGGCCGCGCCCGCACCCTCACCGTGCGGCCCGGCACCACCGTCAGGCACTGCGTCGACCTCGCGGCGAGCCGGCGCTGGTACGACCTGACCGTCACGTCCGACACCGACCCGGCGTTCCTGCGGAGGTTCGCCGGGCACGTCGAGAACGGGCGGCCCGGGGTGAGCGACCCGGCGATCATCACCGCCTAGCCGGAACCGCGCAGGTCAGAGCGGTGTGAGGTGCCCCGGGCCGGGCTGCCGGGGCATCAACACCGACTCGGGCGACACTTTCGCGGCTTCCAGCGCCAGAACGGCCGCGACCGGGTGGTCGGCATCGGAGACCGTGATGCCGTCGTCGTGCGGCCGATCCGCCCCGACCACGTCGTCGTACGCCTGATCCACCGCCACCACGTCCGGCGCCACCCGGCTCAGCAGCACCACACCCCACGCCGAGAGTCCCGCCCCGGCCAGTGCGAGGAGGATGCCCGACGCGCCGCCCTGGAGGCGTTCGCCCAGCAGCGACAGTCCGATGACCGCGGCCGCCACCGGATTCGCCAGGGTCACCACCGCCAGCGGAGCACCGAGGCCACCCCGGTAGGCGACCTGGGACAGCAGCAGACCGCCCGCCGCGAACGCCGCGACGAGCAGCGCGACGCCGATGACCTGCACGCTCAGCAGGGAGCCCGAGCGGTCCGTCGCGGCCACGGTCACGGTCTGGGTGAGCGCCGAGGCGACCCCGGAGGCGAAGCCCGATGCGGACGCGTGCCGCAGGCCGGGACGGGTGCCCCGGCGCGCCAGCAGGCCGATCACCGCGGCCGTCGCACCGGCGACCGCCAGCGCCTGCTCCACGCTGAGGACGTCGTCGGGCGCCTGCCCGGACGCCGTGACGAGGATCGCGGCCAGGCCGATCAGGGTGTACGCCGTACCCCGCCACTCCGTCGCGCTGACCCGCCGCCCGGCGACCCGCGCGCCCATGGGCACCGCGGCGACCAGGGTGAGCGCGCCGAGCGGCTGGACCACGGTCAGCGGGCCGTACTTCAGGGCCACCACGTGCAGCAGCGCGGCGCAGGCGTTGAGGGCGACGGACCACCACCAGGCGCCCGAGCCGAGCAGCCGCAGCATCCCCGAACCGGGGTTGCGGGAGGCCAGCCGCTCCTGGGCGACGGCCGCGCCCGCGTAGGCGACGGCGGAGAACAGGGACAGGACGACGGCGAGGGCGGTGGCGCTCATCGGCCGGCTCCGACCAGGACGTTCTCCTCGACCGGTGCCGGAGTTTCCTGTGTTTCCCGGGGCTGCCCCGCGGTCGTCGTCGTGCGCCGCGGCGGGCGGAGCACCGCGAGCGCGATGCCGAGCATGGCGGTCGCCACGATCGCGTCGAGCCAGTAGTGGTTGGCGGTCCCCACGATCACCACCAGCGTCACCAGCGGGTGCAGCAGCCACAGCCAGCGCAGACGGGAGCGGGTGGCCGCGATCAGGCCGATCGCCACCATCAGGGCCCAGCCGAAGTGCAGCGACGGCATCGCCGCGAACTGGTTGGAGAGGTGGTCCGAGGACGGCGGGCCGTAGACCGACGGCCCGTAGACGTGCGCGGTGTCGACGAGTCCCGTGGCGGCCAGCATCCGCGGCGGCGCGAGCGGGAACACGAAGGGCAGCACCAGGGCCGCGGAGGTGAGCGCGGCGAGGACCCGCCGGGCCCACACGTAGTGCGCCGGGCGACGCAGGTACAGCCAGACCAGGAAGGCCGCGGTGGCCGGAAAGTGGACCGTCGCGTAGTAGGTGTTCGCGATGTGAACGAGGGAGTCGCCGTGCAGCAGCAGGTTCTGGACATCGCCCTCGCCGGGCAGATGGACGGCTCGTTCCAGGTCCCACACGCGGTGGGCGTTGCGGAACGCTTCGCCGGTGTGACCGGTCGCCAGCTGACGGCCGAGCTTGTAGACGAGGAAGAGTCCTACGACGAGCAGGAGCTCACGGACGAGCGGCGGCCGCGCTGTCGCGCGGGTCTCCACTTCGGAAGGCTCGGTGCGGGCATTCATCCCCCGGCCCCTTCGCTGACGGTGGTGCGGGCTGAGCTGGTGACTCGTCTGGTGCGGCGAACTCATCGCGCTCATCGATACGGGTGCGTACCGATACGTCAGTGTACCGATACGGTCGTGTACCGGTACACTCACGTATCGATAGACGTACGCCACACTGGAAGCAGCCCCGCACCACCTTGTATGAAGTCGCTCAAGCCCCACTCGAACGAGGAGAAGAGCCGATGACGTCGCAGGCCGCGGACGGACCGGAGACGGTCGCCGCCTCGCGCCGCTCCAAAATCACGCCCGAGCGTGAGCAGGAGTTCTACGACGCCGTGCTCGAACAGGTCCGCGAATGCGGCTATGAGGCCGTGACCATGGAGGGTGTCGCCGCCAGCACCCGGTGCAGCAAGTCCACGCTCTACCGGCAGTGGAAGACCAAGCCGCAGTTCGTGGTGGCCGCGCTGCGGTCCCGGCGCCAGTCGAAGTTCGACGGCATCGATACAGGATCGCTCGCGGACGACTTGCGCGAGGTGGCGCGGGCCGCTGGCCGCTGGTCGAATGGTGACACCAAGCTGCTCCAGGCCCTCGGACACGCCGTCACGCAGGAACCGGAGCTGGCGAAGGCACTGCGGGAGGCGCTCGTCGACCCGGAGATCGCGTCGCTGAAGGAGATCCTCCAGCGCGGGGTCGACCGGGGCGAGGTCACCGCCGGCCATCCGGCGCTGGAGTACGTCCCGGCCCAGATGTTCGGCGTGATCCGGGCGCGGCCCATCCTGGACGGGGAGTACGCCGATCCGAACTACCTGGTCTGCTTCGTGGAGGCCGCGGTGCTGCCCGCACTGGGGCTCACATAAGACCCAGGCCGCCGTCCACGGGATGACTGGACGGTGACCTGCACGCGCCGCACCGTGGGGACGGGGGCGGCGCGCACCCCCCGGCCGGGTGGGGTTCCTCTTGAGCGGAGAGGCGCCCCACCCGGCCGACGGATTTCCCCGGGGGTGTCAGACGTCCTGGCCGCTGCCGCCGCCCGTGGACACCTTGATCCCCTTGGTGATCTCGTCGATGACGGACTGCTTCTCGCCGACGTCGACGCCGAAGCGCACGACGACGATCTGCTGCGCGTTCGCGGGGGAGGGGAAGGCCAGCGACTCGACGTAGCCGTCGGCGCCCTTGCTGGTGACCGCCTTCCAGCGGACCAGGTAGCCCTTCTGCCCGGCGACGGTCACGGCCTTGGAGGCCAGCACGTCGTGCGAGGTGATCGAACCGTAGGTCTTGCCGCCGTAGGACTGCTCGGCGTTCGCCTCGATGTCCGCCTTGGCGACCTGCTCGGCCGTCGAGCCGGCGGTGCCGAGCAGTGTCGCGGGGGCCGAGTACGCACCGCCCTTCGTGCAGTTCTGGGAGGTGTCGCCGGGGCACTGGTAGGAGTCGTTCGACGTGACCGACGCACCGGCCTGGATCTGCTGGCCGTACCAGTCGTCCGGGATGGGGATGCTGATCCCGCTGATCGCGTCGGTCACCGAACCGCTCTCGATCTTCGGTGCCTCGGACTGCTCGGGCGAGGGCGAGGCCCCGCCGGAACCGCCGGAGCCACCCGGGCCGCCGTTTCCGCCCGGCCCGCCCTGGCCACCCGTGGAGCCGTCCTGGCCCCCGTTTCCACCCTGCCCGCCGCCCGGCCCCTGCGGCGAGCTCACGCTGCCGCCGTCCGAGTCGTTGCCGGCCAGTGCCCACACGCCCACACCGATGGCGGCGAGGACCGCGACCGCCGCCGCGACGGCTATGCCGGTGCGCAGACCGCGCCGTCCGCCGGCCGGCGGCTGACCGGGATAGGCCGGATACGTGGGATACGCCCCCTCGGCGGGCGCCTGCGCCGCGGGACCCCAGAGGGCGGCCGAGCCCGCGGGGCGGGTCTGGTCCGTCCATGCCCTGCCGTCCCACCAGCGCTCGGTGGTGGGACCGTCACTTGTCTGTCCGGGATCGGGGTACCACCCGGGAGGAGTCACCTGCGTCATGCCCCCACCGTATGAGGCGTCGGTGAAAGTCGGATGAGAGGGGCGGGCCGCATGAACCTCGATTGGTCTCCTCGCGCCATCCCGGCTTCATCGCGGTGAGTACGGAAACCGCCGAGCGCAACCTCAGTTGGATAGCGAGCCCGGGGACCACATGCCGAACCACTGTTCGGCGCCGTAGGCCTCGAACCGCTCTACCTCGGTGAATCCGAGCTTCGCTGCGAGGCGCATCGAGCGGACGTTGGCGGTCTGGGTGGCGAGCACTACCGGTTCGCCGGGAAGCACGCCGGTGAACCAGTCGAGTGCCGCGGCGCACGCCTCGGCGGCGTATCCGCGCCCCCACGCATGCGGCAGGAACAGGTAACCGAGCTCGGCTTTCCCGGCCGCCTGAGGAAGGTGTCCCGTTTCTTGGGTGAGCGTGATCTGGCCGATCATCGATCCGTCGAGATCGACTGTGAAAAGGCCGGGGCGCCGGCCGGGTGCCCCGGCTATCTCGCGCTCGAGTTCGTCACGGGGTCGGGGGCCGCCGAGGTAGGTGCTTACCTCTGGTGAGGCCAGCAGCTCGATGACCGCCACACGGTCCCGGGCCTCGGGCTCGCGGAGCACGAGCCTCTCGGTCTTGATCGGGGCTGGTGGCCAGGCGACGGGTTCGAGATCAGTCATGCCGACCAACCAATCAGCAGACTCGGCAGTGACCAGGATTCGCGGACCCGTCAACTCACGTGCCCGGGCCCCACCTTCTTCTCCCGCATCCCCGCCAACGAGCCACAGCCGCACTGCTGCGCGCTGCGGGTGGGTTCTCAGCGCGCGGCCATCCGTCGGTTCCTCCTCCGGTTTTTGACCATTCGTCAAACAGCAAGGGGCGGCAGGTCACAGGCCTGATGCGTCGACTGCCTGAAACCGCTGTCACCCGTCAAGGCAACAGCTGCCCGGACCGCCCTCCACGTAGCCAATCGGACGGCTACGCTCGAGGTCTGTACGTCGTTCGGGCGACTTGGGGAGGTAATGGGATGACGGAGGAAGGGCCCACGCCGGCCGCCTCGCCTTCCCTCTGGGAGCGCGACGAGGAGGTCGCCGCCGTGGAGCGGGCGATCGGCATCCTGCGCGCGGACCGGTCCTCCTCGGGCAACCTCCTGGTGTTCCGCGGCGAGGCGGGACTAGGCAAGACCGCACTGCTCACCGAGACGCGCCGGATCGCCGAGGCACGCGGCTGCACCGTCTGGTCCGCCCGCGGCGGCGAGACCCTCAGGTCGGTCCCCTTCAACGTGGTACGCCAACTGCTCCAGCCCGCGCTCGTCTCCCTGATGCCGGAGGAGGCGCGCGAGTATCTCGGCGACTGGTACGACATCGCGGGCCCCGCCCTGGGTGTGACGGATCCCGGCGAGCGCCAGGCCGACCCGCAGGGCGTGTGCGACGGTCTGGTCGCCGCGGTGCGCCGACTCGCCCGCCGCGACTGGCCGCTCGTCCTCGTGATCGACGACGCGCACTGGGCCGACCAGGAGACCCTGCGCTGGCTCGCCGCGTTCGCCGAGCGCCTCGACGACCTCTCCGTCCTGCTCGTGGTGGCCCGCCGCCCCGGGGACGTCACCGGCGAGAGCGCCCGCCACCTCGACGCCGTCTCCGCCGCCGCGGGCGGCCCGGTCGCCACGCTCAGCGCGCTCACCCCGGACGCCACCGCAGGCCTCACCCGCGCCACCCTCGGCGCGCACGCCGACGCCCCGTTCTGCCGCGAGGTCTGGGCCGTCACCGGCGGCAACCCCTACGAGACCGTCGAACTCCTCGCCAAGGTCCAGGACAGCGAACTCGAACCCGTCGAGGCCCAGGCCTGCGAACTGCGCGCCCTGAACCGCTCCGCGCGCGGCGGCGGCCTCGTCGCCCGCCTGGAGGGACTCGGCATCGAGGCCACCCGGTTCGCCTGGGCGGCGGCCATCCTCGGCACCGGCATCTCCGTCGACCTCGTCGCCAAGCTCGCCACCATGGGCCGCGACGACTCCGTGCGCTGCGCCGAACTCCTGCGCAACGCCCGCATCCTCACCGAACCCGACCCGGCCGCCGTAGCGGCCGCCGACGGCGACCTGGAGTTCGTCCACCCGCTCATCGCCACCGCCGTCTACAACTCCATCCCCGACGCCCTGCGCACCGCCATGCACGGCATCGCCGCCCAGGTCGTCGCCGACTCGGGTCTCGGCGCCGCCATGGCCTCCCGCCACCTCCTCCAGGTGCACCCGGACGACGACGAGGAACTCGTCGAGCAGCTGCGCGAGGCTGCCCGTGAACACGTCGCCGTCGGCGCCCCGGACGCGGCCCGCCGCTGTCTGGAACGGGCACTGCGGGAACCGCCCCGTCCCGAGACCCACGCGCGCGTGCTCTACGAACTCGGCTGCGCCACCCTGCTGACCGCACCCGCCACCACCGTCGACCACCTCCAGTCCGCGCTCGCCATGCCAGGCCTGGACGGCGCGGAACGCATCCAAGCCGTCTTCCGCCTCTCTCAGGCCCTGCTCCACAACGACCAGCTGGAGGACGCCGTTCGCACGGTCGAGGCGGAGGCCGCCCGGCTCGGACCCGGGCCCGCACAGCTGCGGCTGCGGGCCGTCCAGTACATGTGGGAGGGCATCCACGCGGGCGAGGCGAGCTCCCCGGGACGCTCCGAGCGGCTCGCCGAACTCGCCGCGACCTGCACCGGACGCGACAACTCCGAGCGCGCCCTGCTCATCCTGCGCGGCTTCGACGCCATGACCCACGGGGAGAACGCGGAGGTCGTCGTCGAGCTGAGCGACCGCGCCCTCGTCAACGGCCGCCTGGCACCCGGACTCGGCTGGACCGACACCGAGTGGGGCCTCGAGATCCTCATGATGCTCGCCAGCTCCTACACCTACACCGACCGGCTCGACCGCGCCGAGAGCATGTTCACCGAGGCCCTGCGTACCTACGAGTCGGCCGGCTGGAGCGGCGGCCACCTCGCCCTGGCCCACGCCTTCCTCGGCTTCGCGCACCGCCGGCGCGGCCGCCTCAGGGAGGCCGAGTCCACGCTGCGCGAGTCCCTGCGCATCGCCGAGCGTGTCGGCCGGGGACTGCCCCTGTACTGGTCGGCGACCTGCAACCTCGTCGACACGCTGCTCGCCCGCGGCCATGTCGACGAGGCCTGGGAGGTCGCCGAACAGTACGGTTTCGCCCCGCCCTACCCGTCCACCATCGTGCTGCCCGACCCGCAATCCGTACGCGGCCGGCTGCTGCTCGCCGTCGGCCGCACCCAGGACGCGGTCAACGAGCTGGAGGCCGCGGAGAAGGCGGCGACCGCCCGCGGCCATCTCAACCCGGTGATGGTCCCCTGGGCGCTCGACCTGGCCCGCGCTCTCTCCACGACGGACCCGGTCCGCGCGGCCCAACTCGCCTCCGACGCCCGGCGCCGCGCCGAGCGCTTCGGCACGGACACGGCGATCGGGGAGGCGCTGCGGTGCGCTGCCGCGCTGGAGACGGGGCAGCGGGCGGTGCGGTTGCTGTCCCAGGCGGTGACGTATCTGGAGTCCTCGCCCTGTCAGTACGAGCATGCGGCCGCGCGGGTGGAGTACGGGATCGCTGCGCGGTCGGTTGCCGAGATCCATCGGGGCTTGGCGTTGGCACGGTCGTGTGGGGCGGATGGGCTTGTGGCGCAGGCGCGGGAGGTGCTGGAGACGGGGAGGGGACTGCGGTGAGGTGCAGGCCGCAGGCTGTGTGTGGCTGGTCGCGCCCACGCGGCGGAGCCGCATATCGATACAGCCCCGCGCCCCTTAAGGGGCGCTACAGCGCGAGGAGTTGGTCTGTGACCTCCTCCAGGCGCTTCTGCATCTCCCTGTCGTACGTTTCCTCGTGCGCCCGGGCCGGACGCGTTCCGTCGAAGTAGCCGCCTGTCCCCAAGTCCTGTGTGGCCAGGGCCAGTACACCCGGCGCGCCGTCCGCCACCGTGCTCCGCGGTGTGAACTCGCCCTCGCGCACCATCGCCGTGTCCATGAACGTCGCCGGGTGCAGGACGTTCACCGCGACGCCCGTACCGGCCAACTCCTCGGCCAGGGTGAACGTATGGGCCGCCAGGGCGAACTTGGCGCGTCGGTACGCCGCGAAACCGTCGTATCCGCGACGGAACCCGATGTCGTCGAAGTCGACGGGGTCCTGGCCGACCGAGCCCACGTTGACGATGGGGGTGGGCGCGTTCGCGCGCAGCACCGGCAGCAGGGCACGGGTCAGGGCCACCGGCGCCAAGTAGTTGACCGCGAGCCGCAGTTCGTGGCCGTCGGCGCTCAACTCGCGCCCCGTGCCCGGCGCGCCCGCTCCGACGCCCGCGTTGTTGATCAGTACGTCCAGGTCGGGGCGGGCGTCGGCGACCCGTGCGCCCAGCTCCCGCACCTCGGCCAGCGAGGCCAGATCGGCCACGAACGCCTCGGCGTCGCCCTCGGTGCGCAGTTCCTCGACGAGCCGCTCGGTACGGCCCGGATCGCGGCCGTGGGCGAGCACGACATGGCCGGAGCGGACCAGCTCGAAGGCGAGGTGGTGGCCGAGTCCGGAGGTGGCACCGGTGATCAGAATCGTGGACATGCCTCCACCGTAGGCCCGCGGTGGAGGCATGTGCGTGACGTTGCCGCAGCTACGACCGGCAGGGTCACCCTTCTTCTTCCGCCAGCACGCGTTGCGCGGCGGCGAACGCCGAGTTGGCCGCCGGAACCCCGCAGTACACGGCCGTCTGGAGCAGTACCGCGCCGATCTCCTCCGGCGTCAGACCGTTGCGCCGGGCCGCCCGGACATGCATGGCCAGCTCGTCGTAGTGCCCGTGGGCGACCAGCGCGGTCAGTGTGATCATGCTGCGCTCGCGGCGGCTGAGCGTCGGGTCGGTCCAGATCTCGCCCCACGCGTAGCGCGAGATGAAGTCCTGGAATCGCGCGGTGAAGGGCGACTGCCGGGCCTGTGCCCGGTCCACGTGCGCGTCGCCGAGCACCTCGCGCCGCACCTCCATGCCCCGCTTGGCGCCACCGTCGAAGTGTGCGCGCAGAGCGGTCAGCACGGCCTCCGGGCACTGCGCGACCGCCAGATGCGAGGCCCCGGGGAGCTCGACGAGCGCGGCGCCCGGCACCGCGTCCGCGATCTCCCGCAGATGTGCCGGCGGGGTCGCCGGATCCTCCCGGCCCGCGACGAGCAGGGTGGGCGCGGAGATCTCCGCCAGCCGCTCCCGGATGTCGAAGGCGGCGAGCGCGTCACAGCAGGCGGCGTAGGCCTCGGGGTCGGCGTCCCGATGGTCCTGGACGAGCCGGGGCACCGTGAAGCCGGGCGTGAACCAGCGGGCGTCGGCACTCTCCACGAGCCGGTCCATGCCCTCGGCGCGGACCTGCGCGGCCCGCTCCTGCCAGGACCTGGAGCCGTTGAAGTGCGACGACGAGCAGATCACGGCCAGCGACGACACCCGCTCCGGATGGTGCACGGCCAGGTGCAGCCCGACCGCGCCGCCCAGCGACACCCCCGCGTACGCGAACCGCTCGATGCCGAGCGAGTCCGCGAGCGCGAGCACGAGGTCGGCGAGGTCACCGATGCCGGCGCCGGGACCGATCAGGCCGGCCGCGCCGCCGCCGTGCCCCGGCAGATCCCAGCGGACCACCCGGTGGGTGAGGGAGAGCTCGGGCGCGACCTTGTCCCACAGGGCGTACGACGTCCCGAGCGACGGTCCGAGGATCAGCGGGGGAGCCGAAGCGGGGCCCTCGGCATGGTGGTTGAGGAGTTTCTCGGTCAACGTCGCTCCAGAGCACGATCGGTGAGGGTGGCTGCGGCCCCCGTGTAACGGGCGGGGTCGGCGAGGCTGTCGAGGTCGACACCCTTCAACTCCGCTTCCTCCGCCAGGAGTTCGCCCAGGCTGCGGCCCTCGGCGTAGGTGCGCTTCGCCAGCTCGGTCAGCAGGGCCTTGGCGCGCGCCCGGCCCAGGACCGGCGCCAGTTCGGCGGAGAGCCGCTCGGAGACGATCAACCCGTGGGTGAGGCCCAGGTGTTCACGCATCACCTCCGCGTGCACCCGCAGCCCTTCGGAGAGTTCCGCGGCGTCACGGGCGGCGCCGCCGACCAGCCGGAGCAGGTCCCGCAGCGGTTCCCACTCCGCGTGCCAGGCGCCGGCCGGCCGCTCGTCCTCGGCCGTCAGCGACCCGTACAGCGTGGCCGCGAGCTGCGGCGCCCGCCGGGCCGCGGCCGCGATCAGCGTGGACCGTACGGGATTCGCCTTGTGCGGCATCGCCGACGAACCGCCGCCGCTGCCCTCCGAGACCTCGGCGATCTCGGTACGGGCCAGCGTGAGCACATCCGTGGCGACCTTCCCCAGGGCTCCGGCCGTGAACGCCAGACATCCGGCGAGATCGGCGATCGGGGTGCGCAGGGTGTGCCAGGGAAGCTCGGGCGCCTTAAGGCCGAGCTCCCGGGCGTACGCCGCCGGCAGCGCGGTCGGGTCGGTGGCGCCGTACGCGGTGAAGGCGGCCAGCGTCCCGGCCGCACCGCCGAGTTGGGCGGGCAGCGCGTTGCGTACGGCCGTGATCCGGTCCCGTGCGTCCAGTACCAGCGACCGCCACCCGGCCGCCTTCAGCCCGAAGGTCGTCGGCACGGCGTGCTGGGTGAGCGTGCGTCCCGGCATCACGGTGTCCCGGTACTCGGCGGCCAGCCTGGCCAGCGCCGCCGCCGTGCGCCCGAGGTCGGCACGGACCAGGTCGAGGGTGCGCACGGCCACCAGCACCGTCGCCGTGTCCATGATGTCCTGGCTCGTCGCACCCCGATGCACGTACGGCCCGTACTGCCCGCCGACCGCCTTCGTGAGGTCGGCGACGAGCGGGATCACCGGGTTGCCGCCCCCGCGCGCCCGTACGGCGATGTCCCGGGCGTCGAAGTCCCCGGACCGGGCAGCCGCGGTCACCGCCGCGGCGGCCTCCTCGGGAGCCAGGCCCAGCGCCGCCTGGGCGCGCGTCAGTGCGGCCTCCGCGTCGAGCAGCGCGCGCAGATACGCGGCGTCGCTCGTCGCGGAGGCGGCGGGGGATCCGGCCCACCCGGGGGCGAGCAGACCGGCGTCGGGTTCGGCAGAAGTCACTGGAACTCCAGGAAGACCGTCTCGCCTTCGCCCTGAAGGCGGATGTCGAAACGGTAGGTCCCCTTGGCGTCGTCCGTCGCGATGAGCGTGCCCCGGCGCGCCTCGTCCACCTGGGAGAGCAGCGGGTCGGCGGCGAGCGCCGCGTCGTCGCCCGGGAGGTAGATCCGGGTGTAGAGGTGCACGAGGAGCCCGCGCGCGAAGACGCACACGCTGAGGTACGGCGCGCTCAGACCTCGGGCGCCCGGCCGCAGCGTCCGCGCGGACCAGTGGCCGTTGGCGTCGGTCTGGATGCGCCCCCAGCCGGTGAACTCCACGCCGTTGCGGCCCAGGAAGCCGCCGCTCGACGGGTCGCGCCGCATGGAGCCGTCGACCGTCGATACGTTGCCGTCCGGGTCGGCGCCCCACAGCTCCACGAACGCGTCCGGCAGCGGGTTGCCCTCGCCGTCGTAGATGTATCCCTGGACCGCGATGGTGTCGGGGTGGCCGACGGGCGCGATGTCGCCGCCGCCGGGGAAGGGGAGGGCGTGGCCGTAGAAGGGCCCGACCGTGTGCGACGGCGTGGGCAGCACCGTCTCGGGACGGCTGATGTCGATCTTCGTCATGGCAGGTCAGCGCCCTTCTTCGATCCAGGTGGCGTTCGGGCCGTCGAGCACGACGTCCCAGTGGTAGCCCATCGAGAACTCCGGCACCGACAGGTTGTGGTCGTACGTCGCGACGAGGCGCTGCCGGGCCGCGTCGTCCGTCACCGACTGGATGATCGGGTCGTACGGGAACAGCGGGTCGGCCGGGAAGTACATCTGCGTCACGAGCCGCTGGGTGAACGCCGTGCCGAAGAACGAGAAGTGGATGTGTGCCGGGCGCCAGGCGTTGAGGTGCTGACGCCACGGGTACGGGCCCGGCTGGATCGTCGTGAAGTGGTAGTGGCCGTCGCCGTCGGTGAGGGTGCGGCCGACGCCCGTGAAGTTCGGGTCCAGCGGGGCGTCGTGCTGCTCGCGCTGGTGGGCGTACCGGCCGGCCGAGTTGGACTGCCAGATCTCGACCAACTGACCGCGCAGCGGGCGCCCGTCGCGGTCGAGCAGCCGCCCGGAGACGGTGATCCGCTCACCGATCGGCTCACCGTTGTGCTGCCGGGTGAGGTCGTTGTCGATCTCGGTGATGTCCCGCTCTCCGAAGGCGGGGGAGTGCAGCTCCACCAGCTCCGGGTCCTTGGACACGTCGATCGTGATCGGCGGCTGCTTGGGGTGGCGCAGGACCGAGGAGCGGTACGGCGCGTAGTCGCGGCGCGGCTGATGCTCGACTGGCGCACCGTCGGCGACCCGCTTCTCGTAGGCGGCGTGCTCGGCCGCGATCTCCTGGTCGATGTCGTGCTGGGTGAGTGTCATGGGGAGGTCCTGGGGTTTCTGGAAACTCGGGGTCCGGGGTCGCGCCCTTTCAGGGGCGCGGGGAACTGCGCGATCAGCCGCAGCCGGCCCGCAGTCGCGATCGATGCCTAGCGTTCCAGGACGAGTGCGAGTCCTTGCCCGACGCCGATGCACAACGTAGCGACACCAACTCCACTGCCCTTGCGAGCAAGTTGGTGGGCGACCGTACCGGCAAGGCGGGCACCGGAAGCGCCCAGCGGATGCCCGAGCGCAATCGCCCCGCCCTGCGGATTGAGAATCGCCGGGTCGAACTCGGGCCATTCGGCGACACATCCGAGCACCTGCGCGGCGAAGGCCTCGTTGAGCTCCAGGACCGACAGATCGTCAAACCCCTTGCCCGCCTTGGCCAGTGCACGCGTAACCGCCTCTACGGGGGCGAGCCCGAAGTAGTCCGGGTCGAGGGCGTTCACACCGGTCGCGGAGATCCGGGCGAGCGGCTCCCGCCCCGTGGCCCGCAGGCCCTCCTCGTCCACCAGCAGCAGCGCCGCCGCACCGTCGTTCAAGGGGGAAGCGTTCCCCGCGGTGACGGTGCCGCCGTCCTTACGGAACGACGGCTTCAGCTTCGCCATCGCGGCCAGAGAGGCATCGGCCCGTACGCATTCGTCGACGCCAAAGACCACCGGGTCGCCCTTGCGCTGCGGGATCGACACGGGCGCGAGCTCGGCGTCGAAGAGCCCGGCCTCCTGCGCCCTGGCCGCCTTCTGGTGCGAGGCCAGCGCGAACTCGTCCTGCTGCTCACGCGTGATCTTGTGCTTGTCGGCGATGAGTTCGGCCGACTCACCCAGCGGGACGGTCCACTGCGGGTCCATCCTCGGGTTGACCATGCGCCAGCCGAGCGTGGTCGAGTACAGCTCGGTGTGCCCGGCGGGGAAGGCCCGGTCGTTCTTGGGCAGCACGTACGGCGCCCGGGTCATCGACTCCACGCCACCCGCCACGGCGATGGAGGCGTCGCCGACCGCGATGGCGCGGGCGGCCTGGATGACCGCCTCCAGGCCGGACGCGCACAGGCGGTTGACGGTGACGCCGGGGACCGAGGTCGGCAGGCCCGCGAGCAGGGCGCCCATGCGGGCGACGTTGCGGTTCTCCTCGCCGGCGCCGTTGGCGTTGCCGAAGTAGACGTCCTCGACGCGGGAGGGGTCCAGGTCGGGCGTACGGGCGAGGAGTTCGCGGATGGCGTGGGCGGCCAGGTCGTCCGGGCGCACCGAGGACAGGCCGCCGTTGTAGCGGCCGATCGGGGTGCGGACCGCGTCGACGAGGTAGACGGGCTTCACAGCAGTTCCTCCGCGACGGTCAGCTTGGCGTCGGTCTTGGCGATGATCTCGTCGACCAGGACTCCGGGGGCGGCCTCGTTCAGCACGAGTCCTTCCGGCGTCACGTCGATCACGCCCAGGTCGGTGATGATCCGGTCCACGCACCCCTTGCCGGTCAACGGCAGCGCGCACTCCTCGAGGATCTTCGCGGAGCCGTCCTTGGCGGTGTGGGTCATGACCACGATGACGGTACGGGCGCCGTGGACGAGGTCCATCGCGCCGCCGATCCCGGTGATCAGCTTGCCGGGGATGGCCCAGTTGGCGAGGTCGCCCTTGGCGGAGACCTGCATGGCGCCCAGCACGGCGACGTCGATGTGGCCGCCGCGGATCATCGAGAAGGACAGCGCCGAGTCGAAGAAGGAGGCACCGGGCAGGACCGTGACGGTCTCCTTGCCGGCGTTGATCAGGTCCGGGTCGACCTGGTCCTCGGTGGGGTAGGGGCCGGTGCCCAGGATGCCGTTCTCGGACTCCAGGATCACCTCGACACCGGACGGGAGGTAGTTGGGGATCAGCGTGGGCAGGCCGATGCCGAGGTTGACGTACTGCCCGTCCTGCAGCTCGCGCGCCGCGCGCGCGGCCATCTGCTCGCGTGTCCAGGCCATCAGCTGCTCACCGTCCGCTGCTCGATCCGCTTGTCGGCGGCCTGCTCCGGAGTCAGTGCCACCACCCGCTGTACGAAGATCCCCGGCAGATGCACCGCGTCCGGTTCGATCTCGCCCGGCTCGACGAGCTCCTCGACCTCGGCGATCGTCACCCGGCCGGCCATCGCCGCGAGGGGGTTGAAGTTGCGCGTGGACCTGTTGAAGACGAGGTTCCCGTGCCGGTCGCCCCTGGCTGCCCGCACCAGCGCGAAGTCCGTGCGGATCCCGCGCTCCAGCACGTACTCGGTGCCGTCGAACTCCCGCACCTCCTTGGGCGGCGAGGCGAGCGCGACGCCGCCCTCACCGTCGTAGCGCCACGGCAGTCCGCCCTCGGCGACCTGGGTGCCCACCCCGGCCGGGGTGAAGAAGGCCGGGATGCCCGCGCCACCGGCGCGCAGCCGCTCGGCGAGCGTGCCCTGCGGGATCATCTCGACCTCGAGCTCGCCGGACAGGTACTGCCGCGCGAACTCCTTGTTGGCCCCGATGTAGGAGCCGGTCACCCGCGCGATGCGGCCCGCGGCGAGCAGGACCGCGAGCCCGGACTCCATGGCGCCGCAGTTGTTGGAGACCACGCCGAGGCCGCTGACCTCACGCTCGTACAGGGCCTGGATCAGCACGTTCGGCACACCGCTGAGTCCGAAGCCGCCGACGGCGAGTGTCGCGCCGTCCGGCACATCGGCCACCGCCTCGGCGGCGGTGGCGACCACCTTGTCCATGCGTGAAGCTCCATCCCACTGATTAATCAGGGCACTGAGTATTTCCGTGAAGTTTCCTTCACGCTGTCACTGGACGGGTGAGACGTCAAGACCCGGGAGAACTGTGAGGTCACACGGGTGGGCGACCTTGCAGACAGTCTGCGCCTGGCCCGGTATCGTTCAGTGCACTTACGAATTCGACCTCGGGAGCGCACATGGCCGCGGTGGATCTCACCACCCACCCCGGGCACCTGGCCCGGCGGCTCCAGCAGGCGCACTACCTGCTCTGGAACACGATGGTCTCGGAGGAGATCACCTCGCCGCAGTTCGCGGTCCTCAACGCGCTCGTCGCCGAGCCGGGCCTCGACCAGCGCACGGTGGGGGAGCGGGTGGGTCTGGACCGGTCCACCATCGCCGAGGTGATCAGCCGTCTCGGCCGCCGCGGGCTGGTCGACAAGGTGCGCGACCCGCAGGACGGCCGGCGGTTCCTGCTGCGCCTCACCGACGACGGGCTGCGCACCCACCGCAAGCTCACCGTGCGCACCGCCCGGATGAACCAGGTCTTCCTGGCCCCGCTCTCCGCCGAGGAGCAGTCCGTCTTCTTCGACCTGATCCAGCGGGTCTCGGACGCGGCCGAGGGGCTCCGCAACCCCGCGGAACCCCTCGTCGCCCAGCGCTAGGCCTTGGCGAAGAGCACCCAGACCTGCCCCTGGGCGAAGTTCACCGGCTCGCCGCCACTCGTCGTGAACGTCGTACCGTCCCTCGCCTTCTCGCGCTTCCAGTCGACGGTGTACGCCTTCCCGTCCCGCAGCACCTTCGCCTTCCCGGAGCCCACCGTCTCGGTGTACGGCGTGTTGTTGCCGAGGAAGTCGTGGAAGTCGGACTTGCGGATCTTCACGTACTGCACGACGACCGTCGCCGGGGCGAGCCGCTTGCCGGCGGTCGTGACGGTCGGCGTGCCGTCCATCGAGACCAGATAGCGGTCCCGGCTGGAGGACCAGGTGAACCGGAAGGTGGCCGCCGGGTAGCGCACGGTCTCCGAGGTGTCCTTCGTCCCGCCGGACGACGGGGCGGCGCCGTAGGTGAAGCCGGTCGTCAGGGCGTCCGCGCCCGGAACCGAGGGCATCAGGCGGTCCGGGCGCAGATAGAGGTTGTGCGGGGAGGGCTTGTCGGTGCCCCGGTAGTAGGCGCCTGACGTCTTGTCGGGTGTCTGCGGGTTCAGCGGCGCCTTGTCGATCAGCGGCATCAGCTTGCCCTGGGCACCGGAGAAGGCGAGCGTCGGGTGGTCGAACTGGCGCAGCAGCTCCAGATCGGACTCCCGGGCGCTGCGCACCGGCCCGACGACCTTGGGAAGCCTGGTCGCGTACACCGCCATCAGCCGGCTCAGTCCGCCCTCGACCTGCTCGGCGTAGATGATGTCCGCGGAGTCGGTGCCCGTGTGCGGGCGGGCCGCCCGTGCGTTGTCGATCTTCACGGCGAGCGCCGACTCACCGGTCAGCCCGCTCTGTGAGGGCTCCTGGCTCGGTTCCTGGTCCTGGTCCTGGGTCTGGTCCGTGCCTCGTCCGTCGTCGGCCGGGCCGGGCTGCTCGGTGCCTGTGCAGCCCGCCGCCAGGGAAATTGTCAGTGCGGCGGTCAGGAGCGCCGCCGTAGTCATGGCGCGTCTCTTGCGCGCCCTTCGTCCCATGCCCACCGTCGCCACCCAAGTCTCGTTTCACTGATTGTGCGCTTATGTGTTCATTGGTGGCCATACCCGGTGGGATTTGATCGGCCGAGGTGAATACCTCTGAGGAGCGCGTTGCTACGCCGAGCGGCCCACAGCGCGGTTCGGCGCAGGCGCCCCGGGTACCCGGGGCGCCTGCGCAGGGGCCGAAGGGAGTGGCGTGATGAAGGCAGTGACCTGGCAGGGCAAGCGGGACGTGCGGGTGGAGGACGTGCCCGATCCGGGGATCCAGGAACCCACGGACGCGGTCATCCGCATCACCTCCACCGGGCTGTGCGGCTCCGACCTGCATCTGTACGAGGTGCTCACCCCGTTCATGACGCCGGGCGACATCCTCGGACACGAACCGATGGGCATCGTCGAGGAGGTCGGCGCGGCGGTACCGGACCTGAAGGCGGGCGACCGGGTCGTGGTGCCGTTCCAGATCGCCTGCGGCAACTGCTGGATGTGCCTCAACTCGCTGCCGACCCAGTGCGAGACCACACAGGTCACCAGCGAGGGCATGGGCGCGGCCCTGTTCGGCTACACCCGGCTCTACGGCGCGGTCCCGGGCGCCCAGGCCGAGTACCTGCGCGTCCCGCAGGCCCAGTACGGCCCCATCAAGGTGCCCGAGGGTCCGTCGGACGACCGCTTCGTCTACCTCTCCGACGTGCTGCCCACCGCCTGGCAGGCCGTCGCCTACGCGGACGTCCCCGAGGGCGGCAGCGTCGCCGTGCTCGGCCTCGGACCCATCGGCGACATGGCCTGCCGAGTGGCACAGGTGCGGGGCGCCGGGCAGGTGTTCGGGGTGGACCTGGTGAGCGAGCGACTGCGCCGGGCACGCGCGCGTGGTGTGCAGACGTACGACCTGAGGAGCTTCGACAGCGAGAAGGAGCTCGTCCAGGCCATCCGCGACGAGACCGACGGCCGGGGCCCCGACGCGGTGATCGACGCGGTGGGCACCGAGGCCCACGGCAGTGCGGTCGCCCGGCTGGCCCAGCAGGCCTCCGCCCTGCTGCCGCGCCGGATCAGCGGACCGTTCGCGGAACGGTTCAGCGTCGACCGGCTCGCCGCCCTGCACACGGCCATCGAGCTGGTGTGCCGCGGCGGCACGATCTCGCTGTCCGGCGTCTACGGCGGCATGGCCGACCCGCTGCCCATGCTCACCATGTTCGACAAGCAGCTCCAGATCCGGATGGGCCAGGCCAACGTGAGGCGCTGGAGCGACGAGATCATCCCGTACCTGACCGACGAGGACCCGCTCGGCGTCGACGACTTCGCGACCCACCATGTGCCGCTGTCGGACGCCCCGCACGCGTACGAGATGTTCCAGAAGAAGCAGGACGGCGCGGTGAAGGTGCTGATGCGGCCCTAGGGCCCTTCTGACGGATCATCGCGGCGGTCAGCCCAGGATCTCGTTCAGGTCGTACCTGACGGGCTCCTCCAGCTGCGCGTAGGTGCAGCTCTCCGGCTCCCGGTCCGGGCGCCAGCGGCGAAAGCGGGCCGTGTGGCGGAACCGTACGCCGTTCTCCATGTGGTCGTACGCCACCTCGGCCACCCGCTCCGGCCGGATCGCCACCCACGACAGGTCCTTCTTGCCCGACCAGCGGCTCGGCGCCCCGGGCAGCCGGGCGCTCTCGTGGGCCGCCTCCTGCGACCAGGCCGCCCAGGGATGTCCGCCGGCGTCCTCCATGCGCAGCGGCTCCAGCTCCGCCACCAGCTCGGCGCGCCGCTTCATCGGGAAGGCGGCCGACACGCCCACGTGCTGGAGGGTGCCTTCGTCGTCGTGGAGGCCGAGCAGGAGCGAGCCGACGACCGGGCCGCTCTTGTGGAAGCGGTAGCCGGCGACGACGACGTCCGCCGTGCGCTCGTGCTTGATCTTGAACATGGCACGTTCGTCCGGGCGGTAGCGCAGGGTGAGCGGCTTGGCGATCACCCCGTCGAGCCCCGCCCCCTCGTACTGCTCGAACCACCGCTGAGCCACCTCGATGTCCGTGGTCGCCGGGGCCACGTGCACGGGGGCGATCACCCCGGACAATGCCCTGGTCAGCAGCTTTCTGCGGTCGTTCTGCGGGACGTCCAGGAGTGACTCGTCCTGGAGGGCCAGCAGGTCGAAGGCGACGAAGGACGCCGGTGTCCGCTCGGCGAGCGTACGGACCCGGGAGGCCGCCGGGTGGATGCGCTCGGTGAGCGCGTCGAAGTCCAGACGGCCGTCCCGCGCGATCACGATCTCCCCGTCCAGCACACAGCGCTCGGGGACCCTGTCCTGGAGAGCGGCCACGAGCTCGGGGAAGTACCTGGTCAGCGACTTTCCGGTACGGCTGCCCAGCTCGACCTCGGCCCCGTCGCGGAACACGATCGCCCGGAACCCGTCCCACTTCGCCTCGTACTGCATGTCCGGCGGGATCCTGGCCACCGACTTGGCGAGCATCGGCTTCACGGGCGGCATCACCGGCAGATCCATGCTGTCGATTCTGCGCCCGCGAAGCCTTATATGCCCGGTGTGCGAGGTTTGCGTGGTACGCCTACCGTGGCTCGCATGGGTGACGCGGTGGAACTGGAGGCGGGCGGCCGGACCGTCCGGCTGTCCAGTCCGGACAAGATCTTCTTCCCGGAGCGCGGGTTCACCAAGCTCGACCTGGCCCGCTACTACCAGGCGGTCGCCCCCGGCATCCTGCGCGCCCTGCGCAACCGCCCCACCACCCTGGAGCGCTACCCGGACGGCGTGAGCGGCGAGTCCTTCTTCCAGAAGCGCGCACCGAAGAACATGCCCGACTGGATCCCGACCGCCCACATCACCTTCCCCAGCGGCCGCAGCGCCGACGAGATGTGTCCCACCGAGGAGGCCGCCGTCCTGTGGGCCGCCCAGTACGGCACGCTCACCTTCCACCCCTGGCCGGTACGGCGCGACGACGTCGACCGACCCGACGAACTCCGCATCGACCTCGACCCGCAGCCCGGCACGGACTACGACGACGCCGTGCGCGCGGCGGGTGAACTCCGCGCCGTCCTGGAGGAGTTCGGCGGACTGCGCGGCTGGCCGAAGACGTCCGGCGGACGGGGCCTGCATGTGTTCGTGCCGATCGAACCCCGCTGGACCTTCACACAGGTCCGCAGGGCCGCGATCGCGGTGGGCCGGGAGATGGAACGGCGGATGCCGGACCAGGTGACGATCAGGTGGTGGAAGGAGGAGCGCGGCGAGCGCATCTTCATCGACTACAACCAGACCGCCAGAGATCGCACCATCGCGTCCGCCTACTCCGTACGACCCCGCCCGCACGCCCCGGTCTCCGCACCCCTGCGCTGGGACGAGGTCGGCCAGGCGCGCCCCCGGGACTTCGACCTCGCGACCATGCCCGCGCGCTTCGCCGAACTCGGCGATGTGCACGCGGACATGGACGATCACGCCTTCTCGCTCGACGCGCTGCTGGAACTGGCACGCCAGGACGAGCACGACCACGGTCTGGGCGACCTGCCGTACCCGCCCGAGTACCCGAAGATGCCGGGAGAGCCCAAGCGGGTACAGCCGAGCCGGGCCAGACACGACGACACGTGACGGTGGATCAGGTGCGGGCGGCCAGACGCCACAGCGAGGTCGTCTCCCGGCCGCGGGCCGCGTGGAGGGGATCACCGGGGTCCGTCGCGCGGCGGTGACGCGGCCTGGTGTCGATCCTCCCGCATACCCGCAGACCCGCGCCCTCGATCGCCGACAACAGCTCGCCGCGTGTGCGAAGCCCCAGATGCTCGGCCAGGTCCGACAGGACCAGCCAGCCCTCGCCGCCCGGTGCGAGATGGCCGGCCAGTCCGTCCAGGAACGCGTGGAGCATGGTGCCGCCCGGGTCGTAGACGCCCTGTTCCAGTGCGGAGGACGGCCGGGCCGGGAGCCAGGGCGGGTTGCAGACGACGACGTCGGCGCGCCCCTCGGGGAACAGTCCCGGACCCGTCACCCCGACGCGCTCGGCAAGGCCCAGCCGGCGGACGTTCTCACGGGCGCAGGCCAGGGCGCGCGGGCTGATGTCGGTGGCCGTGACGCGACGGAACCCCCGGCGGGCCAGCACGGCGGCGAGCACTCCCGTCCCGGTGCCCAGGTCGAACGCGGTGCGGGGAGCGGTCAAGGGGAGGGGAGCGGGCGCGGGAAGGGGCGCCGTCGCGACGAGGTCCACGTACTCGCCCCTGACCGGGGAGAACACGCCGTAGTGGGGGTGGACGCGGGCGCCGCCGAGGGCGGGTACCTCGACGCCCTTGCGGCGCCACTCGTGTGCTCCGAGCACGCCCAGCAACTCCCTGAGGGAGATGACCACGGGGCCGCGGGGCGGGCCGTAGGCCGCGGCGCATGCCGCACGGACGTCCGGGGCCCTGGGCAGGGTCAGAGCGTGGTCGTCGGCCAGCGGTACCACGAGACGGCCCAGGACCCGGGCCCGGTGGCCGCGCGCCCTGCGGTACAGATGGAAGGACTCGCTCGGGCTGTCGCCGGGCCGTGGTGGCTTGCGGTCGATGCGACGGCCGACGGCCTCCAGGAGCCGGCGCGCGTGGGGGAAGTCGCCCTGCCAGAGCAGCGCGGTGCCCTCGCAGGCCAGCCGGTGGGCGGTGTCGGCGCGCATCCGGTCGTCGACGACGACGCGCCGCGGGGCGGGGGCCGCGCTCTCGGAGTGCCAGCGGGCGTGTCGGACGGTGTCGGTGCGGGGCTCGGTCCAGGAGATGGTGGACACGGTGAACTCCTCGTGGTCGAACGTGCGGATACACGAAGAGCACTTCGACGAGGAGCACGAGAAGCGGCCGACGCGATGGCGTGGCCGCGGTGAAAGGGCAGGTGGGCTCTCTGTGAGCGCCGGGGCTACCGCTCCCGCGTCGAAGCGCGAGCGGGGACGTCGCCGAGCACCATGCCTAGTGTCATGACCTGTCCTGTCGGGGCTGTCGGGGCTGTCGGGAGGGAACGGCAGCAGGCTCGCACGTGGCCTTGCCGCCGGGCAAACCGTTTGCGGGGTGCGGCCCACCGTCACCGCGGTGGGCCGCACCCCTGGGGTCACCGGAGAGCGGTGCTCACAACTCCTTGATCCTGATGTCCCGGTACGAGACCACGTCCGTGGTGCCGTGCACCTGGAGTCCGAGGTAGCCGGAGGCGAACCGTCGCCCGTCCGTGCCCGGGTCGTCCGAGCGGGGCGGGGTGAAGTCCTGGCCGCCGATGTTGTCGAACTCGTTGATCAGCACGCCGTTGCGGTAGACCGAGTAGTGCTGGTCGACCACCCGGATCTCGTAGTCGTTCCAGGTGCCCTTCTGGGTCACGCCCGCGCCGGCCAGACCCACGCGGTCGAAGCCGTAGACCGAGCCCGTCTTGTACATGTCGCCGTCGGGCCGGTCCAGGACCTGCACCTCGTGCCCGTACTTGATGGCGACCCACTCCGGCCGTGACTCCTCCGGATGGTCGTGGATCCACGGGAAGCGCACGAACACACCGGAGTTGGCGTTGCCGGTGCCCGGCGCGTCGTCCCGCCACTGGAGCCGCAGCGAGAAGTCGCCGTACTTGCGCTCCGGGAACCACAGCATGCCGAGCCCGGCCTTGGTCGTGCCGGAGGTGATCGACCCGTCGGTGTTCAGTCCGAACGAACCGCCGCCCACCTGCTGCCACTTGGCGAACGAATCGGCGCTGCCGTCCAGGATCTTCCGATACCCCTCGGTCTGCCCGGGCTCGCCGATCCCGGACTGCCGGGCGGCCTTCTGGATGGCGTCGTACTCGCGCTGGTCGACGACCCCTTCCCTCAGGAGCTTGTCGAGGACCGTCTTCACGTGCTTGACGAACAGCGCGTGGGAGGTCCACTCCTTCTCGTCCTCGATCAACTCGTTGATACGGCACCGGCTGTTGGTGAACCGGTTGGGCACACCCGAGTCGACCTCGCCGACGATCACCGTCAACCGCTCGTCGAACTCGGGGCAGTTGGGTGCGGGGACCTGGCTGGACACGACGGTGAAGGTCACCGTGCGAGCGGCGGCGGTGTTGCCCGCCTTGTCGGTGGCCCGGTAGGCCAGGGTGTGGGCGCCGGCGCGGTCGACGATCACCGGTGTGGTGTATGCGATGTACGGTCCACCGTCGATCGAGTACTCGATCCGGTCGACACCGGACCCACCGTGCTCGTCCGTCGCGCTCACGGTCACCTTGGCGTTGCCGACATAGGCCCCGGCCGAGTTCTTCGTGCCCTCGACGGTCACCCCCGTCACCGGCGGTGTGGTGTCCGGGGTGGGTGTCGCGACGACCGTGAACCGCACGCTCTTCTCGGCGGCGACGTTGCCCGCCTTGTCGGTGGCCCGGTAGCGCACGGTGTGGGTGCCGAGCTGGTGCACCATCACGGGCGCGGTGTACGCCTGCCAGGCCCCGTCGCCGACGGCGTACTCGATGGTGTTGACCCCGGAGCCGGTGTCCGAGGCGGACACGGTCACCGTCGCCATGTCGAGATACGCCCCGTCGGCGTTCTGCTCGCCGGTCACCGTCGCCGAGGTGTCCGGGGGAGCGGTGTCGTCGGAGGGCGGGGGGACCACCGTGAACTGGACGCTCTTCTCTGCGGACACATTGCCCGCCTTGTCGAGCGCCCGGTAGCGGACCTTGTGGCTGCCGACCTGGTCGACGACGACCGGGGTGGTGTACGGCAGCCAGTCACCGGTATCGCCGACCGCGTACTGTATGCCGTCGACCCCGGATCCGCCCTCGTTGTCCGTCGCGCTGATCGCGACACTCGCCGAGCCGACGTACTCGCCCTGCGCGTTCTGCGTCCCGGTCACCTGCGCCGCCGTCGCGGGTGCGGTGGTGTCCTCGCCGGTGCCCTCGGTCACCACGAGGATGCCCTGCATCTGTCCGTGGCCCGGAATCGTGCAGTGGTAGAAGTAGCGGCCCGGGGTGAGGGTGACCTCGGCGGTGTGGCGGCCGCCCATGTCGTCGTTCGGGTTGGCGAGGATGTTGAGTTCCACATCGCTGTTGAACTCGGGGTCCGACGTCACGAACGTCAACGTGTGCGGCATACCGGTGGTGTTGCCGGTCGCCACGCTGTTCTCGAAGACGATCGTCGCCTGACCCGCCACCGCGGTCGCCGGCGCCGACGTGTACTTCGTGATGTCGTCGCCGGCCGTCCAGGTGAGTGTCTGGGCGGCGGCTGCCTGCTCCACGGGCTGCCGGGCGGAGACGGGCACCGTCTGCAGCCCGAGCATGATCAGTACGGCGGCCAGCAGGGCGGTCCAGATTCTTCGTCGCTGTGTCACCGAGCAGCCCCCCTCGCCAGCAGATCGGCGGCCGGAGTAGGACCTCCGCCCTGGTAAGTGACCCGCCACAGCGCCGACTTGGCGTCCGAGGTGAAGAAGCCGCGGCCGTAGTCGAGCACGTACAGCGAGCCGTCGGGACCGAACTTCCAGTCCATGAGGTTCTTGATGCCGTCGTTGCCGATGGGCACGATCTTCTTCAACGACTCGGAGTGCACGGGCAGTCCGCCGTCCCCGTGCGTCTTCGGGTCGGTGATGACGGCGTTGCGCGGCTGGTCGGCGTCGTAGAAGTCACCGACGAACCACTTGCCGTCCCAGTACGAAGGCCACTTGACCTCGCTGGCGCTCGCCGTGTCGTAGCGGTAGACCGGTCCGTTCATCGCGGCCTGTCCGCCGCCCTTCAGCCACGGCAGCAGATACGTGGACTCCTCCTGCTTGTAGGAAGGGAGGCCGTTCGCGTCGCGCGGGAAGTCCGGTGCGCCGCCCTGGGGCGAGTACCAGATGTTGTTGCCGGTGACCGGCGGCAGGTTGACAAGGCCGTCGTTGTTCGGGGACTCGTTCTTCGGGTGGTCGCAGTCGTACCAGCCCAGCGGCTTCGTCGGGTCGGGGAGGTTGCGGTCGCGATAGGGCTGCTTGTTGCCCATGCAGTACGGCCAACCCCGGTTGCTCGCCTTGGTGATGACGGCGAACGTGTCGTACTTGGCCGGACCCCAGGTCGTCGAGGGCGCCGAGGCGTCCGGGCCGACCCAGCCGGCGTACAGGATGTCGGTCTTGTGGTCGACGAAGATACGGGCGGGGTTCCTGACCCCCATCACATAGATCTCGCCGCGGGTCTTGCCGCCGCCCTCGTCGCTCTCCTGCCCGGTGAAGAGGTTCCCGGCGGGCAGGGTGTACGTCCCGTCCGGCTCCGGGTGGATGCGCAGGATCTTGCCGTTGAGGTTGTGGGTGTTGCCGGCGGTGCGCCGCGCGTCGGCGAAGGAGACGCCCTTGTAGTTCGGCTCCGGGTTGTTGCCCGAGTAACCACCGCTGAAGCCACTGGAGTTGTTGTCACCGGTCGCGATGTACAGGTTGCCCGTGGAGTCCCAGGTCATCCCGCCGCCCGCATGGCAGCAACTGTGGATCTGCACCGGCCACTTGAGCAGCACCTTCTCGCTGCCCAGGTCCAGCTTGTTGCTCGCCGGGTCGAGCGTGAACCGGGAGACTCGTCGCTCGGCCATGCGCGTCTCGCGGTTGATCTGCGCGTGCGGTGTGTAGTGCAGATACACCCACCCGTTGTCCTCGAACCGCGGATCGAGCTCGATGCCGAGTAGGCCCTCCTCGACCTTGACCAGCTCGTCGCCGCCGCCCTTGTTGCCGAAGACCGTCAACGCCCCCGCGAGGGTGACCCTTTTGGTCTTCGGGTCGTAGACATGGATCTCACCCCTGCCCTTGCCGATGTCGGGGTTGTTCCAGTCGGTGACCACGGGCTGCGAGGAGTCCGCGCCGCCCCGGCCGATGTAGAGCACCCGGCCGTCGGGCGCGGTGACCAGGCCGTGCGGCTCGCCGATCTGGTCGTTCTGCCCCGCCTGGTTGGGCTGGGTGAGACGCTCCGCCTTGTAGTTGCCGGTGATGGTCGCCTTGCAGTCGGCCTGCGCCAGCCGCGAGGTCCACAACAGGGCACCGCGCAGATGCGCACGGAAGTCGCTCTCGTCGTACGACGACACCGTGCCGCCCATGCCGGTGTAGAAGGAACGGCCGCCGTCGTAGTCACGGCACCAACTCACCGGATGATCCCAGCCGTTCTTGCTCGCGCCCGGCTGATATGTCGACTCGCGGACCCGGGCCACGGTGTGGACCTCGCCCGACGGGTTCTTGGCCCAGTTCAACCACTGATCGGGCCGCTTCCACTGCACCGGCAGATCCTTGGTCGCCGGATGCACGCGGTCGCCGACCTCGACGACGGCCCGTTGTACGGCCGTTGGACTGGAGGCCGCCGGACGGGCGCCGACCAGACCGGTGAACCAGTCCGAGTACGGCTCGGCGCGCGCCGCGTCATGCACGCCGACGAAACCGCCGCCGGCCTCCATGTAGGCCTCCAGACCGGCCTCCTGCTCCGGATCGAGGATGTCACCGCCGCCGGTCAGGAAGACGATCGCGTTGTACCGCCCGAGCTTCGTCCCGTCGGTGAACACCGACGCGTCGTCGGTGGCCACGGTCGTGAACCGCTGCTCGGGCGGCCCGGACAGGCCGATCGTCTCGATCGTCTCGATCCCCGCGTTCACGACCGGCGACTCCTCCCCGGCCGCCGCGGAACCGTAGAAGACCAGCACGCGTACATTCGCGCCGCCTGGCGGCGACTTCACGGACATCGTTGTCAGGGGCGGCTCCGGGGCCGGACGCGCGCTGGCGGCGGGACCCGACAGCAGTCCGGCGACGACGATCCCGGCGGTCACGCCCGCCACGCCGACCCGTCTTCTCGCGCTCAGTCCTCGTAAGTGCATGGGCACCTCCTCGGTCACAGCAACAGCGCGATGGAAGCTAGACCTCTTTGCGCAACTCGCCAATACCTATGACCGAGTTGGGGTCAACTTTGTCCTGAGCGTGGAAAAACAGCGGAACGGCCGGTACCGTCTCACAGGTTCATCACAGGTGCGTCTGCGCAAGTTCCGTACCAGGGTGGGGAGTTCCACGTGGACAGACGCGGGTTCAACCGACGAGTACTGCTGGGTGGCGCGGCCGTCGTGGGCAGCGGGGCCGTCGCGACATCGTTGTCGCTGGCGCCGGACGCCGTGAGCGCCGACGGACCGGCCAGGACCGCACCGGCCGGGGGCGAGGTGAGACACATCAAGCTGTACGCCGAGAAGCTCGCCGACGGGCAGCTGGGCTACGGCTTCGACAAGGGCAAGGCCACGATCCCCGGCCCGCTCATCGAACTCAACGAGGGCGACACCCTGCACATCGAGTTCGAGAACACCATGGACGTCACGGCGAGCCTCCACGTCCACGGCCTCGACTACGAAATCACCAGTGACGGCACCAAGTTGAACAAGAGCGACGTCGAGCCCGGCGGCACCCGCACCTACACCTGGCGCACCCACGCCCCCGGCCGCCGGGGGGACGGCACCTGGCGGGCGGGCAGCGCGGGCTACTGGCACTACCACGACCATGTGGTGGGGACCGAGCACGGGACGGGCGGTATCCGCAAGGGCCTGTACGGTCCGGTGATCGTGCGGCGCAAGGGCGACGTCCTCCCGGACAAGACGTACACGATCGTCTTCAACGACATGCTCATCAACAACAAGCCGGCGCACTCCGGGCCGAACTTCGAGGCCACGGTGGGCGATCGCGTCGAGTTCGTGATGATCACCCACGGCGAGTACTACCACACGTTCCACATGCACGGTCACCGCTGGGCCGACAACCGCACGGGCATGCTCACCGGCCCCGACGACCCGAGTCAGGTCATCGACAACAAGATCGTGGGCCCCGCGGACTCCTTCGGCTTCCAGGTCATCGCGGGGGAGGGTGTCGGGGCGGGCGCGTGGATGTACCACTGCCACGTCCAGAGCCACTCCGACATGGGGATGGTCGGGCTGTTCCTGGTGAAGAAGACGGACGGCACGATCCCGGGGTACGAGCCGCACGAGCACGATCACTGACGGGAGAGGTCGAACAGGGCTCACCCGCGCTACCGTCGCCGACACGGCAGGTCCACGAAGGGCGCCCCAGCGCATCGAGCACCTGCGCCTGGTCGTCCTCCGCCCGACTGCGCGCAGCGGCAAGCAGGAAATCGCCTCCAGCAGGGCGTTGATCATCGGGTGGCGTGGCCCCACCGCACTCAGACGCGTCTCGCCCTCGTGGCCATACGCCGATGATCTGGCCGTCCCGATCTCGTGAGCAACCGGATCTCGGTCCCTGGAGAGCGCTCTCACGCCTCCTCCGGCCAGGGCTATCCTGATCCGCAACCGCGAGGAGGGCCCCGAAGTGACCGAGACAGCGCCGCGTCCCACGCTGGAGGCCGTGGCCGAGCGGGCCGGGGTCTCGCGGGCCACCGTGTCCCGGGTGGTGAACGGTGGGGACGGGGTGCGGGAGCCACTCGTCGAGCGGGTCCGGCGGGCGGTGGAGGAATTGGGGTACGTGCCCAACCAGGCCGCCCGCAGCCTGGTGACGCGCCGGCACGACGCGATCGCCGTCGTCGTCGCCGAGCCGGAGACCCGGGTCTTCGCCGACCCCTTCTTCGCGCTGCAACTCAGGGGCATCAGCAAGGAGTTGACGGCCCACGACAACCAGCTGGTCCTGCTGCTGACCGAGGGACGCGACGACCACGCCCGGGTCGGCCGCTACCTCGCCGGCGGCCATGTCGACGGGGCGCTCGTGTTCTCCCTGCACCTCGACGATCCGCTGCCCGAACTGATCCAACGGGCCGGTATCCCGACGGTGTTCGGCGGGCGGCCCGGGTGGAGCGACGGCAGCCGTGACGTGGTGTTCGTCGACAGCGACAACCGGGGTGGGGCGCGGGACGCCGTACGCCATCTCGTGGGCCTCGGCCGCACCCGCGTCGCGCACATCACCGGTGCCCTGGACCAGACGTCGGCGGTGGACCGGCTGGAGGGGTTCCGCGACGTCATGGGGGACACCGGTCCGGGGCTGGTGGCCGAGGGGGACTTCACTCCCGGGGGCGGGGAACGGGCGATGCGGGAGCTGCTCGAGCGCTGCCCGGACGTCGACGCCGTGTTCGCCGCGAACGACCTCATGGCGTCCGGGGCGCTGCGGGTACTGCGTGAGCAGGGACGGCGCGTGCCTGACGACGTGGCCGTGATCGGGTTCGACGACATGCTGACGGTGGCGGAGCAGACCGATCCGCCGCTCACGACGATCCGTCAGGACATCGAGGAGATGGGCCGGTTGATGGCCCGTCTGTTGCTGGGGACGGACGGAGCCGCGTCCAGCGTCGTGCTGCGGACGACGCTGGTGCGGCGGGCGTCCGCCTAGGTGTGGGCCCGCAGCTGGTCCAGCGCATGCTCCAGGAGCGCCACCCGGAAGCCGGGCTCCGCGTCGCGCAGACTCGGATCGGCCGATCCGGCCCGGCCCCCGCCGAGCGCACGACCTCGATGTCCGGGTCGTGCTCCATGACCTCGATCAGGGCGGCCACGGCCCGTGGCTCCTCGGGCAGTCCGGGCGCGAGGATGTCCAGCCCGGCGAGGGCCGCTCGAACGACCCCCGGGTCGCGCGTCGCGCACGGTCGATGTCGTCCGCGGGGAGAGGAGCGTAGCGGCGTACGGCGTCATGAAGCAGCTCGACGGTCGCGGCGAACGTGACCGCGTAGGTGAGGGAGTCCTGGTCCGTCCCGGACAGCTCGTGGGGCTTCCCGCCCTGCTCACCTGCACGCCGCAGCCGAGCACCCGCTTCGGCGGCCGACTCGTCGTCGACGGTGTCCAGCGCGGCCCCCGCCCGAACCCCGACAGGCTGAGGGCCGCCCGCCGACCGGCCTCCTCGCGGCCCTCGTCAGCCCTGCTCCGGCACGCTCTTGATCACCGCGAACCGCGCCCCGTACGGATCGGCCAGCTTGGCCACGCGGCCGACGCCCTCCACGTCCGTGGCGGGCATACGGACCGTGCCGCCGAGCTCCTGCGTCCTGGACACCACCGCGTCCGGGTCCGTGACCTCGAAGTACGGCAGCCAGTACGGATCCGTCTCCCCGGGGGCCTCGGCCAGGGGCACGATGCCGCCGAACATGGCGTCCTCGGAGGCACCGGCGGGGTTGATGGTGGTGTACGTGCCGCCGGGGAAGTCGACGCCGTAGGTCTCCAGACCGAGGGCGGCGTTGTAGAAGAACGCGGCCGCGGGCTGGTCCGGTGTGTACAGCTCCAGCCAGCACAGCGAGCCGGGCTGCTGCACGACGTCGAGGCCCTTGTTCCGGGCGGGCTGCCAGATACCGAAGGAGACGCCCGCCTTGTCGGCGAGGATGGCCATGCGGCCCTGGTCCATGACGTCCATGGGCTGCATCAGCACCGCGCCGTGCGCCTGCTCGGCGGCCTTCGCCGTGGCGTCCGCGTCCGGTGTCTGGAAGTACACCGTCCAGGAGGACGGGCCCTGCTCCGGTGGGTTCTGCATGCCGGCCGCGGCCGTCCTGCCGTCGAGCTGGAAGAAGCCGTATCCGCCGGCCTCGGGCGGCCCCGGCTGGAACCGCCAGCCGAACAGCGCGCCGTAGAAGGAAGCGGCGCCGTCGATGTCGGGGGTGCCGAGATCGAGCCAGTTCGGGGCGCCGGTGACATAACGGGTGGTGAGCATCATTGCCCTCCTCTGAAGGGTCCCGTCCACTGCACTGCCGAGTGTTGCACCGCCCACTGACAATCGCCCCGGGCGGTGACCATCCGTGTCCGGCAGATCCCTCCCAGTTTTCCTGCGATTCCGCGCGCCGCCGTGCGCCACGCCGCGTGGCGCAGGACCATCAAGGCGGCCGGGGGCCTGTGAACGCGGCGTTGATCCCACGTTGATCGAACGTTTTTCGCCGCCCGGCACGATCCTCGGCATGCTCATCGAAACGATCACCCCGCCCGGCCTGGACTGGCAGGACGAGGCGTTGTGCGCGCAGACCGGTGGAGACTTCTTCTTCCCCGAGCCGGGCAGCTCCGTACGGGAGGCGAAGCGGATCTGCGGGCTGTGCCCGATCCGCTCCGCCTGTCTGGAGTACGCCCTCGACAACGACGAACGCTTCGGTGTCTGGGGTGGCCTGTCGGAGAAGGAACGCCTGGAGATCAGGCGTACGTCACACTGAACCGCCACGTCCCCGCCGGCACCCGCACGTCCTGGCCGGTCACGGCGAGCTCCTGCCCGTTGGCCTCGGCCGCGCGCACCTCGCCGAACTGGCACGGATAGACGAACCGCACCCCCTGCGGCGCCTGGGTGATGTCCACGGTCACCGTCCGCGCGGCCGGGTCGTGGGCGAGCCGGTAACCGAACGGCGAGCCGAAGAGCGTGGGGGCCGCGCCCACGGTGACCTGTTCGGCGCCCGGCACCCAGTGCGGTCGTACGCCGGGAGCGATGTACAGATGCGGGTCGTGGTCCTCGTCGGCCTCGAAGAAGAGGATGTCGCGGATCAGCAGCAGATACTCGGCGGCCGCCCAGCCGTGCGGGATGTCGCCCATGTACCAACGGCCGAACGGGGCTTCGGAGAAGTCGGACGCCACCGGGTACGCGTGCTGCTCGTTCCAGGCGCCCAGCGCCGCCGCACGCCCTGCCGTGTGGGGGAAGCCCGCGCCGACCGTCCAGCCGAGCAGCTCGTCCATCCGTCCCGGATCACCGGCGAGCAGATGGGCGTGCGCCAACTGCATGGTCAGATAGGGCCCGTACGCGTACCAGGCGGCGTCGTGCCGGAAGCCTCCGGTGACGAAGTGCGCGTACATGGTGTCGAGCGTGCAGCGGGCCGCCCGGTCGATGTCGTCGCCCAACTTGCTGCCCATGTGCAGACGCAGCGGGTGGAAGTAGGCGGCCGTGCCGATCATCGTCGAGTCGAGCCGTCCGACGTCGCCGGGGCCGGTCGGGATGTACGTCTCCCAGGCGCCGCGTCGCCGCTGCTCGCCCAGCACCCAGCGGATCGACTCGGCGGTGGCGCGCTTCAAGTCGTCGAAGGCGCCCCACAGTTCGCCGACCTCCGGTGCACCGATGCGTTCGGCGAGCCGCGCGGCCTCGTAAAGCCCGGCCAGGCCCCAGAAGTCGTCCCAGTAGTGCGGCTTGTCGCGCTCGCCGAGATGCTCGGCGCTCCAGCCGCTGTGCAACAGGCCGTTGTCGTCGCGGTTGTCCCGCAGCCAGCGGGCCGCGTCGCGCACATACGGGACGTACAACTTGGTCCCGAACGCCGCCTGTCGGCCGCTCGTGCGGTCGAACCGGCCGATCGCCCACAGGGCTTGGCCGTTGCTGTCCCACTCGCGGTCGTCCTTCTCGTGCGGGCCGCCGTAGAAGCCGTACTCGGCGCACGGACCGATCCGGCCCGTACCGTGGTTGAACCTGAGCGGGTAGTGGGTTCCCAACTGCCGTTCGGCCAGTGCCGAGTCGCCGACGAGCGAACATGCCGTCGCCTCGACGGAGGAGTCGCGGATCCAGAAGGAGTCGTAGACGGTCGGGCCGGGATGGATCTCACCGTGGTCGGACAGGATCAGGAGCTGTGAACGCGCCTGCCGGAACTGGTCGGTGAGGTGCGCCACCGGGCGCGGCAGCCCCGGCTGGAGCCCTTGCCCGAGGAGCTTCGCCGTCCAGAAGTCCCGGTTGGCCGACTCCAGTTCGGCGGCCGGCGTGCCCCTGAGTTCGGCGAGGTCGGCGGAGCCGGAGAACTGGTCCACGGGCAGGCGTACGTCGATCTCGAAGACCTCGTCCTCGGTGATCTGGAACGGCCACGCGAACACCGCGCTGCACAGCCCCGCCACCTGGTCCTGCGCTTCCAGGGCGCCGTTCAGCTTGCCGCCGACGGCCAGGTCGTAGAAGGCGCTGCGGGTGAGATACGCGGCGGGGTCCGAGGAGAAGTCCGCGTTGCCGTAGACCCCGTACTGCTGGGGCGCGGTGTCGAAGACCGGGCCCCAGCCCGAGTTGGTCTCGAGCCGCTGCTCGTTCGGCAGATGGCGCAGGAACGTCAGCCGCCGGTCGGTGATCTGCCGCCCGTTGCGGTCGTGCCGCTGGAAGCCGCTGGGCCCGGCCGGCAGTACCGCCGCGCACAGCAGCCCGGTGCGCTCCTGGCCCGTCGGACTGCCCACGGTCACCCGAGTGACCACCAGGTCCCGCCCGCTCGCGCCGACGGTGCCGGCGAAGGTGCGCTGCACGAACTCGACGTCGTCCGCGGTGCGGAACGTCGTCAGCACGACCGGCAGATGCGGTGCCTCCAACCGCTGCTCCACCCGTCCGCCGTCGGGGAGTTGGGGCAGCCGCACGGCGCCCGTGGCCGGGTCGTGCAGGAAGAACGAGAGGCTGTACCTGTCGTACACGGGCTCGATCTCGCCCGCCTGGCCGATCAGGGACTCCTGACGGTGGTCCTTGACGCCGACCATGTGCCAGTACCGGTACAGGGCGTTGGAGGCGAAGGCCGCCTCCTTGGACTCGTAGGTGCCGGAGTCGAAGTCGTCGCTCCAGCGTCGGAAGGCCTGCTGCGCCCACCAGGGCACGGGGTACGGGACCTGTTCCCGACCCGCCCAGGCGCGCCACATGACCTCGTAGAACATCCACTCATGGGTCTGGGCCATGGTGTGTCACCCCCTTCGGGCACCGTTGCACCGACGGGGCCTCCCGTAAATCGGTGCGACCGGCCGTTCGGGGTGCGGTTAGGATCCGGGGGCGCGTCCGGACGTAGCGCAGAGGCAGGCGCACCGCCTTGCTCAGGCGACCACGCCGGTTCGAATCCGGTCGTCCGGATACGCGCGGGGGTCCCGTAGAGCAGAGGCAGACTCGCCGCCTTGTCAGGGCGGATACGCCGGTTCGAATCCGGTCGGGACCGCGGTACGGCGGTGATGGGCGGGACGGCACAGGGGCGGGGCGATCATGGAGGCGGGACTGTCCGTTTCGGGGCACGAGGCGGTCACCGAGGCGGAACTGGCCGCCTTCCACCAGGTCGTGGGCAAGTTGCGGGCCCTGCCCGTCGACGATCCGGTGCGGTTGCGCGCCGAGCAGGTCGCCGCCTCCTTCGCCCGCGACGGGCGGCTGCGGCGGCGCAGGACGCGGGGTGCCGAAGCTTCCGCCGCCGACGCGCGGGCCATGGCCGCGACCGCGACCGGCGCGCCGAGCCGCCGCGAGGACGCGCCCCTGGCCGGATCCGGCGATCCAGGTGTCTTCCGCAAGCCGCGCACCTGCTATGTCTGCAAGGCGCCCTATCAACACGTCGATGCCTTCTACCACCGCCTCTGCCCCGCCTGTGCCGCCGACAACACGGCCCGGCGGGCGCTGAGCTGTGACCTCGGCGGGCGCCGTGTGCTGCTCACCGGCGGCCGGGTGAAGATCGGTTTCCAGCTGGCGCTGATGATGCTGCGCGACGGCGCGGAGGTCCTGGTCACCTCGCGCTTCCCGCACGACACCGTGCGCCGCTTCCGCGCCGAGCCGGGCAGCGGGAAGTGGCTCGACCGCCTCAGCGTGTTCGCCGTCGACCTGCGTGACCCGCGCCAAGTGCTCGGCCTGTGCGAGGAGTTGCGGCAGGAGGGCGAGCCGCTCGACATTCTCGTCAACAACGCCGCGCAGACCGTGCGGCGGCCGCCCGAGTCGTACGCGCTGCTCTCCTCCGGGGAGTACGACGCGCTGCCCGAGGGAGCGCGCCAGGCACCCGGCTTCACGCCGATGCGGATGCTGGAGAGCGGCGCGGCGTCCTTGCCGGCGGCCCTGCGCGAGGCCGACGAGGCCGGACTGCTGCCCGATCCGTCCCCGGAGAACTCCTGGTCGGCCCGGCTCGGCGCCCTCGACCCGGCCGAGGTGCTGGAGACCCAGCTCGTCAACGCCCTCGCCCCGGCCCTGCTGTGCGACCGGCTGCTGCCCCTGCTGCTCGCCTCGCCGCGGCCGCGCCGGTACGTGGTCAACGTGACCGCGGTGGAGGGCCGTTTCGCCGTCCGCAACAAGATGGCCGGTCATCCCCACACCAACATGGCCAAGGCCGCCCTCAACATGCTCACCCGCACCAGCGCCGCCGAACTCGCCGAGCAGGGCGTCCACATGTGCGCCGTCGACACCGGCTGGATCACCGACGAGAACCCGGCGCCGAAGAAGGCACGGATGGCCCAGGCCGGGTTCCGGACACCGCTGGACGTGGTGGACGGGGCGGCCCGGGTGTACGACCCGATCGTGCGGGGCGAGGCCGGGGATCCGGTCTCCGGGGTGTTCCTCAAGGACTATCGGGAGGCGCAGTGGTGACCTCGGACGAGGGGAAACGGCCGGCGGCGGACGGGTTCGCCGGTGTGCCGTCCGTCGTGCCGCGCCCGGTCGCCGAACTCGGCCCGCTGCTGGACTGGTTGCGTGCCGGGCGCCCGGCCGGGGAACGGCTGGACTTCCCGGCGGGCACGGCCCTGCCCGACGGCCGCCTCGACCTGTGCAAGCAGGAGCTGGGTGCCGAGGGCGCCGCCCTGGTCGCCGGGGCGCTCGCCCAAGGGCCCTCTCCCGTACGGCACCTGCTGCTCGGCACGGACGGGCTGGGAGATACGGGGGCGGCCGTCGTGGCCGGGGCGGGCGAGGACGTCGAGACGCTCTACCTCGGCTGCAACGGGATCACCGCGGGCGGCGCCTGCCGGATCGCCGACCAGCTGCGGGCCTCTCCGCAGGTTGTGACCGGGGTGTGGCTCAAACGCAATCCGCTGGGCGCCGGGGGAGGGCGGGCGGCGGCTGAACTCATCGAGTCCGCACGGTCGTTGCGCACCCTCGACCTTGTCCAGACCGGCCTCGACGCGGCCGGCGCCGTCGTCCTCGCCGACGCGCTGCTGGCGGCCGCGGGCAACGGGCGCCGTATCGAGCGGCTCTTCGTCGGCGGCAACCCGCTGGGGGAGGCGGGAGCGGAAGCGCTCGGCACGGTCGTGGCGGCCGGCGCGATCGACGAACTGTATGTGTCCGCCGCCCGGTTGCAGGACGCGGGAGCGCTCCGCCTGGCCGAGGCCCTGGAGCGGGCGCCGCACGGACGGCTCACCCGTCTCGCCGTCGCCAGCGACGGCATCGGACCACGGGCCGCCGCCCGGCTGGTGACGGCGGCCACCGCGGCCGGGGTCACCTTGCTGGACCTGGGCCGGGTGCGCGCGGCGGCGGTCCTGGGCGCTGCCGACAACCACATCGACCTGAGGGCCGCCGAGACGATGGCCGAGACCCTGGCCGCCGCCGAGCACCGCCTGACCCACCTGGTCCTGACCCACACCGGCATGCGCAGCCGCGAGGCCCACCGCCTCCTCGACACCGCACCTCGCGCCGTCACGGCCACGCGCTTCGTCCTGGGCCATGGCATCGCGGCCAGCGTCAAACGCCGCCTGGAGGCGCTCAGCGCACACCTTCCGCGGCCGGCGGTCCCCTCCGACGTGGCCGCCGTACGGAGCGTGCACAGGACAGCCCCGCCCGACGCCTGAGACTCACTGTCTCCGCATCCCCAGGAACACCTCCGTCCAGAACCGCTGCTGCCGCTCCGACGCCCCCACGAGATACGTCGCCCGAAGCTTCGCCGGCAACAGCGCGACCAGACGTGCCACCACCGCGCGGTGCTTCTTGAGCTGGGACAGCTCCGCGTTGGCGAGGATCTGGTGGACGACGTCGCTGTCGTCGCCGCCCTCCCCGGCGCGTATCCGTCGGTGAGCACCACGACGGCGTCCGGGGTCTCCTCGAACCGCCGTCCCTTCACCTCCGTACGGCCCTCCACATAGTCCGCGACGACCTGGAAGCTGGTACCGCCACCGCCGTAGACCCGCTCGCCCGGCACGAAGGGCATCACCACGGCGTCGAAGGACAGCCAGTGCGCCTGAACGCCGTCGATCCGGCCCACGAGTTCGGTGAGCCAGGTGATCACATGGTGCGGCATCGAGCCCGAGGTGTCGTACGCGACGACCAGCACCTTGTCCCGCACCGGGCCGCGCCGCGCCGGCATCGGATCCTGGCCGAGGGCCGCGAGCAGGGCACCGCGCTTCTTCGGGTACACCAGCCGTTCGCCGTCGCGCAGTCTGGAGCCGAGGACGTCGACCAGCCAGCGCTGCCACCAGTCGACCGTACGCGTGCGCGTGGTCTCGCCGCGCAGCATGCCCGCGCCCAGATTCCCCCAGATCCGGGCCGCCCGGGCGTTGCCGTCCTGGGTGCGGTCCATGAAGTCGAGCAGCTCCCGCTCCGCGCCCGCGTGCCCGCGCCGGGCCGCCAGCAGGGAGTTGAGCAGCGCGGAGGAGGTGACCGCGTCGACGGTCTCCTGGTCGGCCGGGACCGGGGCGCCGTCCGCCAGGTGCACGCACAGCCGGCGCTCCGGGACCGGCGGGCGGTGCATCCGCTTCAGCTCGCCGTAGACCCGCAGGTCCGTCTCGGTGAACGTCTCGTAGGGCACCGGCTCCAGGCCGTGGGTCGTGAGGTCCGCGCGGTAGTGCTCATACACCTTGTGCGGGTCGATGCCTGTCGGCCGTCCAGCAGAGGCAGTTCGCGTCTGCCGAGCCGGACCAGTGCGACATGGTTGATGGACACTTCGGCGGCCAGCTCGAAGACCGGGTCGTCGCGCAGCTCCGGTTCGGCGAACAGATGGCGGTGCACGAGGTGGCGGGCTTCGTGGAACAGGAGGAACTTCACGCCGTCCAGGCCGAGTCCGACGAAAAAGTCCGGGTTGAACAGCAGCAGACAGGTGCCGTCGCCGGACGCCACCACGGCCGTTGTGTCGATCGCGGTCGTCGGGATCTGGTGGTGGCACTTCGCGTACAGCCAGGACGCCACCGCCGACTGCGTCAGCCCGAAGTCCAGCAGCGCGGCCTCCTTGAGCCGCCGCGCCTCCTCCACCGCCCCCGGATCCGCCGGGCGGTACGCCTCCAGTGCCCTGCGGTCGGCGAGGTCGACCACCGGGGGACGCCGCCCCGCTCTCCGTACGCCATCTCGTGCCCCCCGTACTGACCTGCCCCCGTGCCTCATTGGTACCAGGGCCCACTGACATCGGGCCAAGGCATTACGATCTGGTGTCAAGGGCGGGGTCGTAGCGCAGAGGCAGGCGCACCGGTCTCCAAAACCAGAACACGCTGGTTCGAATCCAGCCGCCCCGCCCCCCTGGGCCCTGTCGCCTAGGCGATGGCGCCGGCGGTCACCACGAGTTCGGGCACGTTCCCGTGGAAGCTCTCCACCAGCTGGGCCAGCACCGCCCACGCCTCCTCACGGTCGCCCAAGTGCTCCCGGACCAGCGGGCGGAGCGCGTTCTCGGCCTCCTGGACGCGGTTCGGGAACAGCACGTGCCCCATCGCGAGCACTTCGAGGACGCGGATGGCCGGCCCCTCGGACATCACGTACTCGGCGGGACTGTCGTACACGCCCGCCTGGCGGAGCCGGTGCCTGAACTTGGCGTGTGAACCGAAGGGTTCACGCACCAGGGGCGGACAGTCCGGGCGCACGGACAGCGCCCAGCGCGCGTAACCGGGCAGTGGGTGCACGGCGTCGGCCTCGCCGACGGTCTGCCAGTCGGCGCGCGTCAGCACCATGGAGGCGGCGGCGCGTCCCGCGGCCATGGAATCCACCTCGCGCAGAGAGCCGACGAGGCCATGGCGGACGTAGCTCTCGGGGATCTCGTCCTCCGCCCCCGGGAGCGTGCGGTCGACGGGGATGGTGCCGGCGCGGCCGGGACCGAACGGCACACCGCGCGCGATGGCCCTGCGCAGCCCGGAGTCGGTGCTGATGTACCTCCACACGACAGCGTTGAGCTCCGGATCGTCGTTCTCGAGAATCCACAGCGCCACCGAGGCCGGCAGGTGCGTCGCCCACGTCCATGCCCGTCGCAACCGCTCCGCGGTGGCCTTGGGGCGCTCGGGAGAGGGCAGCCCGGTCCGTGCCCGTACCCGCTCGGCGGTCTCCCCGTCGACCAGGCCGAGCAGGGAGCCGACCGCCTGTTCCACCGTGCTGTTCTGCCGCATTGCCGCATGATGCCGCAGACGGAAGCCGGCCCGCGCGGAAAATTTCTCCGCGCGGGCCGGCTCGTGTGCTCCTGGGTGACGTCAGCCGGCGGCGCGCGCCGCCAGCCGCGCCTTGCGCGCGGCGAGCTTCTCGTCGAACTTGGAGGCCTCCGAGTCGAGACCGCCCATGTACAGGCCGATCTCGTCCTGCGCCTTCTGTCCCTCGGGGCCGAGACCGTCGATGTCCATGACCTTCAGGAACCGCAGTACCGGCTGGATGACGTCGTCGTGGTGGATGCGCAGGTTGTACACCTCGCCGATCGCCATCTGCGCCGCGAACCGCTCGAAGCCGGGCATGCCGTGGCCGGGCATGCGGAAGTTGACGAGGACGTCGCGCACGGCCTGCATGGTCAGGTCGGGGGCCAGCTCGAACGCGGCCTTCAGGAGGTTGCGGTAGAAGACCATGTGGAGGTTCTCGTCGGTCGCGATGCGCGCCAGCATGCGGTCGCAGACCGGGTCGCCCGACTGGTGGCCGGTGTTGCGGTGCGAGACGCGGGTCGCCAGCTCCTGGAAGGCGACGTAGGCCACCGAGTGCAGCATCGAGTGCCGGTTGTCCGACTCGAAGCCCTCGCTCATGTGGGACATGCGGAACGCTTCCAGCTTGTCCGGGTCCACCGCGCGCGAGGCGAGGAGGTAGTCGCGCATCACGATGCCGTGGCGGCCCTCCTCGGCGGTCCAGCGGTGCACCCAGGTGCCCCAGGCGCCGTCGCGGCCGAAGAGCGAGGCGATCTCGTGGTGGTAGCTGGGGAGGTTGTCCTCGGTCAGGAGGTTCACCACGAGCGCGATGCGGCCGATCTCGGTGACCTTCGACTGCTCCTTGTCCCAGGCCTCGCCGTCCTCGAAGAAGCCGGGGAAGTTACGGCCGTCGCTCCACGGCACGTACTCGTGCGGCATCCAGTCCTTGGTGACCTTGAGATGCCGGTTGAGTTCCTGCTCGACCACTTCCTCCAGGGCGTACAGCAGCTTGGCGTCGGTCCAGACGGAAGGGCTGCCGAGGTGAGGGGTGGCGATCGTCACGGGGACTCCAGGGGGACGTGTGACAAAGCTGAACAAACCGGCGAGCGGTTGCCGGATTCTGTGGAACTTACGAAAGCGTAGGCTACGAATCCGTAGGTTACGAGACCGTAGGTTAAGCACGTTGTAAAGATCCCTGATCAGCACATGTTCCAGGGCCTGCCCAAAGGCTCCAGGACCGCAGGTCCGGGACCGAACGGGTGATCTGCTCACTCGGTCAGGCGTACAGCTCCCGCATCCGGACCGAGAGGCATGTCACACATCCCTCGAGCTTCTCGAACTCGCTGATGTCGACGACGACGGGTTCGTGGCCGAGGTCGGCGAGCAGTTCCGTCGTCTTCGGCGCGCTCGCCGAGATGAGCAGCTTATGGCCGCCGAGCAGCACGACGTGGCCGCCGGCCGCCTCGGGCACCGACAGGAAGCGCGGGAAGAGCGAGGGCCGGTCCACCTTCGGGATGTGTCCGATCACCGTTCCGTCAGGGAGCGCGGTGACCGCCGACTTCAGATGCAGCACCTTGCTCACCGGCACCGCGACGACCCGCGCCCCGAGCGGCTCGAAGGCGGCCCGCAGCTGCTGCACGCCGGCCGCGTTGGTCCGGCCGCCGCGCCCGACGTAGATCGTGTCGCCGACCTTCAGGACGTCGCCGCCGTCGAGCGTGCCGGGCTCCCACACCCAGTTCACCGAGCAGCCGAGCGAGGCCACCGCCTCCTCGACGCCGGCGGTCTCCTGGCGCCGGGACTCGGCGCCGGGCCGGGTGATGAGCGCGACGTTCTTGTACATGACGACCGTGTCCTCGACGAACACGGAGTCCGGGCAGTCGTCGGCCGGATCCACCTCGACCGTGTCCCAGCCGTGTGCGCGCAGGGCCTCGACGTAGGCCTCCCACTGCTCGACCGCGAGATCGAGGTCGATCTTCTCGCGCTCGATGTGCGTCACCAGTCCTTCGGCGAGGCGCGGGCTGGGGCGGCGGACGAGGGCCTTCTTGCTGGGCACGAGGAACTCCGTAACGGCGGCATGGACGGCACCCCGGAAAAGCGGCACCGGTCAGCCATCATGCAGGGCGGGCCCGCGCGCACAAAACCCCCGGTGCCAGGCTGTGGCCCTCCTGAGATACGCGGCGGTAACCGAGCCCGGCGCCGCGAGCAGCTCATTCGGCGTGTGCGCGGGCGCGGGCCGGGCGCCCGGGTGCCCTCCCGGCGGAAGGGGCACCCGGAGCGCCGCGTACCCGGCTAGCCGACAGCCTCCGGCGTCGTTTCCCGCAGTTCACCGTCCAGCAGCAGCCAGCGCGTGATGCCGATCGACTCCAGGAACGGCAGGTCGTGGCTGGCCACGATCAGCGCCCCCTCGTACGACTCCAGCGCGGTCGTCAGCTGCCGCACGCTCGCCATGTCGAGGTTGTTCGTCGGCTCGTCCAGCATCAGCAGCTGCGGCGCCGGCTCGGCCAGCATCAGCGCGGCCAGCGCCGCCCGGAAGCGTTCGCCGCCGGACAGGGTCGCCGCCTGCTGGTCGGCGCGGGCGCCCCGGAACAGGAAGCGGGCCAGGCGGGCCCGCACCCGGTTGTTGGTGGCGCCCGGCGCGAACCGGGCCACGTTCTCGGCGACGCTGAGCTCGTCGTCGAGCACGTCCAGACGCTGGGGCAGGAAACGCAGCGGCACATGTGCCGTCGCCTCGCCCGCCACCGGCTCCAGCTCCCCGGCGACGGTCCGCAACAGCGTCGTCTTGCCCGCGCCGTTGCGCCCGATCAGCGCGATCCGTTCGGGTCCGCGCAGGTCGAAGCCGCCTCTCACCTGGGCCCCGTACGCCAGCTCCAGATCCATGAGGGTCAGGACGTTCCGGCCCGGCGGTACGGCTGTGTACGGCAGCTCGACGCGGATCTCGTCGTCGTCCCGTATCGCCTCCACCGCCTCGTCCAGCCGTTCCCTGGCCTCGGCGAGCCGCTCCTCGTGCATGATGCGGTGCTTGCCCGCGGACTCCTGCGCCGCGCGCTTGCGCGCCCCCATGACGATCTTCGGCTCGCGCTTCTGGTCCCACATCTTCTGCCCGTACCGCTTGCGGCGGGCCAACTTCATCTGGGCATCCGACAGTTCGCGCTTCTGCTTCTTCAGATCCGCCTCGGCGACCCGCATCATCCGTTCCGCAGCCTCCTGTTCGACGGCCAGAGCCTCCTCGTAGGCGGAGAAGGTGCCGCCGTACCAGGTGACCTCGCCGGAGCGCAGATCGGCGATCTGGTCCACCAGGTCCAGGAGTTCACGGTCGTGGCTGACCACGATCATGACACCGGGCCAGGACGCCACGGCCGCGTAGAGCCGCCGGCGGGCGTACAGATCCAGGTTGTTCGTCGGCTCGTCCAGGAGCAGTACGTCCGGGCGGCGCAGCAGCAGCGCCGCCAGCCGCAGGAGCACCGACTCGCCGCCGGACACCTCGCCGATCGTGCGGTCCAACCCGATGTCGCCGAGGCCGAGTTCACCGAGCGTGGCCAGGGCGCGCTCTTCGACGTCCCAGTCGTCGCCGACGGTCTCGAAGTGCTCCTCCGCCACGTCGCCCGCCTCGATGGCGTGCAGCGCGGCGCGCCGGTCGGCGATACCGAGCGCCTCGTCGACCTTCAGGCCGGTGTCGAGCGTGACGCTCTGCGGCAGGTAACCCACCTCGCCCGCGACGCGCACGGCACCGTCGACCGGGGTGAGTTCACCGGCGATCAGCTTCAACAGGGTGGACTTGCCCGACCCGTTGACGCCGACCAGCCCGGTCCGGCCCGGGCCGAAGGCGATGTCCAGGTCCTCGAAGACGGGGGTGCCGTCGGGCCAGGTGAAGGAGAGGGACGTGCAGGTGAGGGAAGTAGACATACGGGCCTCGCGGTTGCTCGATGCGACAGGGGGCAAACGCGTATCGAGACACCTGTGACCAAGGGGAGTCAGACTCCGCGGGCATGAGAAGAGCCCTGCACCGGAGGACGGCTCGAACGCCGAGGTCGCACGCAGCGCACACAGGTGGTGTGTGACGCGGGTGTCTCAGGACCTCAGACGAGCAACGTCCTTCTCCAATCGACGGCAACAGGACCGTCATACACCGTAGGAGAGGGCGTGAAGGCTGTCAACGAATTAACGTGAGACCCGATCGCACCTTGAGGAGGCCCCGTGCCCAACGGCTCGCTGTCGCTGCCCGCCCGGCTCTATCTGCTGGCCTGGGACACCACGAGGAACGAGCTCGCCGGCACCACCCACCTGGTGCGGGCCGGTGCCCTCACCGAGCTGGCCCAGCGCGGTCTGCTCGTCGACGACGACGGCATCGCCACCCCGGTCGACATGGACTCCCGCACCGGTGACGCCGTCCTCGACGGACTCCTGGAACTCGTACGCGAGTCCCGGCCGCACCGGTGGCGCAGCTGGGTGCCGCTGCACGCGCGCGTGACCGCGGAGGCCGTACGGGAACAGCTCGCCGCCGAGGGATACCTACGGGCGGACAAGCGCCGGGCCCTCGGCCTCTTCCCGACCGTCGAGTACGCCCTGGAACGGGTCGCCTTCGTGGACGTACTGCGCGAGGAGGCACGGCAGGTCCTCGAAGGGCCCGTGCGGCCCGCGGACGTCTCCGAGCGGGACGCGGCCGTCGTCGTGCTGGCGGCCGCGGCCGGGGTGAGCGCCCTGGTCGCCCGCAAGGAGCGCGGACAGCACCAGGAGCGGCTGGCGGATTTGGGGGAGCGCAGTGGGACGGCGGCGCCGGGTTTGCGGAAGATCATGGACGAGCTGGGTACGGCGCTGACGCCGACCGTCGCGCCGACGGGGGTCTGAGGGCGCGAGGGGACGGGGGCGAGGGACCGAAAGCGGTGTGAGGGCCAGCCGGTCTCGCGGGGCCGGTGAGGCGCTGCGGGCCCGAGGGGGCCGGTCGCGCAGTTCCCCGCGCTCCTGGGGTCGGTCGGTGCCCACGCCCTTCCAGGCGGTGGACGGTGTCGAGGCATCGGAACGTCCATGTCGGATTCCTGCCGGACCCGCCCCGGCTCCCGCTGCTTGGCTGGACGGCATGACGAACCAGACCTCGCTCCGTGATCGCGCCCTCGCCTTCCACGCCCTGCACGTTCCGGGGCGGCCGCTCGTCCTGCCCAACGCCTGGGACACCGCGAGCGCCCGTGTCGTCGAGAACGCCGGTGCCGCCGCCGTGGCGACCACCAGTGCGGGGCTCGCCTGGGCCCTGGGCGCGGCGGACGGCGACCGGGTGGAGCGGGAGCGGGCGCTCGGTGTCGTCGCGGACATCGTGGCTGCCGTCGGCGTGCCCGTCAGCGCGGACGTCGAGAGCGGCTACGCCGAGGATCCGGAGGGCGTCGCCACCACCGTCCGCGCGGTGCTCGCGGCGGGAGCGGTCGGCGTGAACATCGAGGACGCGCTCTACGGGGAAGGCGCCGGGCCGCTGCGGGCCGTCACCGCACAGGCCGAGCGGATCGCCGCCGCCCGGGAGGCCGCCGATGCCGAGGGCGTGCCGCTGTTCGTCAACGCCCGCATCGACACGCTCCTGCGGGGCGCCGGGGACGTGGACGGCACCCTGGAGCGGGCCGCCGCCTTCCGGGCCGCGGGCGCCGACGGGATCTTCGTCCCCGGGGCCGTCGACCCGGGAACCGTCAAGGTGCTCGTCGACGGCATCGACGGACCGCTGAACGTCATGGCCGGCCCGGGCGCCCCGCCGGTCGCGGAACTGGCCGCGCTCGGCGTCGCACGCGTGAGCGCCGGTTCGGGCATCGCGCAGGCCGCGCTCGCACTGGTCGACCGCGCCGCACGGGAGCTGCTGGGGGCGGGAACGTACGAGTCGCTGGCGGGAGGCCTCGACTACGGCAAGCTCAACGGGCTGCTGGGAACAGTGCGCTGAACGCGCCCCCGAGGGGCGCGGGGACCGCGCGACAAGCCACGACGACGCTGCGAACGACAGACGGCCGATGCGGCCCACGGTCCTTCGCGGCACCCCCGCGGAGCGCTACGCGTCCCGCATCAACTCCGCCAGCTGCTCGTCCAGGTCGAGCTGCAGATGCTCCAGCCCCACCGGCACCAACTCGGCCGTAGCCTGCAGGAACCGTCGTACCTCCCCCGAACGCACATGCACGACAGCCGTGCCCTCGGGCGCATGGAACTCCAGAACGGTGCGGTCGTACCCGTACGGCCGCACCCGCACGTCGCCATGCCCCTCGGCGGTCTCCAGGCCCGCCGTGAGGAGCTCGCGGGAGAAGGTCCAGCAGACCTCCACGCCCTCCAGCGTGGCCGGAGCCGGGAAGGTCATGCGGACGGCGAACGGATCGCGCCGGTCGTAGTGCAGCGTGGCGGGAATGCTCGGCATCCGCGGCGCGGCGGCGACGAGACGGGCCTCAACGGGCTGCTCGATGACAGTGGACAACGCGTTGCTCCCTAGTGACGGCTGGACTGACTTCCGGGCGGATGGGGCCGGGTACTGGTAGAGACGACGGAATCGGCCAATCCGTGTACATGAAAGTCGAGTGACCTCGGTCACCGTTTTTCATGCACGCAAGTGGCGCATGCCACCTTCCGTGCGCGAAGGGCACTTGTGGCGACCGGTGCCCCGTCCGGCGGCGGTCTGGACGGCCACGGGCGCGTGGACTAGCTTCGCCCGCCATGAGGCGCATGGGGAACACGCGACGCACGCGACACAGGGGACGTACCGGCAGACGGCTCGCCGCGGGAGTGGCGTGCGCGGCGGCGCTGGCCGCGCTGACGGCCGTACCCGCACAGGCAACGCCGCAGCACCGGGCGCCGCACTGGGAACTCAAGGACAGCGGGACCCCGGAGGTGCGCTTCCGCGGTCTGTCGGCCGTCAGCCGGACCACCGCCTGGGTCTCCGGCACCCAGGGGTCCGTTCTGCGCACCACGGACGCCGGCGCGACCTGGCAGAACGTCTCGGTGCCCGGCGCCGGCGAACTCCAGTTCCGGGACATCGAGGCGTTCGACGCACGCCGGGCCGTTGTGCTGGCCATCGGTGAGGGCGAGGCGTCCCGGGTGTACCGGACCGACGACGGCGGGGCCACCTGGACCGAGTCCTTCCGCAACACCGACGCCCGCGCCTTCTACGACTGCCTCACCTTCTTCGACCGCAAGCACGGCCTGGCGATGAGCGACCCGGTGGACGGGAAGTTCCGCATCCTGTCGACGAGCGACGGCGGCCGTTCCTGGAAGGTGCTGCCGAACGACGGCATGCCCGCCGCGCTGGAGGGCGAGGCCGGGTTCGCGGCCAGTGGCCAGTGCCTGGTGAGCTCCGGCCCGAAGGACGTCTGGCTGGCCACCGGCGGAGCGGCACGCGCGCGTGTGCTGCATTCCTCCAACCGCGGCCTGACCTGGACGGCCACCGACACGCCGATCCCCGCGGGCGACCCCGCCAAGGGCGTCTTCGCGCTCGCCTTCCGCGACCGTACCCACGGCCTCGCGGTCGGCGGCGACTACCGCCCCGACCAGGCGTCCCCGCAGGCGGGCGCGGTGACCCGGGACGGCGGCCGCACCTGGCAGCCCTCGGCGACACCGCCGCCCGCCTACCGCTCGGGCGTCGCCTGGCTCCCGTACAGCCGCACCGCCGCTCTCGCGGTCGGCCCCACCGGCACCGACCTGACCACGGACGGCGGCCGCACCTGGCGCACGGTCGACACGGGCTCGTACGACACCGTGGACTGCACCCCCGACCTCGGCTGCTGGGCGGCCGGCGAGAAGGGGCGTGTGGCCCGGCTGGAGAGCTGAACCGGAATGTGGGTACCCGGTCGCCGAGCGCGGAAGGAGTGAGCCCACATGCCACGTGGTTCGAGCCCGAAGAGGGAACGCCAGTACGAGCACATCAAGGAGAGCGCCCAGGACCGGGGCGAGAGCAAGAAGCGCGCGGAGGAGATCGCCGCGCGGACGGTCAACAAGGAACGCGCCCGCTCCGGGGAGTCGAAGACCGCGAGCCGCACCTCGACCCAGGACATGTCGTCCGGGAAGAGGGGCGGTCAGCGGTCCGGGAAGGGCTCCCAGGGTCCGACGTACGACCAGCTCTACGAGGAGGCCAAGCGCCGCAACATCAGCGGTCGTTCGGACATGAACAAGAGCCAGTTGCAGCGGGCGCTCGGCAAGTGACGCTTCAGGAGGGCGACTCGCGGTACCGCTCCAGCTCCGGTGCGGTCTTCGTGGCCGTGAACTCGGTGATGCGGTAGGCGCAGACGCCGGCCGTGACGAACGGGTCGGTCGCCGCGAGCTCCTCGATCCCCGCGCGGTCCTCCGCGACGGCCAGGATCACCCCTCCGTCGCGGGGGCTCTTGCGCCCGGAGGCAAGGAACACACCCCGCTCGTACTGTGCGTCGAGCCAGGCCACATGTGCCTCCAGCACGGCGTCGACCTGATCGAGCGGGGCGGTGTAGGTCAGCTCCAGTACGAACATGATCGCGAGCCTACGCCGACGTACGCTCGTCCCACCATGAGGACCGTAAGCATTCCCGCGGGCTGGCCCGCGACCGAGGAGCAGGCCCGCGCCGTCCAGGACGAGTTGCGGACGAAAGTGGTGCTCGACGAGCCGGGCCCGCCGCCCGGCACGGGGCACGTGACCGGAGTGGACGTGGCGTACGACGACGAGCGGGACGTCGTGGCGGCCGCGGCGGTCGTGCTGGACGCGGCGACCCTCGAAGTGGTCGCCGAGGCCACGGCGGTCGGCCGGATCTCCTTCCCGTACGTCCCCGGCCTGCTCGCCTTCCGCGAGATCCCCACGGTCATGGCCGCGTTGGACGCCCTCCCGTGCCCGCCCGGCCTCGTCGTCTGCGACGGCTACGGCCTCGCCCACCCCCGCCGCTTCGGCCTCGCCGGCCACCTCGGCGTCCTCACCGGCCTCCCCACCATCGGCGTCGCCAAGAACCCCTTCACCTTCAGCTACGACGACCCGGACACCCCACGCGGCAGCGCCTCCCCGCTCCTCGCGGCCACCGAGGAGGTCGGCCGCGCGCTCCGCACCCGCGAGGCCGTCAAGCCGGTCTTCGTCTCCGTCGGCCACCGAGTAACCCTCGACAACGCCTGCGCGCACACCCTGGCGTTGACCCCCCAGTACCGCCTCCCGGAGACGACCCGCCGAGCGGACTCCCTGTGCCGTAGGGCACTGAAGGAGGCGACCAGGATCAGGGACGGTCGAGTGGAGCCCACCGTGGACTGAGGGCGCGTTCCGTACGAGCGGATGCCGTACTGGGTGACTGAGTACGCGAACTGAGTATCTGTACGGATGCGAGCGTGCCGTCATGATCGGCAGGCTGTGCCCATGACGACGCACCGCATGCCCCGCCACCGCTCCCCGAAGCCGCTCGCCGACCCGAACCGCCCCGTCGAGCGGGCTCTGATGGCCGCGCTCGTCCTGGCCGTGCTCGCGGGGCTGGCCTGGATCTGCGGGATGATCTACACGGTCGCCACCTGGCCGCTGTAGGTCACCGGCTCCTGGCCACCCGGAAGACGATCCCCGCGCGCTGCAGCCGTTCGGTCAGGGCGTCGCCCATCGCCACCGCCGTGGTGACCTGACCGGAGGTGGGCGGGAGGTCGTCGAAGGCCAGGGACAGGGCCGCCTCGGCGAAGATCTTCGCCGTCTCGTCGTAGCCCGGGTCACCGCCCGCCACTTCGGTGAACACCTGGCGGCCGCCGCCCTCGCCGACGAAGCGGATCCTGAACCAGCTCTTGGCGCGCTTCTCGGCGCTCGGCCCGTCCCCGGGCTTGAGCCGGTCGGACAACCAGCGTCGCGCGGGCGGCAGTTGGGCCGCCGCGAAGAGCGCGCCCACGGCCGCGACGCCACCCACCGCGATCGGCAGCCGGCGTACGGCCGCGTAGTGGCGGTAGCGGAAATCGGGGCCGTAACGTTCCAGCGCGCGGGCCGACCGCCCCACGATCTGCGGGTCGATCGTCGGCAGCGGCAGCGCCCAGGAGCCGACTTCCCAGACGTACCGCGGGGCACCGCTCGGGGTCGACGCCCGCCGCCCCACCAGCCGCGGCTCGTGCCGACCACGGTCCCGCGCGGCGGCGATCATCTGCCGCCCGCGCGCGAACTGGCCCAGCGCCGAGGCGAACGTACCGCCCGAGAAGGTCGCGTCCGCCGTCACGAACCCGTCCACCGTGAGCGGCACCCCCTGCGGCAGTTGCCGCACCGTGAAGTACACCCCCAGGTCGTGCGGCACCGAGTCGAAGCCGCAGGCGTGCACCAGCCGTGAACCGGTCTCACGCGCGCGTGCGTCGTGCCGGACGTACATCCGGTCCACGAACTCCGGCTCGCCGGTGAGGTCGAGATAGTCCGCCCCGGTCTCCGCGCAGGCCGCGACCAGCTCCTCGCCGTAGGTCACATAGGGGCCCACCGTCGTGGCCACCACGCGCGCCTGTTCGGCGAGTGCCCGCAGCGAGGCCGGATCGGCCACGTCCGCCCGCAGCACCCCGACGTCCGCGCCGCCCGGCAGCCGCTCCCGCAGCGCCTGGAGCTTCTCCTCGCTGCGACCGGCGATCGCCCAGCGCAGTCCGTCGGGCGCGTGCGCGGCGAGGTACTGCGCGGTGAGCGTCCCCACGAACCCGGTGGCTCCGAAGAGCACGATGTCGTAAGGACGCTCCGACCTGTTCAGCCTGCTCATGACACCCCTCGGTTCCGCACCACGCGCCGTTGTCGGTGGCCGAGGCTAGCGTGAGGGGTGCGGGGCCCGACGACGAGGCCGGAGGTGTGCGGTGGCCGTGCCCAGAAATGCTCTGAAGAAGTGGGAAAAGGTGCGCGACTTCGCGCTCGGGATGCCGGGCGCTGTCGAGGCCACACGGCGGAGCCGCACATCGATACAGCCCCTGGGGCGAGTCGGTCGCCAAGGTCAACAAGAAGGTGTTCGTCTTCCTCGGTGTCGGCGACGGCAGCTATCCGCTCGGCGTCACGGTCAAGCTCAAGGACGACGAGGCGCATGCGCACGCCCTGACCTGCCCCGGCGCCGAACCCGCCGGGTACGGCCTGGGCAAGGCGGGGTGGATGCGCGTCCCGCTGGAGGAGAAGGGTGCCCCGGCCGCGGAGCTGCTGTGCGACTGGGTGGAGGAGAGCTATCGCGTGATCGCGCCGAAGTGCTGGCAGCGGAGCTGGACGCGCAGTGAGAGGCTGATTGTCTAAGCGCTTGCTCGTTCAGGTCTTGTGCCCGGTGGAACAGGTTCTTAGCATCACTGGTGTTACATCGGTTGTGTCACGCCAATGGGGGCTGGATGACAACGGCAACGACGCCGGGGCAGGGCCCGCTGACCGGCGTGCGCGTACTCGAGCTGGCCGGTATCGGGCCGGGCCCGTTCGCCGCCATGCTCCTCGCCGACCTGGGCGCCGACGTGGTCCGCGTGGACCGGCCGGGCGGACCCGGGCTCGCCATCGACCCCGAGTCCGACGTCACCAACCGCAACAAGCGCTCGGTGATCATCGACCTCAAGGCCCCGGACGGCGCCGCCCGCGTCCTCGACCTCGCCGAACGCGCCGACATCCTGATCGAGGGCTACCGCCCCGGTGTCGCCGAGCGCCTCGGCATCGGCCCCGAGGTCTGCCACGCCCGCAACCCGGGGCTCGTCTACGGCCGGATGACCGGCTGGGGGCAGGAGGGCCCCCTCGCCCAGCGCGCCGGCCACGACATCGCGTACATCGCCCTCACCGGCACCCTCGGCCTGATCGGCAGCCCCGACGCGCCCCCGCCGGCCCCCGCCAACCTCCTCGGCGACTACGCGGGCGGCTCCCTCTACCTCGTCGTAGGAGTCCTCGCCGCCCTCCACCACGCGCGGGCCACCGGCGCCGGCCAGGTCGTCGACGCCGCGATCGTCGACGGCACCGCCCATCTCTCGGCGATGATCCACGGCATGCTCGCCGCCGGGGGCTGGCGGGACCGGCGCGGCGCCAACCTCCTGGACGGCGGCTGCCCGTACTACGGCACCTATGAGACGGCCGACGGGAAGTACATGGCGGTCGGGCCGCTGGAACCGCAGTTCTACGCCGAGTTCGTACGCCTGCTCGACCTGGAGGAGCACGCCGAGGCCCGCAAGGACTGGACCCGCTGGGGCGAGCTGCGCGACGCCGTCGCCGCCCGCTTCACGTCCCGTACGCGGGACGAGTGGACGGCCGCCTTCGACGGCACGGACGCGTGCGTCGCCCCCGTCCTGTCGCTGCGCGAGGCCCCGCACCATCCGCACCTCGCCGCGCGCGGCACCTTCACCGACCACGGCGGCCTCACCCAGCCCGCGCCCGCCCCGCGCTTCTCCGCGACCCCGACCGCCGTACGCACCGGCCCCGCCCGGCCCGGCGCCGACACCGGGGACGTGGCGCGCGACTGGGACGTACCCCATCTCCTGAAGGGCCTCGATCCGGACGGCCCCGCGACGAAGGGCCCTGAATGAAGCGGCAGATCTTCGCCCCCGAGCACGACGCGTTCCGCGAGACCGTGCGTGCCTTCCTGGCCAGGGAGGTGCGGCCGTACTACGCGCAGTGGGAGAAGGACGGCATCGTCTCGCGCGAGGCCTGGCGCGCGGCCGGCGAGCAGGGTCTGCTCGGGCTCGCCGTGGACGAGGAGTTCGGGGGTGGCGGCACCGCCGACTTCCGCTACAGCGCCGTCCTCGCCGAGGAGTTCACGCGCGCGGGCGCACCCGGGCTCGCTCTCGGCCTGCACAACGACATCATCGGCCCGTATCTGACCGGCCTGGCCACCGAGGAGCAGCGGCGGCGCTGGCTGCCCGGTTTCTGCGACGGCACCCTGATCACCGCCATCGCCATGACCGAACCCGGCGCCGGCTCCGACCTCCAGGGCATCCGCACACACGCCGCGGACCGAGGCGACCACTGGGTCCTGAACGGCTCCAAGACCTTCATCTCCAACGGCATCCTGGCCGACCTGGTGATCGTGGTCGCGAAGACGACCCCCGAAGGCGGCGCGCGCGGTCTGTCGCTGCTCGTCGTCGAGCGCGGCATGGCGGGCTTCGAGCGCGGCCGCAACCTCGACAAGATCGGCCAGAAGGCACAGGACACGGCCGAGTTGTTCTTCCACGACGTGCGTGTGCCCAAGGAGAACCTCCTGGGCGAGCGCGACGGCGCGTTCGGCCACCTGATGACGAACCTCGCGCAGGAGCGTCTGAGCATCGCCGTCTCCGCGATCGCCGCCGCCGAACACCTGCTGGAGATCACCACGGAGTACGTCAAGGAGCGCGAGGCCTTCGGCCGGCCGCTGGCGACCAAGCAGCACATCCGTTTCGAGATAGCGGAGATGGCCACCGAGTGCGCCGTCACCCGCACGTTCCTCGACCGCTGCATCGAGGATCACTCGAACGGGCAACTCGACGCCGTCCACGCCTCCATGGCCAAGTGGTGGTCGACCGAGCTGCAGAAGCGGGTCGCCGACCGCTGTCTGCAACTGCACGGCGGCTACGGCTACATGAGCGAATATCCCGTCGCCCGGGCCTTCACCGACGGCCGCATCCAGACCATCTACGGCGGCACGACCGAGATCATGAAGGAGATCATCGGGCGTTCCCTGCTCGGCTGAAAAGCTCTTCCGCACGGCTGACCCTCACCCCCGAAAGGCCTCCCCGTGAGCACCGAAGCGTATGTGTACGACGCGATCCGCACCCCGCGCGGTCGCGGCAAGGCGAACGGCGCCCTGCACGGCACCAAGCCCATCGACCTGGTCGTCGGACTCATCCACGAGATCCGCGACCGTTTCCCGGGCCTGGACCCGACCGCCATCGACGACATCGTGCTCGGCGTGGTCGGCCCCGTCGGCGACCAGGGCTCCGACATCGCCCGGATCGCCGCCGTGGCCGCCGGACTGCCGGACACCGTCGCGGGCGTACAGGAGAACCGCTTCTGTGCGTCGGGTCTGGAGGCGGTCAACATGGCCGCGGCCAAGGTCCGTTCCGGATGGGAGGACCTTGTCCTGGCGGGCGGTGTGGAGTCCATGTCCCGGGTGCCGATGGCCTCGGACGGCGGCGCCTGGTTCAACGACCCGATGACCAACCTGTCCGTGAACTTCGTGCCGCAGGGTATCGGCGCCGACCTCATCGCCACCATCGAGGGCTTCTCGCGGCGGGACGTCGACGAGTACGCGGCGCTGTCGCAGGAGCGGGCGGCGACGGCCTGGAAGGAGGGCCGCTTCGACCGTTCCGTCGTGCCGGTGAAGGACCGCAGCGGGCTGGTCGTGCTGGACCACGACGAGTACATGCGCCCCGGGACCACCGCCGACTCCCTCGCCAAGCTCAAGCCGTCCTTCGCGGACATCGGTGACCTGGGCGGCTTCGACGCCGTCGCGCTCCAGAAGTACCACTGGGTCGAGAAGATCGACCACGTCCACCACGCGGGCAACTCCTCGGGCATCGTCGACGGCGCCTCGCTCGTCGCGATCGGCTCCAAGGAGGTCGGCGAGCGCTACGGCCTCACCCCGCGCGCGCGGATCGTCTCCGCGTCCGTCTCCGGCTCCGAGCCGACCATCATGCTCACCGGCCCCGCCCCGGCCGCCCGCAAGGCGCTCGCCAAGGCCGGGCTGACCATCGACGACATCGACCTCGTCGAGATCAACGAGGCCTTCGCGGCGGTCGTCCTGCGCTTCGTGAAGGACATGGGCCTGTCCCTGGACAAGGTCAACGTCAACGGCGGCGCCATCGCGCTGGGCCATCCCCTCGGCGCGACCGGCGCGATGATCCTCGGCTCGCTCGTCGACGAACTGGAGCGCCAGGACAAGCGGTACGGCCTCGCCACGCTCTGTGTGGGCGGCGGCATGGGCATCGCCACCATCGTCGAGCGCATCTGACCCCCCTCCCGACGGATCACACGGAGCATCTCCACATGAGCACTGAGTCCACCACCATCCGCTGGGAACAGGACCGGTCCGGCGTCGTCACCCTCGTTCTCGACGACCCCTCTCAGTCCGCGAACACCATGAACCAGGCGTTCCGCGACTCCCTCGCCGTCGTCACCGACCGCCTGGAGGCCGAGAAGGACTCCATCCGCGGCATCATCCTCACCTCCGCCAAGAAGACCTTCTTCGCCGGCGGCGACCTGCGCGACCTCATCCGGGTCACCCCGCAGACCGCCCAGGACCTCTTCGACGGCGGCCTCGCGATCAAGCGCGACCTGCGCCGCATCGAGACCCTCGGCAAGCCGGTCGTCGCCGCGATGAACGGCGCGGCCCTCGGCGGCGGTTACGAGATCGCCCTGGCCTGCCACCACCGCATCGCCCTGGACGCGCCGGGCTCGAAGATCGGCTGCCCCGAGGTCACCCTCGGCCTGCTCCCGGGCGGAGGCGGCGTCGCCCGCACGGTCCGCCTCCTCGGCATCGCCGACGCCCTGCTGAAGGTGCTGCTCCAGGGCACCCAGTACACCCCGCAGCGCGCCCTCCAGAACGGCCTGATCCACGAAGTGGCCGCCACCCAGGAGGAACTGCTCGCCAAGGCCCGCGCCTTCATCGAGGCCAACCCGGAGTCGCAGCAGCCCTGGGACAAGCCCGGCTACCGCATCCCCGGCGGCACCCCCGCCAACCCCAAGTTCGCGGCCAACCTCCCCGCCTTCCCGGCCAACCTGCGCAAGCAGACGGGCGGCGCGCCCTACCCGGCCCCGCGCAACATCCTCGCCGCCGCGGTCGAGGGCTCCCAGGTCGACTTCGAGACCGCACAGGTCATCGAGGCGCGGTACTTCGTGGAGCTGGCGGCCGGTCAGATCTCCAAGAACATGATCCAGGCGTTCTTCTTCGACCTCCAGGCCGTCAACTCCGGTGCCAACCGCCCCAAGGGCATCGAGCTGCGCACGGTCCGCAAGGTCGCCGTCCTGGGCGCCGGGATGATGGGCGCGGGCATCGCGTACTCGTGCGCCCGCGCGGGCATCGACGTCGTGCTGAAGGACGTGTCGGCGCAAGCGGCCGCCAAGGGCAAGGCCTACTCCGAGAAGCTCTGCGCGAAGGCGGTCTCCCGGGGCCGTACGACACAGGAGAAGGCGGACGCGCTGCTGGCCCGCATCACACCGACGTCCGACCCTGCCGACGTCGCCGGCTGCGACGCGGTGATCGAGGCCGTCTTCGAGAACCCCGAGCTCAAGCACAAGGTGTTCCAGGAGATCCAGCACGTCGTCGAGCCCGACGCGCTGCTGTGCTCCAACACCTCCACCCTCCCCATCACCGTGCTCGCCGAGGGCGTCGAGCGCCAGAGCGACTTCATCGGCCTGCACTTCTTCTCGCCGGTCGACAAGATGCCGCTCGTCGAGATCATCAAGGGCGAGCGGACGGGGGAGGAGGCCCTGGCCCGGGCCTTCGACCTGGTGCGGCAGATCAAGAAGACGCCGATCGTGGTGAACGACTCGCGCGGCTTCTTCACCTCCCGCGTGATCGGCCACTTCATCAACGAGGGCGTCGCGATGGTCGGCGAGGGCATCGAACCGGCCTCGATCGAACAGGCGGCGGCGCAGGCGGGCTACCCGGCCAAGGTCCTCTCCCTGATGGACGAACTGACGCTCACGCTCCCGCGCAAGATCCGCAACGAGTCCAAGCGGGCCCTCGAGGAGGCGGGCGGCGTCTGGCCCACGCACCCCGCGGAGGCCGTCATCGACCGCATGGTCGACGAGTTCGGCCGCACGGGCCGCAGCGGTGGCGCCGGGTTCTACGAGTACGGCGAGGACGGCAAGCGGACGGGCCTGTGGCCGGGCCTGCGTGAGCACTTCACTCGCGAAGGCGCCGAGATCCCCTTCGCGGACATGCAGGAACGCATGCTCTTCTCCGAGGCCCTCGACACGGTCAAGCTCATCGAGGAGGGCGTCCTGACCTCGGTCGCCGACGCCAACATCGGCTCGATCTTCGGCATCGGCTTCCCGGGCTGGACCGGCGGCGTCCTCCAGTACATCAACGGTTACGAGGGCGGCCTCCCGGGCTTCGTGGCACGCGCGCGTGAGCTCGCCGAGCGCTACGGGGACCGCTTCACACCGCCGGCGCTGCTGGTGGAGAAGGCGGAGAAGGGGGAGCGGTTCGGCGACGCGTGACGGGGCGTCGGTGGGGGGTCTTCGCCCCCGCTGCCCGTCCCGTCCCTGGGGGCTGCCGCCCCCAGACCCCCGCTTCGGCCCTGAACGGGCCTTGTCCTCAAACGCCGGACGGGCTGAGTTTCTCAGCCCCTGCGGCGTTTGAGGAGCGGGGGTCCAGGGGCGGGGTCGAAGGGGCGGCAGCCCCTGGGGATGGGAATGGGTAAGGGCGGCGGGGGCGAGAAAACCGCCCCGGGCACCCCGTACCGCTGAGCGACACGCCCCGCTTGCCCCCCGGGGGACGGAACGCCGACGCTGACCTGCGAACCGGTCCCCGTCCCCACCGAGGAGCCCCCTATGGGAACCCGTCCCGCCCTCGCCTTCCTGGACATCCTCCGCGGCGAGGGCGTGGACCGGGTCTTCGGCAACCCGGGCACCACCGAACTCCCCTTCCTGGCCGCCCTCAAGGAGACCGAGGGCGCCCCCGAGTACGTCCTCGGGGTGCACGAGGGCGCCGTCGTCTCGATGGCCGACGGCTACGCACGCGCCACCGGCCGCCCCGCCTTCGTGAGCCTGCACGTGGCCGCGGGCCTCGCCAACGGCCTCATCGGCCTCCTCAACGCCCGCCGCTCCCGCACCCCCCTCGTCGTGACGGCCGGCCAGCAGGACCGCCGCCACCTTCAGCAGGACCCCATGCTCACCGGCGACCTCGTCGGCCTCGCGACGCCCGCGGTGAAGGCGGCGTACGACGTCCAGCACGCCCGCGACCTGCCGCTGGCGTTACGCCGGGCCTTCGCCCTCGCCGTACGCCCGCCCGCGGGACCGGTGTTCCTGTCCATCCCCATGGACGTGTTCGCCGAGGACATCGAGGTCGAGGTCCCGGCCCGCACTGCGCCACCCCCGGCAGGCCCGGCCCCCGGCATCGAACGCGCCGCCGTCCTGCTCGGCGGCGCCGCCCGCCCCGCGATCGTCGCCGGCGACGGCGTCGGACGCGAGGACGCCGTCGCCGCCCTGGTCCGCGCGGCGGAGGCCTGCGGCGCGACCGTGCACCACCAGCCCATGGCCGACTGCCTGAACTTCCCTACCACCCACCCCCTCTACGCCGGGATGCTGCCACCCCGCCACGACGCGATCCGCGCCGCACTCGCCCCGCACGACGTCCTGCTGATCGCCGGCGCCCACGCCTTCACCCCGCACCACTACACCCCGGGCCCCGCACTGCCGCCCGGCGTCACCGTCGTCCAGCTCGACTCCGACCCCGAGGAGATCGGCCGTAACTTCCCCGCCGAAGCCGGGCTGGTCGGCTCCCTCGGCCCCTCCCTGCACCGCCTCGCCGACCTCCTGCGCGAACGTGTGCCCGCCCACACCGCCAAGGGCCGCATCCTGCACACCGGCGAACAGCACGCCGCGGACCGCGACCGCGCCGAGTCCGCCGCCCGCGCCGCGTACTCCCCGGCCCCGCTCGCCCCCTGGGCCGCCGCCCACGCCGTCGCCCGGGGTCTGCCGCCCGGCGCGGCGGTCGTCGAGGAGGCCATCACCGTAGGGCTGCTGCTTCGTCGGCTCGTCCGCCTGGACCGCCCCGGCAGCTACACCCACACCGTCGGCGGCGGCCTGGGCTGGGGCATCGGCGCCGCCGTCGGCCGCGCGCTCGCCGAGCCGGGACGCCCCGTGGTCGCCGTACTCGGCGACGGCTGCACCCTGTTCGGACTCCAGGGACTGTGGAGCGCCGCCCGTCAGTCGTCCCCCGTCCTGTTCGTGGTCATGAACAACGGCGCCTACCGCACCCTTCAGGACACCTACGAGGCGATGGGCGGCCCGGGCCCGTGCCCCGGCACCGAACTGGGCCCCCTGGACTTCACCCGCGCGGCCGCCTTCTTCGGCGTCGACGCGGTCCGCGCCGAGAGCGCGCAGCATCTGCGCGAACTGGTCGCCGGGGCAGGGAAGTTGAAGGGCCCACTGCTGATCGACGTACCTCTGGGGCAATGAGCCCCCACCGCGGGGACACCACGCCTGCGACCGAGGCGATGATCCGCCACTCACAGCGACGCACACCTTGCCACCCGCCGACCCAGGCATCACCATTCGGTCCATGACGGACGACGGTCCTCTGCCCAAGTCGGTGCTCGCACGCGGCGTGACCCTGCTACGTGCCTGCGGGGACTCCGGGACCGCCCTCACCCTCGCCGAACTCGCCCTGCGCACCGGGCTGCCGAAGCCCACCGCGCACCGGCTGATCGGCGAACTGGTCCGGCTCGGCCTGGTCGAGCGCACCCCGGACGGCCGCTACCGCATCGGCCTGGGGCTCTTCGTCCTCGGCCAGTCCGCGCCGTCGGTGTGCGAGCTGCGGGACGCGGCGCTGCCGTACCTGGGCGACCTGCACGAGGCCACCCACGAGAACGTCCATCTCGCCGTCCCGGACGGTACCGACACCCTGTTCCTGGAGAAGATCACGAGCCGCCGCGCCACCCCGATCGTCTCCCGCACCGGCGGCCGCCTCCCCGCCCACTGCACCGCCACCGGCAAGGTCTTCCTCGCCCTGGACCCCCGCCCGCCCCACCGCACCCTGCACCGCCTGACCCCCCGCACCCTGGTCCTCCCGGGTCAGCTGGCCCGCGACCTGGCCCTGACCCGCGCCCGGGGCTTCGGCGTCAACCTGGAGGAGGCCGAGATCGGCGTCTCGGCGGTGGCCGCCCCGATCTACGCCCACGACCGCGCCCCCCGCCCGATCGCAGCGATCTCGGTAACAGGCGCCACCCGCCACCTGAACATGGACCAAGTGGGCGCAAGAGTCTGCGCAGCAGCACGGGCCCTGACCCGAGCGTTGTCGGCATGAGCGATTGGCGGATACGTCCCACCTACGCTCCGCAAAATCCCAGGTGACCGACGCCCGGCGTGGGACACATCTGCCAATTACCTAGACGTCGACGCCCCGTGCTGCATCGCCACCGCCAGTGCGTGCTCTGTCAGGTGCGCTCCGTGTACCTCGCCCGTCACCCTGCCCCGGACGAAGACCAGCACTCTGTCGCACACCTCCGTCAGTTCCGCCAGGTCCGTCGATGCGATCAGTACCGCCGCGCCGCCTGCGGCCAACTCGCCCACGATCCGGTGCATTTCGGACCGTACGCCGACGTCCACGCCCCGCGTCGGGTCGTCGAGGACCACGATCGTGGGGTCGGTCGCCAGCCACTTGGCGAAGACGACCTTCTGCTGGTTGCCGCCGGACAGGCGTGCCACCACGTCGTGAGGGCCGCCGCGCAGCCGTAGCCGTTCGGTCAGGTCGACGGTACGGCGGACCAGTTCCGACCGCGACGGCGCGATGCCGCCCCGCCCGAGCCCCAGCCAGCTCACCGACGTCGTGTTCTCCCACACCTCCCGGTCGACCATCAGCCCGTACCGCTTCCGGTCGCTCGGCACGAAGGCGACCCCCGACCGCACCGCGTCCCGCAGCGAGTGCGGCAGACCGCGGCCGCCGACGTCCACCCGGCCCGCGGAGATCGCCGTACGGCCGCACACCACCTCCAACGCGCAGAGATGGCCCGCCCCTTGAAGCCCCGCGACCCCGACCACCTCACCCGCCCGGACCGTGAACGTCACGTCCGTGAGCCTGCCCGGCACGCTCACCCCAGACAGCACCACGGGCGGCGGCAGATCGACCACGGTCCGTGTCCGGCGTGCCTGCTGCTCGGGCCGGCCGCCCAGCATCGCCGTCACCAGTTCGGGCACGTCGACCTCCTCGCGGCGCACCCCGGCGAGTGCCACCCGCCCGTCCCGCAGCACCGTCACGCGCTGCGCGAACCGCATCACCTCCTCCAGGAAGTGGGTGACGTACAGGACGGCGATGCCCCGCCCGGTCAGCGTGCGCAGGACACCCTCCAGGCGGTCGACGGCGGCGGCCGGCAGCGCCGACGTCGGCTCGTCGAGGATCAGCAGCCGGGGGCGGCGCAGCAGGGCCCGGGCGATCTCCGTCAACTGCTGGTCCGCGAGGGGCAGTTCGCCGAGCTCCGTGCCGAGGTCCACGTCCAGGCCCAGCTCAGCGAGGACCGGCCCGGCCGCCCGGTCCATGGCACCCCGGTCGAGCAGGCCGAGGCGGCGCGGTGGACGGCGGGGGAAGAGGTTCTCCCGGACGGTGAGGTCGGGGAAGAGGCTCAACTCCTGGGAGACGGTGGCGATCCGGGTGTCCTTCGCGAGGCGCACCGCCCCCTCTTGTGCCGCCAGCGTCCCCGACACGATCCGCACCAGCGTCGACTTGCCCGCACCGTTCTCGCCGACCAGCGCATGCACCTCACCGCCCCGCAGCCGGACCCCGGCCCCGTCCAACGCCCTTACTCCGCCGTACGACTTGACCAGGCCCTGGGCCACGAGGATGTCGCCGTGCGCCATCTCAGCGCGCGTCCTTCAGGGGACGCAGCTGTCCCTCCTGATCGCCGAGGAGCTTGTCGATGGTGGGCCCGTACCAGTCGTAGGCCGCCTCCGGGGACTTCTGCCGGGTGATGATCTCGTCGATGTTGGAGGAGTCGACGACGCCGCCGGGGGAGAGGAACCAGCCGTCGGGCAGCTTGCCGTCGTTCTCGCGCACCGACTCGATCAGGATCGCCGTGGACAGATAGCCCTTGAGGAAGTGCTGCGGGTCGATGGCGACGAAGTTCGAGCCGTCCTTGACCGCGTCGAGGGTCTTGGGGTCGACGTCGAAGCCGGCGGTCAGCCACTTCCCCTTCTTCGACTTCTTGATCTTGGCGAGGTTGTAGCTGTCGGCGTCCCCGACACCGAGGAACGCCAGCGCGTCCGGATGCGCGTTGACCTGCGCCGACCAGGAGCTGTAGTTCTGGCCGGGATCGCTGTACGTCTGGAAGGGGCCGAGCACCTTCACGTCCGGCGCCTCCTTGCCGAACGTGTCCTTGATGCCCGCAGCCCGGTTGTCCAGCACCGGCGTCCCCGGGTTCGGCACCCCGATGACGATCTCGCCCTTCGGATCGTCGCCCAGCCGCTTCAGCGCCTCCTTCGCCATCAGCTCGCCGAGCGCGTAATTGTCGTTGCCCACATAGAAGTTCACCTTGCTGCCCTCGGTGGGGGAGGTGTCCAGGGCGACGATCGGGATGCCCTTGTCGACGGCTCGGGCAGCGGGGCGGGTGAAGATCGGCGGGTCGAGGTTCTCCAGGACGATGCCGTCCTTGGCGGTCGTCTGGAGGTTCTGGAACAGCTGGACCTCGGCCGGACCGTCCGTGTTGGGCGGGCCGACCGCCTGGAAGTCGACGTTCTCGGCGTGCTCCGCGGCGCTCTCGGCGCCGAGCACCATCTCGTGGGCGAAGTTGAGGGAGATGTTGGCCACCGCGATGCCCATGTCCAGCTTGCCGCCCTTGCCGCCGGACCCCTCGCTCTCACCGCACCCGGAGGCGCCCAGCAGTGCCAGGACGCCGAGGGCGGCGGCCACCGTACGGAATCGAGGATGCATCAGGGGCCTCCAAGAGCCATGTGCCGACCGGGTGTTCACCGGCGCCGCCGTCCCGTGCGGCGCAGCGCGCTGTCCGCCGCGACCGCGACGAGGATGACCCCACCGGTCGCGAACGACGTCCAGTTGATGGGTACTTCGAAGAACACGAGCCCCGCGGCCACGACCGCCAGGATCATCGCCCCCGCCACCGCGCCGACCACCGACCCGCGCCCCCCGGCCAGCGGCGTCCCGCCGATGATGCACGCGGCGATGGCCTGGAGCTCGTACCCCTGCCCGAGGGTCGGGTCACCGGCGCCGTAGAACGCGAGGGCCAGCACGGCGGCGCACGCCGTGGTCAGACCGGAGAGCGCCAGGGCCTGGACGCGGGTGCGCACGACCGGGATGCCGCTGAACGCGGCGGCGTCCGGATTCGAGCCGATCGCCCGCACCCGAGCCCCGAACCGGGTGCGGGTGAGTGCCACGGCCAGCACGGTGACCACCGCGAGCAGTACCCACAGGGCGAACGGCACCCCGCCAGGATCCCCGCCCGCGAAGGTGAAGAACGAGTCGTCCAGCGGCAGATCGGTGATCTGCCTGCCGTCGGCCAGCGCGAGCCCGACACCCCGGAAGAGCATCAGCGTGCCCAGCGTGACGATGAACGACGGCAGCGCCAGCAGGGTCGTCACCAGCGCGTTGAACACCCCGAGAGCGATCCCGGTGAGCAGCATCACCGGCACCGCCGCCCAGGGCGCCCAACCGTCCCGCACCAGGAGCGCCCCGACGACCAGCACCATCGCGTAGGTGCCCCCCACCGACAGGTCGACCTCGCGCATGGCGAGCGCGAAGACCATGCCGCACGCCATCAGCGAGATGTAGACCGAGTTGTGGGCGGTGGACAGCAGGTTGTCCGTGTCGAAGAAGTCCGGGTACGGGATGCCGATCGCCAGCACGAGCAGCCCCAGCACCAGCAGGACGCCCAGCTCGTCCCGCACCAGCCGGCGCGGCGGCAGCGGCCACCGGCGTCGCGTCGCGGTGTCCTGTTCGCGGGCGCGCTCGGCGTCGTCCACGGCACGCTCGGTCTCGGTCATCGGGCACGGCTCCCGTACGGCGGCAGCTGAAGGCCGCCCCCACGGGCGACTGGCCGCAGCGTCGGCCCCACGGGCGCGGGCGGCAACACGGGCGTTCCAGCGAGTGGAATGCGCTCTTGCCGGACGCCTGACGGGTCATCACACTCGCCCCATGGAGACGCGTACCGCCCTGGTGACCGGAGCGGCACAGGGCCTCGGGCAGGAGTTCGCCGTCGCGCTGGCCGGGCGCGGCTACCGGGTCGCAGGGCTCGACCTCGTCCCGCAGCCGCAGACCGCGGCCCGGATCCTCGACTATGTGGAACTGGTGGGAGACGTCACCGACGAGGAGGTCGTCCGGGCCGAACTGGAGCGTGTCATCGACCGGTTCGGCACCCTGCATGTCGTCGTCAACAACGCCGGCGTCTACCCGTCCAAGCCCTTCGAGGAGACGACCGCCGAGGAGTGGCGGCGCGTCCTGCGCGTCAACCTGGAGGCCCCGTTCCTGGTGACGCAGGCCGCGCTGCCCCATCTGAAGGCGGCCGGGTGGGGTCGTATCGTCAACATCGCCTCCGCGGCCGTGTTCACCGCACCGCCCACGATGGTCCCCTACGTCGCCTCGAAGATGGGCCTGATCGGCTTCACCCGCGCACTCGCCGCCGCGCTCGCCCCGTACGGGATCACCGTCAACGCCATCGCGCCCACCATGGTCCGCACCGCCACCGCCGAACGGACGGTCGGCGCGGACGGCGGCTTCGCGTTCGTGCGCGGCCGCCAGGCCGTCTCCCGCACCCAGGAGCCCGCCGACCTGGTCTCGACGCTGCTGTACGTGGTCGACGAGGGCAGCGGCTTCCTGACCGGGCAGACCCTCAACGTGTCCGGAGGGTCAGCCTACTTGTGAGGGGCCGGACGAGGTCGGAATCCATTCGCTGAGCTCCTCCTTCAACGAGCGCTGGAAGGTGGTCAGCAGCGCCTGCACCACGATCGGATGCATATGGGCGGACAGCGACCTCACGTCCTGCGTGTCCCGCTCGGACACCTCTCCCCGGAACAGTTCCGCCAACTCGTGCGCCGCGGCCCGCGCATGCTCGACGAGCACGGTGCGCGCCGCGAGGATCGACTCCAAGGACAGGGGTACGTCGAGCAGTTGGACTCCGAGCCGCAGCAGCCCGGAGTCGAAGTGATAGCCGTCGCCGTCCGGCCGTACGACGTTCATCGCGGCCAGCCGCTCCACGTCCGTGTCGGTGAGCGACCGTCCCGCCCGCTGCTCCAGCTCCCCGCGTGTGGCGCTCTGCGCGGTGTCCGGTGCCCAGGAGGCCACGACCGCACGGTGGATCGCGAGGTCGTGCGGGCTCAGGCCCGGCGGCAGCTGCCGCAGATACCGCTCGATCGCCGCCAGCGTCATCCCCTGGTGCTGGAGCTCCTCGATCAGCGCGAGCCGGGAGAGGTGCTCCTGCCCGTAGTGCCCCACCCGCCGCGGACCGATCACCGGCGGCGGCAGCAGCCCCTTGGTGCCGTAGAAGCGGACCGTGCGGACCGTGACGCCCGCCCGTGCGGCCAGCTCGTCGATCGTGAGGTCGGTCGCGTCGATCTCGCAGGGTTCGGTCGTCATGTGCAGCAGTATCGCTGTCTCACCAGTGCTGTGAAACCTGGCGAGCACCCCTGCCGATCATGCCTCCTGGCCCCGGAGGCCACTGTCAGTGGCGGCGCCTACGGTGGCGTCATGTCGGAGATCACTTATGTCCGGGGTGACGCCACGACACCGTCGGTGAAGGGCGTCAAGGTGATCGCCCATGTCTGCAACGACATCGGGGGATGGGGAAAGGGCTTCGTGCTCGCGCTGTCGCGCCGCTGGCCGGCGCCGGAGAAGGCGTACCGCGCATGGCACCGCGACCGCGCGTCGAACGACTTCGGTCTGGGCGCCGTCCAGTTCGTGCAGGTCGAGCCCTATGTGTGGGTGGCCAATATGGTCGGGCAGCGCGGGATACGCACCGGCAGCAAGGGCGTGCCGGTGCGCTACGAGGCGATCGACGCGGCACTGGAGAGGCTCGCGGTGAGGGCCACGGAACTCGGCGCCTCCGTGCACATGCCACGGATAGGGTGCGGACTGGCCGGAGGCAAGTGGTCCCGTGTCGAGCCGCTCATCAGTGAGCGGCTGGTCGGGAAGGGGATCGCGGTCACGGTTTACGACCATGGGGAGGACCGGAGTTGAGCAGGGACACCGACGTTCTGGTACTGGGCGGCGCGGGCGTCGACACCATCGTGTACGTGCCGGAGCTGCCGTTGCCGTACGCCGACAGCTACATGATCGACTCCGGGATCCGCACCCGCGCGGGCCAGACCGGAGACTTCGTCGCCGTCGCTCTCAGCTCGCTCGGCCTGCGCACCCACCACCTCGACATGCTCGGCGACGACCCCGAGGGCGACCTCGTGCGCGCCCTGCACCGGGACAAGGGCATCGCTCTCACCGCCGTCCCGCAGCCGGCCGGCACCAAGCGCGCGGTCAACCTCGTCAGCCCCGACGGCCGCCGGCTGTCCCTGTACGACACCAGCCGCGGCCACCCCGACGACCGACTGCCGGAGCCGACCGTCCGGGAACTCGCCACGGCCAGCCGGCACGCACATGTGTCGATCACCCAGCCCTGCGCCCACGCCCTGCCCGCACTGCGCGACTGCGGCGTGGGCATCTCGACCGATCTGCACGACTGGGACGGCGAGAACCCGTACCACGAGCCGTTCGCGTACACGGCCGACGTGGTCTTCCTCTCCGCCACCGCCCTGACCGACCCCGAGCGCACCATGCGCCGCATCGTCGAGCGCGGCCGCGCCGAGGTCGTCGTCGCCACCGCTGGGGCCCAGGGCGCATTTCTGCTGGCCGACGGCGAACTGACCCGGATCCCCGCGGTCACACCGCCCGCGCCGGTGGTGGACTCCAACGGAGCGGGCGACGCCTTCGCGGCCGCGTTCCTGTACGGCAGGCTGACCGGCGAGCCCCCGCACCGGTGCGCCCTGTACGGCGCGGTGGCCGGCGCCCACGCCTGCACGGTGGCGTCGACTCGGACGGACGCGATAGGGCGGGAGACGCTGCGTACCCGTGTGACCGGTTATTTGCGTGAGCAGGAAGCGGGTACTCGGACGGTGTGAGAAAGTCGCGCTGGATCGGAACGCTGATATTCCTGTCCACCTTCGGACTGGTTCTCGGCGGCTGCGGCGGTGCCGGAGAAAGGGCATCGGGAGCCTCCGCCGCGGCCACCGGATTCGAGCGCCTCCTGCGCTCCGACGATACGAAGGGCCTCTGCGAGGCTCTCGCGCCGGAAACCCGCAGTGAAGTGGAGGAGTCCGAGAAGGCGAGCTGCGAGAAGGCGATCGCCGCGCTGGAGATTCCGCTCGGCGGCGAGACCCGCAGAACGGACGTCCATGGCCGACAGGCCCGCGTGGTGCTGGAGTCGGACACACTCTTCCTGTCGCGGTTCGCCGACGGCTGGAAAGTCGTCGCCGCGGGCTGCACCCCCCGCGCCGGCCAGCCCTACCAGTGCGAGATCAAGGGAGGCTGACGGCGTATGCGGATCATGTTCACGACCTGTCTGCTGGTCGTCCTCTGCGGCCTCGTCTACTTCAGCGCCGTGGGGCTGATGAACCGATGACCACGAGAACGCGCGGATTCCTCCGCGACAACGGACTGGGCCTCGGATTCGGCTTCATATTCCTGCTGGCTCTCGTGGGACAGGCGATCGCGGGCCACGCGGAGTTCAACAACCAGCTGGCCACCGACGGGCTGGCCCAGGTCGGATTCGGCGAATACCTCATGTCGTCCGACTTCGCCGTCGACGTGACGGAGAACTGGCAGTCCGAATATCTGCAGTTCTTCCTCTACATCACCGCGACCGTGTGGCTCCTGCAGCGGGGTTCCCCGGAATCGAAGGAAATGCGCAAAGCCGGAACGGAGTCCGACAAGGCCCAGCAGGTGGGCAGATACGCCCACCGGTATTCACCCCGCTGGGCCCGTGGGCATGGCGCCCGGCGGCACGTCTACTCGCATTCCCTCGGTCTGGTGATGGGCACGCTGTTCGCCCTGTCATGGCTGTCCCAGTCGATCACCGGTGTCGCCGCCTACAACGAGGAACAGCTCCGGCAGCTCCAGGCGCCCATCGGCTGGGGAAGCTACGTCGGTTCGGCGGACTTCTGGAGCCGGACCCTGCAGAACTGGCAGTCCGAGTTCCTCGCCGTGGCGTCCATGGCCATCCTGTCCGTCTACCTCAGACAGCGCGGCTCGCCGGAGTCCAAGCCGGTCGGGGCGGCCCACACCTCGACCGGAGTCGAAGGATGAAACGGACCGCCCCCGCCATGGTCGGGGACCTGGGGCCCTAAGCGGCCGGGGCGCCCCGAAGGGGCGCGGGGCTGTATCGATCAGCGGCTCCGCCGCGGGGCGCGACCAGCCACGACGGCGCCGCAGACGAACAACAACCCGTCCACCGCACTTCCAGCGGAGCGCTCAGTGCTCGTGCACGTCGTTCGTCGCGGCGATCCTCTGCCACGACTTCGGCCGCACCGGCGGCGCCCCGGCCTTGGCCGTCCTGGCGATGGACGCGTCGGCCGCCGCAGGGGCGGTGGGCTTCGACGGCTGGAACAGCCACGTGTCGAAGAGCGCCGACAGCGACTGCCCCGACACCTGCTCGGCGTACTCGCGGAAATCGGCGACCGTCGCGTTGCCGTACGCGTACTTCTGCGGCCAGCCCTTCAGGACCGCGAAGAAGGCGTCGTCCCCGATCTCGTTGCGCAGCGACTGAAGGGCCAGCGCGCCCCGGTCGTAGACGGCGATGTCGAACTGGTTCTCCGGCCCCGGGTCACCGGGCTTCACCGTCCAGAACGGGTCGTCGGCCGGGTGCGAGGCGTACACGTAGTCCGCGATCTCCTGTGCCGTGCCCTCGTCCTCGTGCTCGGACCACAGCCACTGCGCGTACCGGGCGAAGCCCTCGTTGATCCAGATGTCCTTCCATCCGGCGACGGAGACGAGGTCGCCGTACCACTGGTGGGCCAGCTCGTGCACGACCACGGAGGTGTTGGAGCCGTTCGTGAACTGGCGCGGGCTGTAGAAGGGCCGGGTCTGCGTCTCCAGCGCGTACCCGGTGTTCGTGTTCGGCACATACCCGCCGAGCGCGTTGAAGGGGTACGGCCCGAAGTACTCGCTCAGCCAGTCGGCGACCTCCCCGGTCCGCTCGATGCTCGCCCGCGCCGCACCGGCGTTGTCGCCGAGGTCCTTGCTGTAGGCGTTGACGACCGGGATCCCGCTCTCGGTCCGGTCCGTCGTGATGTCGAACTTCCCGACGGCCAGCGTCGCCAGATACGTGGCCTGCGGCTTGTTGGACCGCCAGTTGAAGCGGGTCCAGCCGGCGCGTGAACTCGTCGACTGGAGCGTGCCGTTGGAGATGGCCTGGGTGCCGTCCGGCACCAGCACGGACACGTCGTAGGTGGCCTTGTCGAGCGGGTGGTCGTTGCTGGGGAACCACCACCAGGCGGCCTCGGGCTCGTTGGCGCCGACCCCGCCGTCCGGGGTGCGGTGCCAGCTGGTGAAGCCGTACGCCTGCTTCGACGACGGCACCCCGCTGTAGCGCACGACGACGGTGACAGCCGTGCCCTTCGCCAGCGGTGTCTTCGGCGTGATCTCCAGCTCGTGCTCACCGGACGTGGTGAACGACGCCTTCGCGCCGTTGACCCGCACCTCCTCGACGTCCAGCAGGAAGTCCAGGTCGAAGCGCGACAGTTCCTGGGTGGTGCGGGCCAGGAGGGTCGCCGTGCCCTCCAGTTCGTCCGTCGGCGGCTGGTACTTCAGCCGCAGGTCGTAGTGGGAGACGTCGTATCCGCCGTTGCCGTAGGCCGGGTAGTAGGGGTCGCCGATGCCCGGAGCGCCGGGGGAGTGGCTCGCGGCCGACGCCGGGATCGCCAGCAGGACGGACGCGGTGGCCAGTGCGCCGGGCGCGATGAGTCTGCGGTGCACGAAAGCTCCAAGTCGTAGGGGCACGAGGTCTGTTCGGAGCCTATTCATCACCTGTGGACGCAGGCGTGTCCACAGCCGCCCCTGTCACACGATCGCCATTCGGCCGTCATGAGCGATCACGTCCCACGCACCTTTCCAGCCACATCCCGCCCGCCCCGATCGGCCCTCTTTTGCGCGGGAGTTGACCGCTGTACCGTCCGCGCCATGCCGATACGCACGCGCTTCACGATCTGGAGATCGCTCGCGACGGCGGCCACCGCCGCCCTGCTGGCCACGTTCCTCACGCCCGTCGTCGCACAGGCCGCCCCGCGTGAGAGCCGACCCGTCTACTCGTACGAGAACGCGGTCCGTGAGGCCGTCTGGGTGGACACCGGACTCGACGGGGACGGCGACGGCAGGAGCGACCGTGTGGCCGTCGACATCGTCCGCCCCCGCGAACCCGCCCGGCAGGGCAGCAAGGTGCCGGTCGTCATGGACGCCAGCCCGTACTACTCCTGCTGCGGGCGCGGCAACGAGGGCCAGAGGAAGACGTACGACGCGAACGGCGACGTCGTCCAGATGCCGCTGTTCTACGACAACTACTTCGTGCCGCGCGGCTACGCATTCGTCGGAGTCGACCTCGCCGGCACCAGCCGCTCCGACGGCTGCGACGACGTCGGCGGCCGCTCGGACGTCCTCTCGGCCAAGGCAGTGGTCGACTGGCTGAATGGCCGAGCCACTGCCTACACGAGCCGCACAGGGAGCGCCAAGGCCAAGGCCACCTGGACCAACGGAAAGACCGGCATGATCGGCAAGAGCTGGGACGGCACCATCGCCAACGGTGTCGCCGCCACCGGCGTCAAGGGCCTCAGGACGATCGTCCCGATCAGCGCCATCTCCTCCTGGTACGACTACTACTTCCAGCAGGGCGCCCCGCTCTACGACTCCGGCCCCGACTGGCTGGCCACCTACGTCAACAGCCCGGACGCCCAGGCCAAGTGCGACGCCGTCCAGCAGAAGCTCATCGACGGCGCCCCGCGAACCGGCGACCGGACCGGCCTGTGGACCGAGCGGGACTACCTCAAGGACGCCTCCAAGGTGAGGGCGAGCGTCTTCGCCATCCACGGCCGACAGGACCTCAACGTCCGTATGCGGCACCTCGGCCAGTGGTGGGACGCCCTCGGCAGGAACGGCGTCGAGCGCAAGATCTGGCTCTCCCAGACCGGCCACGTCGACCCCTTCGACTTCCGTCGCGCCGAGTGGGTCGACACCCTGCACCGCTGGTTCGACCACGAACTCCTCGGCTACGACAACGGCATCGACCGCGAGCCGATGGCCGACATCGAACGCCACCCCGACCAGTGGGTCACCTCCAAGACCTGGCCCCCGCGCGGCACGAGCCCCGCGACCCTGCGCCCCGCCCAGGGAACCCAGCCCGGCGTCGGCACCCTCGGCCTGACCCGCGACCGCGGCACCGAGACCTTCACCGACGACCCGGCGCTGAGCGAGACCGACTGGTCCGCGCGGATCGACACGTCCACCCCGGAGAAGGCGGGCTTCACCACCGGCGCCCTCACCCAGGACCTGCGCCTGGCCGGCTCCTCGAAGGTCACCGTCACCGCCACCCCGACCACCACGACGGCCCACCTCTCCGCCGTCCTCGTGGACCTCGGCCCCGCCACCATCCGCGACTACGCGACCGCCGGCGAGGGCATCACCACGCTGACCGACCGCACCTGCTGGGGCGCGAGCACCGCCGGTGACAGCGCCTGCTTCAAGGAGACCCGGGCCAAGACCGCCGACGTCGACTACACGGTCGTCAGCCGCGGCTGGGCCGACCTCGGCACCTACGCCGACCCCGGCAAGGGCGTCCCGCTCACCCCGGGCAAGGCGTACACCATCACCGTCGACCTGGCGGCCACCGACCATGTCGTCCCCGCCGGTCACCGCCTGGCCCTGATCGTCGCGGGCACCGACCAGGACCTGATCGACCCGCCGTCGACCACCCCGACGCTCACGATCGACCTGTCCCGCACCTCGGCCCGCGTCCCGTTCGTCGGCGGCGCCTCGGCGTTCGCGCACGCCACGCAGGGCGCCGCCACCGCCGTACCGCGGACCGCGCCGCTCGACGGTGTGACGGCACCGCGGACCCTCCAGCGCGTCCCGGGGGCAGGCCGATGATCCGAGCCCTCACGCTGAGCACGGCGGCCCTGGCCGCCTGCCTGGTCGCCATGCCGGCCCACGCGACCGACTCCCCGCCGCGCACCGGTTTCGAGCAGTCGAACGGTGCCCGCTGGACCGGCGAGACGGAGGAACAGGACTTCCTGGCGGCCGTCGACGCGGGGAGCGACCGGGTCTCCCTCGCCCGCATCGGCACGACGAAGCGGGGCCGCCCCCTCCAACTGGTCCGCCTGGGCAGGCAGGGCGCCCCGAACAAGGTGCTCCTCGTCTGCAGCCAGCACGGCGACGAGCCGTCCGGCCGCGAGGCCTGTCTCTCCAGGGTCCGCGACCTGGCGTACGCGAAGGACGCCGGCACCCGGCGCTTCCTGGACCGCACCACCCTGCTCGTCGTGCCCACCGCCAACCCCGACGGCCGGGCCGCCGACACCCGCGGCAACAGCGACGGCATCGACGTCAACCGCGACCACCTCGCCCTGCAGACGGCCGAGGGGCGGGCCCTGGCCGCCGTGATCCGCGACCGGCAGCCCGATGTCATCTACGACCTGCACGAGTACGGCGCCACGCCCCCGTACTACGACAAGGACCTCTTCGACCTCTGGCCCCGCAACCTCAACACGGACGAGGCGGTCCACGACGAGGCCGAGACCCTGTCCCAGGCGTACGTCCGTCCCGCCGCACAGCACGCCGGGTACACGACCGGCACGTACGGCATCTGGACCGACCCCGTCACGGGCGATCCGATCAGACAGACCGCCGGTGACGGCCAGGAACGCATCCTGCGGAACATGTCCGGCATCAAGCACGCGGTCGGCCTGCTCATCGAGAGCCGCGTCGACGCGCTCGCGGACGTCGACGAGGCGACGAACAACCGGCGCCGGGTCAGCTCCCAACTGGCCGCACTGAAAGGCCTGTTCGGCTTCGCCGACGAGCGTCGCGGCCGGATCGAGGCGGCGACCGGCACGGCCCGTCACCAGGGCTGGGCCGACACCGGACCCGTCTACGTCGGCGGCGCCGACAACGACCCGCCCGAACCCGCTGAGGTGATCCAGGACCCGCCCTGCGGCTACCGGCTCACCGACGCCCAGTACTCGCAGGTCAAGGACGAACTCGCCCTGCACGGAGTGAGGACCGAGGGCACCCACGTTCCCCTCCGCCAACCCCTGCGCGCCCTCGTCCCGCTGCTCCTCGACGAACGCGCCCCCTACCACCTCACGGCAGGGGAACCCGACACCGACTGTTGAAGCGGCATCGATCAGTGGCACCTGTGGTACTCCGTAACCATGGTTTCCGGGAGAAGGTGCCGCACATGACGGAAGACTTGAAGGACAGGGGTGGCCGGGAAGCTCGCTCGGACGTTCCCGGCCCCCACACCACCGACCGCGTGGTGTTCGGCGTCACCGCCGTCATCACCGTGGCCTTCGTGATCTGGGGCTCGACGGCGACGGACTCGCTGGAGAGCGTCTCCACGAAACTGCTCAACGGCCTGATCCACAACGGTGGTTGGGCCTTCATGCTGGCGGCCTCCTGCTTCGTCGTCTTCGCCCTGTGGCTCGCGGTCAGCCGCTACGGCCGTATCCACCTCGGCGCCGAGGGCGAGGAACCCGAGTTCAAGACGGTGTCCTGGGTCGCGATGATGTTCAGCGCCGGCATGGGCATCGGCCTGATGTTCTACGGCGTGAGCGAACCGCTCTCGCACTACACGACCCCACCGCCGGGCACCACCCCCGCCGACTCCGCGGAACGCATGGAGACGGCGATGGCCACCACCCTCTTCCACTGGACGCTGCACCCCTGGGCGATCTACGCGGTGGTCGGCCTCGCCATCGCCTACAGCACCTACCGCAAACGCCGCCGCCAGACCATCAGCGCGGTCTTCACCCCGCTCATCGGTGAGAAGCACGCGGGCGGCACCGCGGGCCGGGTGATCGACATCCTCGCGATCATCGCCACCATCTTCGGCTCGGCGGCCTCGCTGGGTCTGGGCGCCCTCCAGATCGGCTCCGGATTCCAGGAGCTGGACTGGATGGACGACGTGAGCGAGGGGCTGCTCGTCGCCATCATCGCCGTGCTGACCCTGGCCTTCGTGGCCTCGGCGGTCTCCGGCGTGGAGAGGGGCATCCAGTGGCTGTCGAACACCAACATGGTGCTCGCACTGATCCTCGCCGTGTTCGTGTTCATCGCCGGCCCCACGATCATCGTCCTCGATCTCCTGCCCACCTCGATCTTCGCCTACCTCGGCGACCTGCCCCAGCTCGCCGGTCGCACCGAGGCCAGCGGCGGCGCGGGTGTCGCGGACTGGCTCGGCAGCTGGACCGTCTTCTACTGGGCCTGGTGGATCTCCTGGACGCCGTTCGTCGGCATGTTCATCGCCCGCATCAGCCGCGGCCGCACCATCCGGCAGTTCGTCGGCGGCGTCATCCTCGTGCCCAGCACCGTCAGCCTGGTCTGGTTCGCGGTCTTCGGCGGTACGGCGATGAAGCTGAAGGAGGGCGGCGCGCTCCGCGGCGCCGACACCCCCGAGAGTCAACTCTTCGGAGTTCTCCAGGAGTTCCCCATCGCGACCGCCACCAGCCTGCTCGTGATGGTCCTTGTCGGCATCTTCTTCGTCTCGGGGGCCGACGCCGCCTCCATCGTGATGGGCACGCTCTCCCAGCGGGGCGCCCTCGAACCGGGCCGCTTCGTCGTCGTGTTCTGGGGCATTGTGACCGGGGCCGTCGCCGCCATCATGCTGCTCGTCGGCAGCGGCCAGGGCGACGCGCTCACCGGTCTGCAGAACCTCACGATCCTGGCCGCCGCGCCCTTCGTCCTCGTGATGATCGGCATGTGCGTCGCCCTCATGCGCGACCTGCGCCGCGACCCGGTCATCGTGCGCGGCGAGATGGGCTCCGAGGCTGTGGAACTCGCCGTGATCGAGGGCCACAAGAGGTACGACGGCGACTTCGAGATCAGGGTCGGCCCGGGCGCCGGCACGGAGACGGAGGGCGACCCACTGGGCCACGACCACGCGTAGCTCCGCTGGAAGAGCGGTAGCCAAGACGCGGGCCGGTGGGGGCTGGTCGCGCCCGCGCGGCAAAGCCGCATATCGACGCAGCCCCGCGCCCCTTTGGGGCGCGGTGCCGCACCGGGATTCATCAAGACCGCCGGGACGGATCTAGGCGGAGGCGAGCGCCGCCGCTTTCTGCGCGCAGCCCCAGGCCACGGTGACGCCCCCGCCGCCGTGACCGTAGTTGTGCACCAACACCCGTCCGTCCGGCAGCAGTTCTCGCTCAAGCCGCACCGCGTCCCGCACCGGCCGCAGCCCCACCCGGTGCCCCAGCACCCGCGCCCCGGCTGTCTCCGGCCGCAGCGCCGCACACCGCCGTACGATCGCCTCGGCCACCGCCGGATCCGGCTCCGTCGACCACACCCCGTCGTCCGCCGTACCGCCCAGCAGGAGCCGGTCCGGATGCGGGAAGCAGTACGCCATCTCCCCGTCGGCGTCGGTCGACACGACCCACGTCCGGATGCCGGGGTTCGCCACGACGACCAACTGCCCGCGCACCGGCCGCACGGAGGCGTCCGGCACCAGCTCCCGCGCGCCCAGCCCCGTGCAGTTGACCACCACCGGCGCCCCGACCGACACGAGGTCGGACACCGTACGCGGCTCGATCGTCCCGCCCGCGTCGAGCAACCGCTGCCGCAGCCAGGGCAGATGGACCGCCATGTCGACGAGCGGGAGCCGTGCCCACAGCCCCGACCCGGCGTACTCCTCGGCCGTGGCGGCCCGCAGACCCGGCAGCCGCTCGCCCGCCCAGGCCGTGGCCCTGTCCAGGTCCGCCTCGCCGAGTACTCCTTCGACCATGCGTACGCCGGTACGGTCCGGGTCCGCCGCGAGCGCCTCGTACACCTCCAGCGAGCGCAGCGCCCACGCGCGGGCCGGCGCGACCGGCTCGATCCGGTAGGGCCACCACAGCGCCCCCGCAACCCACGAGGTGGTGCGCTCGACAGGATCCCGGCTCCACACCCGCACCCGCCTGCCGCGCTCGGCCAGGACCACGGCCGTCGTCAGCCCGATCACCCCACCGCCGACCACCACGACATCGCTGCTCGGCTCACTGTCCACACCGGGACGTTAGCGGAATGTCGTATGCCGTGCGCAGAGGGCGCTTGCTGCGGGAATACTCGCAGCATGTCTGCCGAGTACGCGACCTTCGGCCTGGCACCGGCGATGCGTGCCGGTGGAGTTCTCGTCAACGGTGAGTACCAGGTCCACCGGGACTTCATGGACTTCATCGTCGACGGACGACCGCTGCTCTTCCAGCTCTCCGACCTCGACGCCGTCTCCCCACTGGCCTCCGACGTACCACCCTCGATCTTCACCGCCCAGGTCCGCAGCCTGCTGCTGGAGACGGACGCCCCGCTTCCGGGTGGGCGCTACGTCATATACGGCTGCCCCGAGTGCGAGGACCTCGGGTGCGGTGCCGTCACCGCCGTGATCGAGAAGGAGCACGGCGACTTCATCTGGCGGGACTTCGCCTGGCAGACCGACGAACACGCCGACCTGGAGCTCAACGGTTACCACGGCATCGGCCCCTTCCGCTTCCGCGGCCCCGAGTACCGGCAGGCCCTGGACTCCCTGCTCGGCCCCGACTCCGCGAGCCCGCGCCGCCGCGTCCTGCTGATCGGCGCCCGCGTCGCCCTCCTCGCCAAGCTCGCCGCCGCCCTGCGCACCATCGGCATCGGCGCCGACATCACCCAGGACGCCGAGGGCGTGCCCGCCGACGAACTGCGCGCCTACGGTGCCGTCGCCTTCGGCCGTGCGGTCGCTCAGCAGGAACGTGCCGCCGTACGCCGGTCCTTCGAACGAGCCGGCGTCGAGGTGGCCTATGTCGACGGCCTCGCCCCGATAGTCCCCCTCCTCGTCGCCCAGATCGAGCACGCCCTCGACCGCAGCCCACAGGAACAGCGCCGCCTGACCCGGCTGGTCGCCGCCGACGGCGAGGCGGGCGTCGAGGTCACCTCGCCGTGCCGGGTGCGTCTCACGGCGTACCGCCTCGACCGGCTCCTGCGCACCCACGCCGAGGAGGTCTTCGACGGGGTCCTGGAGGCGGGCCGGCATCGCATCGCGCTGGACGCGAGGGCGGTGAAGGGGGAGTCGTTCGTGGTGGCGCGGACATCGGGGGGCGTGCTGGTCGAGGCGATGGCGCACTGAAGGCCCCCGCCTCGGCGGGGGCCCCGGGCACTCAGGAGAACAGCAGGCGCCAGGTCAGCGGACCGGGGGTGCCGTCGGCGTCGCCGCGCAGCTCCTTGCGCGACTTCTGGAAGGCCCGCACATTGAGCTGGTCCGCCTCGCCCCACGTCTTGCTGGGGCCGACCTTGTAGTGGTCGCCGAACCCGCGCTTCACCAGCTGCTTGCCGAGCTGGAGGACGTACTTGTTCGAGGCACCGGTCACGAAGTACTTGCGTCCCGGGAACGCGGGGATCTTCGGCTTGGCGGGCGTGGTGGGGGCGGGGGTGTCGTCGTCCACGTCCAGCTCGGCCTTGGCGTACTTGAGGAGTGCGGCGAAGTCGATCGCCCCCGGGTCGCCGTGCTCGTTCTCGACCACGTGGAGGTGCCCGCAGATCCCCTTGAACTTGTTCCACTGCGCGACCGTCATCCGGGCCCCGTTGCCCTTGCCGAACGAGCTCGGGTACGCGGGCCACTCCTGCGGCCCCGACAGCGGCACCCCGTGCTGCTCGTGCATCCAGGCCAGGAAGCCGGCGACGGCCTGCAGCGCCCAGTCCGGGGCCTCGGGCCAGTAGATGTGCGCCTGGCCCGCGGCCTTCCACTTCTTGTGCGTCTTGGGGTCGCAGGTGCCGACCAGCTCGACCTGGCACACGTTCGCGGTGTTGGTCTCCGCGCCGCCCCGCAGATTGACCAGCGCCCTGGACGAGGTCTCGATGTCGAAGTGCTGGAACCACTTCAGCTTCTTGGCGTCGAACTCCGGCACCGCTGTCAGGTTCGGAGCGGAGCCACCGCCGCCGTAGCCGGGCAGGGTGCGGCCCTCGGTGGTGTGCAGGACGACGACGTTGACCTCCATCGGATCACCGCCGAAGTCGTCCTGGTACCAGTTCGCCCGGCTCGCGCCCGGAAAGCGCTGGGGACCCGTCTTCGTACTCATCTCTGAACTCCTGAAGGGGTGATGTGGATCGGGTGACCGTGCGGTGCAAGGAAGTTGACCGCAAAAGTACGGCCGACCGGGGGAGGTCGGTGCGTGTCGCCGTTGCTTCGCCGTCGTCGTGTTGTCGTCGTGTTGTCGTCCCGCCGAGCCGGAGGCGTGGCCCCCGGCACGGAATCCGCGAGAAGCCCCCTCGAGCACCTCGCTAGGATCGATCCCCTCATGACTGCCACACTCGTCGCCAAGAATCTCGCCGCCGGCCACGGCGACCGCTCCCTGTTCGCCGGGCTCGACCTAGTCGTTGCGCCCGGTGACGTCATCGGGCTGGTCGGAGCCAACGGCGCGGGCAAGTCCACCCTGCTCAGGCTGCTCGCCGGGCTGACCACGCCGGAGGACGGCGAGCTCCGGCTCTCCCCGCCGACGGCGACCGTCGGCCACCTTCCTCAGGAGCCGGAGCGCCGCCCCGGTGAGACGGTCCGGGAGTTCCTGGCCCGCCGCACCGGCGTCGCCGAGGCCCAGCGGGTCATGGACGAGGCGACCCAGGCCCTGGTCGACGGGGCGCCGGGCGCGGACGACGCGTACGCCACGAGCCTGGAGCGCTGGCTCGACCTCGGCGGCGCGGACCTCGACGAGCGCGCCGCCGAGGTCGCCGACTCTCTGGGCCTGGCGGTGGACCTGGACCAGCCGATGACGGCCCTGTCCGGCGGCCAGGCGGCACGGGCGGGGCTCGCGTCGCTGCTGCTCTCCCGCTACGACGTCTTCCTCCTCGACGAGCCGACCAACGACCTCGACCTGGACGGCCTGGAACGCCTGGAACGCTTTGTGAGCGGCCTGCGCGCGGGCACGGTCGTCGTCAGCCACGACCGCGAGTTCCTCACCCGCACGGTCACCAAGGTCCTCGAACTCGACCTCGCGCAGGGACAGATCAACATCTACGGCGGCGGCTACGAGGCCTATCTGGAGGAGCGCGACGTGTCCCGCCGGCACGCCCGCGACGACTTCGAGGAGTACGCCGACAAGAAGGCGGCCCTCCAGGACCGGGCGCAGACCCAGCGCTCCTGGATGGACAAGGGCGTCAAGAACGCGCGCCGCAAGGCGGGCAACGACAACGACAAGATCGGCCGCAAGTTCCGCAGCGAGGCCAGCGAGAAGCAGGCCGCGAAGGCCCGGCAGACCCAGCGCATGATCGAACGCCTGGAGGTCGTCGAGGAGCCGCGCAAGGAGTGGGAACTGCGCATGGAGATCGCCTCGGCACCGCGCTCGGGGTCGGTGGTGGCGACCCTGCGGGAGGCGGAGGTCCGCCGCGGCGACTTCGGGCTCGGCCCGGTGACCCTTCAGATCGACTGGGCGGACCGGGTGGCGGTCACCGGTGCGAACGGCGCCGGCAAGTCGACCCTCCTCGGGGCACTGCTGGGCCGCGTCCCGGTCGACGCGGGCACCGCTTCGCTGGGCTCCGGCGTCCTGATCGGCGAGGTCGACCAGGCCCGCAAGCTGTTCCACGGCACCGAGTCACTGCTGGACGCCTTCTGCGCCGCGGTCCCCGACACGGAACCGGCCGAGGTCCGCACCCTGCTGGCCAAGTTCGGCCTGAAGGCGAACCACGTCCTGCGCCCGGCGGCCACGCTCTCCCCGGGGGAGCGCACGAGGTCCGCCCTGGCCCTGCTCCAGGGCCGGGGCGTCAACCTCCTGGTCCTCGACGAACCGACCAACCACCTCGACCTCCCGGCCATCGAGCAGCTGGAGTCGGCGCTCGACGCCTACGAGGGCACCCTGCTTCTGGTGACTCACGACCGCCGCATGCTGGACGCGGTCCATGTCACCCGCCGTCTGGAGGTCGCGGACGGCAAGGTGACCGAACGCTAGTGTCCTGCGCCTGAAATCACGGGCTTAAATCTGTCGCCGGTTATCGCTGGCTGGCTGGAGGAGTGACCTTGGCGAGGTAGTCGGCGAGCGAGTTGAGGATCTCGTCGGCGGTCTTGGTCCAGGTGAAGGGCCTGGGGTTCTCATTCCATGAGTCGATCCAGGCTCTGATGTCATCCTCCAGCGCCTTTACCGAGGTGTGGACGCCGCGCCGGATGAGCTTGTCGGTCAGCAGGCCGAACCATCGCTCGACCTGGTTGATCCAGGAGGAGCCGGTCGGAGTGAAGTGGACATGGAAGCGGGGGTGCTTGCCGAGCCAGGTCCTGATCTCGGGGGTGTTGTGGGTGGCGTAGTTGTCACACACCAGGTGCACATCGAGCCCGGCGGGAACCCTCTTGTCTATCGTGACCAGGAACTTCTTGAACTCGACGGCCCGGTGACGGCGGTGCAGTTCACCGATGACGGTGCCGTCGGCGATGTTGAACGCGGCAAACAGACTGGTAATGCCGTGCCGCAGATAGTCGTGGGTACGCCGCTCGGGCATGCCCGGCATCATCGGCAGCACCGGCTGCGAGCGGTCCAGCGCCTGAATCTGGCTCTTCTCGTCCACGCACAGCACCACCGCCTTCTCGGGCGGGTGGTGATACAGGCCGACGACGTCGACGACCTTCGCGACGAACTGCGGATCGGTGGAGAGTTTGAAGGCATCCTGCAGGTGCGGCTTGAGGTCGAACTTCTTCCAGATCCGCCCGATCGTCGACTTCGACAGCCCGGTGCGCTCGGCCATGGAAGCCCGCGACCAGTGCGTGTCCTTGCCCGGGGCCGATTCCAGCGTCGCCACGACAACATCCTCGACCTGGTCGAGCAGGATCGAGGGCGGCCTGCCGGACCGCGGCTCATCACTCAGCCCGTCCAGCCGCCGCTCGACGAACCGGGCCCGCCAGCGGCTCACCGACTGCTCGCGCACCCCGAGTTCGGCCGCCACCTGCTTATTCGTCCCGCCTTCCGCGCAACCCAACACGATCCTCGCCCGCAGAGCCAGGAACTGCGCGGTCCTGGCGCGCCTGGCCCAACGCGTCAGCTGAGCCCGCTCCTCATCACTGAGCACCAGCTCCGACTTGCGCCGGCCCGGCCGCGGATCATCCGCCAGTCCGGCCATCCGGCGGGCAGCAAACCGCGACCGCCACTTCCTCACCGTGTCCGCGGTGACCTTCAACTCCGCTGCCACACGCGTATTCGGCTGCCCGTCCGCGCACGCCAAAACGATCCGGGCCCGCTCGACAAGACGGGGCGCCACCGCCCCGCTCACCCAGCGCACCAACTCGGCGCGCTCCTCATCAGACAGCACAACTTCGACGGCACGCGGACCCCGAGACATGAAAACAGGCTACAGATTTAAGCCCGTGATTTCAGGCGCAAGACACTAGGACCGGTGGCGCAGCAGCGCGCAGACGAGGTTCTCCTGGACGGCGCGCATCCGGCGCAGCAGGTCGGGCTTCTGGGACTGGTTGATCTGGGTGGTGACCGAGAGCGTCAGTGACCGCTGCCCGTCCGGAGTGGCCGCCATCAGCTGGGTGTAGCCGAGGGTGTTGCCGGTGTGCCCCAGCATCACGCCGCAGCGGGTGGTGTAGCGGAAGATGCCGAGCCCCGCGTCGTTGCGCCCGGGCCCCTTGGGCTCGGAGTTGCCGGGGATCCAGTCGCGCTGCTGCTCCACGACCTGCGGGCCGTACAGTCGTCCTTCGGCGTAACCGCGGATGAAGCGCGTCAGGTCGGAGGGCGTGGAGACGATTCCGCCCGAGGCCCACACGCCGGACATGCCCAGGACCTCGCTCACGTCCTCGGGCGGGTCGGGCGGGGTCACGTCGTAGCCGTGCAGATACGGCTTCGGCATGCGGTACCCCTGCGGCAGGCTGGTGTCGCGCAGGCCCAGCGGCCGGTACACCAGCTTGTGCAGCAGTTGTTCGTACGGGATGCGGGTGGCCGCCTCCGCCATCAGGGCCACGGCGATGTTGTCCGAGTTGGAGTACTGGTACCGGGAGCCCGGCGCGAACCGCAGGGGTTCGCCGGCGGCGAAGTCCAGCAGCTTGCGGGAGTCGAAGCGGTGCCGGGGGTCGGCGAGGACGATCTTCAGGAACCCGGGGCTCTGCGAGTAGTCGGGCAGGCCGCTGGTGTGGTGCAGCAGCTGGCGCAGTGTCACGGCGTGCCAGGCCTTGGGCAGGTGAGGCAGCCGCTCACCGAGGGTGTCGTCCAGGTCCAGGGTGTTCCGGTCGACGAGGGAGAGCGCGACCGCGCCGCTGAAGGCCTTGGCCGTACTGGCGATACGCATGTGATCGTGGGGCGTGGGCCGACGGCCGGTGTCGAGATCGGCGACCCCGGCCCTGAGGACCCGGCTGGTCCTGCCGTCCCGGAGCACGGCGATGACGCCGGGCGGACCGCCGGGCGCGTCGACCAGGTCCTCCAGCTGCTGCCGGAGCCCGGCGTCGGAGTGTGGTCCGGGAGGCGTGGCCGCGACGGCGGCGGTCTGTGACAGGGCGGCCAGAGAAGCCGCGATCAGTGCGACGGCCGTACGGCGACGGAATCCGGAGGGGACAGGCATGGACTCTCCCGGGCAGGCGGGACGGGGTGGACTGACCCGCCCAGCTTCGCCCCGCCCGGATCCGGGCAGCCGGTCAAGCTACTGCACCTGGCGCAACGGGAAGGGCGCGAAGCGCCTCTTCCAGGGGCGCGGGGAACTGCGCGACCAGCCGCGACGGCCCCGCAGTCTCCCCACCATCGGCGAAGCCGTCAGCGCTTGCCCTTCTTCGGATCAAGCAGCCCGGCCTTGCGCAACGCATCCGCCATCGCGCTGTTGGCCGGCGGCGGCGCCGCCTGACGCGAACCGCCCCCCTGCCCACCACGGCCGCCGCCCTGCCGCTGCTGGCCCTGCTGCCGCTGCTGGGGCGGACGTCCGCCCCGCTGTCGGCGCTCGCCCCCGCCACCCTGCTGATCCTGGGGAGCCGATTCGTCGTCCAGCCGCAGCGTCAGCGAGATCCGCTTGCGCGGGATGTCGATGTCGAGAACCTTCACCTTGACGATGTCACCCGGCTTCACCACGTCCCGCGGGTCCTTCACGAAGGTCTTCGACAGTGCCGAGACATGCGCGAGACCGTCCTGGTGGACACCGACGTCGATGAACGCCCCGAAGGCCGCCACGTTGGTGACGACGCCCTCCAGGACCATCCCGGACGTCAGGTCGGAGATCTTCTCGACGCCCTCCTTGAAGGTGGCCGTCTTGAACGCGGGCCGCGGGTCACGCCCCGGCTTCTCCAGCTCCTTGAGGATGTCGGAGACGGTGGGCAGACCGAAGGTCTCGTCCACGAACTCCTGGGGCCGCAGGGAGCGCAGCACGCCCGTGTTGCCGATCAGGGACGCGACCTCCCGGCCCGCGGTCTTCACCATGCGCCGGACCACCGGATACGCCTCGGGGTGCACGCTGGACGCGTCCAGCGGGTCGTCGCCGCCGCGGATCCGCAGAAAGCCCGCGCACTGCTCATAGGCCTTCGGACCCAGCCGGGCCACCTTCTTCAGTGCGGTGCGCGAAGTGAAGGGACCGTTGGCGTCGCGGTGCGCCACGATGTTCTCGGCGAGGCCGGAGGTGATGCCGGAGACCCGGGCGAGCAGCGGGGCCGACGCCGTGTTGACGTCCACCCCCACACCGTTCACACAGTCCTCCACCACCGCGTCCAGCGAACGCGACAGCTTCACCTCGGACAGGTCGTGCTGGTACTGGCCCACACCGATGGACTTCGGATCGATCTTCACCAGCTCGGCCAGCGGGTCCTGGAGACGGCGGGCGATCGACACCGCGCCGCGCAGCGACACGTCCATGTCCGGCAGTTCCTGCGAGGCGAAGGCCGACGCCGAGTACACGGACGCGCCCGCCTCGGACACCATCACCTTGGTGAGCTGCAACTCGGGGTGCTTGGTGATGAGTTCGCCGGCGAGCTTGTCGGTCTCGCGGGACGCCGTGCCGTTGCCGATCGCGATCAGGTCGACCGCGTGCTCCTTGGCGAGGCGGGCCAGCTTGGCGATCGCCTCGTCCCACTTGTTGGCCGGGACGTGCGGGTAGATGACGTCGGTGGCGACGACCTTGCCGGTGGCGTCGACGACGGCGACCTTCACGCCCGTCCGGAACCCGGGGTCCAGGCCCAGCGTCGAGCGCGTGCCGGCGGGGGCGGCGAGCAGCAGGTCGCGGAGGTTCGCCGCGAAGACGTTCACCGCCTCGTCCTCGGCGGCGGTACGCAGGCGCAGTCGCAGGTCGATGCCGAGGTGCACCAGGATGCGGGTGCGCCAGGCCCAACGGACGGTGTCCGTGAGCCACTTGTCGCCGGGGCGGCCGCGGTCGGCGATCTGGAACCTGTGCGCGACGATTCCCTCGTACGAGGAGGGACCGGGCTGCTCGGAAGGCTCCTCCGGCTCCAGGACGAGGTCGAGGACGTCCTCCTTCTCGCCGCGCAGCATGGCCAGGACGCGGTGCGAGGGCAGCTGCTTGAAGGGCTCGGCGAAGTCGAAGTAGTCGGCGAACTTGGCGCCCGCCTCCTCCTTGCCCTCCTTCACCTTGGCGGCGAGGCGGCCGCGCACCCACATGCGCTCGCGCAGCTCGCCGATCAGGTCGGCGTCCTCGGAGAACCGCTCGGTGAGGATGGCCCGTGCGCCGTCGAGCGCGGCCTGCGGATCGGCCACGCCCTTGTCGGCGTCGACGAACGCGGCGGCGGCGGACAGCGGTTCGACGCTCGGGTCCCCGAGCAGCCCCTCGGCGAGCGGCTCCAGGCCGGCCTCCCGGGCGATCTGTGCCTTGGTCCTGCGCTTCGGCTTGTACGGCAGGTAGATGTCCTCGAGGCGCGCCTTGGTCTCCGCGCCGCGGATCCGCGCCTCCAGCTCCTCGGTGAGCTTGCCCTGCTCGCGCACCGACTCCAGGATCGCCGTCCGCCGCTCCTCCAGCTCCCGCAGATAGCGCAGCCGCTCCTCGATCGTGCGCAGCTGCGCGTCGTCGAGCATCTCGGTCGCTTCCTTGCGGTAGCGGGCGATGAAGGGCACCGTCGAACCGCCGTCGAGCAGTTCCACGGCGGACTTCACCTGCCGCTCCCGCACGCCGAGCTCCTCGGCGATCCTTCCTTCGATGGATCCGATGTCGATGGGCTCGCGTGTCGTCACGATGCCGTACCGCCTTCTCACTGAGGTTGCGCGGCAATTGTGGCAGGTGGCACCGACACTCGGGGATCAGGGCGCGGACATCAGGCCCGTCGACTGCGCGTGGAACTCGATGCGCCGCCGAACAGCCGGGCCAGCGCCCGGAAGGGCAGCGTCACGACAGTGGCGATGGCGCCGCCGATCTGCCGGAGCACGTCTGCGATCGCTCGGAACACGAACTTCCCCTTTCGTCACCCGGCCACGCGACCGGGAAGTCCGGGTACCTCGCTGTGGTCCCGCCATGCATCCGGTTGCGCAGGAGCGCCGCCCTCGGACCTGCTCGGCGCTCGGCGACACCACCTCTGAGCGGCGGACGGGCGCGGGGGGTGAGCCCACCTCGACACGCGCCGGTGCTACCGCGTCCGCCCCGCCGTACCCCGACCCGACACTCAGCCCTTGCCGATCAGATCCGCCGGATACGCCCCCGCCGCCGACGCCGCCCGCGCGAAGCCCGCCCCGAGTTCCGTCAGCCGTGCCACACCCGCGGTGCCGAGGTGTTCGTACGGTGCCCGGTCCAGTCGGTCCGTCTCGGTCTCGATCTCCTCGCGCAGTGCCGCACCCTGTTCGGTCAGCTCACCGGCCTCGTCCAGGAGCCCGCGGTCCCGGAGCCGTCCGACCGCCGCGTCCCATTCGTCCTGGCTCCAGCCGCGCGTGGTGAGCACCCACTTGGGGCTCATGCCCTTACCGGTCGCCGCGTGGGCCACCATGGCCTCCAGGCCGCCCAGCTCCGCGGCGGTCAGCGCGGCGAGATGGCCGTCGCCGCGGTGCTCGCGCAGCAGGGTCGCGGCATGGAAGTACGCCAGGTGCGGCTCCTCGGGGACCGGCAGGTCCGCGTGCGCCGCGTACAGCGGACGAGCACTGCGCGAACCGGCCTCGGCGGCGCGCAGCGCCAGCTCCGCGGCCTCCGCCATCTCCGGTGACAGGAGCGTCTGCGCCCCGAGCAGCCGCCGCAGCGCCGCGTCGACGCCACGCACGCGTGCCGCGAGGACGGCCTCGGGCGAGGCCAGGGCCCACACATCGGGGACGTACCGGGCCACGAGCTCGTGCTTGTAGTTGGAGAACGTCGCCGTCACCGTCCCGGCGCCCACCGGCCCCATGGCGGCGGCCCGCACCGCGAAGTTGGCGGCCCTGGGGTGCGTGATTCCGATCCCGGCCAGCTCCTTGCCCAGTTCGGGCGCGAAGTAGGAGGTGGCGTGCAGGGAGTTGAGCACATTCGCGCAGCGGCGGACGGCCCGGAGCTCGATGGGGGCGGTAGTCATGCCCGGCAGGTTACCAACCGCTTGGTATGTCCCTCTATGGTGAGGACGGACGTGGCAGGAAAGGTGGGGTACTCGTCATTGCGGCCGTCCGCGGGTCCGCCCAGAATCGAGTGCATGACGCAGCGAACCGTCCTCGTCGTCCTCTTCGACGACGTGCAGAGCCTCGACGTCACCGGCCCCCTGGAGGTGTTCGCCGGTGCCGAGACGCACATCCCGGGCACGTACCGCATCCGTACGGCCTCCCTGGACGGCGCACCCGTGCGCACCTCCAGCGGCCTGACCCTCGTACCGGATCTGGCTCTCACGGACGCGCCCGTTCCGCACACCCTCCTGGTCCCGGGAGGTCAGGGCACCCGCCGTCCCGACCCGCGCCTGACCGACTGGCTGCGCGAGAACGGACCGCCCGCCGAGCGCCTCGTCTCCGTCTGCACCGGCGCGATCCTGCTCGCCGAGGCGGGCCTGCTCGACGGACGTCGCGTGACGACCCACTGGGCGTACTGCGACAGGCTCGCCCGCGACCACCCGGCGATCCACGTCGAACCCGACCCGATCTACATCCGGGACGGAACGGTCGCCACCTCCGCCGGTGTCACCTCCGGAATCGACCTCGCCCTCGCGCTGGTCGAGGAGGACCTGGACCGGGACGTCGCCCTCGCCATCGCCCGCCATCTGGTGGTCTTCCTGCGCAGACCGGGCAACCAGGCCCAGTTCAGCGCTCAGCTCGCCGCGCAGACCGCGCAGCGGGAGCCTTTGCGGGAGGTTCAGCAGTGGATCACCGAGCATCCGGACGGTGAGCTGAACGTCGAGTCGCTCGCTGCCCGCGCCCGCCTCTCGCCCCGCCACTTCGCCCGCGCCTTCCAGGCGGAGACGGGCATGACCCCAGGCCGCTACGTCGACCGGGTCCGCCTCGAACACGCCCGCCGCCTTCTGGAGGAAACCGCCGACGGCGTGGAGGAGATCTCCCGCGCCAGCGGCTACGGCACCTCCGAGACCATGCGCCGCGCCTTCGTCAAAGCCCTGGGAACGCCACCGACCGAGTACCGCCGCCGCTTCCGCCCGGCACCTGTCCACTGAGGGCGCCGTTCAGTCTTCTCCGGCATCCGCCCGCTGTGATGCCGGTCGGTTCCCTGCGCAACCTGCCCGCTGTGATGCCGGTCGGTTCCCTCCGCCACCTGCCCGCTGAGATGCCGGTCGGTTCCCTCCGGCAACCGCCCGCTGAGGCGCCGGTCGGTTCCCTCCGCCGCGTGTCCGCTGATGGTCGGTTCCTCGCCGACGTCCGCCCACCGAGACGCCGGTCGATTCCCTCCGGCATCCGCCCACCGAAAGGATCCCGATGCAGATCGCCATCGTTTTGTTCGACCGCTTCACGGCCCTCGACGCCGTGGGACCCTACGAGACCCTCGGCCGCCTCCCGGACGCGGAACTGTTCTTCGTCGCCGAGCGGACGGGCCCCGTCCGCACCGACACCGGCAACCTCGCCATCACCGCCGACCGCACGCTCGCCGACGTGTCGAGCCCGGACATCGTGGTCGTCCCCGGCGGCCCCGGACAGACCCCGCAGATGGAGAACGAGACCCTCCTGGACTGGCTGCGCACCGCCGACGCCACCAGCACCTGGACGACATCGGTGTGCACCGGATCGCTGCTGCTGGCCGCCGCCGGACTCCTCGACGGCCGCCGCGCGACCTCCCACTGGCTGGCCCTGGACCACCTGAAGCAGTTCGGGGCCGAGCCCACGGGGGAGCGGGTCGTCCTCGACGGCAAGTACGTCACCGCGGCCGGCGTCTCCTCCGGTATCGACATGGGCCTCACCCTGCTCGGCCGGATCGCCGGCGACGAACACGCCCAGGCCGTACAGCTGTTGACGGAGTACGACCCGCAGCCGCCCTACGACGCCGGCTCGCCCCAGAAGGCTCCCGCGCACCTCGTCGAGGAGTTCCGCTCCAAGAGCCGGTTCATCCTGAAGTAGTCCAGGTGAAGCGCGGCTGCCTGCGCTCCAGGAACGCGGCGACGCCCTCCGCGGTGTCGCCGTTGCCGCGTGCCTGCTCGGCCCAGTGGGCGTCCCGGTCCACGACCCCGCCCGCGAACTCCTTCGCCGCGGCCTGTGTCAACTGCGAACGGGACACCAGGATCCGGGTGAACTCCGCGACCCGCTTGTCCAGTTCACCCTCCGGCAGCACCTCGTCGACCAGCCCGGTGCGCAGCGCCCGGTCGGTGCCGATCAACTCGCCGGAGAACAGCAGGTACTTGGTGGCGGCCGGACCCACCAGTGCCACCAACCGCCTGGTGGAGGAGGCCGCATACACGATCCCCAGCTTGGCCGGGGTCACCCCGAACAGCGAGCCCTCCTGCGCGAACCGCAGATCGCAGGCCGCCGCGAGCTGTGAACCGCCGCCCACACAGTGCCCGCGGACCGCCGCCAGCGTCGGCTTCGGGAAGGCGGCGAGCGCCTCCTCGGCCGCCACCGCGAGCCCCTGTGCCTCTTCCGACGACTCCCGCAGCGTGGAGATGTCGGCCCCGGCGCAGAACGTCCCGCCCTCCCCGGTGAGCACCAGAGCCCGTACCTCCGGGTCGGCGGCGAGAGTGTCGAGCAGCGGCGGCAGCGCCCGCCACATCGCGGCCGTCATCGCGTTGCGCTTGGCCGGGTGGTGGATGACGACGGTGGCGACGGAATCGGTCACGCTGTACAGCAGCTGGGGCTCCATGGCCGGATGCTAACCGCCTCCTGCGCTCGTACGATCGGGGAGGGGCCCCGTGTGAGGAGGCGCCGATGGCCAAGGACGAGACCGCGAAGCTGAGCCGGGGCTTCGGCTGGCTGGCCGCGCTCGGCGTGATCCTGGTGCTCGCCGGACTCGTCGGGCTCATCTACACCGGGGTGGCCACGCTCACCTCCATGCTGCTGTTCGGCTGGCTGCTGCTGATCGGCGGCGCCGTCGGCCTGCTGCACGCGATCCAGGCGCGCGGCACCAACTTCTTCTGGCTCGGCGTCGTGGTCGCCGCCCTGAACATCGCGGCCGGTGTGGTCGTCATCCGCAGACCCGAGGCGGCCGCCGAGGCCCTGACCATGTTCGCGGCGCTGCTCTTCCTGACCGGCGGGGTGTTCCGGCTGGCCGGCAGTCTGGTGGTGCGCGGTACGCAGTTCGGCTGGACGCTGGTGCAGGGTGCCTTCGGACTGCTCCTCGGCATCCTCGTGCTGGCCTCCTGGCCGAGCAGCAGCAAGTACGTCATCGGCTCCTTCTTCTCGCTGGCGCTGCTCTTCGACGGGCTCGGTCTGATCGCCACGGGGTTCGGCGGGCGGCGTATCGTCGGGATGGTCTCCGAACGGCTCGCCGCCGAGGACGACGCACGGAGCGAAAAGGACGAGGCGGTCGCCAAACCCGTACAACCCGAATAGTTCGCGAACACGGCAAAAGTGGGACAGGGGCAGTCTCATAGTCGACCGTGTCGTGCGAGGGTGATCACAAACGCTCGATATCTGCTGACTTCTGTTCAGTCATCCGGCGCGGAGCGACTCGCTGCCAACACTCGACGTGTGGTGACAATCGAGCGCGAGGGTGGCGACCGGACGATGGAGAACCATGGGCGCGGGTCCGCCCCACGCCCAGCAGCCGGTGAGGTCGAGGAGCCGGCCCCCGGGCTGCCCGGGCCGCTGCCGTACGAGGGCGTCTGGCGGTTCACCGCTCCCGCCGTCGATGCCTCGGTCCCGCAGGCGCGGCACGCCGTGCGGGATCTGCTGCTGCGCCAGGGCGTACCGGTCTCGGACGACCTGGTGCACGGACTCCTGTTGATCGTCTCCGAACTGGTCACCAACGCGGTGCGGCACGCGGCCCTGCTGTCGCCGATGCTCGCCGTGGAGGTCGCCGTCGGCGCCGAGTGGGTGCGGGTGTCGGTGGAGGACAACCACCCCTACCGCCCGACCGCCCTGGAGGCCGACCACGGCCAGACCGGCGGCCGCGGGCTGCTGCTGGTGCGCGAGGTCACCCGCGAGGCGGGCGGCGTCTGCGATGTCGAGCACACGGCGAACGGCGGCAAGGTGATCTGGGCCGCCCTGCCGCTCGTACCCGTGCGGGTGTCCTAGGAAGCGGGCGTCACCAGCCGGCGGACGGGCCGGTCAGCTCCCTGACCGCGGGCCGGGCAGCGTCCAGCACCGTCATGAACCAGGACGAGAAGGTGTCCTTGGCGTGCCGCTCCGCCAGCTCGGCGGGGGTCACGAAGACCGTCTCGCCGATCTCCTCCGGATCCGGACGCAGGGGGGACTGCAGCAGGCCGACGAAGAGGTGGTTGTACTCCTGCTCCACCAGGCCCGAGTCCGGGTCCGGGTGGTTGTAGCGGACCGTGCCCGCCTCGGCGAGCAGCGACGGGGAGGCGCCCAGCTCCTCGTACGTGCGCCGGGCGGCCGCCGCGAAGGGCGCCTCGCCCGGATAGGGGTGGCCGCAGCAGGTGTTGGACCACACACCGGGGGAGTGGTACTTGCCCAGCGCGCGCTGCTGGAGCAGCAGCCGGCCCCGCTCGTCGAACAGGAACACGGAGAAGGCGCGGTGCAGCTGCCCCGGCGCCTGATGGGCGGCGAGCTTCTCCGCGGTGCCGATCGTGACGCCGTCCTCGTCGACGAGTTCCAGCAGAATCGCGTCAGCTGTGCCGTTCGACGGACTGTGCGTCGCGGTGGCAGGTGTGATCGGCATGCCCATCCTTCGCATCGGTTTTTCGCGCACCAAGTGTGCCGCACACATACGGCACTACCGGCAGTTGATCGTGCCCGGCGCGGCGGACGGGGAACCGTCCGGGGTGGCGCTGTGGGGTGGAGGACGCAGCCGACCACCGGATCGCTGCATTCCGCCTGAAACGTACTTTCGGGACGTTCGAGCATGCGTGCGGGACTCTCAGTGGCAGAGCTTCGCCTCGTGCTCCGCGTGCCCGACCGGCTCCAGCTGGAAGGTGCAGTGCTCCACGTCGAAGTGGTCTCCCAGGCAGCCCTGGAGTTCGTGGAGCATCTTCTCGTGACCGATCGCGTTCAGCACGTCCGAGCGCACCACCACGTGCGCGGACAGCACCGGCATTCCGGAGGTGATCGTCCAGGCGTGCAGGTCGTGGACGTCCTCGACGCCGTCGAGGGCCAGCACGTGGGCCCGTACGTCGTCCATGTCGACGTTCTTCGGGGCCGCCTCCAGCAGCACGTCGAGGGTCTCCCGCAGCAGCTTCCAGGTGCGCGGCACGATCATCAGTCCGATGACCAGGGAGGCGATCGGGTCCGCGGCCTGCCAGCCCGTGGTGAGGATCACCACCGCGGAGATGATCACCGCGAGCGAACCGAGCGCGTCCGCCGCGACCTCCAAGAAGGCGCCCCGCACGTTCAGGCTCTCCGCCTGTCCGCGCACCAGCAGCGACAGCGAGATCATGTTCGCGACCAGGCCGATCGCGCCGAACACGATGGTCAGCCCGCCCTCGGTGCCGGCGGGCGTGATGAACCGCTGGATCGCCTCGTACAGGACGTACCCGCCGACGCCGAGCAGCAGCAGACAGTTGGCGAGCGCGGCGAGGATCTCCGCGCGGGCGTAACCGAAGGTGCGCTTCCCGCTCGGCGGGAGGCTCGAGAAGTGGATCGCCATCAGGGCCATCCCGAGGCCCAGCGCGTCCGTCGCCATGTGCGCCGCGTCCGCGACCAGGGCGAGCGAGTCCGCCATGACGCCGCCGACGATCTCGACGACCATGACGGTGAGGGTGATCGACAGCGCGACCCGCAGCCTGCCGCGGTATGCCGCGGTCGCCGTACCGCCGGTCGGCGCATGCGAGTGCGCGTGCCCGTGATCGTGCCCAGCCCCCATGGAAGCCGCCTCCTACGTGTCGACCCGGAACAGCCCGCCCGGGATCACAGTGAACTACGGGTGGGGGGTATGGGGCAACGCGGCACTGAACACCGTTGTCATGTGCCCTGACCTGCGGAAACGATCCGCAGGTCAGAACACTCCCGAATCACTTGGCGTGGTGCAGCTGCCAGCCCCGCCACGCCGACTCGATCATCTCGTGCACCCCGCGGCGGGCCGTCCAGCCGAGCTCCGCGGCGGCCCGGGCGGCCGAGGCCACCGAGACCGGGGCGTCGCCGGGGCGCCGGGGCTCCACGACGGCGGGCCGCCGGTCGCCGGTGACCTCGCCGATGACGGTGACCATCTCGCGCACGGAGACGCCCTCGCCACGGCCGATGTTGACGGTCAGGTCCCCGCTGCGGTCCCCGAGCCCCTGTGCGGCCGCCAGATGCGCCCCCGCCAGGTCCGCGACATGGATGTAGTCACGGATACAGGTGCCGTCCGGCGTCGGATAGTCGTCGCCGAAGATCCGCGGGGCCTCGTCACGGGTGAGCCGGTCGAAGACCATCGGCACGATGTTGAAGACGCCGGTGTCCGCCAACTCCGGCGTGGCCGCGCCCGCCACGTTGAAGTAGCGCAGGCACACGGTCGATATGCCGTGCGCCCGCCCGGCCGCCCGCACCAGCCACTCACCGGTGAGCTTCGTCTCGCCGTACGGGTTCACCGGGGCGCACGGGGTGTCCTCCGTGATCAGCTCCGCGTCCGGGTTGCCGTAGACGGCGGCGGACGAGGAGAAGAGGAAGCGCTCGATCCCGGCCTCGGCGACGGCTTCGAGGAGCGTCGCCAGTCCGCCGACGTTCTCCTGGTAGTAGTGCATCGGCTGGGCCACGGACTCGGCGACCTGCTTGCGCGCGGCCAGGTGCACCACCCCTGTCACCTCGTGCTCGGCGAGCACCCGCTTCAGCAGAGCGGCGTCCAGCGACGAACCCCGTACCAGCGTCACGTCCGCCGGCAGTCGCGCAGGGAACCCGGCCGACAGATCGTCCAGCGCGAGGACGCGCTCCCCGGCGTCCGTCATGGCCCGTGCCACGTGGGCCCCTATGTATCCCGCTCCACCTGTGATCAGCCATGTCATGGTCGCCCACCCTATGCCGAGGCGATGGTGGGACCCGCAATGTCCCAGATGCCCGGTCCGGTGGCCCGCGGTTTGTGGGCGAGGCCCGTGATCACCCATGATGATCGCGGCAAAGGCCGGGGGAGACGGCGTTGATCGGCCCATGAACGGGCGGTGAACGCGGGCTTCCCGGCATCCGATAGCCTCTGCCGACATGCCGCCCGGGCGCGCCGAGCCACGCCGAGGGGCGCCCCCACCATGCAGATGACCGGCGCCCCGCGTCGGCACCCAGGGAGTGAGTTCGGTTGTCGACCGCCATCCTCACCGGTCAGCCGGTCCCCGGATCGTCGATCGAGGGCGATCTGCGGTCGCTCGGCTTCGACGTCCGGGTCGCCTCGGACGCCGCCGACGCCGAGACGCTCCTCGCCCAGGTACCGGGCGACCAGCGGGTCGCCGTGGTCGACGCCCGCTTCGTGGGCCACCCGCACGCCCTGCGCCTCGGCCTCACCGACCCCCGCTTCCCGCTCGCCGCGATCTCCGGCGCCGTCACCGCCCAGCCGGCCGGGCGGCAGACCCTGACCCGGGCGATGGCCCGGGAGAGCAGCGCCGGCGGCGGTACGGCGGGTGGGGGTGCCCCCGCGCGAACGAAGTTGAGCGTGGGGGATCTCGACAGCCTCGCCGACCGCATCGTCACCGCGCTGGACACCGAGAACGCCGGTGTCCACCACCCCGAGCTCGGCAGCCTGGTCGCCGCCGTGCCCGCCGACCCGCAGGCCCGCAATGAGGCACGGCAGGCCGTCGCGGACGTCGACGACGAAGCCGTACGCCTGAAGTCGGCCGTGAAGTCCCGCGACGGCTTCTTCACCACCCACTTCATCAGCCCCTACTCCCGCTACATCGCCCGCTGGTGCGCCCGCCGGGGCCTGACCCCGAACCAGGTCACCACCGCCTCCCTGCTCACCGCCCTGATCGCGGCGGGCAGCGCGGCCACCGGCACCCGGGCCGGCTTCATCGCCGCAGGCGTCCTGCTGATCGCGTCCTTCGTCCTGGACTGCGTCGACGGCCAGATCGCCCGCTACTCCCTGCAGTACTCCACGCTCGGCGCCTGGCTCGACGCCACCTTCGACCGGGCCAAGGAGTACGCCTACTACGCCGGCCTCGCCCTCGGAGCCGCACGCGGCGGCGACGACGTCTGGGCGCTGGCGCTCGGCGCGATGATCCTGCAGACCTGCCGGCACGTCGTCGACTTCTCCTTCAACGAGGCGAACCACGACGCCACGGCCAACACCAGCCCCACCGCCGCGCTCTCCGACAAGCTCGACAGCGTCGGCTGGACGGTGTGGATCCGCCGGATGATCGTGCTGCCGATCGGCGAGCGCTGGGCGATGATCGCGATCCTGACGGCGGCCACGACTCCTCGGATCACCTTCTACGCACTGCTCATCGGCTGCGCCTTCGCGGCCACGTACACCACGGCGGGCCGGGTGCTGCGATCGCTGACCCGCAAGGCCCAGCGCACGGACCGCGCGGCACAGGCCCTGGCGGACCTCGCGGACAGCGGGCCTCTGGCCGAAGTGATCGCGCGCTTCCTGCCCGGCCCGGTCCGCAGGACCGCCCCGCTCAGCGCCGCCGCCGGCGCGGTCGCCGTGGTCCTGGCGGCCTGGGTCTGGGGCCCCGCCTGGCAGGTGGTCCTCCTCGCCGGGCTGTACGTCCTGCTGTCGGCCGAAGCCGTCTCGCACCCCCTCAAGGGCGCCCTCGACTGGTTGATCCCCCCGTTCTTCCGGGCAGCCGAGTACTGCACCGTCCTGGTCCTGGCAGCCGAAGCGGACGTGAACGGAGCCCTTCCTGCGGCTTTCGGGCTGGTGGCGGCTGTCGCCTACCATCACTACGACACGGTGTACCGCATCCGCGGCAACGCCGGCGCGTCCCCGACCTGGCTGGTGCGCGCCATCGGGGGGCACGACGGGCGGACGCTGCTCGTCACCGTCCTGGCCGCCGCGCTCACCGCCTCGCAGTTCACGGTCGCGCTCACGGCTCTCGCCGTGGCCGTCGCCCTGCTGGTGCTCGTCGAGAGCATCCGCTTCTGGGTGTCCTCCGGGGCGCCCGCCGTACACGATGAAGGAGAACCCGCATGATCGGCCTCGTGCTGGCGGCCGGCGCCGGACGGCGTCTGCGCCCCTACACCGACAGCCTTCCCAAGGCTCTGGTGCCGGTGGGCCCCGCGGGCATAGAGGGCGAACCAACGGTTCTCGACCTCACTCTCGGCAACTTCGCCGAGATCGGGCTGACCGAGGTCGCGATCATCGTCGGCTACCGCAAGGAAGCCGTGTACGAGCGCAAGGCGGCGCTGGAGGCGAAGTACGGCCTCAAGCTCACCCTCATCGACAACGACAAGGCCGAGGAGTGGAACAACGCCTACTCCCTGTGGTGCGGCCGTGACGCCCTCAAGGACGGCGTGATTCTCGCCAACGGTGACACCGTCCACCCGGTCTCCGTCGAGAAGACCCTGCTCGCCGCCCGCGGCGAGGGCAAGCGGATCATCCTCGCCCTGGACGCCGTGAAGTCCCTCGCGGACGAGGAGATGAAGGTCGTCGTGGACCCCGACAAGGGCGTCCAGAAGATCACCAAGCTGATGGACCCGGCCGAGGCCACCGGTGAGTACATCGGTGTCACCCTGATCGAGGGCGCCGCCGCCGCCGAACTGGCCGACGCGCTGAAGACGGTCTGGGAGACGGACCCGCAGCAGTTCTACGAGCACGGCTACCAGGAGCTCGTGAACCGCGGTTTCAAGATCGACGTGGCGCCGATCGGCGACGTCAAGTGGGTCGAGATCGACAATCACGACGATCTCGCCCGCGGACGGGAGATCGCGTGCCTCTACTGACCCGGCTCATCCCCGCTCCGGTCGTCGTCGACATCCGCCCGGGTGCCCTCGACGACCTGGTGGGCGTCCTCGCCGACGAGCGCATCTCGCACTCCGGCAGGCTCGCCGTCGCCGTCAGCGGCGGCTCCGGCGCCCGGCTGCGGCAGCGGCTGGAACCCTCGCTCCCCGGCGCCACCTGGTACGAGGTCGGCGGCGGCACCCTCGACGACGCCGTACAGCTGGCCAGTGACATAAAGGCCGGCCACTACGACGCCGTCGTGGGCCTCGGCGGCGGCAAGATCATCGACTGCGCCAAGTTCGCCGCGGCGCGCGTCGGCCTGCCGCTGGTCGCCGTACCGACGAACCTCGCGCACGACGGCCTGTGCTCCCCGGTCGCGACCCTCGACAACGACGCGGGCCGCGGCTCGTACGGTGTGCCGAACCCGATCGCGGTCGTCATCGACCTCGACGTCATCCACGAGGCCCCGGCCCGCTTCGTGCGCGCCGGCATCGGCGACGCCGTCTCCAACGTCTCCGCGATCGCGGACTGGGAGCTGGCCAACCGCGTCAAGGGCGAGAAGATCGACGGCCTGGCCGCCGCGATCGCCCGCCAGGCCGGAGAGGCGGTTCTGCGGCACCCCGGCGGCATAGGGGACACGGACTTCCTGCAGGTGCTCGCCGAGGCGCTCGTGCTCAGCGGTATCGCCATGTCGGTCTCCGGTGACTCCCGCCCCTCCTCGGGCGCCTGCCACGAGATCAACCACGCCTTCGACCTGCTGTTCCCCAAGCGCGCCGCCGCCCACGGCGAACAGTGCGGACTGGGCGCCACCTTCGCGATGTTCCTGCGAGGTGCCCACGAGGAGTCGGCGCACATGGCCTCCGTGCTGCGCCGGCACGGACTGCCGGTGCTGCCGGAGGAGATCGGCTTCACCGTGGACGAGTTCGTCCGCGCCGTGGAGTTCGCTCCGGAGACCCGGCCCGGCCGGTACACGATCCTCGAACACCTCGACCTCAAGCCCGACCAGATCAAGGATCTCTACGTCGACTATGTCAAGACCATCGGTAGCTGAACTCCGTCCGGTCGTGCACCCCGCAGGGGTCAAGGACCGGCGCAGCGGTGAGCACTGGATGGGGCGCCTCTACATGCGCGAGGTGTCCCTGCGGATCGACCGCTACCTGGTCAACACCAGGGTCACGCCCAACCAGCTCACGTACCTGATGACCGTCTTCGGTGTCCTGGCGGCCCCGGCACTTCTCGTGCCGGGGATCTGGGGGGCCGTGCTCGGTGTGGTCTGCGTGCAGATGTATCTGCTCCTTGACTGCGTCGACGGCGAGATCGCCCGCTGGAAGAAGCAGTACTCGCTGGGCGGCGTCTACCTGGACCGGGTCGGCGCCTACCTGACCGACGCCGCCGTGCTGGTGGGCTTCGGTCTGCGCGCCGCCGACCTGTGGGGCAGCGGCCGGATCGACTGGCTGTGGGCCTTCCTGGGCACCCTTGCCGCGCTCGGCGCCATCCTGATCAAGGCGGAGACCGACCTCGTCGGTGTCGCCCGGCACCAGACCGGCAAGCCGCCGGTCCAGGAATCGGCGTCCGAGATGCGCTCCTCCGGCATGGCACTGGCCCGCAAGGCCGCCGCCCTGCTGAAGTTCCACCGGCTGATCCTCGGCATCGAGGCGTCCCTGCTGATCCTGGTCCTGGCGATCGTCGACCAGATGCGCGGCGACCTCTTCTGGACCCGGCTCGGCGTCGCGGTACTCGCGGGCATCGCGCTGCTCCAGACCCTGCTGCACCTCGTGTCCATCCTCGCCTCCAGCAGGCTGAAGTGAGCGGCATGAAGGTCGGCGCGGTCATCATCACCATGGGCAACCGCCCCGACGAACTGCGGGCCCTGCTCGACTCGGTCGCCAAGCAGGACGGCGACCGCGTCGAGGTGGCCGTCGTCGGCAACGGCTCGCCCGTCCCGGACGTCCCCGAGGGCGTCCGCACGGTCGAGCTGCCCGAGAACCTCGGCATCCCCGGCGGCCGCAACGTCGGCATCGAGGCCTTCGGCCCCAGCGGCCGCGACGTCGACATACTGCTCTTCCTCGACGACGACGGCCTGCTCGCGAACCACGACACCGCCGAGCTGTGCCGCCAGGCCTTCGAGGCCGACCCCGAGCTCGGCATCATCAGTTTCCGCATCGCCGACCCGGACACCGGCGAGACCCAGCGCCGCCACGTCCCCCGCCTGCGCGCCGCCGACCCGATGCGCTCCTCCCGGGTCACCACCTTCCTCGGCGGCGCCAACGCCGTACGGACGAAGGTCTTCGCCGAAGTCGGCGGTCTCCCGGACGCATTCTTCTACGCCCATGAGGAAACCGACCTGGCATGGCGGGCTCTCGACGCGGGCTGGATGATCGACTACCGGTCCGACATGGTGCTGTACCACCCCACGACCGCGCCCTCGCGGCACGCGGTCTACCACCGCATGGTCGCCCGCAACCGCGTCTGGCTCGCCCGCCGCAACCTCCCCGCCCTCCTGGTCCCGGTCTACCTCGGGGTCTGGATGCTGCTCACCCTGCTGCGCCGCCCCTCGCGGCCCGCGCTGAAGGCGTGGTTCGGCGGGTTCCGGGAGGGGTGGAGCACCGGCTGCGGCCCCCGCAGGCCGATGAAGTGGCGTACGGTGTGGCGGCTGACCCGACTGGGCCGGCCCCCGGTCATCTGACAAGCTCGAAACTGAGAGCACCGCCGGGCCCGGCCCAGGACCCCGGTTCATGCCCCCAGCCCGCACAGGCTGCGCATCTCGAGGACGAAAGTTTCCACTGGTGAGTGAGACAACGCATGACGGCGGAGTCGCGGTGACCGCGCCTCCGTCGCCCGACGAGGGCCTCACGGCGGCACAGCTCGCCGACAAGTACGGGCTGTCCGTGAGCGGCGCCCGCCCCTCGCTCGTCGAGTACGTCCGCCAGCTCTGGGACCGCCGTCACTTCATCCTCGCGTTCTCGCGGGCGAAGCTGACCGCCCAGTACAGCCAGGCCAAGCTCGGCCAGCTGTGGCAGGTGGCCACGCCGCTGCTGAACGCGCTCGTGTACTTCTTCATCTTCGGTCTGCTGCTGGGCGCCCGGAAGGGCATCCCGCACGACATCTATGTGCCGTTCCTGGTCACGGGCGTCTTCGTCTTCACGTTCACGCAGAGCTCGGTCCTCGCCGGCGTACGCGCCATCTCCGGCAACCTCGGACTGGTCCGTGCCCTGCACTTCCCACGTGCCTCGCTGCCGATCTCGTTCGCGCTCCAGCAGCTCCAGCAGCTGCTGTACTCGATGATCGTGCTGGTCGTGGTCATGGTGGCGTTCGGCAGCTACCCCGGCCTGTCCTGGCTGCTGGTGCTGCCCGCGCTGGTCCTGCACTTCGTCTTCAACACCGGCCTCGCGCTGATCTTCGCCCGCATGGGCAGCAAGACCCCCGACCTGGCCCAGCTGATGCCGTTCGTGCTGCGGACCTGGATGTACGCCTCGGGCGTCATGTTCAGCATCCCGGCGATGCTCGCCGACAAGGACATGCCGGGCTGGGTCACCGAGGTCCTGCAGTGGAACCCCGCCGCGATCTACATGGACCTGGTCCGCTTCGCGATGATCGACGGATACGGCTCGGAGTACCTGCCCCCGCACGTGTGGCTCTTCGCCCTCGGCTGGGCGCTGCTCGCCGGTGCGTGCGGCTTCGTCTACTTCTGGAAGGCCGAGGAGAGGTACGGCCGTGGCTGAGCAGCAGCGGGACCCCCGCCCCACCGTCATCGCGGACGACCTCCACATCGTCTACCGCGTCAACGGCGCCAAGTCCGGCAAGGGCAGCGCCACCGCCGCGCTCAGCCGGATCGTCAAGCGCGGTGAGGAGCGGGGTGTGCGCAAGGTGCACGCCGTGCGCGGCGTCTCCTTCGTCTCCTACCGCGGTGAGGCCATCGGGCTGATCGGCTCCAACGGCTCCGGCAAGTCGACCCTGCTGCGCGCCATCGCCGGCCTGCTGCCCGCCGAGAGCGGCAAGGTCTACACCGACGGCCAGCCCTCGCTGCTCGGCGTCAACGCGGCCCTGATGAACGACCTCACGGGCGAGCGGAACGTCATATTGGGCGGGCTCGCCATGGGTATGTCCCGGGAGCAGATCAAGGAGCGCTACCAGGAGATCGTCGACTTCTCCGGCATCAACGAGAAGGGCGACTTCATCACCCTCCCGATGCGCACCTATTCCTCCGGCATGGCGGCCCGACTGCGCTTCTCCATCGCCGCGGCCAAGGACCACGACGTCCTGATGATCGACGAGGCCCTGGCGACCGGCGACCGCAAGTTCCAGAAGCGCTCCGAGGCGCGCATCCGTGAACTGCGCAAGGAAGCCGGCACGGTGTTCCTGGTCAGTCACAACAACAAGTCGATCCGTGACACCTGCGACCGGGTCCTGTGGCTGGAGCGCGGCGAGCTGCGCATGGACGGCCCGACCGAAGAGGTCCTCAAGGAGTACGAGAAGTTCACGGGCAAGTAGTCCACCCGGGCCTGGACGCAGGGGCCAGGACGCTTCGCAGGGCCCCGCCGGAACTACTCCGGCGGGGCCCGGCGTCTGCAAAGGAAACGTCAACTTCGGTACGGCGTAGGAATCTTGAAGCCAATCGGTGTGTTCTTGTGATGTGCAGGACACCCCGACTCACCACGTTGAGTTGTACAACGTAAGCTGTACCGGTCCCGAATCGCGGCAAGTGGGGCGATAATGCCCGACACCTTCAGTTGGAGCGGCTGTGCGGAAGGCCGGGCGGCGTGTCCGAAATAGTGTGTATTGGGTCGGCGGTGTAGAACGGGAGATGTGACGGCTATGGCTACGGAAACTCCCCAGCTCAACGCATGTGCCGTCCCCGCTCCGGGCAGTCCGCGGTGACGGGAACCGACACGGGGCGCGCCCCGGATCCGGAGCGCGGCACGCTGGACAAGGCCGCGGGTGAGAACTTCCCCGTGGCTCCCTTCTTCCTGCCCCGGGCCTGGCGCACCGATCTCATGGCGGTGTACGGCTTCGCCCGCCTTGTCGACGACATCGGCGACGGTGACCTCGCCCCCGGCGGCGCCGACGCCCGTCTGCTCGGCGTGCCAGCCGAGGACGCCGAGGACCGGCTTCGCCTGCTGGACGCCTTCGAGGCCGACCTCGAGCGGGTCTTCTCCGGAGAACCCCGCCACCCCCTGCTGCGCCGCCTCCGACCGACGGTCCGCCGCTGCTCGCTCACCCCCGGGCCCTTTCTCGGCCTGATCGCCGCCAACCGCCAGGACCAACTGGTCAAGCGGTACGAGACCTACGACGATCTGCTCGCCTACTGCGAGCTGTCGGCCAACCCCGTGGGCCGCCTGGTCCTCGGCGTCACCGGCACCTCGACCCCCGAGCGGATCCGGCACTCGGACGCGATCTGCACGGCCCTGCAGATCGTCGAACACCTCCAGGACGTCGCCGAGGACCTCGGCCGCGACCGCATCTACCTGCCCGCCGAGGACATGAAACGGTTCCATGTCCAGGAGGCGGATCTCGCCACGAAGACCGCAGGCGCATCGGTGCGCGCACTGGTCGCGTACGAAGCACAACGCGCCCGCGGTCTCCTGAATGAAGGCGCCCCCCTGGTGGGTAGCGTCCACGGCAGGCTGAAGCTGCTGCTTGCGGGTTTCGTGGCGGGGGGAAGGGCGGCCATCCACGCGATTGCCGCCGCCGAATACGACGTACTTCCCGGCCCGCCCAAGCCCGGCAAGCTCCAGTTGCTGCGCGAGGTGGGCGTGACTCTGCGAGGAGAGGGGTGATCCGGACCGTGGAGGCCGAACCGCATGTGTCCGCACCGGTACTCGCCGCCTACAGCTATTGCGAGGCCGTCACCGGACAGCAGGCCCGTAACTTCGCGTACGGCATCAGGCTCCTGCCGCTGCCCAAGCGTCGCGCGATGTCCGCGCTCTACGCGTTCTCGCGCCGCGTCGACGACATCGGCGACGGCGCGCTGGACCACGATGTGAAGGCCGTCAGACTCGAGGACACCCGGACGATGCTGGCCCGGGTCCGCGAGGGCGCGGTCGACGAGGACGACACCGACCCGGTCGCGGTGGCCCTCGCCCATGCCGCCGAGACCTTCCCGATCCCGTTGGGGGGCCTGGACGAGCTCATCGACGGCGTCCTGATGGACGTACGCGGCGAGACCTATGAGACCTGGGACGACCTGAAGGTCTACTGCCGCTGTGTCGCCGGCGCCATCGGGCGGCTCTCGCTCGGTGTGTTCGGTACGGAACAGGGGGCGCGCGGCGTCGAGCGCGCGCCGGAGTATGCCGACACGCTCGGTCTCGCGCTCCAGCTCACCAACATCCTGCGGGACGTCCGTGAGGACGCCGAGGGCGGGCGCACCTATCTGCCGGCCGACGACCTCGCGAAGTTCGGCTGCTCGGCCGGGTTCAGCGGGCCGACGCCACCGGAGGGCTCCGACTTCGCGGGCCTGGTGCACTTCGAGGTGCGCCGGGCCCGCGCCCTTTTCGCCGAGGGCTACCGGCTGCTCCCCATGCTCGACCGGCGCAGCGGTGCCTGTGTCGCCGCCATGGCCGGCATCTACCGCCGGCTCCTCGACCGTATCGAGCGCGACCCCCAGGCGGTGCTGCGCGGCCGGGTCTCGCTGCCCGGACGCGAGAAGGCGTACGTCGCGGTGCGCGGCCTCTCCGGCCTCGACGCCCGGCATGTGACGCGGCGGACCGTCAGGAGGCGCGCTTGATGGACAATTCGGTCCAAGGTGATGCCGCTGGGGAAAAGTGGCACGCAACCCTCCGCTCAGGGAGCGCGTCCCTGACTGCAACGGTCGGCTGTGCACCGTTCAAACACCACGGCGGCCGGGCAGGGGAGGGTGCACGATGACCGACGGAACTCAGTCGGGGCGGGACGCGGTCGTGATCGGCGGCGGACTCGCCGGCATCACCACAGCGCTCGCCCTCGCCGACGCGGGGGTCCGCGTCACCCTGCTCGAAGGCCGGCCGCGCCTGGGCGGGCTCGCCTTCTCCTTCCAGCGCGGCGAGCTGACCGTCGACAACGGACAGCACGTCTATCTGCGCTGCTGCACCGCCTACCGCTGGTTCCTCGACCGGATCGAGGCAACCGCGCTGGCGCCGCTGCAGAACCGTCTCGACGTGCCCGTGGTCGACGTCGACAAACCCGAGGGACGGCGGCTCGGCAGGCTGCGGCGCGACGCGCTGCCGGTGCCCCTGCATCTGGGGCGCAGCCTCGCCACGTATCCGCATCTCTCGCTCGCCGAACGGGCCAAGGTGGGCCGGGCCGCGCTCGCGCTCAAGGGGCTCGACCTCGCCGATCCGAGCCTGGACGCACAGAGTTTCGGCAGCTGGCTGACCGCGCACGGTCAGTCGGCGCGTGCCGTCGAGGCCCTGTGGGACCTGGTGGGGGTCGCCACCCTCAACGCGGTCGCGGGCGACGCCTCGCTGGGGCTCGCCGCGATGGTGTTCAAGACCGGTCTGCTGTCCGACCCGGGCGCGGCCGACATCGGATGGGCGCGCGTCCCGCTGGGTGAACTGCATGACCGCCTCGCCCGCAAGGCGCTCGACTCCGCGGGCGTGCGTACCGAGGTCCGTACACGCGTCACCTCCATCTCTACTGACGAGAACGGGACTTGGAGCGTTCAGGTTCCCGGCGAGACGCTGCGCGCGGACGCGGTCGTCCTCGCCGTACCCCAGCGCGAGACGTACGACCTGCTGCCGGACGGCGCCCTCGACGCCCCCGAACAGCTGCTCGCGATCGGCACCGCGCCGATCCTCAACGTGCACGTCGTGTACGACCGCAAGGTGCTGAACCGTCCCTTCTTCACCGCCCTCGGCACCCCGGTGCAGTGGGTGTTCGACCGCACCGACGCCTCCGGGCTCAGGGACGGGCAGTACCTGGCCCTGTCCCAGTCGGCCGCGCAGGACGAGATCGACGAGCCGGTCGCCGTGCTGCGCGAGCGCTATCTGCCGGAGCTGGAGCGGCTGCTGCCCGGCGCGCGCGGTGCCGAGGTGAGGGACTTCTTCGTGACCAGGGAGCGGACGGCGACGTTCGATCCCGCCCCCGGCGTCGGACGGCTGCGGCCCGGCGCCCGCACCAGAGCCCCCGGCCTGTACCTGGCCGGTGCGTGGACCGCCACAGGGTGGCCCGCGACCATGGAGAGTGCGGTCCGCAGTGGTGTGAGTGCGGCGGACGCCGCGCTGAGCGCCCTGGGCCGGCCCCGCCCCAGCCCCCTCTTCGACATGGAGGAGGCGGCCTGATGCTCGATCAGCACGCGGCAGGCCCCCGCACCCCCGGTACCGCAACAAGAGGAGAGACTGTGCCCACTGTGCCCCCGGCCTCGACGGCTGCCGAGGCGGTGGACGTGACCGCGCTGCTGGAGCGTGGCCGAACCCTGGCCACTCCGGTACTGAGGGCGGCGATCGACCGCCTGGCCGCTCCCATGGACACCGTTTCCGCCTACCACTTCGGCTGGATCGACGCCGCGGGCAACCCGACCGCCGGTGATGGCGGCAAGGCCGTGCGCCCCGCACTCGCGGTGCTGTCCGCCGAGGTCACCGGCGCCGCACCCGAGGTCGGTGTCCCCGGCGCCGTCGCCGTGGAGCTGGTCCACAACTTCTCGCTGCTGCACGACGACCTGATGGACGGCGATGAGCAGCGCCGCCACCGCGACACGGTCTGGAAGGTGCACGGCCCGGCCCAGGCCATCCTCGTCGGCGACGCCTTGTTCGCGCTGGCCAACGAGGTGCTCCTCGAACTCGGCACCGTCGCGGCGGGCCGCGCCACCCGGCGCCTCACCTCCGCCACCCGCGCCCTCATCGACGGACAGGCCCAGGACATCTCCTACGAGCACCGCGACCGCGTCAGCGTCGAGGAGTGCCTGGAGATGGAGGGCAACAAGACCGGCGCCCTGCTGGCCTGCGCCAGCTCCATCGGCGCGGTGCTCGGCGGCGCGGACGACCGCACCGCCGACACCCTGGAGAGGTACGGCTACCATCTCGGCCTCGCCTTCCAGGCCGTCGACGACCTCCTCGGCATCTGGGGCGACCCGGTCTCCACCGGCAAGCAGACCTGGAGCGACCTGCGCCAGCGCAAGAAGTCCCTGCCGGTCGTGGCCGCGCTCGCGGCGGGCGGCTCCGCCTCCGACCGGCTCGGCGAGATCCTCGCCGCGGACGCCAAGAGCAGCGACTTCGCGAACTTCTCCGAGGAGGAGTTCGCGGCCCGCGCCGCCCTCATCGAGGAGGCGGGCGGCCGGGACTGGACGGCCGGAGAGGCCCGCCGACAGCACACCATCGCCGTCGAGGCGCTCGACGCCATCGACATGCCCGACCGGGTGCGGGCCCGGTTCACCGCGCTCGCCGACTTCGTCGTCGTACGAAAGAGATGATCACTATCGGTCGAATAGCCCTCGCGTAGTCGCCGGCCGGTGTCGCGGGAAACCGAGCACCGGCCGACGGCGGACCCACAGCAGAGCACCACATGCACACTGCACGAAGGGGAAGCCATGACAGCGACGACCGACGGAAGCACCGGGGCCCTGCCGCCCCGGGCTGCCGCGGCCAGCGAAACCGACATCGAGACCCCCGCGGCGGCCGGGGTACAAGAAGCCGCCGTACGCGCCGTGCAACGCGCCACGGAGTACCTGCTCGCACGCCAGGACTCGCAGGGCTGGTGGAAGGGCGACCTGGAGACCAACGTCACCATGGACGCCGAGGACCTGCTGCTCCGTCAGTTCCTGGGTATCCGCGACGAGTCCACCACCCATGCGGCCGGCCTGTTCATCCGCGGCGAGCAGCGCGAGGACGGCACCTGGGCCTCCTTCTACGGCGGACCCGGCGAACTCTCCACCACCATCGAGGCGTACGTCGCCCTCCGGCTGGCCGGTGACGCACCCGACGAGCCGCACATGGCGAGGGCGTCGCAGTGGATCCGGGCCCGGGGCGGCATCGCCTCCGCCCGCGTCTTCACCCGGATCTGGCTCGCCCTGTTCGGCTGGTGGAAGTGGGAGGACCTGCCCGAACTCCCGCCCGAGCTCATCTACTTCCCGAAGTGGATGCCGCTCAACATCTACGACTTCGGCTGCTGGGCCCGGCAGACCATCGTCCCGCTGACGATCGTCTCGGCGAAGCGGCCGGTACGGCCCGCCCCCTTCGCGCTCGACGAACTGCACACCGACCCGGCCGACCCCAACCCGGCCAACCCTCTTGCCCCGGCGGCGAGTTGGGACGGCGCCTTCCAACGTCTGGACAAGGCGCTGCACCAGCTGCGCAAGGTCGTGCCGCGCCGGCTGCGCAAGGCGGCCATGAGCACCGCCGCCCGCTGGATCATCGAGCGGCAGGAGAACGACGGCTGCTGGGGCGGCATCCAGCCGCCGGCCGTGTACTCGGTCATCGCCCTCCATCTGGTCGGCTACGACCTCGAACACCCGGTCATGCGGGCGGGGTTGGAGTCCCTGGACCGTTTCGCCATCTGGCGTGAGGACGGGTCCCGGATGATCGAGGCCTGCCAGTCACCGGTGTGGGACACCTGCCTCGCCACCATCGCGCTCGCCGACGCCGGAGTGCCCGCCGACCATCCGCAGCTCGTCAAGGCCGCGGACTGGATGCTCGGCGAGGAGATCGTCCGGCCGGGGGACTGGGCCGTCAAGCGGCCCCAACTGCCGCCGGGCGGCTGGGCGTTCGAGTTCCACAACGACAACTACCCCGACATCGACGACACCGCGGAGGTCGTCCTCGCCCTGCGCCGCGTCAGGCACCACGATCCGGACCGGGTGGAGAACGCGATCGGGCGCGGGGTGCGCTGGAACCTCGGCATGCAGTCGAAGAACGGTGCCTGGGGCGCCTTCGACGTCGACAACACCAGCCCGTTCCCCAACCGGCTGCCGTTCTGCGACTTCGGTGAGGTCATCGACCCGCCGTCCGCCGATGTCACCGCCCATGTGGTGGAGATGCTGGCCGTCGAGGGACTCGCGCACGATCCGCGCACCCGGCGCGGCATCGAGTGGCTGCTCGCCGAACAGGAGCAGGACGGCTCGTGGTTCGGGCGCTGGGGCGTCAACTACGTCTACGGCACCGGGTCGGTGGTGCCCGCGCTCGCCGCCGCCGGCATCCCCGCCGCGCACCCGGCGATCCGGCGGGCAGTGGGCTGGCTGGAGTCCGTCCAGAACGACGACGGCGGCTGGGGCGAGGACTTGCGCTCCTACAAGGAGGCCAAGGCGTGGAGCGGCCGTGGGGCCTCGACCGCCTCGCAGACGGCCTGGGCGCTGATGGCCCTGCTGGCCGCCGGCGAGAAGGACTCCAAGGCGGTCGAGCGGGGCATCGCCTGGCTCGCGGCCACCCAGCGGGAGGACGGCTCCTGGGACGAGCCCTACTTCACCGGCACCGGCTTCCCGTGGGACTTCTCCATCAACTACCACCTCTACCGGCAGGTCTTCCCGCTCACGGCACTCGGCCGGTACGTCCACGGAGAGCCGTTCGCCCAGGCGGGGGAGGCGTGAGATGAGCACCCGGCCGGCCTCCGCCCCGCTGCTGATCGCCTGCGCGCTCGGCATCGAGCACCTCGCCCTGCGCAGCGGCGACCGCGCCGGCGCCGACGGGCCGGTCACCGTGCTCCGCACCGGCATGGGCCCCAGGGCGGCCGAGCGGGCCGTCACCCGCGCCCTCACCGATCCCGCTCTCGCCGACACCGCGGTACTGGCCACCGGCTTCTGTGCGGGGCTCGCCCCCGGCATGCACCCCGGCGATCTCGTCGTCGCCGAGGAGACCCGGGATCCGGACGGAACCGTTCCCTGCGTCGGGACCGACCTACTCGTCAAGGAGCTCCTGCGGGCGGTCCCCGGACGCACCGTCCACACCGGACCGCTCACCGGCTCCGATCACGTCGTACGCGGTCACGAACGGTCGGACCTGTTCGCGACCGGCGCGATCGCGGTCGACATGGAGTCCGCGGCCACGCTCCACAGCGCTGTGCGGACCGGAGTACGCCCCGTTGCGGCCGTCCGGGTGGTCGTGGACGCTCCAGAACATGAACTCGTCCGGATCGGCACGGTGCGCGGTGGAATATCAGCCTTCCGCGTCCTTCGTTCCGTCCTTCCCGCTTTCTATGAATGGCACCGTTCCTTGCTGCTCCCCAGGAGGTGAGCCAGATGGCCATGCCGCTGCGTCAGTCCATCAAGGTCGCTACATACTTGGCCGAACAGAAGCTCCGCAGGCGGGACAAGTTCCCGCTGATCGTGGAGCTGGAACCCCTCTTCGCGTGCAACCTCGCGTGCGAGGGCTGCGGCAAGATCCAGCACCCGGCGGGTGTGCTGAAGCAGCGTATGCCGGTGGCGCAGGCCGTCGGGGCGGTCCTTGAGTCCGGTGCGCCGATGGTGTCCATCGCCGGCGGTGAGCCGCTGATGCACCCTCAGATCGACGAGATCGTGCGGCAGTTGGTGGCGAAGAAGAAGTACGTCTTCCTCTGCACCAACGCCATGCTGCTGCGCAAGAAGATGGACAAGTTCACGCCCTCGCCCTACTTCGCCTTCGCCGTGCACATCGACGGGCTGCGTGAGCGGCACGACGAGTCGGTGGCGAAGGAAGGTGTGTTCGACGAGGCGGTGGAGGCGATCAAGGAGGCCAAGAAGCGCGGCTTCCGGGTCACCACCAACTCGACCTTCTTCAACACGGACACCCCGCAGACCGTCATCGAGGTGCTCAACTACCTCAACGACGACCTGCACGTCGACGAGATGATGATCTCGCCCGCCTACGCCTACGAGAAGGCGCCCGACCAGGAGCACTTCCTGGGCGTGGAGCAGACCCGCGAGCTCTTCAAGAAGGCCTTCGCGGGCGGCAACCGCAAGAAGTGGAGGCTCAATCACTCCCCGCTCTTCCTGGACTTCCTGGAGGGCAAGGTCGACTTCCCGTGCACGGCGTGGGCCATCCCCAACTACTCCCTCTTCGGCTGGCAGCGCCCCTGCTACCTGATGAGCGACGGGTACGTCCCGACGTACCGCGAACTCATCGAGGAGACCGACTGGGACAAGTACGGTCGCGGCAAGGACCCGCGCTGCGCCAACTGCATGGCGCACTGCGGCTACGAGCCCACCGCCGTCCTCGCCACCATGGGTTCGCTGAAGGAGTCGCTGCGCGCGATGCGCGAGACGGTCTCCGGAAACCGGGAGTGAGGACATGACCGCCGTCTCCTTGGGCGTTCCCGAGGTACCGGTCCGGCCGATCGCCGAGCGGCGCGTGTCGCGGCAGATCCAGGTCGGGCCGGTGGCGGTCGGGGGCGGGGCGCCGGTGTCGGTGCAGTCGATGACGACGACCCGTACGTCCGACATCGGCGCCACCCTGCAGCAGATCGCGGAACTCACCGCGTCCGGCTGCCAGATCGTCCGCGTCGCCTGCCCCACGCAGGACGACGCGGACGCCCTCGCGACCATCGCCCGCAAGTCGCAGATCCCGGTGATCGCGGACATCCACTTCCAGCCCAAGTACGTGTTCGCGGCGATCGAGGCCGGCTGTGCGGCCGTACGCGTCAACCCCGGCAACATCAAGCAGTTCGACGACAAGGTCAGGGAGATCGCGCGGGCCGCCACGGACCATGGCACGCCGATCCGGATCGGCGTCAACGCCGGGTCGCTGGACCGCAGGCTGCTGCAGAAGTACGGGAGGGCGACACCGGAGGCGCTCGTCGAATCGGCGCTGTGGGAAGCGTCGTTGTTCGAGGAGCACGGCTTCCGGGACATCAAGATCTCGGTCAAGCACAACGACCCCGTGGTCATGGTCAACGCCTACCGGCTGCTCGCCGAGCAGTGCGACTACCCGTTGCATCTGGGGGTCACGGAAGCCGGTCCCGCCTTTCAGGGCACGATCAAGTCGGCGGTGGCCTTCGGGGCGCTCCTCAGCAGGGGCATCGGCGACACGATCCGGGTCTCGCTGTCCGCGCCGCCCGCCGAGGAGGTCAAGGTCGGCATCCAGATCCTGGAGTCGCTGAACCTCAGGCAGCGACGCCTGGAGATCGTGTCGTGTCCGTCCTGCGGGCGCGCCCAGGTCGACGTCTACAAGCTGGCCGACGAGGTCACGGCGGGCCTTACGGGCATGGAAGTGCCCCTGCGGGTCGCGGTGATGGGATGTGTGGTCAACGGTCCCGGCGAGGCGCGGGAGGCCGACCTCGGGGTCGCCTCCGGCAACGGCAAGGGACAGATCTTCGTCAAGGGCGAGGTCATCAAGACCGTCCCCGAGTCGAAGATCGTGGAGACCCTCATCGAGGAGGCGATGAAGATCGCCGAACAGATGGAGCAGGACGGCGTCGCGTCGGGGGAGCCGGCCGTCACCGTGAGTTGAACAGGCACGGACCGAAGGGGGCCCGACGTGACGATTCTGGAGAACATCCGGGGACCACGTGACCTGAAGGCGCTGTCCGAGGTGGAACTCGGTGAACTGTCCGAAGAGATAAGGGAGTTCCTGGTCCATGCCGTGGCCAGGACCGGCGGACACCTCGGGCCCAATCTGGGGGTGGTGGAACTCTCCATCGCGCTCCACCGGGTCTTCGAGTCGCCTGTCGACCGCATTGTGTGGGACACCGGTCATCAGAGCTATGTACACAAGCTTTTGACGGGACGTCAGGACTTCTCCAAGCTGCGCGGCAAGGGCGGTCTGTCCGGCTACCCCTCGCGTGAGGAGTCCGAGCACGACATCGTGGAGAACAGCCATGCCTCCACCGCGCTCGGCTGGGCAGACGGGCTGGCCAAGGCCCGCCAGGTCCAGGGCGACAAGGGGCATGTGGTCGCGGTCATCGGCGACGGCGCGCTCACCGGCGGCATGGCCTGGGAGGCGCTGAACAACATCGCGGCCGCCAAGGACCGGCCGCTGATCATCGTCGTCAACGACAACGAGCGCTCGTACTCGCCGACCATCGGAGGCCTCGCCAACCACCTGGCGACCCTGCGGACCACCGACGGCTACGAGAAGGTCCTGGCCTGGGGGAAGGACGTACTGCTGCGGACGCCGGTCGTGGGCAGCACGATCTACGAGTCGCTGCACGGTGCGAAGAAGGGCTTCAAGGACGCGTTCGCTCCGCAGGGCATGTTCGAGGACCTCGGGCTGAAGTACGTCGGCCCGATCGACGGGCATGACATCGGGGCCGTGGAGTCGGCGCTGCGGCGCGCGAAACGGTTCCACGGGCCGGTCCTCGTCCACTGTCTGACGGAGAAGGGTCGCGGTTACGAGCCCGCTCTCGCCCACGAGGAGGACCACTTCCACACCGTCGGTGTGATGGACCCGCTCACCTGCGAGCCGCTCGCGCCCTCCAACGGGCCTTCCTGGACCTCGGTGTTCGGGGACGAGATCGTCGCGATCGGGGAAGAGCGCGAGGACGTCGTGGCGATCACGGCGGCCATGCTGCACCCGGTGGGGCTCGGCAAGTTCGCCGCGCGGTTCCCGGACCGGGTGTGGGACGTCGGCATCGCCGAACAGCATGCGGCGGTGTCCGCGGCCGGGCTCGCGACCGGCGGGCTGCATCCCGTGGTCGCCGTCTACGCGACCTTCCTCAACCGTGCCTTCGACCAGCTCCTGATGGACGTCGCGCTGCACCGCTGCGGAGTGACGTTCGTGCTGGACCGGGCCGGTGTCACGGGTGTGGACGGGGCCTCGCACAACGGCATGTGGGACATGTCGATCCTCCAGGTCGTACCCGGCGTGCGGATCGCCGCGCCCCGCGACGCGGAGCAGCTGCGCTCACAGCTCAGGGAGGCCGTGGCAGTGGACGACGCGCCGACGCTCGTCCGCTTCCCCAAGGAGTCGGTGGGCCCGGAGATCCCCGCGGTGGACCGCGTGGGCGGCATGGACGTACTGCACCGCGGGGAGCGGCCCGAGGTGCTGCTGGTGGCCGTCGGTGTGATGGCGCCGGTCTGTCTCCAGGCCGCCGAACTGCTTGAGGCCCGCGGTATCGACTGCACGGTCGTGGACCCTCGTTGGATCAAGCCCGTGGACCCGGCGCTGCCCGGCCTCGCCGCCGAGCACCGGTTGATCGCCGTCGTCGAGGACAACAGCCGTGCCGCCGGTGTCGGTTCCGCGGTGGCCCTCGCGCTGGGCGACGCCGAAGTCGACGTACCGGTGCGGAGGTTCGGGATTCCGGAGCAGTTCCTCGCCCACGCCAAGCGCGCTGAGGTGCTCGCCGACATCGGGCTCACCCCGGTGGAGGTCGCCGGGCGGATCAGCGCGAGCCTGGCGGTCAAGGAGGCCGAGGAGACGTTGGCCGCCAAGGAGGCCGAGGCAACGTCGGCCGTCGGCGAGCAGACCGGCGGCCCTGTCAGGGAGAAGGCCGAATGACCACGGAGTTCGACCTCGGCAGACTCCTTGCCGAGCGCGGGGCCGAGCGCTACGAGCTGCACACGAAGTACCTGAACCACCAGCTCCCGCGCATGCTGCACACCATCGGCTTCGACAAGGTCTACGAGCGGGCCGAGGGAGCGTACTTCTGGGACGCGGACGGCAACGACTACCTGGACATGCTCGCCGGGTTCGGGGTGATGGGCCTGGGCCGTCATCACCCCGTCGTCCGCAAGGCGCTGCACGACGTCCTCGACGCCGAGCTCGCCGATCTCACCCGCTTCGACTGCCAGCCGCTGCCCGGGCTGCTGGCCGAGAAGCTCCTCGCGCACAGCCCGCACCTGGACCGGGTGTTCTTCGGGAACAGCGGTACGGAAGCGGTGGAGACCGCGCTGAAGTTCGCCCGGCGGGCCACCGGCAAGCCGCGGATCCTGTACTGCGACCACGCCTTCCACGGACTCACCACGGGCTCGCTGTCGGTCAACGGCGAGGACGGCTTCCGTGACGGCTTCGCCCCGCTGCTGCCCGACACGGCCGTACCCCTCGGCGATCTCGACGCCCTGGCAAGGGAGTTGAGGAAGGGCGACGTCGCCGCCCTGATCGTCGAGCCCATCCAGGGCAAGGGCGTCCACGAGCCCCCGCCCGGCTATCTGCGCGCCGCCCAGGAAATGCTGCACCGGCACAAGGCGCTGCTCATCGCCGACGAGGTGCAGACAGGCCTCGGGCGGACCGGCGACTTCTACGCCTACCAGCACGAGGACGGCGTCGAGCCGGACCTCGTCTGCGTGGCCAAGGCGCTCTCCGGCGGCTATGTGCCGGTCGGCGCCACCCTCGGCAAGGACTGGATCTTCAAGAAGGTCTTCTCGTCGATCGACCGCGTCCTGGTCCACTCGGCGAGCTTCGGGTCCAACGCGCAGGCCATGGCGGCCGGGCTCGCCGTGCTGTCCGTCATGGAGAACGAGCAGATCACCGCGAACGCCCGCGCCACCGGCGAACTGCTCAGGAACCGGCTCGCGGCACTGGTCGACAAGTACGAGCTGCTCGCCGACGTCCGCGGCCGGGGTCTGATGGTCGGCATCGAGTTCGGCCGGCCCAAGTCCCTCGGTCTGCGCAGCCGTTGGACCATGCTGCAGGCCGCCCGCAAGGGACTGTTCGCGCAGATGGTCGTCGTACCGCTGCTCCAGCGCCACCGGATCCTCACCCAGGTCTCCGGCGACCACCTGGAGGTCATCAAGCTGATCCCGCCGCTGACCGTCGGGGAGCGGGAGGTGGACCGGTTCGTCGACGCCTTCACGGACATCATGGACGACGCGCACGGCGGGGGCGGACTGATGTGGGACTTCGGGAAGACGCTGGTCAAGCAGGCGGTGGCCAACCGGTAGCGGTGCGGTTTGCCTCTGAGGCAAGAAAATTGCCCTGGAGGCAAACCTCCGGCTGAATGGAGGGCATGAGCTCTCCGGAACCCGAGCCGGCCGACGCCCTGCCCGTCGTCGCGCCGCAGCTCCGCGCGCTGCGGCACCGCGCCTCCCTCACCCTGGAGGCCGCGGCCCGTGCCGCCGGGCTGTCGCCCGCCCATCTCTCCCGGCTGGAGACCGGGCAGCGCCAGCCCTCGCTGCCGATGCTGCTCGCGCTCGCCCGGATCTACGGTACGACCGTCTCGGAGCTGCTCGGCGAGACGGTCACCGAACGGGACGCCGTGGTGCGCGCCACCGACATGGAACCGACGGCCGCGGGCGGCTGGACCTACTGGCAGGCCGGTGCGCCCGGACGCGGTATGCAGGCGCTGCGCGTGCACGTGCCCCACGGCTCGCAGGGCGACATCGTGCGGGTCCACCCCGGCGAGGAGTGGCTGTACGTCCTCAGAGGACGGCTGCGGCTGCGCCTCGGGGACACCACCCACCTGCTCGCCCCGGGCGACAGCGCGCACTTCGACTCGCTGACCCCGCACCGCATCGCGGCCCAGGACCCCGACGGGGTCGAGCTGCTCTTCGTCCACACCCTGCTGCAGAGCCCCACGGCCACGCTGTGCCTGGGCCCCACCCCTGGAGAGACGCCATGAAGGACATGGAGGAGAGGTTCCCGCGCGGCATCTGGGTGCGGCTGATCATCTACATCGCGGTGGGGCACCTCTTCGCGGCCTTCATCTACCTGCTGTTCGAGCTCGGGGCCAAGCAGTAGACCCGGCGGCCCTCAGTCGAGGAGCCGCTCGCGCAGCCGGTCCCGGAGCTGCGGGGTCAGGCCGAGCCCCTGCTCCAGGTAGGTGTCGACGCTGCCCCAGGTCTCCTCGATCGTCTCGAACGCGGCCTGAAGATACTCGGCGCGCGCGTCGAAGAGGGGGCCGAGCAGCTCCATGACCTCGGGGGAGTAGGCGGCGGTGGACTTGCTGCTGCGGTGCACCTTGTAGCGGCGGTGCTTGGCGTTCGACTCCAGGTAGTCCGCGACGATCGCCTCCCGCTCCACGCCGAGGGCGAGCAGCGTCACGGCGATGGACAGGCCTGCCCGGTCCTTGCCCGCCGCGCAGTGCATCAGAGCGGGGACGCTCTCCTCGGCGAGGGAGTGCAGGACGCGGGAGTGCTCGGCGGTGCGCTCCTTCACGATCTTGCGGTACGAGGCGATCATCCGGTTCGCCGCCTTGTCGTCGCCGAGGATCTCGCGCAGCTGCTCGATCTCGCCGTCCCGGACCATCTTCCAGAACTCCGAGCCGTCCGCCGGGTCGCTCAGCGGGAGGTTCACATTGCGCACGCCCGGCAGCTCGACGTCGGGGCCCTCCAGCTTCTGGTCCGACGCGTTGCGGAAGTCGAAGATCGTGTGCAGCCCCAGGGAGGAGAGGAACGCGGCGTCCTCGTCGGTCGCGTGCGCCAGGTGACCGCTGCGGAACAGCACTCCGTAGCGCACCCGCCGTCCGTCCACCGTCGGCAGACCGCCGACATCCCGGAAGTTGCGCACTCCGGTCAGCTCGGGCTCGGTCGACGGGATCTGCTGCGTCACGGGGGCTCCTCCCAGCCGGTCCCGCCGCCACGGCTCGTCAGCGGGCACCTCCTCGACGATACGACATCGGTTCCTGGGGCAATCAGTTGTCCACAGGCGTTGCACCCAGGGCTCGCGGCCATTGATGATGTTGGCACTTGAGTGCACCTGTTTGTATCTGTGAGGATTTGATGCTGGAGATCTCCGAAACCGGCCGTACCTGGCTTCTCTCCGGGCCTGCCAGCAGTTATGCCGTCCACCTCACCGGGGACGACGTCCTGTTGCACCTCCACTGGGGCTCGAGAATCGAGCTCGCCGACGCCGAGGAACTCGCCGCCCGCCCCCTGCCCGCCGAACGCGGCTTCGAGTCCCCGCTCGACGGTCGCGAGGAGTACCCCGTCGAGGGCGGCCCCCGCTTCGTGCGGCCCGCCCTGTCGGTACGGACCGACGAGCGGCGCGGCACCGAGTGGGGCTTCGAGTCCTACGAGAGCACCGGCGACACCGAGAGCGACGAGCTGCGGCTCCGCTTCCGTGACGGCGGACTGGCGATCACGCTGCACTACCGGATGCGCGGCGATGTGATGGAGCGCTGGGTGACCCTGGACAACCAGGGGCCCCAGGCCGTGGAGCTCCTGCGCGCCGACTCCGCCACCTGGACCCTGCCCGACCGCGAGGACTGGCGGCTGTCCCACCTGCACGGCCGCTGGGCCGCCGAGTCCCGGCTCACCAGCGCGCCGCTCACGTACGGCGAGAAGGTCATCGGCAGTCGCCGCGGGCACACCGGGCACCAGTACCTGCCGTGGGTGGCACTGGACACGGACGCCACCGAGGAACGCGGCGAGGTCTACGGCTGCGCCCTCGGCTGGTCGGGCTCCTGGCGCATCGCCGTGGCCCAACTCTCCGACGCGCGCGTGCAGATCACCGGCGGCGTCGGACACGACGAATCCGGCCTGCTGCGGCTGGCGGCGGGGGAGTCCTTCACGACGCCCGTCTTCGCCGGCCTGTGGAGCGACGGCGGCTTCGGCGGGGCGAGCCGGGCCTGGCACGCGTACCAGCGGGCGTACGTCATCCCGGACGCCGACCGGGACCGGCCCGTGCTGTTCAACTCCTGGGAGGCCACCGAGTTCGACATCTCCGAGGAGCAGCAGGGCATCCTCGCCCGGCGGGCCGCGGCGATCGGCGTCGAGCTGTTCGTGGTCGACGACGGCTGGTTCGGCACCCGCACCAGCGACCGTGCCGGCCTCGGCGACTGGACGCCCAACCGCGACCGTTTCCCGGGTGGCCTGAAGCCCCTCGCCGACTACGTGCACGGACTCGGCATGCAGTTCGGCATCTGGGTCGAGCCCGAGATGGTCAATCCGGACAGCGAGCTGTACCGGGCGCACCCGGACTGGGTTCAGTACCAAGCGGGACGAAAGCGGACGGAATTCCGCAACCAGCTCGTACTCAACCTCGCACGTGAGGACGTCCAGGAGTACCTCTGGCGCCACCTCGACGCACTGCTGACCAGCGCCCCGATCGACTATGTGAAGTGGGATTTCAACCGCAGTTTCACCGACGCCGGCTGGCCCGGCGAGCCCTACCCGCAGCGTCTCTGGACCGACCATGTGCACGCCTACTACGCCTTGTTGGACCGGCTGCGGGCCGTCCATCCGGGGGTCGCGTTCGAGTCCTGCTCGGGCGGAGGCGGCCGTATCGACCTCGGGGTCATGGTTCGCACGGACCAGGTGTGGACCTCCGACAACACCGACCCGCTCGACCGGCTCGCCATCCAGCACGGCTTCGGCCAGATCCACCCCGCGCGCGTGATGGCCGCCTGGGTGACCGACAGCCCGAACGCCATGCTCAACGGCCGGGTCAGCTCGCTGCGCTTCCGGTTCGTCAGCGCCATGGCCGGGGTGCTCGGCGTCGGCGGAGACCTCGCGCAGTGGAGTGAGGAGGAGCTCGCCGAGGCCCGTGAGTGGGTGGATCTCTACAAGGAGATCCGGCCCGTGGTGCAGCGCGGTGACCTCCACCGGCTGCGACCGCCGCGGGGCGGCCTCAGTGCCGTCCAGTACGTCCTCGGGGACGAGACCGTCGTGCTCGCCTGGCTCCAGGCGCAGAGCTACGGCGAGCCCGTGCCGGCGCTGCGGCTGCGCGGACTCGACCCGACAGCGTCGTATGAATGCCTCGAAACGGGCGAAGTTCACAGGGGTGCCGTATTGCTGCATCACGGACTACGCGTCGGATTGCGCGGCGACCTGGATGCGGCAGTTCTCCGGCTGCGTCGCATCTGAGCTGTCTGTCCGAATTGGTGCCTTCCTCATCCTTCATTCCAACTCGCTCTGGAATAGGGGAAGCTGTGAATGTGCCACGTGAGGAGGGTCATATCCGTGACCGTGCGTCGCCCGTCATGTCCACGTAATTCCCGTTCTTTTCCAGGGGTTTTGCATGGCGGGAGGTGTGCGCAATTCACGCAGGGTGACCGGTAATTCTCACAGCGGATCACAAGGAACGCATTCACGTGGAACCTCTCACTTGTCCCTTTGCGTCTTGCTCGCTTACGTTCGCCATCAATCCGGACGGACGCCCAATCCTGCCGCCGCCCGGGGACCGCACAACTCACCCGTGAACGGCAGGAGCGGGGGACCCACAGGTACAACTGCCTGTTCCGGTCTCCGGAACGGCTAGGGGTTAAGTCGCACTTCGGTGCGGCCGGGCATCTCCAGCCCGAACCCGACAGCTCACCTCGCAGGCGCCGGAGAGGAATTCGCCATGCCCGCGAAGGGTAAGCACCGCCGTCCCAAGGCCCAGCGCCTCACCCGCTCGATCGCCGTCGCCGGCACCGGTGGCGCCGCACTCGCCCTCCCGCTGATGGGTGCCGCAGGCGCCCACGCGGCCACCCCGCAGTCCGTTTCGGAGAAGGCCGTCCAGTCCCTTCCGGTCGCCGAGAAGACGGCCACCGAGAAGAAGACCGCGGAGAAGGGCGCCGCGAACACCGCGTCCGTGCGCACCTATTCGGTGCGGTCCGGTGACTACCTCTCGAAGATCGCCGACGAGCAGAACGTCAGTGGTGGCTGGAAGAAGCTCTACTCGGACAACCGTGAGGCCGTCGGTTCCGACCCGGCGCTGATCCACCCGGGTCTGAAGCTCACCCTCGGCAAGAAGGCCGCGGCGAGCACGGAGAAGTCGGCGAAGACGCAGAAGTCGGCGGAGGCGCAGAAGTCCTCTTCGCCCGAATCCTCCGCATCCTCCAAGGCTTCCTCGTCGAACACGACGACCGCGACGCAGAGCAGCGAGACGACCGGCACCAGCGGCTTCACCCTCCCGGTGGCGGGCGCCACCGTCGGTACCCCGTATCGGATGTCCGGCAGTATGTGGTCCAGCGGCTACCACACGGGTGTCGACTTCGTCGTCCCGACCGGTACCTCGCTCAAGGCCGTGGGTGCGGGCACGGTCGTCTCCGCCGGCTGGGGCGGCGCGTACGGCAACCAGGTCGTCATCAAGCTCGCCGACGGCTACTACGCCCAGTACGCCCACCTCTCCGCGCTCTCGGTCTCGTCCGGCCAGACCGTCACCGAGGGCCAGCAGGTCGGCCTCTCCGGCGCGACCGGCAATGTGACCGGCCCGCACCTCCACTTCGAGATCCGCACCACGCCGGACTACGGCTCGGACGTGGACCCGCTCGCCTACCTCCGCGCGAAGGGCGTCTCCGTCAGCTGACGCCCTCCCCCTGTGCCACCGAAGGCCGGATCCCGATCCCCGGGTCCGGCCTTCGGTGTTCGCTCTTGCGGGTTCATGATCACTTTGTTGCGTTCTTGTGGCACGGCTGTCCAAAGCGTCGACAGTGAGGGGAGGGTGGGGACAGAGTGATCTCCGTAACGATGCAAGCGCTTTCTATCCGCATCTTCCGGAGGTACCCGTGCCCGGCGTCGACCGACGCACCGTCATCAAGGGCGCCGCAGCCGCGGCCGCCGCGGCCCAGTTCTCCTGGGCCCTGTCCCGCACCGCCGCCGCGGCCGACGCGGACGACACCGAACTCCACTGGCTGGAGGGCGCGACGCCCGACGCCCACGCCGGTACCACCTGGGGCGTGCCGTGGGCCCGCGGGACCTACCGGCCGGAGCAGAATTTCCGGCTGACGACCGCCGCCGGAAACGACGTCCCCGTCCAGAGCTGGGTCACCGGCCACTGGCCCGACGGCTCGGTGAAGTGGACCGCGCACGCGATCGCGCCCGGCGCCCCGAAGGCTTCCGCGTACAAGCTCGCGGCGGGCAGCCCGGCAGCTCCCGAGCAGAAGGTCACCGTCACCCGGTCCGGCGGCCGGGTCGAGGTGTCGACCGGTGTGATCACGGCCGTGTTCGGCGCGAAGGGCTCCGACACCGTCGTCCGCAGCGTGCGGCGCGGGTCGGCCGAGATCGCGCGGGACGGGAAGCTGGTCGCCCTGCGACAGGAGTCCGTGCGAGAGGGCGCGGACGTCGAGAGCTTTGCCGGCCGGGTGGAGAAGGTCGAGGTCGAGCAGGACGGTCCGGTCCGGGCCGTCGTCCGCGTCGAGGGCCGGCACCGCAAGAGCGGCCGTGGCTGGCTGCCGTACACCCTGCGCTTCTCCTTCTTCGCCGGCGCGGGCTCCTTCCGCCTCGTGCACACCTTCGTCTGGGACGGTGAGCACAAGCCCGGCTCCGACCAGGGCGACTTCCTGCGCGGTCTCGGTGTCCGCTTCACCGTGCCGCTGCGCGATCAGCCCTACGACCGGCACATACGGTTCGCCGACTCCGGCGGCGGACTGTTCAGCGAGGCCGTCCAGGGCATCACGGGGCTGCGTCGCGACCCGGGCGCGGCGGTCCGGAACGCCCAGATCGCCGGCGAGAAACTGCCCGACACCGCCACCTGGGACACCCGCGTCTCCAGCCGCCTCGCCTATGTCCCGACCTGGGGCGACTACACACTCACCCAGCCCAACGCCGACGGCTACACCGTCCGCAAGCGCACCAAGGCGGGCTACGGCTGGATCCACGCGGCGGCCGGGCGGCGCGCCGGCGGCTTCGGCTACGTCGGTGGCGCGAGCGGCGGACTCTCCTTCGGCCTCAGGGACTTCTGGCAGCGCCACCCGGCCCAGCTGGACGTCCGGGGCGCCCACACGGACGCCGCCGAGGCCACCGTATGGCTGTACTCGCCCGAGGCGCCCCCGCTCGACCTGCGCTTCTACCACGACGGACTGGGGCAGGACACGTACGAGAAGCAGTCCGACGGCGGTCTGGAGATCACCTACGAGGACTACGAGCCGGGCTTCGGTACGCCGTACGGCATCGCACGGACCAGTGAACTGACCTTCTGGGCAGTGGAGAAGACGCCGTCGGCCGGTGTGCTCGCCGCGCAGGCCGCCGCCACCGCGACGCCACCGCTCCTCACCGCCACACCTCAACGGCTGCACGCGGCCGGGGTGTTCGGCGACTGGGCGCCCGTCGACCGTTCCGACAAGGCCCGGACGGTCGTCGAGGATCGCCTCGACGAGCTGTTCGCCTACTACGTAGGTCAGCGTGAGCAGCACCGCTGGTACGGCTTCCTGGACTACGGCGACGTCCAGCACACCTACGACAACGACCGGCACGTCTGGCGCTACGACATCGGCGGATTCGCCTGGGACAACTCGGAGTTGGGCACCGACCTCTGGCTCTGGTACCACTTCCTGCGCACCGGCTCCGCCGAGGTCTTCCGGTTCGCGGAGGCCATGACCCGGCACACCGGCGAGGTCGATGTCTACCACCTCGGCAAGTGGGCGGGCCTGGGCACCCGGCACGGCGTGCAGCACTGGGCCGACAGCGCCAAGCAGGTCCGAATCTCCACGGCCGCCAACCGCCGCTTCTACTACTTCCTCACCGGTGACGAGCGCACCGGCGACCTGCTGAGCGAACTCGTCGACGTGGAGCTGACGTTCCTGGAGGTCGACCCGCAGCGCAAGGTCCGCGCCGACGGTTACACGCCCGGCGACCGGCATGCGCTGTCGGTCGGCTTCGGCACCGACTGGGGCGGCATCTCGGCGGCCTGGCTCACCGAGTGGGAGCGACAGGGTCCGAACGCCGCGACGGCGAGGGCCAAGCTGGTCAACTCGGTGCGGACGATCGCCGCTCAGCCCAACGGGTTCTTCACCGGGACGGGGCTGCTCGACGCGGACACCGGCAAGTTCGCCATCACCACCAGCACGGCCGTGAGCGTGTCGCATCTGAACGCCGTCTTCGGGCTCGTCGAGACCAACAGCGAGCTCGTGTCGCTGTTCGGGGACGAGGAGCCCGAGTTCCGTGCCGCCTGGCTGAACTACGCGCGGTACTACAACGGCACGGACGCCCAGAAGCGGCAACTCACCGGCTCCACCTGGAAGTCGGCGCTGCCCGCCGCCCACTCCCGGATCACCGCCTACGCCGCGCACCACCAGGACGATGCCACGCTCGCCAAGCGCGCGTGGAACGAGTTCTACACCGGCAGCGACACCTACTTCCCGTCCAACGACTGGAACCCGGTCACCGTCAGGACGCCGGCCGTCCTGCGCACCACCGAGGAGATCCCGTGGATCTCCACCAACTCCTCGGCGCAGTGGGCCCTCGCCGCGATCCAGAACCTCGCCCTGATCGGAGACCGGATCCCGTCATGAGACGTGCCTGCTTGATCGCGGCGGTGGCCGCGGGGCTGGTCATGGGGGCGGTGCAGCCGGTGGCGGCCTCCAGTGATGTCGTACGCCCCGACGACCGGCGTCTGGCCTACGAGGGCCACTGGGGCCGCACCGCCGAGGCGGCGACCACCGTCAACTCCGGGGCGCGGCTGCGCTTCCGCTTCACCGGTGACAGCGTCCACGCCCTCTTCGACGTCTCGTCGGTCACCGTACCCGCGCAGATCTACGTATCGGTCGACAACGGCCCGAAGCAGTTGAACGCCGTCGACCGGAACGACCTGGAGATCCGAGCGGCCGGGCGGGGGCCGCACACCGTCGAGCTGTCCGTGAAGGACGTCTTCTCGCGGGCCCAGCGGTGGACACCGCCGCTGGAGACCGGCGTCGTGCTCACCGGCGTGCGGGGCCGACTGCTGGTCCAAAAGGTCCATCCCACACGCCAGTTGGCGTTCTACGGTGACTCCATCACCCAGGGCGTCATGGCCCTGTGCGACGTGAACACCTCCGACTGCGCCGACGGTACGGCCGCCTATCCCGCGCTGGTCGCCGACGCCCTGCACGCCTCGCTGACCCAGGTCGGCTTCGGGCGCCAGGGCGTGATCCAGACCGGTAACGGGGGAGTGCCGACGGCATCGGACGCCTACGGCTGGAACTACGCGGGGTCCAGGGCGGATTCGGACCGCAAGGCCGACGTGATCGTGGTGAACCAGGGCACCAACGACACCGCGTGGGGCGCGGACGAGTTCCGCGCCGCCTATCGCACCTACCTCGACAAACTGCGGGCCGCGGCACCGCATGCGCGCATCCTCGCCCTGCGGCCCTTCAACGGCGCACACGCCGAGGACATCGCCGCCGTCGTCGACGAACTCGCCGACACCCGGATCGAGTTCGTCGACACGAGCGACTGGCTCTCCCTGACGGACGGCGACTTCAACGGGACCGTCCACCCGAGCTCCCAGGGTCATCGCAAGGTGGCCGACCGACTGATCGCCCTTCTCGCAAAGGAGCGCTAGTGCACCGCCCGCACCGCCGAAGAACCGTCGCCGTCGCCTCGGCGGCCCTGCTGGCCGGATTGCTCTCCGCGCCCGCCGGACACGCCGAAGACGCTCCGCACCGGGTCGTCGAGAACCTCGACCGCGGACTGGTCGCCGTACCCTCCGGTGAGGGCACGTTCCTCAGCTGGCGCCTGCTCGGCACCGAGTACGCGAGCCACGGCAACGCCATCGCCTTCAACGTGTACAAGAACGGGCGGCGGCTGAACCGTACGCCGGTCACCAAGTCCACGTCGTACCAGGACAACACGCCCGGCAAGGGCACCTACACCGTGCGAGCCGTCGTCAACGGGCATGAGCAGAAGCGGAGTTCGGCCGCCCTCGACTTCGCGCGCGGCTACGCCGAGATCCCGCTCGCGACCGCCGACGGCTACACCGTGCAACACGCCTGGCCCGGCGACCTCGACGGCGACGGACGGTACGAGATCGTCGTCAGCCGGCTCTCCGGGACCCGCGACAAGCCCGACCTGCTGGAGGCGTACACGCTGACCGGCGAGCGGCTGTGGCGCGTCGACCAGGGGCCCGGCTCGTACACACAGGTCGGCGGGAACGGCGCCAACGACCCGGCGCCCGCGGCGATCAGCGGCTCCACGGCCATCGGCGGCTACCGCAACGACGACAACGTCACGGTGTTCGATCTGGACAGCGACGGCAAGGCCGAGGTGCTGGTGCACACGGCCGACGGCACCACCTTCGCGGACGGCTCCAGGGTCACCGCGGCCTCGCCCGCCGACCAGTTCGTCTCCGTCATCGACGGCCTGACCGGCACCGAGCGCACCCGCCGGCCCGTCCCCACCGACCTCGTCGCCGACGGACCCTCCGGCGGCCACTTCGGCATCGCCTACCTCGACGGCGAACACCCCAGTCCGGTGACGAAGTTGGTCACCAGGGTCGGCGCCAAGCGCGGCGCCTTCCGGATCCTCTTCCAGACGTGGGACTTCGACGGCACCGACCTGACGCCGCGTTGGAAGTACGTCGTCCCGGCCGCCGCCGGCGCGACCAGCTTCCACCAGATCCGCACCGTCGACGTCGACCTGGACGGCAAGGACGAGATCGCCGACGGCAACTACGTCGTCAACAGCGACGGCACGCTCCGGTACGTCGTCGACGGCGCCGGGCACGGCGACCGCTTCCACATCGCCGACCTCGACCCCGACCGCCCCGGTCTGGAGGGCTTCGCCATCCAGCAGGCCGAGTCGGGCGTGATCCCGAACTTCCCCTGGTACTACTACGACGCCGACACCGGCGAGCGACTGGTCACCGGACAGCACCCGGCGGACTGGGTCAACGACACGGACATCGACGTCGGCCGCGGCAGCACCGGCGACATCGACCCGGACCACCCGGGCTACGAGTACTGGACCTCCACCGCCGACGTCACCGCCCCCGGCGCCGGCGTCCGCAACGTCCAGGACGGGAAGGTCTCCACGACCACGCCCAGCGTCAACTTCCGCATCTGGTGGGACGGCGACAAGGCCTCGGAGAACCTCGACCTCACCTACGTGGAGAAGTGGGACCCGGCGACCGAGACCACCTCGAAGATCTTCGAGCCGTCCGGTGTCGTCTCCGGCGCCCGCAACGCCACCCCGTTCTACGGCGACATCCTGGGCGACTGGCGCGAGGAGATCCTCGCCGAGACCGCCGACCACACCGCGCTGCGGCTCTACACCACCACCGAGCCGACGAGGACACGTATCTACACGCTCGCGCAGAACGCCGAGTACCGCCTCGGCTGGACCGTGCGCGGCTATCTGCAGTCGACGTACACCGACTACCACCTCGGCACCGAGACCCGCCGTGTGCCGAAGCCCTCGATCACCCTCCCGAAAGGAGCCGTCCGAAGTGACGACCACGCGTAGAGCATTCGGAGCCCTGGCGGCCGGTACCGCCCTGGCCGCCCTCGCCCCCGCCGGCATCGCCGACGCCCACTCCTCGCACCGCCGCGGTCGCCTGATCGCCCACGACGACTTCCGCCACGGCCTCGGCCAATGGGCCGTCGAGCTGGAGAAGGGCGGCACCGTCACCGCCTCCCGCGGCACCCTGGACGTCGACGTACCGGCAGGCGCGACGATCTGGTTCAAGAAGCGGCTCGAAGGCCCTTACGTCATCGAGTACACGGCCACGCCCGTGTCCGGGGGCGGCGTCAACGACCGGGTCTCCGACCTCAACAACTTCTGGAACGCGGTCGACGTCCGTTCCCCCGAGGACCTCTTCGCCAGCCAGCGGGGCGGGGCGCTGGCCGAGTACGACTACCTCAGGACGTACTACGTCGGCTACGGCGCCAACACCAACACCACGACCCGACTGCGGCGCTACGTCGGTGAGGCCGGCGTCCGTCCGCTGATCTACGACTACACGGAGCCGCTGCTCGTGGCGAACGAGCCCCACCGGGTCCGGATCGTCTCCGACGGCTCCACCCAGCGGTGGTGGAACAACGGGCGGCTCGTCTTCGACTACACCGACCCCGAGCCGTACACGAGTGGGCACTTCGCCTTCCGGACGACGTGGAGCCACTTCCGTCTGAACGACTTCCGAGTGTGGCGGCTGAGCCCTCAACATCGCTGATCGGAGAGGTATTCCGGGCTTGGCCAACACTTTAGGAGTGGCTTATCTCACCGCACGTCAACCCTTCCTTACGGTCGCGTAGGTCACATTCGAAGGTGAATCATGCCGGGTGTGGCAGACGATTCGAAGAGTGACAGCAGAACAGTGATCGGGTCGTACGTTGCGGTGGGGGACAGCTTCACCGAGGGCGTCGGCGATCCCGGCCCCGACGGGGCGTTCGTCGGCTGGGCCGACCGGTTCGCGGTACTTCTCGCGGACCGGCGGCCCGAGGGCGCCTTCACGTACGCCAACCTCGCCGTTCGCGGCAAGCTGCTCGACCAGATCGTGGCGGATCAGCTTCCCCAGGCCGTGGCCATCGGCCCGGATCTGGTCTCCTTCAGCGCCGGCGGCAACGACATCCTCCGACCAGGAACCGACCCCGACGAGGTCGCCGAGCGCTTCGAGCGGGCGATCGCCCGGCTCACCGAGGCGTGCGGCACCGTGATCGTGACGACCGGCTTCGACACCCGTGGCGTGCCCGTGCTCAAGCACCTGCGCGGCAAGATCGCCACGTACAACGGACATGTGCGGGCGGTCGCCGACCGCTACGGCTGTCCCGTCCTCGACCTGTGGTCCCTCAAGACCATCCAGGACCGCAGGGCCTGGGACGGCGATCGGCTCCATCTCTCCGCCGACGGGCACACGCGCGTGGCGCTGCGCGCCGGTCAGGTGCTCGGCCTGGAGGTCCCGGCCGACCCCGACCAGCCGTGGCCTCCGCTGCCGCCGCGCGGCACGCTCGACGTGCGGCGCGACGATGTGCACTGGGCGCGCGAGTACCTGGTGCCGTGGATCGGGCGGCGGTTGCGCGGCGAGTCCTCGGGCGACCATGTGACGGCCAAGGGCGCGCTGTCGCCGGACGACATCAAGATGCGGATCGCCCCGGTGGCGTGATGGCGGTACGGGGCTGTGCGGCAAGGGCTCGACCAGTGAGGTGACCGCGCGGGAGTGGTGCGCGGTCCGGTCCTGGGGCCGGTGTCGGGATGACGGCACACCGTCATCCCACTCCCGGAAGGACCGGACGCGCATGCCCGTTCCCCGTACGGCCGTCACGGCGATCGCCGTCGTCCTCCTGGCCCTGGGCCTCCCCGCCGTCGCCGCACCCTGGGCCGCCGCCGCGGGCGGTGCCGTCCCCGCGGTGCGCGTCACGTCGGCGCCCGCCACCGTCACCGTGACCGGCGAGGGCAGCGCCGTCGGAGAGCCCGACATCGCGGTGGTCGGCGCCGGCGTGGAGGCCACCGCCAAGACCACCCAGGCCGCGCTGGACGCGCAGAACGAGGCGGCCGCCGCTCTGCTGAAGGCGGTGCGCGCCCAGGGGATCGCCGACCGGGACATCCGTACCGAGAACGTCTCCCTCAGCCCCGTCCACGACTACCAGGACGGCGAGTCGACGCTGAAGGGCTACCGGGCCGCGCAGTCCTTCTCGATCAAGGTGCGCGAGGTGGCGACCACCGGCGTCCTGATCACGGCCGTCACCGAGGCCACGGGCGACGCGGGCCGCGTCAACTCCGTCGTCTTCGACCTCGACGACCGCCGCCCGCTCCAGGCCCGCGCCCGCAAGGCCGCGTACCAGGACGCCCACGCCAAGGCCGCGCAGTACGCCGAGCTCGGCGGCCACCGCCTGGGTCGCCTCGTCTCGCTCAGCGAGGGCGGCACCGGGTACGTCCTCCCGATGCCACCGGCCTTTGGGGACGCGCCGGGCGCAGGCATCGGCGCGGTACCGCTCGCACCGGGGGAGATCAGGGCGACGGCCTCGGTCACGGCGGTGTACGCACTGGACTGAGGAACCGTCCGTGTGCGGACGGGCCCGGGACAGCTACGCCCGGATCCACCGCCGCAGCGCCTCGACCGTGTTCTCCGGCGAAGAGTTGAAGCACAGCCGGATCCCGGGGGCCTCCTCGGTGAGCACGTTGACCAGCCGTTCGAACAGTACGGTGTGCTCCGGCGCCATCCGTACGCCGCCTCCGATCACCGCCAAGCCGAACGCATCCGCTCGCAGCTGTTCCCGCACGGTCGCCTCGGAGCGGTCCGGATCGGTGTCGATCAGACAGGGGACCACATCGAACCCCGCCTCGCGCAGCGCCGTGTGCGCCGCCTCGATCCGGGCGGTGAAGGCCACCTCGTCGACGCCTTCGGGCATCCGGCTGTAGTCGAGCGCACGCGGGTGCAGTCCGACGGACAGCGCCTTCGTCGTGCCGGGCAGGGGAGGTGAGGCAGTCGGTAAGACCACGGGCGGGGCCCTCTCTGCGGACGGGGTCGGATCCGGCTCTGCGGGGGCGCCGCTCCATGCGCAGGGCCGGTGCGGCCCCCTCAGCGCTCCTGTGCGCTCAACGTCCCGGCTCCCAGGCAGAGTTCCCGGGCCAGGGCCTCGTCCACCCACTCCTGCGCGCGGGACCGGGACACGGCCCCCGGGTAGGACGTCAGCTGTACGGCGAGACCGTCGAGCAGGGCGGTGAGGCGCAGGGCCGCGCCGTCCGGGTCGGGGCAGTGGAACTCGCCCGCGGTCATGCCCTCCCTGACGACCTCGGCGATCGCCGCCTTCCACCGTCTGTCGAGGTCCCGGGTGACCTCCTGCAGAGCGGGCTCGCGCAGCGCCGCCGCCCAGCCCTCGATCCACAGCCGCCAGCCCTTGGCCTGGCCGGTCGGGGCGTACCAGCGCACGGCGGACCGCAGCCGGCGCAGCGCGGTCGTGCGGCGGCCGAGCAGCTTGCGCAGCTGTGCGAGGTCGTCCTCCGCGGCGTGCCGGAACGCGGCGGCGACCAGCTGCTCCTTCGTCGAGAAGTGGTACAGCACCAGCGCGTTGCTGACCCCGAGCGCCGAGGCCACGTCGGCGATCCTGACCGCCGCCACGCCCCGCGCCTCGATCTGCTCGACGGCGGCCCGCAGCAACTCCGCACGCCGCTCGGCCACGCTCAACCGCACTCTCGCCACGCGGCCACCCTATCGAGGCAGCGCCTCGGACCGCCGAGGGGCCGCAGTCGTCGGAACGGCCGGAACAGCACGGATGCCGCCGGTACCGGCCGAGGCGTCGCCGTGGCCGCCCCCGCCGCACGCCGACGGCCCGAAGGCCGACTCCGTCTTCGGCCGATGCGCCGACCAGGCTGACCCCGCCACCGGCCGATGCGCCGACCAGGCTGATCCCGCCACCGGTTCGATGCGCCGACGAGGCTGACCCCGCCACCGGCCGATGCGCCGAAGACGCCGTCACCGGCCCGACCGAACCGCCGAGTTCTACTGCGCCGGCGTCGGCCGAACCGCGACACGCCCCTCTCGCCGACAGGGCCGGGCTACCGGAGGCACCTTGCGCCGGCATCCACTGCGTGCTGGAGACCGCTTCCGTCGGCCTCCGCTGCACCACTGGAAGCCCGCTTTCGCCGGCGTCCGCCGAACCGAGGGGACTCACCCCGCCGTATCCGCCGCACCGCCGGAGGCAACCGTCACCGGTACCACCCGAACCGTTCCGCGATCACCGGCAGCCGGTCCGCGGCGATCGCGTGTGCGGCGGCGCGCGGTGACGTCCCGTCGGTCTCCGCGCGGGCCAGCATCAGCTCGACGAGAGCCCGCATGGCGCGGCGGGTGTGCGCGAACGCCTCCTCCGCGTCGGCGCCGATGTCGCCGAACAGGGTCCACCACCACCAGGCGTTCGTCCCGGAGTTCACGACCACGTCGGGCAGCACGGTGACGCCCCGCGCGGCCAGCAGCGCCTCCGCCGCGGGCAGGACGGGCATGTTCGCGGCCTCGACGATCCAGCGGGCGGTGATCCGCCCCTGGTTCGAGGCGTCGATCGCGTACGACACCGCCGCGGGCACCAGCACCTCCGCGTCGGCGGACAGCCAGGCGTCGCCCGGCAGTTCACGGTCGCCGGGGCGCAGTACGGCACGGTCCACGGTGCCGTACGTGTCCCGCGCGGCGAGCAGCGCCTCGACGTCGAGGCCGGCGGGGTTGACGATCGTGCCCTTGATGTCGGCGACGGCCACGACGTCGAGTCCCGCGCGCGCGAGGAACCGCGCCGTGGCTGCGCCCATCGTGCCGAGGCCCTGCACCGCGACCCGCGTCCCCACGTACGGCACCCCGGCCCGGTCCAGGGCGGCGAGCACCGACTCCGCGACCCCGCAGCCGCCCGCCAGTTCGTCGAGCCCGATGCCGTCCACCTCGACCGCGAACGCCTGCGCGAGCCGTCGCCGGGCCGCCGTCTCGTCGTCGAGCAGCGGATACACGGCCTGGATCGAGGAGACGAGCCCCGCCTCGGTCGCCGCCCGGTCCACGAGGTCCTGGGTGAGGCCGAGGTCCTCGCCGGTGGTCCAGAAACTCTCGACGTACGGTCGCATCGCGCGCAGGAAACGCACAAGGATCCCGTACGAATCCGGCTCCCGGGGATCGCAGTCGATGCCGCCCTTCGCGCCGCCCAGGGGGATGTAGCGCCCCTCGGGGTCGTAGTGCAGCGCTTCCTTCATCGTCATCCCGCGGGCCAGCCCGGTGACCTCGTCCAGGGTGCAGCCCTCGCGCATGCGCAGCCCGCCGCTGGACACGCCGCGCACCAGCCGGTCGACGACCAGGAAGCCCTGGCGGCCGGTGACGTGGTCGGTCCAGGTGAGCGACAGCAGGGGGGTGGTCATGAGGGCTTCTCCTGGTCGATTACTGAATGGTGAGTCAGTATCGTGAGGCGGTCGGGGCGCTGTCAACGCGCGGCGAAACCGGTTGACGGGTCCGGAGCCGGGACTGTTAGGTTCCCTTTGGGAACGTACTGACGTCGGATGGGGGCGGGGACGTGGCGAACGTCGTCGAGTTGTCGTACTACCCGGTCAAGGGCTGCGCCGGGATCTCGGCGAGCGAGGCGATGGTGACGCCGGCCGGGCTCGCCCACGACCGCGCCTTCATGGTCGTGAGCGACGAAGGGGTGTTCCGGACACAGCGCCGCGACCCGCGACTCGCGCTGATCCTGCCCGGCATCGACGCCGCGGGCCAGCGGCTCACGCTGCGCGCACCGGACCATGGCGAGGTGGCCGTCGACGTCGACACCACCGGAGCGCGCCGGCCCGTCGAACTGTTCGGGAAGCCGTTCCGGGGCATCGACCAGGGCGACTCCGTGGCGCAGTGGCTCACCGACGTGCTCGGCGTCCCGAGCAGGCTCGTCCGGGTACCGCCCGAGCACGACCGGGTGACCGACGGCAGAACGCCGGGCACCGCCGGCTGGGCGGACAGCGGCGCGCTGCACGTAGTGTCGCGCTCCAGCCTCGACCTGCTCAACGAGAAGATCGCCGAGCGTGGCGGGGAGCCCCTGTCGATGAACCGCTTCCGCCCCAACATCGTGATCGGCGGCTGGGACACCCCGCACACCGAGGACCGCGCCCACCGCATGCTCATCGGCGACACCGAACTCGCCTACGCGAAGCTCGCCGTCCGCTGTGCCGTCACCCTGGTCGACCAGGAGCGCGGCGCCAAGGGCGGCCCGGAACCCATCCGCACCCTGGCCAGCTACCGCCGCGGCGCCGTCGGCACCGTGTTCGGCGTGAAGTTCTCCGTGCTGCGGCAGGGCAAGATGGCGGTCGGCGACGAGGTCGACGTCACGGCGTGGGGCGCTGGCGACATGGCGTTCACCCGGCCGTGACCAGGGCGATCCTGGTTTGTCGGAGGGGCCGACCATAATGGAGGGCCTCACCGACTCCATCTGGAGGTACCGTGTCCGGTTTCCGTTCCCTGAGCTCCGGGCTCCGCGCGCTGCAGCCCGCGGCCTTCGGCGTGGACCCGAGCGGTGAGCGCCTCGCGCGCATCCGTAGATCCCCGCACTTCAAGGACGGGGTCTTCCAGAACCCGGGCGGCGTCGCCCGGATCCGGCCCTCCGGCTCGACGGTGGAGTTCGCGAAGGTCTTCTTCGACAAGGACGAGCGTCCCCGCCGCGCCCCCGGGGGTCGGATCCCCGTGCACCCCACCACCCTCGCCGACATCGCCCGGCCACCGGCCACCGGACTGCGGCTGACCTGGATGGGGCACTCCAGCGTGCTCGCGGAGATCGACGGACAGCGGGTGCTCTTCGACCCGGTGTGGGGCGAGCGCTGCTCCCCGTTCCCCTTCGCAGGCCCCAAGCGCCTCCACCCGGCCCCCCTGCCGCTGGCCGCGCTCGGCCCGGTCGACGTGGTCGTCATCTCGCACGACCACTACGACCACCTGGACATGCCCTCCATCAAGGCGCTGACCGGCACCGACACCCTCTTCGCGGTGCCGCTCGGCGTCGGCGCCCACCTGGAGCACTGGGGCGTCTCCGCCGACCGGCTGCGCGAACTGGACTGGCACGAGGCGACCAAGGTCGGCGGCCTCACCCTGACCGCCACCCCGGCCCGCCACTTCTGCGGCCGCGGCCTGCGCAACACCCAGCACACCCTCTGGGCCTCCTGGGTCGTCGCCGGCGAGGAGCACCGGGTCTTCCACAGCGGCGACACCGGCTACTTCGAGGGCTTCAAGGACATCGGCGCCGAGCACGGCCCGTTCGACGCCACCATGATCCAGATCGGCGCCTACAGCGACTTCTGGCCCGACATCCACATGACACCCGAGGAGGGCATGCGCGCCCACCTCGACCTCCAGGGCGGACCGTCGGCCGGACCGATGCTGCCGATCCACTGGGCGACCTTCAACCTGGCCACGCACGCGTGGGCGGACCCGGGGGAGGGCACGCTCGCGGCCGCCCGCAGGGAAGGGGCCCGGGTCGCCGTGCCCCGGCCGGGCGAGCCCTTCGAGCCCACCGCCGAGACCGTGCCGGGCGATCCGTGGTGGCGAGGTGTCGCGTCGGTGCCGGCGGGTGGGTGGCCCGCGGACGGCGTGGGCACCGAGGCGGGCCCGGCGACCGACACGGCCCGTGACATTCCCGGTGTCGCGACCGAGGGCACCGGAGAGCCCGAACCCGTGCCCGCGGGCTGATCCCGGGCCGAACAGCGGCTGACGGCGAGGGCCGGAGAGCGTCATGCTCTCCGGCCCTCGCCGTCTTCTCGTGACCGCTTCTGACCAGGTTCGATCGAAGTCCGCTCGTTCCGGAACGGACACCCGAGGGGCTTATCGGGCTGTCGTACGAAGCCTCATACCAGAGCGGGACGCTCTCCGTGCCAGTTTGTCAACTGCCCACCGCACATGTTGCGTTGCCGACTACTGTGAGTGTCCGTCGGGCGACGCAGGGCCGCTTTTTTCGGCGCTCTCGACCGACGCCGCGATGGCGCACACCCCGCCGGGGGCGTCATGGGAATCAGACCGGATCAGGGAGCGGGGCCCGGTAGGTGCAGCCGCGAGCCGGAGGAGGGAGTCGACGCGATGGGGATCCCCCCAGCTCGACCGCAACCGGGCACCGGGGGAAGCCGGTGACCGACGACCGCGTCGGAGTGCGCTCCGCCCGCAGCGAGCGCACCAGGGAACCGGTGGGAGCGCGCACCGGACCACGGGAACCCGCCCGTGGGCATCCGAGCCCGCCCGGCGACCAGGCCCGACGGACCACCAGTACGAGGACACCGATGGCTCAGCTCCGCGCACCGGCGACACGCGCAGACCGCCGCGAAGGAGGCCGGCACGGAAGGCCGGCCGCCCGGCCCGCACCCGCGCCGCCCGAGACGCACATCCGGCCGCAGCTGCTGCGGCTCGCCGTGCTGCCGCCCATCGCGGTCGCCCTCAGCGGCTCGGCAGCCGTCCTCTTCACGGTCCGCTCCACCGGCGCACAGCCCGGTCTCACCCTGTGGGGCGTGCTCGCCGGCGCCTTCTCGGTCGCCCTCGCCGGCATCCTCATCGCCGCCGTGGCCGCCGACCGCGCCGCCCAGGCGGTCAGCGACCGCATCGGCGCCCTGCGCCGCACCAGCGCGCGCGGCGAGGCCGATCTGCGGGCCCTCGTCGAGGCGCTGCGCCGCGGCGACGGGCCGCCCCAGCGCAAGCCGCGCGGCGGTCCCCCCGAGGACGCCGACGACTTCGAACTGCTCGCCGCCGATCTGGCCCGCGCCCACGACGGCGCCGTCACCGCGGTGGTCCACGCGGCCCAACTCTCCAGCCAGGCGGGCAGCGAGCAGAAACTCGAGGTCTTCCTCAACCTCGCCCGACGCCTCCAGTCACTGGTGCACCGCGAGATCTCCATCCTCGACGAGCTGGAGAACGAGATCGAGGACCCCGACCTGCTCAAGGGGCTCTTCCACGTCGACCACCTCGCCACCCGCATCCGACGGCACGCCGAGAACCTCGCCGTGCTCGGCGGCGCCGTCTCCCGCCGGCAGTGGAGCCACCCCGTCTCCATGACCGAGGTGCTGCGCTCCGCCATCGCCGAGGTCGAGCAGTACTCCCGGGTCAAGCTCGTGCCGCCCATCGACGGAACCCTGCGCGGGCACGCCGTCGCCGACGTCATCCACCTGCTCGCCGAACTGGTCGAGAACGCGACGGTGTTCTCCGCGCCGCACACCCAGGTCCTGCTGCGGGCCAATCTCGTCACCTCCGGGCTCGCCGTCGAGGTCGAGGACCGCGGGCTCGGCATGCCCGTCGGCGAACAGAACAAGATGAACGCCCTGCTCGCCGACCCCGACCAGGTCAACGTGGGCAGCCTGCTGGCGGACGGCCGCATCGGCCTGTTCGTGGTCTCGCAGCTCGCCCGGCGGCACGGCATCAACGTCCGGCTCCAGACCAACATCTACGGCGGCGTACAGGCCGTACTCGTCGTACCGCAGGGGCTGTTGGGCGCGGACCCGGACGCCCCGGTTACCATGCCGCGGTCACCGGGCGGGACCGGAGCGCCGGATACGGGCCCGGGCGTGCCGGGTCCGCCTGTGCCGCCGCAGAGCGCGATGGACAGGACGGGGATCTCCGTACCGCCGCACCAGTATCCGTACACCGGAGCCGGAGCCGGAGCCGGAGCCGGAGCCGGTGCTGGTGCCGGAGGCGGTGTTGATGGCGGTGTCGGCGCCGCCGCCGAGACCGGGCCGCAGCGCGTCGTCCCCTTCGCGCCTCGCCCGCAGCCGGACGCCCCGCGAGCCGCCGCCCCGGCGCCCGACACCGGCGCCGCGGTACCGCTGCCCGTGCGCGGCAGCCACCGGGAGCGGCCCAACCCGGCGGAGGCCGTCCCCGGCATCCGCCCCGACGACCGGCACCGCGTCGCCGACCGCACCGCCGCGCCGCCCACCCCGCGCACCGGCACCGTGCGCGGCACCATGGGCAAGCCCCAACTGCCCCGCCGCCGCGCCCAGGAACACATCGCCCCCCAACTGCGCGACGGTCCGGCGGCACCGCGTCCCGAGACGGAGCACCTCGCCGGTCACGACCCGGTTCTCATGGCGGCCTTCCAACGCGGCATCGGGCTGGCCGAGGCGCAGCAGCACCTGGAGGCCGAACACACGGGGGCGCCCCACCCGGACGCGAGCCACGTCGAGGCCCCGCACATGGAGGCAGTGCGCTTCGACACGGACCGGACGGGGTCCACGTACCTTGGCGTACCGCACCCCGCCCCCACGCCCCTGGAGGCCGAGCCCACGAGGGCGCCCCACTCGGAGACGGGCCGCATGGAGGCCCCGCACACGGAGGCCGTGCCCTTCGACACGGACCGGACGGGGTCCACGTACCTCGGCGTACCGCACTCCGCCCCGGCCCCCCTGGACCTCACGCACCCGGACACCAACCACCGGGACGCGTCGCCCCAGGAC
>NZ_JXTE01000010.1 GCF_000972385.1 Streptomyces sp. WM6386
GCCCCCGCCCCCCCCTCCCCCGCCCCCGCCCCCCCCGCCCCCCCCCGGGCCCCCGCCGCCCCCGGCCCCCGCCGCGCCCGTGGCCCCGCCGGCTCCGGTCGCCGCCGCCCCGGCTCCGGCTGCGCCGGCCCCCGCGCCGGCCGCTCCGGCTCCGGTCGCCGCCGCTCCGGCCGCGCCCGCCGCCACCGCGGGTGACGACGGCGCCTACGTGACCCCGCTGGTGCGCAAGCTCGCCTCCGAGCACGGTGTCGACCTGGCCGCCGTCAAGGGCACCGGCGTCGGCGGTCGTATCCGCAAGCAGGACGTCGTCGCCGCCGCCGAGGCCGCGAAGGCCGCCGCCGCTGCCCCGGCTCCGGCCGCTGCTGCCGCCCCGGCCGCCCCCGCCGCCAAGAAGGCGCCGACGCTGGAGGCCTCGCCGCTCCGTGGCCAGACCGTCAAGATGCCGCGCATCCGCAAGGTCATCGGCGACAACATGGTCAAGGCGCTGCACGAGCAGGCGCAGCTCTCCTCGGTCGTCGAGGTCGACGTCACGCGTCTGATGAAGCTCCGCGGCCGGGCGAAGGACTCCTTCGCCGCCCGTGAGGGCGTCAAGCTCTCCCCGATGCCGTTCTTCGTCAAGGCCGCGGCCCAGGCACTGAAGGCGCACGCGCCCGTCAACGCCCGGATCAACGTGGACGAGGGCACGATCACCTACTTCGACACCGAGAACATCGGTATCGCGGTGGACTCGGAGAAGGGCCTGATGACCCCGGTCATCAAGCACGCGGGCGACCTCAACATCGCCGGCATCGCGAAGGCCACGGCCGACCTGGCCGGCAAGGTCCGCGCCAACAAGATCACGCCCGACGAGCTGTCCGGCGCGACCTTCACCATCTCCAACACCGGTTCGCGCGGTGCGCTCTTCGACACGATCATCGTGCCGCCGGGCCAGGTCGCGATCCTCGGCATCGGCGCCACCGTCAAGCGCCCGGCCGTCCTGGAGACCGAAGAGGGCACGGTCATCGCCGTCCGCGACATGACCTACCTGACCCTCTCCTACGACCACCGTCTGGTGGACGGCGCCGACGCGGCCCGCTACCTGACCGCGGTCAAGGCGATCCTGGAGGCGGGCGAGTTCGAGGTCGAGCTCGGCCTGTAAGCCTCAGGAAGCAGTGCCTGTACGGTGCCCCGTCCGGAGCTTTCCGGGCGGGGCACCGTCGTGTCACCGGGGCGTCAGCCGCTTGTCCGACCAGCCCCACAGCAGCTCGATCCACACGTTCGGGACGGACAGTTTGTCGGCGCGCGTGAGTCCCTTCGTGCGGTACGCCTTCAGGACGTCGTACGTCGCGTCCAGGCAGTCCCGGGAGGTGAGGTCCCCGGTCTTCGGGTCGAAACCGACGAGGAAGCCGCGGGACTCGACGATTCGGATCATCGCGCGGGCGGCGTCCGTGTCGTGCGTCGAGGACTTCGTGCAGCGGTAACGGCTGTACGGGTGCTCGGAGTTGCCGGGGATGGGGGTCCCCCCGCTCGAGCGAAGCCGAGAGTGGGGGAGGGCGTCGCGGGACATCTCGCTGAGCATGCGGTCGTAGGACCCCTCCGCGTGCCAGGCGCCGATGTCGCCGCCCGGCGGGGTGTAGAGGCTGCCGCTCGGGTTCTCGACGGCGCCGTAGACCCAGCGGTCGGTGCCCGCGACGCGGAAGCCCCAGCCGACGTGGCCGAACTTCTGGGCGCCGTCGGGCTTGACGAAGACGCAGGCGCCACCGGAGGAACCGGAGGCCGCCATGCCGGTGATCACTTCAGAGGCCTGGGGCTTCGCCGCCGCCCGGGTGGACGTCTGCTGGCAGCCCGTCACGCCCAGGACCGTGCCGATCACGGCCGCCGCGGCCGTCCAGCGGAGTGCTCCGCGTCGTCCTTGGTTGTTCATGCCATCCCCCGATGGTTGGTGCCAGGGGGCGCCCCTGGCGGGCACTCCCATGCCGACCGCGACGGGGTGGGGGCTCACAGGGTTGCGGTGGTGACACGGTGGTGACCGCTCCGAGCCGGACCCGGTACGGGCCTTTACAGGGTGAGCCGCCCTGTGGAGCGTGTAAGTCTCGTCTCACCTGCATGAAAGCGCCCCCGTGCGCCCCTCGGGAAAGCGCGTGCGGCCTTATTGTCTAAACGTCAAACGCCCCCGGGGCCGATGGGCGGCCCCTCCTTAAGGAGCACTCATGACCGCGCCCGTCGTCCACTCGCTGCGCGAACAGATCCGCGAGCACATCGTGGAAGGGATCGTCAGCGGTCGCTGGAAGCCGGGCGAGCGGATCGTGGAGCGACGGATCGCCACCGAGCTGGAGGTCAGTCAGACCCCCGTGCGGGAGGCGCTGCGCGAGCTGGAGTCGCTGCGGCTGATCGAGTCGGCGCCGAACAAGGGCGTGCGGGTGCGGAACCTGACGGCGGCCGACCTGGAGGAGAGCTACCCGGTCCGGGCCGGTCTGGAGGCGATCGCGGCGGAGCTGGCGGCGGAGCGGCTGGCGCAGGACTGCTCGGCGCTCGAACCGCATGTCGCCGCGCTCTACGAGGCCGACCGCGCGTCCGACGGGACGGGACAGGTGCGGCACACGGTGGGCTTCCACCGGGAGATGGTCCGCGCGGCCGGCAACTCCGTCCTCCTGCACACCTGGGAGGGCCTGGGCATCGAGGTCTTCACGGCCCTGTCGATCCGCTGGCTGGGCACCGTCCAGCAGTCGTACGCGGAGGAGCACGAGGAGCTCGTGCAGGCGTTCCGGCGCCGGGATCCCCGTATCGCGGAGCTGGTGAAGGCGCATGTGCTGGGCTGCGCGCCGCGGCACGAAGCCGACTAGCCGTCGTCGCCGGAGGTGTTTCGCCCCCGCCGCCCCTACCCGCCCCGTCCCCAGGGGCTGCCGCCCCTTCGACCCCGCCAGGGGTGTTGCGGATGCGTTTGTATCTGCGGTCGTGCGGGGCTGGTCACGCCCGCGCGGCGGAGCCGCACATCGGCAGCAGGCCCGCACCCCTGGCCAACCGAGCACGCCCTCGCTCAAACGCACTCTCACCTGCAAAAACACCGGAGCGATAACGTCACCCCGTGCCACCGCCGGAGGCACCCCGTGCCTACTTTCTCGCAATCGAGAGGTTTTGCCCTTCAACCCTTTGATCGATCATCGATCAGGGAGTTAGAGTCGCCGACGGGCCTCTACCGAGGCTGACTGGCCTCCACCGAGGCTTGAGCCCTGTCCTGCCAAAGACCTAGGGCACCCCCGAACCCTTACCGATGAGGGAACCCCCTTCGACTGAGGAAGGCGGCGACATGACCGACCCCAACGCCATCCAGCCGAGCGAGCTCGACCAGCTCCCGGACCGTGACCCCGAGGAGACCGCCGAATGGCAGGCCTCACTGGACGCGGTCGCCAAGGCTGCCGGCCCGCACCGTGCCGCGTACCTGATGCGCCGCACGCTGGAGCGCGCGGAGGGCAACGGCATCGCGCTGCCCAAGCTCCTCGAGACGGACTACGTCAACACCATCCCCACCGCCGCCGAGCCCTCCGCGCCCGGTGACGAGGAGATCGAGCGGAAGATCACCGCGTGGAACCGCTGGAACGCGGCCGCGATGGTCACCCGTGGCTCCAAATACGGCGTCGGCGGCCACATCGCCACCTTCGCCTCCGCGGCCTGGCTCTACGAGACCGGCTTCAACCACTTCTTCAAGGGCAAGGAAGCCGACGGTTCCGGCGACCAGCTCTACATCCAGGGCCACGCCTCCCCCGGCATCTACGCCCGCGCCTTCCTCGACGGGCGGCTGGACGAGCACCAGCTCGACAACTTCCGCCGGGAGTCGGGGGGCAACGGTCTGCCGTCCTACCCGCACCCGCGCCGGCTGCCCTGGCTGTGGGAGTTCCCGACCGTCTCCATGGGGCTGGGCCCGCTCTCCGCGATCTATCAGGCGCGCTTCAACCGCTACCTGACCAACCGCGGCATCAAGGACGTCTCCGCCTCCCACGTCTGGGCCTTCCTCGGCGACGGCGAGATGGACGAGCCGGAGTCGACGGCGGCACTCGCACTCGCGAGCCGTGAGGGTCTCGACAACCTCACCTTCGTCATCAACTGCAACCTGCAGCGCCTCGACGGCCCGGTCCGCGCGAACTTCAAGATCGTGCAGGAGCTGGAGGCCCAGTTCCGCGGCGCCGGCTGGAACGTCATCAAGACGCTGTGGGGCACCGCCTGGGACGAGCTGTTCCAGCTCGACACCACGGGTGCGCTGGTAAGACGGCTCCGCGAGGTACCGGACGCGCAGGTCCAGACGTACCAGACCCGTGGCGCCGCCTACATCCGCGAGGACTTCTTCGGCAAGGACCCGGCGCTCGCCGAGATGGCGAAGCTGCTGAGCGACGACAAGATCCTCGAGTGTTTCCACTTCTCCCGCGGTGGCCACGAGGCGCGCAAGGTCTACGCCGCCTACAAGGCCGCCGTCGAGTTCAAGGGCGCGCCGACGGTCATCCTGGCCCAGACGGTCAAGGGCAACACCCTCGGCGAGGGCTTCGCGTCGAAGAACGCCAACCACCAGATGAAGAAGCTCACGGTGGACGAGTTCAAGACGATGCGCGACCTGCTGGAACTGCCCATCAAGGACAGCGACTTCGTCGACGGGGTCGTACCCTACGGGCACCCCGGCGCCGACTCCCCCGAGGTCCGCTACCTCCAGGAGCGCCGCGCCGCTCTCGGCGGTCCCGCCCCGGCCCGTCGTACGCACGCGCTCGCCCCGCTGCCCGCCCCCGCCGAGAAGGCCTTCGCCTCCTTCGACAAGGGCTCCGGCTCCCAGAACGTGGCCACCACCATGGCCTTCGTCCGCCTGATCAAGGACCTGGTCCGCGACAAGGAGACGGGCAAGCGCTGGGTGCCGATCGTCCCCGACGAGGCGCGCACCTTCGGCATGGAGAGCCTCTTCCCGTCCCTGGGCATCTACTCGCCCAAGGGCCAGACGTACGAGCCGGTCGACCGTGACCAGCTGATGTACTACAAGGAGGCCAAGAACGGCCAGATCCTCAACGAGGGGATCACCGAGGCCGGTTCGATGGCCGACTTCATCGCCGCGTCCACCGCGTACTCCACGCACGGCGAAGCGATGATCCCGTTCTACATCTTCTACTCGATGTTCGGCTGGCAGCGCACGGCCGACCAGATGTGGCAGCTCGGCGACCAGCTGGGCCGCGGCTTCCTGGTGGGTGCGACGGCGGGCCGTACGACGCTGACGGGCGAGGGTCTGCAGCACGCGGACGGTCACTCGCCGGTGATCGCGGCGACGAACCCGGCGTCCCTGACGTACGACCCGGCGTTCGCGTACGAGGTCGCGGCGATCGTCAAGGACGGTCTGCGCCGGATGTACGGCGAGGCGGCCCCGGGCGAGGACCCGAACGTCTTCTACTACCTCACGGTCTACAACGAGCCCATGCCCCAGCCGGCCAAGCCCTCCGGCCTCGGTATCGACGAGGGCATCGTCAAGGGCCTGTACCGCTTCAACACGGCGGAGTCGGCGGGCCTCGACGTGGCCGCGGCGAACGCCCCGCGCATCCAGCTGCTGAGCTCCGGCACGGCGATCCACTGGGCCCTTCGGGCGCAGAAGCTGCTGGCCGAGGAGTGGGGTGTGGCCGCCGACGTGTGGTCCGCGACCTCCTGGACCGAGCTGCGCCGCGACGCGCTGGAGGCCGACGCGGCCCTCCTGCGCGGCGAGGAGCGCGTGCCGTACGTCCGTCAGGCGCTGCACGGCGCCGAGGGCCCGGTGCTGGCGGTCTCCGACTACATGCGCCAGGTCCCGGACCAGATCGCGCAGTGGGTCGAGCAGGACTACTCGTCCCTCGGTGCCGACGGCTTCGGCCTCTCGGACACCCGCGAGGGGGCCCGCCGCCACTTCGGCGTCGACGCCGAGTCCATCGTGGTCGCGGCGCTCGCCCAGCTCGCCAGGCGCGGCGAGGTCAAGGCGACGTCGGTGAAGGAAGCGCGCGAGAAGTACGGGTTGTAGTTCGTCTGCGGGTGCGTGGGGGCTGGTCGCGCACCCGCGGCGGCAGCCGCATACCGACACAGCCCCGCGCCCCGAAGACGGGCGCGCCGAGGCGGGCCTGCTCCTGAGGGGCGCGGGGAACTGCGCGACCGACCCCCACCGGCCCGCACCCGAAAACGCACCCGACTCCGCCCAACCCGCGGAGCGCCCCGCATCATGGACTGTATGCGTGCCGCCCGTCTCATCAAGATGGTTCTGCTCCTCCAGTCCCGGCCCTCCATGACCGCCGCCGAGCTGGCGCGGGAGCTGGAGGTGTCCGAGCGGACGATCACCCGGGATGCGCAGGCGCTGTCGGAGGCCGGGGTTCCGGTGTACGCGGACCGGGGGCGGGCCGGGGGCTACCGGCTGATCGGCGGGTACCGGACCCGGCTGACCGGCCTCGCGCGGGGTGAGGCGGAGGCGCTGTTCCTGTCCGGTGTGCCCGGGGCGCTGCGCGAGATGGGCCTGGAGGACGCCGCCTCGGCCGCCCGTCTGAAGGTCTCCGCGGCGCTGCTCCCCTCGCTCCGGGACGCCTCGAAGACAGCGGCCCAGCGCTTCCACCTGGACGCCCCGAACTGGTGGAGCGAGCCGAAGACGCCCGAGCTGCTGCCCGCGATCGCCGACGCGGTGTGGGACGACCGGCGGGTCACCGCCCGCTATCGCAAGGGGGCGGGGGAGGTCGAGCGGGAGCTGGAGCCGTACGGGCTCGTGCTGAAGGCGGGGGTCTGGTACCTGTGCGCGCGGATTCCCGACCCCGGCTCCTTCCGGGTGTACCGGATAGACCGGTTCACGACGGTGGAAGCCTCGACGGACCGTTTCGAACGCGACGAGGAGTTCGATCTCCCCGCCTTCTGGGAGGACCAGTCGGAGCGGTTCGCACGGTCGATCCTGCGGGCCGAGGTCGTCGTACGGCTGTCACCGGACGGGGTGCGCCGGCTGCCGTACGCCCTGGCCGACCGGGTCTCCACCGGGGAGGCGCTGGAGCGGGCGGGGGCGCCGGACGAGGACGGCTGGGTGACCGTGACGGTCGCCGTGGAGTCGGAGAAGGTCGCCCGTACGCAGTTGCTGTCGCTGGGCCCGGAGGTGGAGGTGATGGCTCCGGAGGGTCTGCGGGCAAGTTTCGCGGAGGACGCGCGCCGACTGGCCGCCCTGTACGGGACATAACAATCCGCCGCACTCCACGTGCGCCTCACCCGTCCAGGGCCGATGCTGGACCCGTGATGGACGAGACGGAGTTCTGGGAGCTGGTGGACGCCGCCCGTGGGGCCGCCGAGGGTGACCCCGAGGAGCAGGCGGACCTTCTCATCGACCGGCTCCTCCAGATGGACCCCGAGATGGTCCTGGACTTCGCCCGTCACTTCGAGGCCCGCTACAACCGTGCGTACACCTGGGACCTGTGGGGCGCGGCCTGGGTCCTGCTCGACGGGGCCAGCGACGACGCCTTCGACTTCTTCCGCTGCTGGCTGATCGGGCAGGGGCGCGAGGTGTACGAGGGTGCCGTGCACGCGCCCGACTCACTGTCCGACCTCCTGGACGACTTCGACGAGGAGATCGACGGCGACGGGGAGGAGCTGGGGTACGCCGCGGACGAGGCGTACGAACAGCTCACCGGCGTCGTCGCCCCCGACCTCGGAATCCCGCCCGCGCCGCCCGAGCCGGAGGGGACACCGGTCGACTTCGAGAGCGAGCGGGTGTTGTCGGAGCGGTATCCGAAGCTGTGGGAGCGGTTCAGGGGCTGACGTCTACTTCAGGGGGAACCATGGCTCGAATCCCGTACCCGGAACATCCCGCCGACGGCGTCGCGAAGCTTCCCGTGCCGCTCAACGCCTTCCGCATGCTCTCCCACGCCCCGCCGCTCACGGACACGGCGATCGACCTGGGCCTGGCGGTCCTGCTCGAGTCGACGCTGCCCGTCCGGCTGCGCGAGCTGGTGATCATGGCGGTGGCCGCCGGCACGGAGTGCGCGTACGAAGCCGCGCAGCACCGGCCGATCGCGCTCAACTCCGGTGTCTCGGCCGCCCAGTTGACGACCATCGCCGAACTGCGCTCCAGTGGGCCGGAGTTCGACCCGGCGGAGTCGGCGGCGGTCGCGGCGACCTTCGAGCTCGTCTCCCGACACACCGTGTCCGAGGGCGTGTTGACGGCTCTCCGTGCCTCCTTCACCGATCGCCAGGTCGTCGAGATCGTCACGACTGTCGGCTACTACGTCATGCTGGCGGGCCTCATGAACGGCCTCGGCGTGGACGTCGACCCGTCCGGGGAACAGTTCCTCGGCCTGACGGGCGACGGAGCCGGGTGAGGCTCAGACCGCGGTCGCCCGCCTGCGGGTCGTGTCCGTCGGGATGTACGCCTGCGTCTGGTCGGCCTTCAGGACCACGTGGTGCATCGGGGCCGCGTTGGCCTGGTCGAGGGCGGAGGCCGTGACGGCGGCCGGGCCGAGGATGACGGCTGCGGCGGCGCAGAGGGCCGCCCAGGGGCCGCGGGTCAACTTGGTGCCGGTCTGAGTGCTGTTCATCTTCCCCACCTCCGGTCAGTGCGTATGACATGACCGTAGGGCGGCAGTTTCGGGGTGATCCATGAGCTGCCTACGAGACACCTGTGAGCGCGGCGCGCACGAGGGCGAAGTTCGAGAGGAAGGACCGCGAGGGGGAAGGGCCGGTCGGGGGCAGGGCCGCGCAGTTGCGGCAGATGCCCTTGCCGGTGCCTCGCGGCAGCGGGTCTCGGCATTCGGTGCATTCGCCGAGTGGGGCGACTCGCTTGTGTGGGGCGGGAGTTGTGGGGGTTCGGGCCTTCAGGCGGTACGAGATGAGGGCGGCCGCGGATTTGACGGGCACGGGGAGGTCCGCGGTGACCGCTTGACGGAGTTCGGCCTCCGTCGCTCCCGTCGCCAGCCAGCGGGCGGCGAGGGGGGTCAGCCGCTCGACCTCGCCTGCGCCCAGGCGCAGCGACGGGGTGTGGTCGCCGAGGCGGGCCAGGAAGTCGGCGGCCGGGTTGGAGGTGTTCTCCTCGGTGTTCTCACCGAAGGTGGATGTGCCGACGGCCTGGTCGGTCACCTCACCGACGGGCGGGTGCTGGTCAGTCGGCGGCGGTGCGGTTCCGAAGGCGGCGGCGATGTCCGCGTCCGTCGTCAACGCCACGTTCGACACCAGCACTTGGGTGGACCACCGGCCCGTCTGCGGGTTCTGTGTACGGCGGGTGTGGAGGTAGCCCTCCTCCTCCAGCTGGCGCCTTGCCTTGCGTACGGCGAGGCGGCCTTCCGGCATCTTCTCGCCGATCGACTGGACCGTGTCCCGCGAGCCTTCGGGGAGGGACAGCGCCCATTGGAGAAGCCTGACCGCCGTGCCGTTCAGACGGGGATGCCGGATGATCTCGTTCGGCGTCTGGGAGAAGAATCGGGCAGGCGGGATAGCATGCTTGAGCATCGCGGGTGGCTCCTAACCACTCGTCGGTGAAGGCCCTCAGATTGGTGTTGGCGCACCGCTGAGGGCCGCTCCGCACGTGGGAGCACGGAGTGTGATGACGCGGTTACTGTACCGCCGTCCGGGCGGTGGAGTTTACGAAAGTTGAGGGGTTCGCCGCCGTGCGGGACATGGTCCGTACGCAACTGCGCGACTGGGGGTACTCCGGTCTCGTCGACGCGGCTGCCGTGTGCGTCACCGAGATACTGGCCAACGTCCATCGGCATGTGGAGTCTCCGGAGTGCGAGCTGACGCTCCGCAGACTGCCCGACGGCGGCGTGCGCGTGGCCGTCCGCGACCACTCCCCCGTGCTGCCGGTCTGGTGCACCGAACCCGACTGGGAGACCGAGAGCGGTCGCGGCATCTTCCTCATCGCCTCCGTGTCGGACGTCTGGGGTGTGACCCCGAGGAACGGCGGCAAGCAGGTGTGGGCCCAACTACGCTGACGCGGCCACCGCCTCCACGACCGACAGGACCGTCGGTGTCGGGACGATGCGGGTGATCCTGAGGCCCGCCGCGGCGAGCAGTTCCGCGAAATCCGCCTCCGTGCGTTCACGGCCGACGAGGGCGGACATCAGCAGGAGGTCGAGGGTCTTGGCCTGGTGGGGTGCGTTGTCCCGGGGAACGACCGCGTCCACCACCAGGATCCGGCCGCCCGGCGCCATGGCCTCCCGGCAGCGCTCCAGGATGGTCACGCACCGGTCGTCCTCCCAGTCGTGGAGGATGCGCTTGAGGAGGTGGATGTCTCCCGGGGGCGCGGCGGAGAAGAAGTCGCCCTCCGCCACACTCCAACGGCCCTCGGTCTCCTCGACGTCGAGGCGGTGGCCGGCCAGTACGTGCGGCTGGTCGTAGAGCACGCCCCGCAGGCCCGGGTTGTGGCGCAGGACCTCCAGGAGGAGGCCTCCGTGGCCGCCGCCCACGTCGACGACCGTGCCCGTCGCCGGGAAGTCGTACGCGGCGGCGATCGGTTCGTTCTCGGGGTCGGACATGGCGGCCATCCCTGTGTGGAAGACGGCGGCGGTCGCCTCGTCCTGGGCGAAGTGTGCGAAGAACGGCATCCCGAAGATGCCCTCGAACACCGAGGTCCCCTCGGTCAGACAGCGGTCCATCTCGGCGGCCGGGAGCCACAGACTGCGGTCGGTGTTCATCAGGATCGCCGAGCGGGCGGAGTGCGGGGCGTCGGTGCGCAGGGCGTCGCCGGTGGCGGTGAGGCGGAAGCGGCCCTCCGCGTCCTCCGCGACGATGCCGCGGGTGGCGAGGAGTCGGAGCACCCGGGAGAGGTTGCGGGCGTCCGTGGCGGTGACCTCGGCCAGTTCGGCGGGCGAGCGGGGGCCGTCGGTGAGGTGGTCCGCCACCCCGACGGCCGCCGCCGCACGCAGCGCGGCGGGGAAGAGGTAGCCCAGCGACTCGTCGACGAGGAATGCGGCGGAACTGCGCGAATCGGTCGTCATGTCCTCCAGGATGACGGCCCGTCGCCCGACGCGGCTCGGTTCGGCCGCGCCGCGCGGGGGCTCGAAGGAGCAGGGGGACGGGGCACGGTCGGCGCACGCGTCGGCGGGCTCGGCCTTGGGTGCCGAGCGGCCCCGCACCCGCTCACCCGCCGCGTCCTGCGCCTCACCGCCGTCGACCGACACCTGGAGGTCCACCCCCGGCTGACCGAGGCGTTGCGGGCGATCCGGTGACCGACGTCACGGGACGCGTCCGGAAGGTTCACCTTTGGAGTCTTGACCAGTGCCGTGATCCCCGGCGTACCGTGGCGGCCCCGAACAGGAGCACCCTGCCCATGACCAGCCCGGACGTGCGGGAGATTTCGCGCGAGGAACATCTCGCCCACTTGCGGCTGCATCCCGACGCGAGCCATCTCCAGATCCCCGAGTGGGGCGACGCGAAGCCGGACTGGCGGGCGGAGAGCGTCGGTTGGTTCGAGGGCGAGGCGCTGGTCGCGGCGGCGCTGGTGCTGTACCGGCCGCTGCCCGGGACGCGGCGCTTCCTGGCATACCTCCCCGACGGGCCCGGGATCGACTGGCGGGACCCCCGGCTGGAGCGCTGGCTGGACCCGCTCGTCGCCCATCTGGAGGCACGCGGGGCGTTCTCGGTGCGGATCGGGCCGCCGGTCGTCGTACGGCAGTGGGACCCGGGGACCGTCGCGACAGGGATCGCCGACCCCGCCGTAGGCCATCTCAACGACCTGCCCGCGGCCGCCATCGACGGATACGCGCTGGACGCGGCCGAGCGGCTGGGGCGGCTCGGGTGGCGGCGGTGCGAGGAGGGCGACGGGAACGGCTTCGGGCTCGGTCAGCCGCGTTACGGGTGCCTCGTCCCGCTGGAGGGGCGCTCGGCGGACGATCTGCGCGAGGGCCTCGCCCCGCACTGGGAGCAGTCGTTGCGTACGGCCGAGGGGGCCGGGGTCCGGGTCTCCTGGGGCTCGGCGTCGGATCTGCCCGACTTCCACCGGCTGTATGTCTCGACCGCCGCGCACGACGGCTTCAAGGCCCGGCCGCTGGACTACTTCCGCCGTATGTGGAAGGCCCTGAACGCCGAGGACGACGACCGGGTGCGGCTCTATCTCGCCGAGTACGACGGCATCGTGCTCTCCGCCGCGCTCATGATCAACGTCGGCTCGTGCGCATGGCACTCCTACGCCGCGTCCGGGCGGCAGGGGCGTCAACTGCGGCCCAGCAGCGCCCTGTTGTGGCGGATGATGAACGACGCGCGGTCGGCGGGCTGTGAGACGTACGACCTGCGGTCCATCACCCCCGCCCTCACCGAGGACCGGCTGCTGGGGCGTCTGCGCTTCAAGACGGGCGCGGGCGGTTACGCCGTGGAGTACCTCGGCGAGTGGGAACGGCCCGTGGGCAGCCAGGGGAAGGTGCTCCAGCGGGCCTTGCGCGCGTATCTCGGGCGCCGGTGAGCCGGTCCGTGACGACGCTCATGGCGTAGGCCGGGGGCGGCTATTCGGACGGTGGGCGGCCCGCCTGCGGCCCGGGCACGCGGCTGTCCGGCGCCGGAGCGTCACCCCACGGCGGCATCGTCCGGTCCTGGGGTGGGGGAATGTGGTCGCCGGTCGTCAGAAGGCCGCGCTGCGGCAACGCCACCCGGTCGCCCGTCGTCGGGAGGCCGCTCTGTGGCGGGGTCGACGGCGGGTACCTGCCCTGGAGTCTTGCCGCCGTCTGTCTGATCTCCGGGAGGCGGGCCGAGAGGGCGGCGCCGGGGCAGCTGGTCATGTAGCCGTCCTCGTGGCCGGCGATGGCGGGGAGGGCGGCGGTGGTGCCGGCGGCGTAGCGGCTTAGGCCGTTGCTCGAGGTCAGTTTCACGGTCCGGCGCGGGTCCACGTCCGCGAGGCCCAGTTTCCAGGCCGCCAGTGAGGCGATCGCGTCCGTCATCGCCTGCGGTACCGGGACGCCCGCCGTGAAGGTGCCCAGGGCGGCGATGCCGGACGTGCGGTGGTTGAAGCCCTGGGTGTGGGCGCCGGTGACGGGGCGGTCGACACCTCCCGCGCGGCCCTCGTAGATCGTGCCGCAGCGGTCGACGAGGAAGTTGTAGCCGATGTCGTCCCAGTCGCGGGCGCCGGTCTGGCCGGCGGCGAGGTAGCGGATGATGCGGGGCGCGTCGGCGCAGTCGTAGGCGTTGGGCGAGTCGGTGTGGTGGATGAAGACGGCGACGACCTTGTCGTCGTAGCGGGCCGGCGGCGGGGTGCGGGCGGCCGTGTTCGCCTCGCCCGTGCCCGCCGTCCAGACCGACCTGGGCATTATGTGCGGCTTCGCCGCGTGGTGGAGTGCGGCGGGGCGGGCCGCGGGAGGGTGTGCGGAGCGGGCGCCGGCCCGGCGCTCGACGCCGTTCGCGCAGAGGACGAGGACCGCGACGGCCGCCAGCCCGGGGACACAGGCGAGCAGCAGCAGCACTCCGGTCGGCAGGTGGATCCTCCGGCGCGGCGCCCCGGTCCGTATGCGGACCGCTCGCCGCCGTCGTATCCCCCGCGCTCTTCGGACACGCATGGTCCCACTCTCGGCCGGATCGTCCGCGTCCGCGATGTGTGGTGTGCCACCCGGTGGAACCATCGTCCTGGTCCGGGGCGTTTCTCCGGATGCACGCACAGCGTGTGCACGCACGCGTGGCCGGTTCCGGGTGTCACGCGCGCGTGTCTGCTGATCACTGGGCCCGTCCCCTCCGTAATAAGGGGTCCAAGAGAAAGGCGGCTCCGTGGACCTGCTCGACATCCTGCTGGTGCTGGTGATCCTGGCCTATGCGGCATCCGGCTACCGGCGCGGCCTGGTGGCCGGCTGTGTCTCGCTCGCCGGTTTCGTGGGCGGCGCGATCATCGGCGTGTGGGTGCTGCCCTGGATGATGGACCTGGTGACCCCGGGCAGCACGTCGGCGACGGTGACGGCGGTGCTCACGGTGCTGGTCCCGGCCGTCGTCGGGCACGAACTCGCGGGGCGTCTGGCGCTGCGGCTGCGCCGGGAGCTGGGCCGTGCCAGTCTCGGTCCGCTGCGCGTCGCCGACGGGGTGGGGGGCGCCGCCGCCAACTCGATCGCCGTGCTGATCGTGGCGTGGGTGGCGGCGAGCGTGCTGGGCGCGTCCTCGTCCGCGGTGCTCACCACGGCGATCCAGGACTCACGGCTGCTGGGTGCCGTGCAGAACGCCATGCCGGACACCACTCCGGCCTGGTTCTCCCGGGCCACGTCCGCGCTCACCGAGGCGGGCTTCCCGCAGGTCTTCAACCCTTTCGAGAACGAGTCGACGGCCCGGGTCGCCAGGCCCACCGGCGACAGCGTCACCGCGAGCGCGACGAACGCGGCCAAGCGCAGCACCGTGAAGATCGAGGGCGTCTCGGGCACCCAGGGCCGCGAGGGCAGCGGCTTCGTCTACTCCACCGAGCACGTCATGACCAACGCCCATGTGGTGGCCGGCATCGACGAGCCGACCGTCCGGGTGGGCGGGGTCGGACGGTCGTACGAGGCACGCGTGGTGCTCTTCGATCCGGACAAGGACGTGGCGGTGCTGTACGTGCCCGACCTCGAGGCCCCGGTGCTGGGCTTCGACGCCGACGCCTCGCGCGGCGACTCCGCGGTCGTCGCGGGCTATCCGCAGGACGGCGACCTCAACCTCCAGGCGGCCACCGTCGCCAACCGGGTCCAGGCGAACGGCCAGAACATCTACAACGACGGGACCGTCACCCGCGAGATCTACTCGATCCGGTCGACGGTCCGCCCGGGCAACTCCGGCGGGCCGCTGCTGACGACGGACGGCAAGGTGTACGGAGTCGTCTTCGCCCGCTCGACGTCGGACGACGAGACGGGGTACGTGCTGACCGCCGCAGAGGTCGCCGTCGACGCCGAGCGGGCGGCGGAGGCGACGGCGCCGGTGGACACGGGTGAGCTGGTCACGTCGTAGCCGGTCGCCACGTCAGAAGTGCGTCCCGCCGTCGATGCGGACCTCGGTACCGGTGATGAACCGGCCATCCTCGCTCGCCAGCATCGCGACGACGCCTGCCACGGTCTCCGGGCCCGCGAAGCCCTGGCCGAGGGCGGGTGCGAGCTTGGTGTAGAGGTCCCAGTCGGTGTCCTCGGGCAGGCCCGGTCCGGCGCTCTGTCCGCTGGCGCCGGAGCCGTCGGTCATGCCGGAGGAGATGGAGCCGGGCTGCACGGCGGTGAAGCGGATGCCCTGCCTGCTGTACTCGCTCGCGAGCGCGTGGGTCATGGACTGGATGCCGCCCTTGCTGGCCGCGTACGCCGCCATGTAGGGGTGGGCGAACGTCGCCGAGGTCGAGCTGAAGTTCACGACGGCGGGGCCGGTGCCCTCGCGCAGCGCCGGTATCGCCTCGCGGATCATCAGGAAGGTGCCGGTGAGGTTGACCGCGATGATCCGGTTGAAGTCGGCGAGGCTCTGTTCGTGGGTGTGGGCGGAGCGCAGGATGCCGGCGGCGTTGACGAGCACGTCGAGCCCGCCCAGCGCCTCGACGGCGAGGGCCACGGCCTGCCGTACGGAGGCCTCGTCGGCGATGTCGACGAGGACCGTGGTCAGCCGCCGCGCGCCGGCGCCCGCCTTTTCGACGGTGTCCTTCAGGCCGGCCTCGCTGATGTCGGCGGCGACGACGGTGCCGCCCTCGGCGAGCAGCCGGAGCACGGTGGCCTGGCCGATGCCGGAGCCGCCGCCGGTGACGAGGGCGCGTCGGTTCTCGTAACGGTTCATGGCCTTCACGGTACGCTCGGGTGGCACGTTTTGCCATCAAGGCGAAAGGTGCCAATGTCGGTGGTCCGGCGTAGGCTTCCCCGGTGAGCACCAAGCCCCTCTCACTGACCGAGCGCCGCAAGGCGGCGACCCAGCTCGACATCGCACGCGCCGCCGCCGCGTTGTTCACCGAGCACGGACCCGATGGCACGACCGCCGAGGACATCGCCGAGCGGGCCGGGGTCGCCCTGCGGACCTTCTACCGGTACTTCCGCAACAAACAGGACGCCGTCGGCCCGCTGCTGGCCCGGGGCGCCGACCGCTGGCGCGAGCTCCTCGCCGCGTCGGAGCCGGGCACCGCCGGGCTGCCGCGGGCCCTGGAGCGGGCGATCGAGGAGTCGCTGTCCGTGCCGGACGCACACGCGGCGGAGGGCCTGCGCCAGACGCGGGCGCTGCTGCGGGCAGCCGTGGCCGACCCGGCGCTGCGGGCCGTGTGGTACCGGGTGAACCAGGAGTCCGAGGAGCGGCTGATCCCGGTGGTGGCGAGGCTGGCCGGGCCGGACGCCGACCCGCTCGACGTACGCCTCACGGCCGCGGCCGCGACGGACGCCATCCGGGTGGCACTGGAGACCTGGGCGGAGACGGACGCGGACACCAGCGGCCCGGGCTCACCCGCGGAGCTGGCGGTGCGATGCCTGCGGGAACTGGTGGGCGGCATGCGGCTGCTGACGGGCTGACGGCGACGGTTGCGAACACGTCGACGTGGCCTGCCCGCCGATCAGCGCCTTGATCGTCAGGATGGGGGTGTCCTCACCGACCGACTCGTCCGCAGGAGGCTTCCGTGCCCGTCTTCTTCCTGATCTCCCTGCTCGTCGCGGGGGCCGCGCTCTATCTGGTCGTCCGCAGGCGCCGTACGGCCGCCGAGGCCGACCAGGTCAGAGACTGCGCCCCATGAACACATCGTCCACGTACTCGCCGTCCAGCAGGAACTCCTCGGGCAGGACGCCTTCCACCACGAAGCCCTCCGACTCGTAGAGCTTTCGGGCCGGGGCATTGTGCCCGAGGACGCGCAGCGTGATGCGGCGCGCGCCCAGCTTCCTGGCCTCCTCCTGCACCGCCCGCAGCAGCGCCCGCGCCACTCCGGCACCCCGCGCCTCCTCGGCGACGACCAGGCCCTGGATCTGCCGGACGTGCGCGTTGCAGGCCAACGGGGTCGGGAAGCCGAGCCGGATGTAGCCGACGAGCAGGCCGTCGAGTTCGGCCACCAGATGGTCGCGCGGGCCGAACCGCTCACCGTAGAAGGGCTCGTACGGCGGCTGGGGGCGCGGCGAGACGGCGTGCAGCGTGGACCAGGCGACGCGGTCCAGGCGTCCCAGCGTGTCCTCGTCGTCGAGGGTGGCGTGGCGTATGTGCATGTCGGCCACCCTACGGCGCACGTGACCGGGCCTTTGCGTGAATTCGGAGCAGAATTGACGCCATGCAGCGTTCCCGAATCGCGGTGGCCGGCGCGTCCGGTCTCATCGGCGGTGCCCTGGTCCGGTCCCTGCTCGCCGACGGACACGAGGTGGTGCGCCTGGTACGCCGGGCGCCGAGAGACGCGGACGAGGTCCGTTGGGACCCCGAGGGAAGGCGGGTGGACACGGGCGGGCTCGCCGGCTGCGACGCCGTCGTGAACCTCGCGGGTGCCGGGGTCGGCGACCGGCGCTGGACGGAGGCGTACAAGACGCGGATCCGGTGCAGCCGGGTGCTCGGCACCTCCGCGCTCGCCGAGGCCGTCGCCTCGCTGGACAAGCCGCCGCGGGTCTTCGTCAACGGCAGTGCGATGGGCTTCTACGGCGAGACGGGCGACCGGGTCGTCGACGAGAGCGCGCCCGCCGGGGAGGGGTTCCTGCCCGAGCTGTGCGTGGAGTGGGAGGGCGCGGCGGCGCCGGCCCAGGAGGCGGGCGTACGGACCGTGTTCACCCGGACCGGGCTGGTGGTGGCGCGCAAGGGCGGTGCCTGGGGGCGGCTGTTCCCGCTGTTCAAGGCCGGGCTCGGGGGGCGGTTGGGCGACGGGCGGCAGTACTGGTCGTTCATCGCGCTGCACGACGAGGTGGCCGCGATCCGGCATCTCATCGACACCGACGGGCTGTCCGGGCCGTTCAACCTGACCGCCCCGAACCCGGTCACGAACCAGGAGATCACCGCCGCCATGGGGCGCGTGCTGCACCGGCCGACGCTCTTCACGGTGCCCTCGCCGGTGCTGCGGACCGTGCTCGGTGAGATGTCCGGGGACGTCCTGGGCAGCCAACGGGTGGTGCCCAAGCGGCTGCTGGAGTCGGGGTTCACCTTCGCGTTCCCGGAGATCGAGGGAGCCGTCCGAGCCGCCGCATGACCGTATGCGACCGGCGTGCGACCGTGCCCTGTTCATGCGCGACTGTTCCTGACCGGCCACCGCCTTAACCTCAAGCCGAACTCGGGTATCCCCGGAGCCAGTTGGGGGCATGACGTCTCCACCGGCCGCGCAACCTCGAGGAGGGGCACGTGCTTGAGCCCGCGTACCAGGCGGACGTCGTGATCGTGGGAGCCGGGGTTGCCGGGCTCTCCGCCGCGCATCGGCTGACCAGCGCAGGAGTGACGACCGCGGTGCTGGAGGCCGCCCATGGGGTGGGCGGCCGTATGTCGACGGAGAAGGTCGACGGTTTCCGGCTCGACCGGATCGGACAGCTGCTGTCCACGGCGTATCCGGAACTACGTATGACACCGGGGCTCGACGGGCTCGTCCTGCGCCCGTTCGCGCCGGGCGTCCTGCTGCACAGCGGCGGGCGCCACCATCGCGCGAGCGCGCCCCCCGGCGCAGGAGGCGCAAGGGGCGCACTCCACGCGGTGCGCACCCTGGCGAGCGCCCCCAGGCCGGCGGTGCCGAGAAGCGCACCACGGGGAGTGGCCCCTCTGGGCAGCGGCGTCGACCAGGCCCGTCTCGGGACCGCGCTCACCCGGATCGCGAACACCCCGATCGAACGCCTGCTGTGCCGCACCGAGTCGCCGGCCGCCCAGGCCCTCGCCACCCGCGGCCTCCCCGCCCGGACGATCGACGGCTTTCTGCGCCCGCTGCTCGCCGCGCTGTTGTGCGACCCGGAGCTGACCACGTCCAGCCGGTGCGCCGACCTCGCGCTGCGCGCCTTCGCGGCCGGGCGGCTGTGTGTGCCGGAGGGCGGCGCGGAGGTGCTGCCGGAGCTGCTGGCGCGCTCGCTGCCGGCCGGGACGGTGCACACGGGGGTGCGGGTCACCTCGGTGTCGACGAGCTCGGTGACCACGGCGGAGCACGGCGAGTTCCGCTGCCGGGCGGTACTGCTGGCGACGGACGCCCGCACGGCGGCGGACCTCCTCCCGGGCCTGCGCGTACCGGACTTCCACCCGGTGACGGTGGTCCACCACACGACGGACGAGCCCCCGGAGACGGGCGCCGCACTGCTGCTGGACGCGGACCGGGGCGGCCCGGTGGCCCACACGGCGGTGATCAGCCAGGTGGACCCGTCCCGCGCCCCGGCAGGCCGTCCCCTGATCTCGTCGACGGTCCTGGGCCCGCCCCCACCGGACGTCGAGACGGCCGTACGCATGCACCTGTCCCGCCTCTACGGCACGTCCACCACCCGCTGGGAGACCCTCGCCGTCCACCACACACCCGAAGCGGTACCGGCGATGCGGGCCCCGCACGACCTGCGCCGCCCGGTACGCCTGCTGGCGGGCCTGTACGTGTGCGGCGACCACAGGGACACCAGCACGGTCCAGGGCGCGCTGCACTCGGGCCACAGGGCATCGACGGCGATCCTGACGGACCTGGGCGCGGCGACCCCGATGCACAGGGCGGAACCGATGCCGACAACCCAGGCCGCCTGAAACGCGCCCCAAAGGGGCGCGGGGAACTGCGCGACCAGCCACAGCGCCGGCGCGCAGATCCCCACACCCTCCGAAGCTACGGCGAGACTCTCACCCCAGCGCCGCCACCTTGTCCCGATAGCCCCTCACCGGCGCAGCGTCCTTGTACGGCTCCAACCGCTTCTCGAAGTCCCGCACATACTCGATCGCCCGCACCGACCGCATCTCCACAGCGGCCCCCGCCGCCTCCGCCCCGAGCGCACAGGCCTGGTCGAGCTCACCCAGCCCCAGCCGGGCGGAGGCCAGCACCACACGGCAGAACAGCCGGCTGCGGGCATACGCGGGCGCCCGCAACTGCAGGGACCGCTCGGCATGCTGGGCCGCCGCCCGGAACTGCTGCAGATCCCGGTGCGCATGACCGAACTCGTCCGCCAGCTGCGCCTCGTCGAAGAACCGCGCCCAGTAAGGAACCTCGTCACCGGGCCGGGCCGCCTCCAGCGCCCGCTCGGCCCGTACCAGCGCCCCCGTGCACGCCCGCACCTCGCCCAGCACCCCGTGCGCCCGCGCCTCGACCGCGTGCAGCAGGGCCTGGACCACCGGCGGGGCATTGGTGCCGACCCCTTGCTGGGCCACCCGCGCCAGCTGCACCGCTTCGCGCCCGTGCCCGAGGTACACCGCCTGCCGGCTCATCGTGATCAGCACGTACGAGCCGTACGCCCGGTCCCCCGCCGCCTGCGCGAGCCGCAGCGACTGCACGAAGTACCGCTGCGCGAGCCCGTGCGCCGCGATGTCGTACGACGTCCAGCCCGCGAGCCTCGTGAGGTCGGCCGCCGCCGAGAACAGCCGACGGCCGGTCTGCTCGCCGTACATACCGCGCAGCATCGGCTCGCACTCGTGCTCCAGGTACCGCACGAGGGCCTGCCGGGCGTGACCGCCGCCGTACATGTCGTCCAGGGAGCGGAACAGGTCGCCGACCGAGCGGAGCGCCGCGATGTCGCCGCCGGTGACCTTCTGGCCGGGTCCGCGCTCCGCGCCGCGCTGGCGGGGCACCGCCGGGCGGCCCTGGGTGGGGACGCGGACCGGCGGCTCGCCGCGGGCCACCTTGTCGTCGGCCCGCCCGATCAGCCAGTCCCGGCTGGGCACGACGAGCCCCGCCGGGGTGAACGCGATCTTGCGCAGCTCGGCGTGGCTGCCGGAGTCCTTGCGCCACAGCCCGCTGACGATGTCGATGGCCTCCTCGGGGGTCGCGGCGAACTCGAGACCGGCGTACACCGGCGCGCAGGCGTCGAGCCCGAGGTCCTGCGCGGAGAGCCGGCGCCCCAGCCGTCGGGTGAAGACCTCGGCGATGAGAGCGGGTGTCGTGCCCCGCGGCTGCTGTCCGCGGAGCCACCGGGTCACGGATGTCTTGTCGTATCTCAGATCAAGCCCGTGTTCGAGACCGAGCTGGTCCACCCGACGGGCGAGCCCCGCGTTGGAGAACCCCGCTTCTGCGATGAGCGCGGCGAGCTGGCGGTTGGGAGTGCGCTGCGCGGGTCGTTCCGTCATCTGGGGTGGTGTCTCCTGCCCGGATTGCCTGTGAGCAGCCCTTATGGCCTCTATAGGACGGCGCGAATGTAGCGGAGAGTGAGCAGACGATCGCACACTTCGACGTTCGTTCATCCGATCGTGTGAGGATTGACCGCACGGCTGACGCGAGACGGCGAGTCGTACAGTGGCGTAGGCACACTTCGTGCCTTACGACTCTCCGGGGAGGCGCTTGCCGTGAGTGAGCTGCGGTTCGTCCGTATGGGGTTCGGCGCGGACGCCGTCGAGTACCAGGAGGCGTGGGACGAGCAACGCCGGGTGCACGCGGCACGGTTCGCGGACGAGACCCCCGACACCGTCCTGCTGCTCGAACATCCGCCGGTGTATACGGCCGGACGGCGCACGACGGACAGCGAACGCCCCCTGGACGGCACCCCGGTCGTCGACGTGGACCGCGGCGGCAAGATCACCTGGCACGGCCCGGGTCAGCTGGTGGGCTACCCCATCCAGAAGCTGCCGCGTCCGGTGGACGTCGTGGCGCATGTACGACGCCTTGAGGAAGCCCTCATCCGCACCTGCGCGGAGTTCGGCGTGGAGACCAGCCGGGTCGAGGGCCGCAGTGGCGTATGGGTGCTCGGCGATCCGGTCGAGCGGCGCCCGTCCATCGGGGGCCTGTCGCTGGACCTCGACCCCCGTCTGCACGACGAGGAGTTCGACCCGCGCATGAACGGCCCCGAGTACGCCCCGTCCAACGCCGGCCAGCGCCGCGAGGACCGCAAGATCGCGGCGATCGGAATCCGGGTGGCCAAGGGCGTGACGATGCACGGCTTCGCGCTGAACGTGAACCCGGACAACCGCTGGTTCGACCGGATCATCCCGTGCGGGATCCGGGACGCGGGGGTTGCGTCCCTGGCGAACGAACTCGGGCGGGACGTGACGATCTCCGAGGTGCTGCCGGTTGTCGAGCGGCACTTGAAGGATGTCCTTGAGAATGCCGATCTGAAGCCTCGGGAGATCGAGAAGACTCCGGCGTGAACGGTCGGTGGTGAGCTGCGGGCCGGTGGGGGCTTGTCGCGCCCACGCGGCGGAGCCGCATATCGATGCAGCCCCGCGCCCCTGGGTGGGGAATGGTGCCCGGCGCCCAGAGGTTGGCCTCGGCTGTAGGGCCCTACAAAACACGGGCGTACCCTGGTGTACGCCGAAGAATCGAAGCTACAGGGAGCCGATGTGTCCGCAGTCACACCCGACGGACGCAAGATGCTGCGCCTGGAGGTCCGGAACGCCCAGACCCCCATCGAGCGCAAGCCCGAGTGGATCAAGACCCGGGCGAAAATGGGTCCCGAGTACACCGCGATGCAGAAGCTCGTGAAGAGCGAGGGGCTCCACACGGTCTGCCAGGAAGCCGGCTGCCCCAACATCTACGAGTGCTGGGAGGACCGCGAGGCCACCTTCCTCATCGGCGGCGACCAGTGCACCCGGCGCTGCGACTTCTGCCAGATCGACACCGGCAAGCCCGAGGCGCTCGACCGCGACGAGCCGCGCCGCGTCGGTGAGTCCGTGGTCACCATGGACCTGAACTACGCCACCATCACCGGCGTCGCCCGCGACGACCTGGAGGACGGCGGCGCCTGGCTGTACGCCGAGACGGTCCGCCAGATCCACCAGCAGACCGCCGGGCGCGAGAGCGGCCACACCAAGGTCGAGCTGCTCGCCCCCGACTTCAACGCCGTGCCGGAGCTGCTCCAGCAGGTCTTCGAGTCCCGCCCCGAGGTCTTCGCGCACAACGTCGAGACGGTCCCGCGGATCTTCAAGCGCATCCGCCCCGGCTTCCGCTACGAGCGCTCGCTGAAGGTCATCACCGAGGCCCGTGACTTCGGCCTGGTGACCAAGTCCAACCTGATCCTCGGCATGGGCGAGACCCGCGAGGAGGTCAGCGAGGCGCTGCGGCAGCTGCACGACGCCGGCTGCGAGCTCGTCACCATCACGCAGTACCTGCGCCCGAGCGTCCGCCACCACCCCGTGGAGCGCTGGGTCAAGCCGCACGAGTTCGTGGAGCTGAAGGAGGAGGCCGACCAGATCGGCTTCTCCGGTGTGATGTCCGGCCCGCTGGTCCGGTCCTCGTACCGCGCCGGCCGGCTGTACCAGATGGCCATCGAGAAGCGTGGCGCGTACGTCGCGTCGCAGGCGGTCTGAGGACATCGACCTGGCACGGAGTGCCACCGGACGCGTGTGAATCCGAGCACAAGCAACTACCGCTCGGTAGTGACCGATTGACGCGGCCCTGGGCGTCCCCGCAGATGGGGGCGGTACCAGGGCCGCTTCATCGTTCTCGCGCCGCAAATCAAGGCTTCATTGGTGTTTGACCGGTCGGTCACGCCCTGGTAACACCAATCAGTGACCCTGGTTGTACAGCCCGTGCACCACTCACCAGAGCCGCTATCCCTGAGGAGGGACCTCCATCATGCAGGCCGCGCCGGTTCGCGCCACCGCCATCCCGTCGTTCACCGATGCACTCCGTGCCGTCGAGTCGTTGCTCATGAGCAGCGGCCAGCGCACCGCCCGCCGCAACGCCTGGACGTCCGTCCTGGAGGACCGCCGCCGCGCCAAGGACAGGGTCGAGGCGCAGCGCGTGCTGGAGCAGTCGTTCACCGTCCGTCCCTGAAGCTTTTCCTCCGGGACACTGCCGTCGTCTGCGCTCCTCGGGCCACGTAGACTTCGTCGCATGGCGAGAAGTGACAGTGCGGCCGATGCCGCTAACCCCGGGCGACTGAAGCAGATCGCCCTGACGTACAAGATGACCCGCAAGGCCGACAAGACGATCGGCCTGGTGCTCGCGGGCGTCTTCCTCCTCATCCTCGGTGTCTTTCTCGCGATCGGCTTCCTGATCGGTCACCCGGTCTACCTGGGCATCCTGGGCATCCTGCTCGCCTTCCTCGGAACGGCGATCGTGTTCGGACGCCGGGCCGAGCGGGCCGCCTTCGGACAGATGGAGGGCCAGCCGGGCGCTGCCGCGGCCGTACTGGACAACATCGGCCGGGGCTGGACGACGACCCCCGCGGTGGCGATGAACCGCAGCCAGGACGTGGTGCACCGGGCCGTCGGCAAGGCCGGCATCGTCCTGGTCGCCGAGGGCAACCCGAACCGGGTGAAGAGCCTGCTGGCCGCCGAGAAGAAGAAGATGAACCGGATCGTGGCGGACGTGCCGGTGCACGACCTGATCGTCGGCACGGGCGAGGACCAGATCCCGCTGAAGAAGCTGCGCACCAGCATGCTGAAGCTGCCCCGCGTGCTGACCGGCCCCCAGGTGACCGCGACCAACGACCGGCTGCGCGCCCTGGGTGACCTGATGAGCAACATGCCGCTGCCGAAGGGGCCCATGCCGAAGGGCATGAAGCTGCCCAAGGGCGGTCCGAAGGCGCGCTGATCGACCTCCTACGACGAAGGGGGCGCCCGGAGAGATCTCCGGGCGCCCCCTTCGTCGTAGGAGAACTAGATCCGCACCTCGACCGTGCGTGCCAGCCTGTCGTGCAGGCCCCGGCCGTCGCGGTCCCAGATCAGGGCCGGGACGGCGATGCACAGCAGGGCGCTGCGCAGGAGGCCGCGGAGCGGGCTCGGGCGGCCGGTCGCCAGGTCGACGACGCGCAGGCCGAAGAGGCGCTTGCCCGGGGTGTAACCGATGGTCCCGACCGTGAGCACGCTCATCACGAAGAAGACCAGCAGCGCCCAGTTCGAGGTCGCCGGGACCTCGTAGCCCTGAGTGATCAATTGGGATGCAATCAGAACGCTCATCGCCCAGTCCACGGCGAGTGCTCCGAGCCGCCGCCCCGGCCGGGCGATGGAGCCCGGCCCCTCCTCCGGCAGGCCCAGCTGCTGCCCGCGGTATCCGAAGTCCACACCGGCTTGCTCGGCGGCCGCACGGGGCCCCGAGAGCCACGATCCGATTGCTTCCCTCTTGTCCACCCGTCCACCGTACTGCCCGCGTTTCGGGATGCGGACAGGTGGGGTGCGGAGCGGGATGTCCGGTTAACTTGTGCGAAACAAATGGGTCACGCCCGAGAAATCACGCGTCCCTAGTGTCGTCGTCATCGTGTGCCACCGCACTGGCCGCACAAACGAACTACCACCCCGGCATGGAACCGTCGGGGGTAGGAGGAGCTGGATGTTCCAGAACGCCGACGAGGCCAAGAAGTTCATCGCGGACAAGGACGTCAAGTTCGTCGACGTCCGTTTCTGCGACCTGCCGGGCGTCATGCAGCACTTCACGCTGCCCGTCGAGGCGTTCGACCCGGACGAGGAGCTCGCGTTCGACGGCTCGTCGATCCGTGGTTTCCAGGCCATCCACGAGTCCGACATGGCGCTGCGCGCCGACCTGTCGACCGCGCGGATCGACCCCTTCCGCCGCGACAAGACGCTGAACATCAACTTCTTCATCCACGACCCGATCACGGGCGAGCAGTACAGCCGTGACCCGCGCAACGTGGCCAAGAAGGCCGAGGCCTACCTCGCGTCGACCGGTATCGCGGACACCGCGTACTTCGGTCCCGAGGCCGAGTTCTACGTCTTCGACAGCGTCCGTTTCGCCACCTCGGCGAACGAGAGCTTCTACCACATCGACTCCGAGGCCGGCGCCTGGAACACCGGTGCGGTCGAGAACAACCGCGGTTACAAGGTCCGCTACAAGGGCGGCTACTTCCCGACCCCGCCGGTCGACCACTTCGCCGACCTGCGTGCCGAGATCTCCCTCGAGCTGGCCGCCTCCGGCCTCCAGGTCGAGCGCCAGCACCACGAGGTGGGCACCGCCGGCCAGGCGGAGATCAACTACAAGTTCAACACGCTGCTCGCCGCGGCCGACGACCTCCAGCTCTTCAAGTACATCGTGAAGAACGTGGCCTGGAAGAACGGCAAGACCGCGACCTTCATGCCGAAGCCGATCTTCGGTGACAACGGCTCGGGCATGCACGTCCACCAGTCGCTGTGGACCGGCGGCCAGCCGCTGTTCTACGACGAGGCGGGCTACGCGGGCCTGTCGGACATGGCCCGCTACTACATCGGCGGCATCCTCAAGCACGCCCCGTCGCTGCTGGCCTTCACCAACCCGACGGTGAACTCCTACCACCGTCTGGTCCCGGGCTTCGAGGCGCCGATCAACCTGGTGTACTCGCAGCGCAACCGCTCCGCGGCCATGCGTATCCCGATCACGGGCTCCAACCCGAAGGCCAAGCGCGTCGAGTTCCGTGCGCCCGACTCCTCCGGCAACCCGTACCTGGCCTTCTCCGCCCTGCTCCTCGCGGGCCTGGACGGCATCAAGAACAAGATCGAGCCGGCCGAGCCGATCGACAAGGACCTCTACGAGCTGGCTCCCGAGGAGCACGCGAGCGTCGCGCAGGTCCCGACCTCCCTCCCGGCCGTCCTCGACCGCCTCGAGGCCGACCACGAGTTCCTCCTCCAGGGCGACGTCTTCACGCCGGACCTGATCGAGACGTGGATCGACTTGAAGCGCACGAACGAGATCGCGCCGCTGCAGCTGCGTCCGCACCCGCACGAGTTCGAGCTGTACTTCGACGTGTGATCGAACCTGGGCCGGTTCTCCCGGCTCTCTCGGCGCCCCCGTTCCTGGTTTCTCAGGGCGGGGGCGCCGTCGTATGGTTTCGGGAACAGACGTGCGAGAAGGGCGACCGGGGGTTACGGGGATGGCCGAACAGGACGACGAGGAGCGGGAGTTCGACATCCGGTGGGCCGACGGCGCCGAGGAGAAGGAGCCCTCCGCACGGGCCCGGATGCTCGCCGCGCGCTGGAAGGAGAACCCGCCTGAACCGCAGCCGTTCCGACCGGAACCGCAGCGGGTACGACGGCCGCGGTCGCCGTGGGTGTCGACGGTGGTCGTCTTCGGGATCGTGGCGGCGGTCATCGTGCTGCTGGGGTACACGAACTTCCGGGCGCCGTATTAGCGGACCGCGCCGGGCTCAAGGACTGAACCTTTGCTGGTCCTAGAGGTGATCACGACCGCTTCATGGTGGGGGCGGGTGCACACTGGCAGTGGGGCGAGTGCCTGACTGCGGGGTGATGCAGATGCAGAGCCGTTTCCGGAGCGATCGGCGGCTGACCGTGCGGATGGCGGTCACGCTTTTTCTGCTCGGACTGCTGTACGTGGCCTTCGTTGCCGCGTTGATCGTGTTGCTGAAGTCCTGGCTGCTGGTCGTGGTGATCGCCGCGGGGATGCTGGGCGCGCAGTACTGGTTCTCCGACCGGGTCGCGCTGTTCGCGATGCGCGGGCGGGTCGTGGAGCGGGAGGAGTATCCGCAGTTGCACGGGGTCGTCGACCGGCTGTGTGCCATCGCGGACATGCCCAAGCCGGTGGTCGCCGTGTCGGACATCGACATGCCGAACGCCTTCGCCACCGGGCGGAATCCGGATCATGCCGTGGTGTGTGTGACGACGGGACTGCTGCGGCGGCTGGCGCCCGAGGAGCTGGAGGGTGTGCTCGCCCACGAGCTGTCGCATGTGGCGCACAAGGACGTCGCCGTCATCACCGTCGCTTCCTTCCTCGGCGTCCTGGCGGGGCTCATCGTGCGGTTCGCGTTCTACTCGCAGATCTTCAGCGGGCGCAAGGACCAGAACACCGCCGTCGTCTTCGCGGGGGTGATGGGGGTCTCCGCGGCCGTGTACGCCCTCTCCTTCCTGCTCATCCGGGCCCTGTCCCGGTACCGCGAGCTGGCCGCCGACCGGGCCGCCGCACAGCTGACCGGACGGCCCTCGGCGCTGGCCTCCGCACTCACCAAGGTCTCCGGGGACATCGCGAGGATCCCCACCAAGGACCTGCGGACCGCGCAGGCGTTCAACGCCTTCTACTTCACCCCGGCTCTCGGGTCCGAGCCCGGCATCGCCCGGCTCTTCTCCACCCACCCGAGTCTGGAACAGCGACTGGATCAACTGGGCCGGATCTCCACCGAGTTGGGTGAGGCCGCGACCCCGGGGAAGGCGGACTGACACCCATGGGGCTGCTGGACATTCTGCTCGGGCGTACGAAACCGGTCGCGCCCGATCTCGACCAGCTCTTCGCACTGCCGTCGGCGGCCGTCACCCTGGAGGCCGCCGCGGGGTTCACCCCGACCGGCAGCGGGGCGGTGTGCTTCGCCACGGTCGAGGGCGCCGCGTTCGAGCAGACGCACCGGGAGGTGCAGGCACTCCTCGACGCGGACGCCGACCGCGACGGCCCCCCGGTCCAGCTGCGGCGCGACGAGTACGGCTACTCCTGGCTGGTCTCCGAGCGGGCCCCCGACGAGCTTCCCCAGCTCGTGAACGACCTGCACGCGGTGAACGCCTCGATGGAGGTCAACGGCTTCGGCCCGCAGCTGCTGTGCTCGCTGGCGGGCTTCCGTGACGGCGAGGGCCGTACGCTCGCGCTGGTCTACCTCTACAAGCGCGGTACCTGGTTCCCGTTCGCGCCACTGCCCGACGGGGGGCAGCGGCGCGACAACTCGCTGGAACTGCGGGTCAGAGCGGCTCTCGGGGACGATCTGCGGATCGAGCAGGATCTGAGCCGCTGGTTCCCGGTGTGGGGCGCCCCCGGCCTGTGACGCCGGTGGCCGGGGAGCGCCCGGCAAGGGCTCACTTGCCCTTCTTCTCGCGCTCCTGACGGCGGGACTCGAAGGGGCGGTCGCGGCGGTAGCGGCGCTCCCACTTGGCCTGCTTGTCACGGCGCTCCCGGTACGCCCGGTAGTCGCTGGGCATGACTCCGGACGAGGAACCGCCCCGGGAGGAGGGCGTCGAGGACGCGCCTCGCCCGTACTGCATGTACAGGAAGAGCACGGCAGCGGCGGCGAGCCAGTAGACGTTGTTTCCGAATCCGAGGACGACCAGGACCGCGGCCCCGGCCATGACGATGGTGCCCATCACGGGCCTCCGTGTGCGTGGGTGGGTGAGCAGCAGAGTAGTCCCGGGGCCGCCCGGTGAAACCGGTCCTGCGGCAAGCGGTGGGGAGCAGCTCCGCAATGCGTGTCCAGCGTAGGGAGACGGTCACTGCGTGTGCATCTCCTTTTCCCGCTCCCTGGCGTGCGCCCCGCATTCCGGGACCCTAGAGTCGGGCGAAACGTCACATTGCACCAATAAGGGGTGTTCCCGGATGAGTGATCTCTTCGTCGTCGCCTACAACGACCTCGCCACCGCCAACCAGGTCCGCGAGAAGGTGATCGAGCTGTCCAAGCAGCATCTCCTCGAGCTGGAGGACGTCGTGGTCGTCGAGCGGCGCGAGGACGGCAGGATCAAGCTGCACCAGGCCGTCAACCACACCGCCGTGGGCGCGGCGGGCGGCGCCCTGTGGGGCGGCGTGATCGGGCTGCTCTTCCTGGCCCCGCTGCTCGGCGCGGCGGTGGGTGCGGCGGCAGGCGCCGCCGGGGGCGCGGTCACCGACACCGGCATCAACGACAACTTCATGAAGGACCTCAGCCAGAACCTCCGGCCCGGCGCCGCCGCCCTGTTCGTCCTGGTCAAGCAGGCCGCCCGGGACAAGGTGATCCCGCAACTCACCCCGTTCGGCGGCGAGTTGGTGCAGACCTCGCTGAGCCAGGCCGACGAGGACCATCTGCGCGAGGCGATCGCGGCGGCGCGGTCACCGAAGGCGGAAGCCGCTTCCTGACGCCCGGGCCGCCATGAGTGAATGAGGTCATGATCTCCTCGTTCACTCAGCACCATGACGGCGAACGGCTCAGCGGGGTGTACGGCGGCGGTGGTCCGGACCGGGCCACCGCCGTTCTGCTGCATGGGGCGGGCAACGGCAGCAAGGAGCGGCTGGCGCCGGTCGTGGCGGAGTTCGCGGGCCGGGGCTGCGGCGTCCTGGCGCTCGACTTCTCGGGGCACGGCGAATCCACGGGTGAGCTGCGGGAGTTGAGTCTGCGACGGCGCTTCGAGCAGGCCGTCGCGGTGATCGACGCGAGAGTGCCGGCGGACGGGTCGCTGATCCTCGTCGGGTTCAGCATGAGCGGGCAGACGGTGGCGGATCTCGTACGGCACTACGGGGAGCGCGTGACGGCGATCGGGCTGTGCTCGCCGGCGGTGTACGCGGCCGAGGCGTGGGATGTGCCGTTCGGCAGCGGGGACAGCCGGTTCCGCACGATCCTGCGCACCCCGGACAGCTGGCGCGGGGCGCCCGCGCTGGACGCGCTGCGGGCGTACGAGGGGCGGGCGGTGCTCGCCGTCCCGGGCCACGACGAGGTCATCCCGCCCGCCGTGACGGAGGCCGTCCAGGACGCGCTGGCCGCGCGGTCGCAGTACACGCGCCTCGAACTCCCCGACGCCGAGCACCGATTGGGCCTCTGGTGCCACGATCACGCCGACGACCGGCGCGAGTTCGCCGACGCGCTGCTGGTCGAGGGCTGGACGGCGACCCGCGCCTGGGTGGCCAAGCAGCTTCCCGCGGGCCGTACGGTCGCCACCACCCGTTTCCTGTCCGGCGGTTGGAGCTCGCAGATGCGCGCCCTCACACTCGACGACGGCTCGGACCTCGTCCTGCGCTCCTTCGTGAAACCCTTCTTCCGGCACCACGCGCCCGGCCTCCTGAACCGTGAGGCGTCGATCTTGACCCTGCTCGCCGGCCAGGACGGCATCCCGGCCCCCGAGCTGCTCGCCGTGGACGCCACGGCCGAACACAGCGATCACCCGGGCCTGTTGATGTCCCGGCTGCCGGGCCGGGTGCGGGCCGACGAGGAGGATCTCGAACGGCGACTCGATCTACTGGCGGCCCAACTCGTACGGATCCACCAGGTCGTACCCGGCGAACGCCCGCGCGCCTATCAGGCCTGGACGTCACCCGAGCGGGTGCGCGTACCCGAGGGCGCGCTGTGGGAGCGGGCCGTGGACGTCATCCGGCGCGAGCCGCCGTCGTACGAAGGCGTCTTCCTGCACCGGGACTTCCACCCCGGGAACGTGCTCTTCACCGACGGCCTGCGGATCAGCGGTGTCGTCGACTGGGTCGAGACCTCGTGGGGCCCCGCCGACCTGGACGTCGCCCACTGCTCGACGGCGCTCGCGCTGCTGCACGGGCCCGAGCACGGGCTCGGCTTCCGGGACCGCTACGAGGCCCAGGGCGGACGTCGACTCGCCGACGGCACGGATCACCTGTACTGGCGGCTGCTCGACTCCCTCGCCTACGCCCCCGACGCCGGGAAACTGGCCGGGCCGTGGCGCGAGCTGGGGCGGACCGAGCTGACACCGGCGGTGCTGGGCGGGCGGCTGGAAGCCTATGTGGGCGGGCTGTTGGAGCGGTACGCCTGAGGGCTCGGTCGCGGGTCGTCAGAGTTCCGGGGCCGCTCTCACCACTCCCGCGGCGACCGTGGCGGCCAGGGTGGCGTGGTCGGTGATGGTCTGGGCGGCATAGGTCCGGGCGAACTCCGCGACGGCCTGGTCGAAGGTGTCGGCCTTGCCCAGGTAGGCGGCGATGGCGATGCGGTCGCCGGAGCGGGCGTGGGCCCGGGCGAGGGCGGTGCCGCAGAGCCGGGCGTACGAGGTGAGGGCGGCCGGGGTCATGCCGGCCACGACGCGATGTCCCAGCGCCGGGCACCCCGAGCGGCACGGGGTACCCGGCGCCACGGCTCACCGCGCGTAACGCATCAGCGCCCGCACCATGTGGCACGTCGTGTCCGACGGCGGATGGACGCCGATCGTCTCCGCCGTGGTCCGTATCGTGTCGTTGCGGGCCTGGTTGGGCAGATAGACGCCCGAGTCGAGCAGGGCGATGGCGAGCCGCATCGCCTTGAGGCGGCGGTTGTGCGTGATGTACCACTCGCGCGGGCGTCCGGGCGGCAGTGCGCGCTTCTCCACGGGCGCGTACGGCAGGTCCAGCAGCACCGGGTGCTGAGCGGTCGACCGGGTGGGCAACGGCTTCAGTGCGGCAGCGGGCACAGGCATCCTCCTGTCGCGGTCAGGGTCTCCACGGAGGGCCACGACGCCCCCCGCAACACCCTCGAACACTTCTACTATTCTACCCTCCGCCACTGACAAAAGGCCCTGGCCACAAGGGCTTTCGGGGCCGCTGTGACCCAGGTGGAGAACGGGTTTTCGCGTACCGTGGGCGGCATGGAGATCTGGATCAACCCGGCCTGTTCCAAGTGCCGCAGCGCCCTCACCCTGCTCGACGCCGAGGGCGCCGACTACACCGTCCGCCGCTATCTGGAGGACGTACCGAGCGAGGCCGAGATCAAGGACGTACTCGACCGCCTCGGCCTCGAACCGTGGGACATCACCCGCACCCAGGAGGCCGCCGCCAAGGAGCTCGGGCTCAGGGAATGGGCCCGGGACGAGTCCTCGCGGGACCGCTGGATCAAGGCGCTCTCCGAGCATCCCAAGCTCATCCAGCGGCCGATCATCACGGCGGAGGACGGGACGGCGGTGGTCGGCCGCACCGACGAAGCCGTACGGGATGCTCTGTCCCGGTAGGCAAGTGATTGTCGGGCGGCGGGAGTTCGGGGCCTCGGCGCTGTTACCCTCCGCCGCCATGAGCTTCGGTGATCAAGGAACGCCGTACGGGGCCGTGGACCCGTACACCCAGTGGGTGGTCGAGCAGGAGCGGATACGCCGGCGGCGGCGCACCCGGCGCGCGGTGGCCGCGGGGACGGGCGTCGTCCTCGTCGCGGCGATCGCCGCGGGAGCCGTGCTGTTCGCGGGCGGAGACGGTGGCGGGGAGGCGACCGCTCCCCCGTCGTCGGCGGCCGCGTCCGTCACCGCGTCCCTGCCCTCCGACGCCCCGTCCGCCCTGCCCTCCCTTCTCTCCCGGCCCGTGATCCGTCCGGAGCAGGCCTTCCCCGCGAAGAGCGTGCGGCTCGGCGACGGCTCCCGGTACGAGCGCGTCGACCTGGCCACCACCACCGACTGCTCCGAGGGCATGTCGCCGGAGCTGGCCGCGCTGATCCAACAGGGGCAGGGGTGCAAGCGGTTGACCGCCGCGCTGTTCACGGACGCCGAGCGGCGGTCGCAGGTGACGGTGACCGTGCTGAGCTTCCGGACCGTCCAGGACGCCTCGAAGGTGTTCGCGATGGCCTCGATGGACCCGGTGACCTATCAGGTGGTGTCGCTCGATCCGCCGCCGGAAGCCGGGCTGCCCACCGTGCCGCCCGGGTCGGCCGGGGTGTTCCGGCGGTTGATGACCGTGCGGTCCGTGGTGTTCGCCAACGGACAGTGGGGGGACGGGACCGAGACCGACGAGGCCGCGATCACCGAGGAGACCGAGGATCTCCTCCAGTACGCCGACGACAACGTGGTGGCGTACGAGGACCCAAGTACTGTGTGACGCAGGTTACTTCAGTGACTCCTGTAACCGCTGAGTAACCTCGTTCGGTATCTCGTACATAGCGGCGTACGCTCCCCGACCTCTCAGGAGGCGCGCATGTCGCGTAGGAGAACTGTCAGTACGGGCAAGAAGGTCGCGCTGTTCGTCGGTGCGGCCGCGGTGGCGGGTGGCGGGGCCTTCGTCATGGCGAGCACCTCGAACGCCTCGCAGGCTCCGCAGAATGTGCGGACCAAGGCCGACTCGGTCGTCTGCCAGGGGCTTGCCACCGCCCTCGGCAACAACCAGAAGTTCATCGACGGTCAACGGGCCGCTCCGGACGCGCAGTCCACGGCCCGGATCGCCAACCGCGAGGCCGTCATCGCACAGATCAAGGTGCAGCAAGAGGCGTCCGGGTGCGCCGTTGGGGAGTCGGCTCAGGACTCCCAGGCGGCACAGCCGGCCACACCGAGCGCCGCGGCGAGCGCGGCACCGAGTGCGGCACCGAGTGCGGCGCCGAGCGCACCGGCCGCCGCCTCGGGTCAGCAGGTCTGCAACGGCTCCACCGTCACCCTCTCCGGCGAGGGCGGGGCACCTGCCGCCTCCAGCAACCAGTTCCCGGCGGGGACGAAGCTGAAGGTCACCAACCTGGACAACAACAAGTCCACGACGGTGGAGGTCACTTCGGTCTCCGGCAGCTGTGCCCTGCTCAACAACGCCGCTTTCGAGCAGGTCCGCGAGCCCGGGAAGTTCCTGATCCGACGGGCCCTGATCGAGAAGGTGGGGTGAGGCCGACGGCGTAGAACCGCGTACGTGTCACAGTCCCGCTGTTCGCGGCCACGAACAGCGGGACCTCCACGTCTTCGGTAACCGCATCGCATACGAGCCATCGCGCCGTACCACCGCGAGCAGGGGTTTCTGTCGGCTTTCTGTGTCGGCTTCTGCACACCGGCCGTCCTCACGGCGTGAGACGCGCCACAGAACCACCAGGTAACACGGGGTTCACATTGGAGCAATGATCGGGAAATCGCCTGTTGACAGGCTGCCGGGCATCAAGCGCGGCGTTTCAGTGCCGCAGCGCCGCAGCACCCGCACATGCGCCTAGAGACCCACCCCGAAGGATGTGTCCCGTGACCTTCAAGGCTGAGTACATCTGGATCGACGGCACCGAGCCGACGGCCAAGCTTCGCTCGAAGACCAAGATACTCGCCGACGACGCCAAGGGCGCCGAGCTGCCGATCTGGGGCTTCGACGGTTCCTCCACGAACCAGGCCGAGGGTCACGCGTCCGACCGTGTGCTCAAGCCGGTGTTCACCTGCCCGGACCCGATCCGTGGCGGCGACGACATCCTGGTCCTGTGTGAGGTCCTCAACATCGACTTCACGCCGCACTCCTCCAACACCCGCGCCGCGCTGGCCGAGGTCGCCGAGAAGTTCGCCGCTCAGGAGCCGATCTTCGGCATCGAGCAGGAGTACACGTTCTTCAAGGACGGCTACCCGCTCGGCTTCCCCAAGGGCGGCTTCCCGGCCCCCCAGGGCGGCTACTACTGCGGTGTCGGCGCCGACGAGATCTTCGGCCGTGACGTCGTCGAGGCCCACCTGGACAACTGCCTGAAGGCGGGTCTGGCGATCTCCGGCATCAACGCCGAGGTCATGCCCGGTCAGTGGGAGTTCCAGGTCGGCCCGGTCTCCCCGCTGGAGGTCTCCGACCACCTGTGGGTGGCCCGCTGGCTGCTCTACCGCACCGCCGAGGACTTCGACATCTCCGCCACCCTGGACCCGAAGCCGGTCAAGGGCGACTGGAACGGCGCGGGCGCGCACACCAACTTCTCCACCAAGGCGATGCGCGAGACGTACGAGGCGATCATCACCGCCGCCGAGTCGCTCGGTGAGGGCTCCAAGCCCCTCGACCACGTCAAGCACTACGGCGCCGGCATCGACGACCGTCTGACCGGTCTGCACGAGACCGCCCCGTGGAACGAGTACTCCTACGGTGTCTCCAACCGTGGCGCCTCGGTCCGTATCCCGTGGCAGGTCGAGAAGGACGGCAAGGGTTACATCGAGGACCGCCGTCCGAACGCCAACGTCGACCCGTACCTGGTGACGCGTCTGATCGTCGACACGTGCTGCTCCGCGCTGGAGAAGGCCGGTCAGGTCTGATCCGCCGGCCAGTGGCTTCTTGAGGGGCGTCCACCTTCGGTGGGCGCCCCTCGGTGCGTTGTCAGCGGGACGTGCGAAGGTGGGGGCATGGAGATCGACGGGGGCTCGCTCGACATCAAGGTCGAGACGGAGAACTACGAGACGCACACCCGGATTTCGGCCGCGCGCCTGCGCGAGCTGGTGCACCGGATCGGGGGCAGCGGCGATCACTTCCTGATCGCGCAGCGGATACCGGACCGGCCGGCGGTGTTCATCCAGGTCGCCCACGAGCCGGGTGGGGTCTACGAGTTCCAGCACCGCACCGGCTCGGTCCCCCACATGTGGGTGACCGAGGTGACGGACCCGGACCTCGTCGCGGACGTCATGGCGCGCTGGGCGCGGCAGGAGAAGGACTGGGACGCCGGGGTCACCTGGCAGCGCGACGAGCTCGCGGCGCCCCAGGAGGTGCCGCCGCCCGACCCGGAGGTCGCCGCGCAGGCCGAGAAGTACGTGCGCGAGACGCTTGCCGACGGCTATCTCGGCCTCAAGGAGATCATCCGCGAGACCGTGTACATGGTGGAGGACCGGCTCACCACCGCCCAGGCCCGCCCGATCGTCGAGCGGCTGTGGCTGGAGCGGGTCGAGGAGCAGGAGACCTGGTCGGGGCCGACCGACCCGGACCGCCTGGAGCGGGCGTTCGCCGCGCTGGAGGGCGACGGCATCGTCGCGCGGGAGAACTTCACGTGTTGCGGCGGCTGCGGGAAGGCGGAGATCGGCGCCGAGATGGCGGACGCGGGCGCCCGGGGATTCGTCTTCTTCCACTACCAGTGCACCCGTAGCGCGGCCGAGCACGACGAACTCACCCTCTACTACGGAGACATCGACAACAGCCCGGAGGCCACCGCCGCCGTGGGCCGCAAGATCGTCGCCGCTCTCGATGCCGCCGGGTTGTCCACGGAGTGGGACGGCAGTGCGGACAAGACCATCACCATCACTCCCCTGGTCTGGCGCAAACGCCTGATGGGGTGAGGCACACCACGCTCGATTTCCTGTCGAAGAAGCGTCCAAGCAGTGAGAGGAGTCTCCTGTTGCGGGCCTGTGTCTGCTTCAATGAGCGCATGGCCAGCTTCCAGAACCCCAGCGCGACGGGTCGCCATGACCTCGAGCCGTTCTGGCCCTCCCGTCAGCACCATGACTTCGACCGGGTGTGTTGCCGCGCGGTGAACGCGCGGGCCCTCTAAAGCCGTACACCCCTTCGGCCTTCGGCCAGCGCGCAGTCGACGTACGTCCACCGACGAACCTCCTCGCGCGAAAAGAGCTGACTTCTCATGGCGACCACTCGTTCCCTGTCCACCGCCACTCTCCCCACCCCGTCCGAGAGCGGCGCACGGCATCGACTCCGGGCCGTCGGCCCGGACGACGTCCCCGGCGTCGTGGACTTCCTGCCGCCCGGCGCCACCTGGCTGCCCGCCCCGCAGCACACCCTGCCCACCCTGCCGGGCCGGCCGCCGATGATCGGCTACCTGGTGCTCGTCCCGGCCGACCAGCAGCCGCCCCTCCTGCCGGACCCGGCGGGCCAGGCCGGCGAGGCCGAGGGCGACCCGCTCGTCCGTATCGACACCGTGCAGCGCACCGCCGAGGTGAACGGCACGGAACTCGACCTGACCTACCTGGAGTTCGAGCTCCTCGCCCATCTCGTCGCGCACCCGCACCGGGTGCACACCCGCGACCAGCTGGTCACCACGGTGTGGGGCTACGGACATGTGGGCGACGGCCGTACCGTCGACGTCCACATCGCCCGGCTGCGCCGCAAGCTGGGCGCCGAGAACCGCCAGGCGATCCAGACGATCCGCCGGGTCGGCTACAAGTACTCCCCGCCGACCGGGCGCTGACGGCACCGGTCGTCTGCTGACGGCAAATATGCCTCCCGTGCGGCCGCTTCGGCGTGCAGAGTCGGTGCCATGAGACTTCTGGTGCTGGGCGGTACGGAGTTCGCGGGACGGGCCGTCGTCGAGGCGGCCCTCGGGCGCGGCTGGGACGTGACCGTCTTCCATCGTGGACGGCACACACCCGTGGCCGGGGTGCGGTCGCTGCACGGCGACCGCACCGCTCCCGACGGGCTCGCCGCACTCGCCGGGAGCGGCGGCTCCTGGGACGCCGTCGTCGACACCTGGTCGGCAGCGCCGTCCGCGGTGCGGGACGCGGCGCGGCTGCTGCGGGACCGCGTCGGGCGGTATGTGTATGTGTCGAGCCGCTCGGTGTACGCGTGGGCGCCGCCCCCCGGGTACACCGAGGAAGCTCCTCTGGTGGAGGGCGCCTCCGCCGACGCCGGGCAGAGCGACTACGCCCGGGACAAGCTGGGCGGTGAGCTGGCCGCGACCGAGGTCTTCGGCGCGGACCGCTCGCTGCTCGTCCGGGCGGGGCTGATCATCGGGCCATACGAGAACATCGGGCGGCTGCCGTGGTGGCTGCACCGGATCGCGCGGGGCGGTCCGGTGCTGGCGCCCGGGCCGCGGGAGCTGCCGTTGCAGTGCATCGACGTCCGGGACCTCGCCGAGTGGGTCCTCGGGGCGGTGGAGCGGGAGCTGAGCGGACCGTACAACGTGACGGGCGAGCGTGGGCACACCACCATGGGCGCGCTCCTCGACGCCTGCTCGAAGGTGACCGCAGGCGCCGCCGACCTGCGGTGGACCGACCCGGACGTGGTGCTCGGCGCGGGAATCGAGCCGTGGACCCAGCTGCCGGTGTGGGTGCCGCCGGGCAGTGATCTGGAAGCCGCGCTGCACAGCGCCGACGTCTCGCGGGCCGTCGGGGCGGGGCTGCGCTGCCGGCCGGTGGCGGAGACCGTGGCCGACACCTGGAGCTGGCTGCGGGAGATCGGCGGGAGCGCGCCGCAGCGGCCCGACCGGCCCGCGGTGGGCCTTGACCCGGCGGTGGAGGCGAAGGTGCTGGGCCTCGACGCGGCGTGACGGGGGGCGCACCAAGGGGTGTACCAGGGGGTGTACCCAGCACCACCCCCTGACCCGGTGTCCAAGCCCCGTGCCCCCGCCCGCCCCCTCGGCCAGACTGGCTGCCATGGACATCGAGACACCGCGCGACAGCGGTCGCACAGGGGCAAAAGGCATGGGGCGGGCGGCGGTTCGGGGGTTGGGGCTGGCGCTGGTGGCGCTGCCGGGGGCCGTGCTCTGCTTCACGCTCTCCCTGGTGTCCTTCGCGCTGATCCCGATCGGGGTCGGGATCGTCACCACACCGTGGGTGCTGACCGGCGTACGGGCGTTCGCGGACTGGCGGCGGGTGCTGGCCGCCGAGTGGGGCGGGGTGCGGATCCCGTCGGCGTACCGGCCGATCCCCCAGGACGCCAACCCGTGGACGCGCACCTTCGGCATGCTGCGGGACCCGGCGACCTGGCGGGACTTCCGGTGGCTGCCGGTCGACATGACGGCGGGCTTCGTCACCGCGCTGCTGCCTGCCGTGCTCGTGCTCTACCCCCTGGAGGGGTTCGCGCTGGCGGCGGGGCTGTGGCGGGTGTTCCCCGACGGGTACTGGTACGGATTCGTCCCCGTCACCGGACAGGCCTCGGCGCTGGCCGCCGCCGCCCTCGGGCTCGTCATCCTCTTCTTCGGCCACTTCTTCGCCCCCCGGGCGCTCCAGGCCCACTTCCGGCTCACCAAGGCCGTTCTCGGTGCCGGCCGGGGTGAACTCGCCGAGCGGGTACGGGTGCTGACCGAGACGCGGCGCGATGCCGTGGACACCTCCGCCGCCGAACTGCGGCGCATCGAGCGGGATCTGCACGACGGGGCGCAGGCCCGGCTGGTCGCCATGGGCATGGACCTGGGCACCATCGAGATGCTCCTCGACAAGGACCCGGGGAAAGCCAAGGAGTTGCTCGCGCAGACCCGCAAGTCCTCCGTCGACGCCCTGGCCGAACTGCGCGACCTGGTCCGCGGCATCCATCCGCCGGTGCTGGCCGAGCGTGGACTGGGGGACGCCGTGAAGGCGTTGGCGCTGCGGCTGCCGCTGCCCTCCGAGGTGACGGTGGAGCTGACCGGGCGGGCGGACGCGCCGGTCGAGGCGGCGGCGTACTTCGCGATCAGCGAGGTCCTCACCAACGCCGTGAAGCACTCCGGCGCCGACCGGCTCTGGATCGACCTGCACCACACCGAGGGCATGCTGCGGATCACCGTCACCGACGACGGCAAGGGCGGCGCGGCGATCGGGGCGGGTTCGGGTCTGGCCGGGGTCGAGCGCCGGCTGGGTACATTCGACGGCGTCCTGGCCGTCAGCAGCCCCGCGGGCGGTCCCACCATGGTGACCATGGAGATCCCTTGCGTGTTGTCCTAGCCGAAGACCTGTTCCTGCTGCGCGACGGACTGGTCCGGCTGCTGGAAGCCCACGACTTCGAGATCGCCGCGGCCGTCGAGTCCGGCCCCGAGCTCGCCCGCGCGCTGGCCGAGCTGGAGCCGGACGTCGCCGTGGTCGACGTACGGCTGCCTCCCACGCACACCGATGAGGGCCTGCAGTGTGCGCTCGACGCCCGCCGGGCGCGGCCCGGGCTTCCCGTGCTGGTGCTGTCGCAGCACGTGGAGCAGCTGTACGCGCGCGAACTGCTGGCCGACGGCACCGGCGCCGTGGGGTATCTGCTCAAGGACCGGGTGTTCGACGCGGCGCAGTTCGTGGACGCCGTGCACCGGGTGGCGGCGGGCGGCACCGCGATGGACCCACAGGTCATCCAGCAGTTGCTGACCCGGCGGGCCGCCGCGGACCAGCCGCTGGGCCGGCTGACCCCGCGGGAGCTGGAGGTGCTGGAGCTGATGGCGCAGGGCCGGTCCAACGCGGCGATCGCGGGACAGCTCGTCGTCACAGAACGGGCCATTGCCAAGCACACCTCCAACATCTTCACCAAACTGGACCTCGAGGTGTCGGATGACGACAATCGACGCGTTCTGGCGGTCCTCGCCTATCTGGACCAGGGCCGGTGAACGGTTGCTGATTTTCTGTAACTTCCGCTGTTCAGGCGATTGTTGTGGCCGGACAGCCGAGTAATCCTCTGATTTGTTTGTGAGGCGACTGAACACCCGTGGGACCAGGTCCGTATGGAACTGCGCCGCTTCACTCCTGTCGGGCGACTCGACGCCCCGCAAGGAAGTCAGAGGAGTTCCATGGGACGCAACATTCGCAAACGCCGTACGTCGATGACCACCAAGGTCGTGGCCGGGTCGGCAGCCCTAGCGCTCGGTGGGGGCGGGCTTGTCTGGGCGAACTTCTACGCCTCGGCGCATGAGTCGGGGTCGGGACAGAACCAGGTCAAGGCCGCCGCAGCACAGATCGCCACGATCCAGTGCCCGGACGTCGGCCAGAAGCTGACGAACGTCCCGAACGGCGCCCGGTCCGGCGTGAGTACGGAGCTGGCGAACCTGGACAAGCAGATCACGGAGGCCTACGCCCGGCTCGCCTCCACGCGCCAGGCGCAGACGAACGACACGGGATTCGTCCAGAACGCGATCCTCGGCCCGCTCAAGGACAAGCGGACCGCGGCTCTGGACCGGATCCGGATCAACATCCAGCGCGCCGGCGGCGCCAACCCCAACCTGGGCCAGTTCGCCGGATGCACCGGCGTCCCGGCCGAGCAGCCGCAGACCAACGACGGCGAGGCCGGCCAGAACGACGGCGGTCAGCAGCAGGGCGACGGTCAGCAGCAGGGTGACGGCCAGCAGCAGGGCGACGGTCAGGACCAGGGCCAGGACAACGGCCAGGATCAGGGTCAGGACCAGGGCAACGGCCAGCAGAACGGTCAGGGAGGCAACGGCCCGACGGCCGACGACTTCGTGGACATCACGCAGGTCCAGGCCAACGCCCAGCTGGGTGTGGGCGCCAACGGACTCGCGGCGAACGGCCGGTCGGGTTCGCGAGGCACCTTCACCACCAAGTGCGGCACCAACGGGAACGACAACCACAACACGGACAACGTGATCGTGGCGCCCGGTGTCTCCAACGGTGCTCACCACCTGCACGACTACGTCGGCAACCAGAGCAACGACGCGTTCGCGAGCGACCAGGAGCTGGCGGCGGCGCAGACCAGCTGCCAGAACCAGGGCGACAAGTCGTCGTACTTCTGGCCGGTGCTGCGACTGCAGGACGGTTCGCAGGACTTCGACCAGAACGCGGCCGGCGGTGGCACCGAGGGCAACGTGGGCACGATCCTCCAGCCCGCGCAGGCTCAGCTGAAGTTCGTCGGCAACAAGAAGGGCAACGTCGTCGCGATGCCGACGGCCCTGCGCATCATCACCGGTGACGCCAAGGCGTTCGTCAACGGCAACGCCAACGCCAACGTGAACTGGAGCTGCACCGGCTTCGAGAACAAGGTCCAGCTCGAGGACAAGTACCCGATCTGCCCGCAGGGCAGCCAGGTGGTGCGCACGACCAACTTCCAGAGCTGCTGGGACGGTCAGAACATCGACAGCGCCAACCACCGCACCCACGTGGCGTTCGTCCAGGCCGACGGCACCTGCGCGAACAACTTCAAGGCGATCCCGCAGCTCCAGGTCCGGCTGGTCTACAACGTTCCGGCCCCGACCATCGAGAACGGGACGGTCGTGAACCCGTACGCGGTGGACACCTTCCCGGAGAACCTGCACAAGCCGATCACCGACCACAACGACTTCATCAACTTCTTCTCCGCGAACACGATGAACAAGCTGGTCAAGTGCATCAACACCGGCCAGAAGTGCCAGTGAGCTAGCGCATGGGAAAGCCGGCGGTGGGATGTCCCACCGCCGGCTTTCTCGTGCTCAGTGACTGCCGGAGTGCGCGGTGTGGTCCTGGCCCTCCTCGATGTCGCCGCCGAGCGTGGCGCGCAGGGTGGTCACCGTCTTGGTCTCGCCGACGGCGATCCACTTGCGGCCCACCAGGTAGTGACCGCCGTAGTCCTTGGCCCCGTTGATCCACTCGCGCTGGCCGCGGTCGGTGGCGAAGGTGGCCAGGATGAACTTGCCGTCGGCGTCGCTCTTGCGGCACGAGGCCTGGCGGATCTCGTCGGCGTCGATCTGGATGGTCGGAGCGCAGCCCACCTCGGCGGCCAGGTGCTCGAGGCTGCCGGTCGCCGTCTCCGGTACGGCGGCCTTGTCGTCGTCGCCACCGGAGCCGCAGCCGGTCAGTACAAGAGCCGCCGCGGCAACCGCGAGCATCGGTCGGGTCAACCTCATCTGTTCCTCCGGAACCTTCCCATGGGCCTGGGTGCCCGTCCCCTTGCATACGGCTGTGGGGCAAGGTGTGCTCAAATTCGCTGCCTTCGTGGGCACACCCGTGCGACAGTGTGCCGGTGAACGAGGACTGGGAACAGCAGATCACGGCCGCCTGGGCCACTTTCGACGAGTATCCCGAGGACCGGGCCGCCGATTTCCGGGCGGTGATCGACGCCCTGGTCGCCGAGCTTCCCGCCGGCAGCCCGGACGGCCCCTTCGAGCGGGCTTGCGCCTGGGACTCGACCGGACACTCCGACAAGGCGGCCCCGCTGTACCGCGAGGCACTGGCCCTGGGGCTGAGCGGCTACAAGGGCCGCCGCGCCAAGATCCAGCTGTCCAGCTCGCTGCGGAACATCGGACAGGCCGAAGAGGGCGTCAAGCTGCTGACACCCGAACTCGACGCCCCTTCGGACGAGTTGGACGACGCCGTACGAGGGTGTCTGGCACTGTGCCTGTCCAGCCTCGGCCGGGACCGCGAGGGCCTCTCCCTCGTCCTGGGCGCGCTCGCCCCCCATCTGCCGCGCTACCAGCGGTCGATGGCCAACTACGCGCGGGCGCTGGTCGAGCCGGAGGATCCGTCGGGGAGCTGAGCCACCCGGACGGTGGTGACCAACCAACGATTCGCTCGTTTTGCTGAACGTGCAGTCACAGGATGTCGCCCCGCCCCCCGCACCCGCCTCCCCCGAGCCGTTCGTCGATGTCGAACAGGCCGAGGCCGCGCTCGTCGAACACTACCCACGGCTCGTCCGGCTCGCCTATCTGGTGCTGCCGCCGAGCCTGGGCCGCAATCGGCGGGTCCTGACCGCGCACGCCCTCACCCAGCGCGCCCTGCCCCGGGGGCGTGCCTCCACGCCCGTCATCCCGGCCCAGTCGACCGGCCGCGACGGCGACCCCGGGTACGCCCTCGTCCGTCTCCAAGTGCTGCGTACGGCACTGGAGGCGGGCCTGCCACTGGTCCGCAAAGCGTGGCCCAAGCGCTCCCAGCTGCCGCCGCTGCTCCCCCAGGTGTGGGGCCTCAGACTCTTCCCCCGCTCGGGCGGGGCCGATGAACTCGCCCTGGACCAGAAGCTGTCCGCCCTGTCCGGCCCGGCCCGCGCCGCCTACGTACTGCGCGGCCTGGAGCGGCTCCCGGACGGCGATGTCCGCCGGGTACTGACGGCGGCCGGTGTGGCGGAGCCGGACGAGGCGCTGGAGGAGGCAGACACCGTCCCGGCCCAGTACCCGCTCCTCGACTCCGCCGAGTTCGACCCCTGCTCGCTCCAGGCCCGGCCCACCGACCTGATGCGGCGCCGGCAGCACATGAAGGCCGCGCTCGCCGCGGCCGTGGCCGTCACCGTGTGCGGGGCACTGCTCGGCCTGCCCGGTGACGGCTGGGGCCCGGACGGCGCGGCCGCTCCCGCGTACGCGCAGAACCCGGCCGCCCAGGCCGCCCTCGACCCGGGCCGGGTGACGAGGGTCCCGGCCACCGCCTGGCAGGCCGCCTCGCGCAACGACTTCTCCGTGTGGCCCGCCCGCGGCGACCTCACCGACGACACCGCGCTGCTGCGCCGCGCCCTCGCCGTCTGGGCCCGCCCCGGCGAGACGGTACGGGTCTCCGCGACCCCCGGCACCCCGTCCGGCGGCCCCTCGGGACCGGCCCAGCTCCTGTACGCCGGAAACGTCGACAACGCGCGCGTGGTGATCCTCTACGACGGTCTGCGCATCGCCCGTTACGCCGAGCCGCAGGACGGCACGCAGGGCGCGGCCCTCGACTTCGCGCGGGTCGACGGGGCGACGTCGGCCGAGGCGAGCGCGGTCGTGCTGGGCCGGGCCGACGGCAATGTCCGCTATCTCATGGCGCCTTGGGTGACAAAGGCCGCCGAGCGGGATCTTCTGAAGCCCTCCGCCGGCACGATGGCCCTCACCCTGACCGACGGGGTGACCTCGCCGCTGGCCGGACCCGCCCAGCAGACCGGCGGCTGCACGTCCTGGAACGTCCTCCAGCTGAGCGACCGCAGTGGCACCCGTCTGATGAGCGACCTCGGCGAACTGGTCCCGGCCCGGCTCACCACCGGCCGCCCCGGCGCGCTCCACGAGGCGTACGGCGCTCAGGCGCTGCGCACCTGGGCGCCGTACGCCTGCTCCCTGTCGGCGATGCGCTCGGCGGGCGTACGGACGGTGAACGCGTGGCCGTACGCCGAGCAGCGGCTGCCCGACGCGAGCGGTGCCGCGGAGTGGATGTGCACGCGCGCCGAGACCTGGCGTGGTGGCGGCACCCGTGTGCTGGCGCAGTTCCGCACTCCGGGCGGGGCGTACGGGGCGGTCGCGGCGAAGGCCGAGAACGTCCCGGCGTGCGGACCGCGGGACCCGCATGTGCTGGCGGGTGTGCTGTGGAAGTCGGAGGCGGGCGACTGGTATCTGCTGGCGGCCGGCAGCAAGGACACGGCGTCGGTCGGTGCGACGGGTGCGGTCAGTGGCTCCGCCCGGGGCAACCTGCTGACCGTGAAGACCAAGGAAGGCGCGCAGGCCGGGCTGAAGGGGACGCTGGAGGACGGGCGGTCGATCAACGGGCTGCGGTAGGGAGCGGGCCCGCTCAGCCCAACAGGCTTGCTGACACTGACGTAAACAAGAGCGTGCGCGAGGGTTCCCGGAAGACTTACCCGTCAGTACATTGACGCCATGTCCAACACGCCGGACCGGGTGCCGCTCAAGGCGCGGAAGGTGTCCTTCGCCTGGGAGGACACTCCGCTCCACTGGGTGCCCGGCGATCCCTTCACCACACACACCATCAATGTGCTCCATCTTCTGCTGCCGGCCGGCGAGCGCTGGTTCGTCCACGTCTACAAGCAGGTGTTGCCGCTCATCCGGGACGAGCAACTGCGCGAGGACGTCATCGGGTTCATCGGCCAGGAGGCCATGCACTCGCAGGCCCATGACGAGGTGCTGCCCCATCTGAAGGAGCTGGGTCTCGATCCGACGCCCTACACCGCGCAGATCGACTGGTTCTTCGAGAAGCTGCTCGGCGACCGGACCCTGCCGCCGGGCAAGGCGCGCAAGTGGTGGCTGCTGGAGCGTGTGGCCCTCATCGCGGCCATCGAGCACTACACCGCCTTCCTCGGCAACTGGGTGCTGAACGCCGAGGAGTTGGACCGGCGAGGCGCCGATCCCACCATGCTGGACCTGCTGCGCTGGCACGGTGCCGAGGAGGTCGAGCACCGCTCGGTCGCCTTCGACCTCTTCCAGCATGTGGACGGCAGCTACCGGCGCCGGGTACGCACCTGGGCCACGGCGTTCACGACGCTGGTGTTCCTGTGGCAGCGCGGGGCCCGCTTCTTCATGACGAACGACCCGACACTGGCCGACAGCAGGGCGAGCTTCAAGGACTTCCACGTCCGGGGGCGGCGCGGTGTGCTGCCCGGGACCGGCGACATGCTCAGGTCGATACCGCGCTATCTGAGCCGCGCCTACCACCCCTCCCAGGAGGGGTGCACCGAGCAGGCCGTCGCCTATCTGGCCTCCTCCCCCGCCGCCGTCGCGGCCCTCGCGGCGGAGAAGGGTGCCGAGTGATGCCGAAGCCCCTGACCGTCGTGCTCGTCGCGGGGGCCGCGCTCCTCACCCGCCGGGCGATGCGCCGCCGTATCCAGGCCTCGCCGCTGTGGCCGATGCCCGCGCTGGACGAGCCGGTCTCCGGGCGGCCCCGGTCGCGGGCGCTGCGGCTGCTGGTGGCCTCGCGCGAGGAGGCCGCCGACGGGGTCGTACAACTGCTCCTGGAGGGAAAGGACTTGCCGCGCTGGGAGCCCGGCGCGCACCTGGACCTCGTCCTGCCGTCGGGCCTTGTCCGGCAGTACTCGCTGTGCGGGGACCCGGCGGACACCTCGTCGTACACGGTGGCGACCCGGCTGGTGACGGACGGGCGGGGCGGCTCGCGCGAGGTGCACGAACAGGTGGCCGAGGGGATGGAGCTGGAGGTGCGCGGGCCGCGGAACCGCTTCCCGCTGGTCGAGGCACCCTCCTACGTCTTCGTCGCGGGCGGCATCGGGATCACGCCGATCCTGCCGATGCTGAGGGCGCTGCCGGACGGTGCGGAGTGGCGGTTGCTGTACTGCGGGCGGTCACGGGAGTCGATGCCGTTCCTGGCGGAGCTCGAGGAACTGGACCAGGTGACCGTCGTGGCGGGTACGCCCGAACTCGGCGCGCTGGACGTGCCCGAGGATGCCGCCGTCTACTGCTGCGGTCCTGAAGGGCTCATGGCGGCGGTCGAGGAGCGGTTCCCGCAGGTGCACCTGGAGCGGTTCACGCCCCGCGCCACCGCGCCGGGGGCCGCGTTCGAGGTCGAACTCCGGCGCAGCGGACGGACGTTGGCGGTCCCGGCGGACTCCTCCGTGCTGGCCGCCGTGCGCCGGGAACTGCCGAACACGCTCTACTCCTGCGAGCAGGGTTTCTGCGGGACCTGCCAACAGCGGGTGCTGGAGGGCGAGGTGGACCACCGGGACGAGTTGCTGACGGACGCGGAGCGCGGGGACTCGATACTGATCTGCGTTTCGCGAGCACGAAGTGAGCGACTTGTGCTGGATATGTGAACACCCGTGTCCGGACCGGGCCGTTCCGGGCCGGATCCGATCGGTAAGGTGTTCGCATGACTACCGGGGTACGGCGAAGAATGGGAGTCGAGGAGCGGCGGCAGCAGCTGATCGGCGTTGCCCTCGAACTGTTCAGCCAACGCTCGCCCGACGATGTCTCCATCGACGAGATAGCGACCGCGGCAGGCATCTCCCGCCCGCTGGTCTACCACTACTTCCCCGGCAAACTCAGCCTCTACGAGGCCGCGTTGAAGCGTGCGGCCGACGATCTCGCGGACCGGTTCGTCGAGGCGCGGGAAGGGCCGCTGGGCACGCGGCTGCTGCGGGTGATGCGGCGGTACTTCGACTTCGTGGACGACCACGGGCCCGGTTTCGCGGCGCTGATGCGGGGCGGCCCGGCCGTCGGCTCCTCGACGACCAACGCGCTCATCGACTCCGTACGGCAGGCCGCGTATGACCAGATCCTTTCGCATCTGCGGGTGGAGAACCCGCCCGCGCGGCTGGAACTGGTCATCCGCTCCTGGATCTCGCTCGCCGAGTCGACCGCGCTGATCTGGCTGGACGGCCGGCGCATCCCGCGCGACGAGCTGGAGGTGCAGCTCGTGCACGACTTCGCGGCACTGGCCGCGGTGAGCGCGGCCCACGACGAGGAGATGTCCGCGCTGCTGCGCCACATGCTCAGGGACGAGCCGCACGACGGCCCCTTCACCGACCTGGCGGCCCGGCTGATCGCGCTGGCGTCCTAGAGCACGGCCTTGGTGTAGGAGGCGTCCAGGTCGCGTACCTCGGCGGAGAGGTGCACGGCGACGCCGTCCGCGGGCCCGACGTGCTTGCGCAGCAGTTCCACGACCGCCTCGGTGAGCTTCGCCTTGGTCTCCTCGGACCGACCGGCGAGCAGGGCGAGCGTCACGTTCACGATCGCGTGGTTCTCCTTCTCGCCGCCGACCGCCTCGTCCTCGGTGCGCAGCACCCGGGTCTTGCACGCCTCGAGCTTCGCGGCCGCCGTCTCGACGACGACCGGGTGCAGCGCCAGGGCGAACTCCTCCCAGTCGACATGGTCGAGATACGGGGAGCGTTCGATCGTGATCTGCGGCATGAGGACTCCTGTTCTAGGGCGACGAGGGCACCCTAACCGTCGTACAAGAGCCCTCACAGGGCCGTCTCACCCCAGCCGCAGCGCCAGCATCGCGATGTCGTCGTCCCGGTCGTGGCCGAAGGAGGCCAGAAGGGTGTCGCACAGGGCGTCCAGGCCGGGCAGGGAGCCGGCGGCGGCCGCGCGGAGGTGCTCCATCGAGGCCGAGAGGTCGGTGCCCCGGGTCTCGATCAGGCCGTCGGTGACCATGAGGAGCCGGTCGGTGGGTTCGAGGAAGAGCTCGGTGGTCGGCGGGTGGGGCAGCCCGACTCCGAGCAGCGGACCGGCCGCCTTGACGTAGTCGGCGCTGCCGGTGTCCCGGACGATCAGCGGGGGGATGTGTCCCGCGTTGGCGATCAGGGTGCGCCCGGTGCCGGGGTCGATCAGGGCCAGACAGACCGTGGCCGTGAGGTCGGGGTGGTAGCGCTGGAGCATCCGGTCGAGGCGCTGCGCGAGCACGGCCGGGTCGCTGTCCTCGACGGCGTAGGCGCGCAGCGCGTGCCGGATCTCCACCATGACGGTCGCCGCGTCCAGCGAGTGCCCGACGACGTCGCCGACCGCGGTGAGCACGCCCTCGTCCGTACGCAGCGCCGCGTAGAAGTCGCCGCCGATCTCGGTCTCCGGGGACGCGGGCACATAGCGGACCACGACGTCCATGCCGGGCAGCTCGGGCAGCCGGTGCGGCTGGGGCAGGAAGCTGTGCTGGAGGGTGAGGGCGACATGCCGCTCCACCTGGTACATGAGCAGCGGTTCCGCGGCGAACGCGGTGGCCTGGGTCAGCTGGGCCAGCAGGCTCTCGCGCTCGGGGCCCAGCCGCCGCATCCCGCGCGCGGGCGCGGCCAGGCACACCGTGGCCCTGCCGTCCTGTGTGCGGACGAGCGCCAGCCGGGCGTCGTGCTCCACGCCCGGCCGGAAGTACCCGGCCGGCCACAGTGGCGCGGGCACCGTGGTGAGCTGCACGCCGACGGCCTGTCCCCGGGTGAGCCGCTGGAGCAGCGCGGCCACCGCCCGGTCGGCCCCCTCGTCCGGCAGGGCGACGGGAACGCGGTCCCGGGACAGACCCCGGTACAGCCGGTCCTCCTGGTCGAGGACGAAGACGGCGGCGGGGGTGCCGGTGACCCGCGAGATGCCCTCGGCGGCCGCGTCGGTGAGTTCCGGCAGGGAGCGCGCCGCCTGGATGGTGACGATCGTCTCCGACAGCAGTGTCAGCCGTCGTACCAGCGCCCGGTCGTCGGCCCGCACTTGTGCGTTGCGCACGGCGGCCCGGACCACGGCCTCGATCTCCAGGGGCTCGGCGGGCACCTTCAGATAGGACTCGAATCCCGCGCCCAGGCCCTCGCAGCAGTCGACCGGGGCCACGTTGGCCGCCGAGAAGTGCACGACGGGCAGCCCGGCCGTGTGCGGCCGCTCCTTGAACAGACGGCACAGTTCGAAGCCGCTCATGTCCGGCAGGCCCACGTCGACGAGGGCCACGTCCGGCAGGGTGCCCTTGCGCAGCCGATCGTCGAGTTCGGCGAGCGCCTCGTGACCGCTGGCGACCGGAACGACCCGGTGGCCCGCACGGCTCAGCAGGGTGCTCATGGCGTACCGGCTTGCCTCCGCATCGTCCACGACCATCACGGTCGTGCCTGTCAGGTCTCCGTTGACGTCCATGTGTTCAGCCCTTGGACAGCACGATGGGGCAGACCCGGTTCCGGGTCTGCCCCACCAAGGTAATGCCGTTGTCAGGACTTGCGGGAGAATACGGCCACAGTCCGTCCCGGAACGGCGAAGGTGCCCGAAACCCGCTCGTAGGAAGACGCCTTGACGGTAGAGTCCGCACCCGTCGCCTGCACCTCGTGCAGCGCGTACGCCGTGCCGGCCAGGGCGGCCACCCGCTGCTTCTGGGCCTCGGGCGTCGCGTTGAACACCACGACGAGGTCACCGAGTTCCATGGTGATCACACCCGGCGTCTCCTCCTTGCCCGACAGCGGGAAGGACAGCTTCGACTGCACCTGCGCGGCCGTGCCGAGGGAGAACACGCTCTCCGTCGAACGGATCCGCAGCAGGTCCTGGTACGCCGCCGAGCTTCCCTCGATCTGCGGGCAGCCCACCTTCACCGCACCCAACAGGGGCTTGGCGAAGGACCACTTGGACTCGTTGTCGGCCGCCATCGGCAGCCCGCGTCCGAAGCCGTTGCCGTCCTCGCAGCTCCAGTGGATGGCGTTGAACCAGTCGCCGCTGTCGTAGGAGTTGCGGTCCAGGGACTTGGAGCGCAGCAGGTCGGTGCCCGCCTGGGAGAGCGCCGGGCCCTGCGAGAGGGTCGCGGTCGCCATGGCGAGGACCTGCATCCGGGCGCGGTCGTCGGCACCGGTCGTGGCGGGCAGCTTGTACGTCAGCGCGTCGAACAGCGACTCGTTGTCGTGGGCGTCGGCGTAGGCGAGGGCGTCGCCGGGCGCGTCCGCGTAGCCGGCGGGCTGGCCGTTGTAGTCGACCTCGGCGCCGGTGACCTCCTTGCCGTCGGTGTCGGTGAACGTGTACTTGGCGAGGTTGCCGCTCAGCCCGACCTTGATGAGGTCCTGGTAGTGCAGCAGACGGGCCTTCTGCTCGGCCGTGGTGCCGTTGTTCTTCGAGGAGTTGGGGTCGGTGTAGAGCCCGGACGCGAAGCCCTGGACTCCGGGGTCCTCGTCGAAGGGGCCGCCGCCGCGCACCGCGTCACGGGCCCGGTCGGAGAAGGTGGCGATGCCGGTTCCGGCCATGTTCTTCTGGGTGGCCTGCACGAAGCGGGCGTCGTCGGCTACCTCGCCGAAGTTCCAGCCCTCGCCGTACAGGATGATCTTCTTGCCGTCGACGCCGTCCTTGGCGAGGGTCAGCCCGTCCAGGGCCTTGCGGACCGCCAGGATGTTGGCTTTCGGGTGGTGGCCCATGAGGTCGAAGCGGAAGCCGTCGACCTTGTACTCCTTGGCCCAGGTGACGATCGAGTCGACGACCAGCTTGCCCATCATGGCGTTCTCGGGTGCCGTGTTGGCGCAGCAGGTGCTGTTGGCTACCGAGCCGTCGGCGAGGAGCCGCTGGTAGTAGCCGGGGACGAGCTTGTCGAGGACGCTGGTGTCGGCCTGCCCGCCGGCCGTCGTGTGGTTGTAGACGACGTCCATGACGACCCGCAGGCCGTCCTCGTTCAGGGACTTGACCATCTCGCGGAACTCGACCGTGCGCCCGGTGCCGTCGGGGTCGGTGGCGTAGGAGCCCTCGGGGACCGTGTAGTGGTACGGGTCGTAGCCCCAGTTGTAGGCGTCCTTCGCGGCCGTCTTCGCGACACACTCCTGCTGCTTGCCGGAGTCGGCCGCGTAGGAGGCCAGGTCGCAGTCGGGGGTCGCCTGGTCGGGCTTCTTCTCGGGGATGGTGGCGATGTCGAACGCCGGGAGGAGATGGACGTAGGAGGTGCCCGACTTCGCGAGCTCCTTCAGGTGCTTGGAGCCGTCGCTGTTCTTGTCGGTGAAGGCGAGGTACGTGCCCGGGTCGCCGGCCGTCTTGTCCGCGACGGAGAAGTCCCGGATGTGCAGCTCCTGGATCTGGGCGTCCTTGAGCGGGGTGGCCTTCGGCTTGGTGTACGTCGACCAGCCGCTCGGGGCGAGGGACTTGTCGGCCAGGTCGACGACGAGACTGCGCTCCGAGTCGGCGGTCAGGGCGACCGAGTAGGGGTCGGTGACCTTGTTGGTGACGACCTTCTGGACACTGGGCGCCCAGACCTTCACGACGTACCGGTACTCCTTGCCCTTCCAGGACTTGGGGCCGGTGACGGACCAGACGCCGGTGGAGGTGTCGCGCTTCATCCTCACCGTGGAGCCGTCGAGCTCCAGCGCGACGCTCTGCGCGGTCGGCGCCCAGACGGACAGCGTCGGACGGCCGCTCCTGTCGAACGTCGGGCCGAGGTCGGCCTTGGTCGCGGCCGGGTGGAGATCGTCGAGCACGCCGGCGATCTGCACTCCGGTGGCCGCGAGGACGGCGCCGTTGACGGCCCGCTGGGAGGCGACGAGCTGGCCCCGCAGTGCCTCGCGTACCCGGTCGCGGTCGCGCGGGTCGACGGACCAGGCGGTGTAGTCCTTCAGGTGCGGGAACTTCTCCTTCTGGGCGTCGGTGAGAGTGGTCTTCGACAGCCGGAGCCGGCGCTCGTCGTCACTGGTCAGCGCGCCGTCCTTGGCCGCGATCGAGCCGTCGCGGCTGTACAGCAGCTGGGTGGAGACCGCGGCGTCGGAGCCGTTCCAGGCGACCGTGTTCCGGTCGATCCAGACCGCCTTGGAGGTGGTCAGGTCGAGGGCGGCCGCGGAGCCCGCGGGCTGCGGGAGCAGGTACTTCTCCTGGCCGTTCACCAGCCACACCTCGTGACCGCCCGCCGTGAGGTCGAGCGACTGGTCGCTGGGCAGGTCCTTCTCGTCGCCCTTGTGGAGGATGTAACTGAGGCTGGTGGCCCCGTCGGTGAGCGGTACCTCGTAGACCGCGCCATAGGCGTCAGTCTTCACCGGCTCCAGGGGCTTCGACCAGTCCGTGGGGTTCGCGGCGCCCGTCCAGACGTGCAGTCCCCAGCCGTCGTAGTTCCCGTCGGCCCGGTGGTAGTGCAGGACCGCCTTGGTCTTGTCCTGCGCGGGATAGTCGGGCCTCTCGGTGACGACGTCCGTCCTGCCCTGCTCGATCCAGACCTCGCCGGTTCTGGTGACGTCGATCGTGCGGTCGGCGGAGACGTCCTTGTCGCCGTCCTTGTCGATGACGAGGAAGCCGACACCGGAGGCGCCCGGCTTCAGCTTGACGTAGGCGAAGGCGCCGTAGGCGTCACGGCCGACGAAGGGGTGGCTGTCCGGCCAGTTCGTGGCCTCGCCGTCGGCGATGTCGCCCCAGGCGTACAGGCCCCAGTTCACGTAGTCGCCGTCGGCGCGCTTGTAGTGGACGATCGCGTAGTCGCGGGAGGAGGCGGTGGGGATCTCCGCGGCGGGCGGGGTGCCGGTGGTGGAGGCCGCCGTGGTGCTCGCGGTGCGTCCGGCCGAGTCGATGACAACGGCCTTGTACCGCAGGGCCGTTCCGGCCGCCACGTCCTCCCCGACGACCTGCGTGACCTTGTAGGGCGCGTGGTCGGCGGAGCCGAGGGTGCGCCACTTGCCGTTGCCGACCTGCGCGGCGAAGACGACGCGGTTGAGCTGTCCGCCGGTGACATCGGCGCTGATCTCGACCGTGCCGGTGGCTCCGGCGTCGGGCGCCTTGAGGGTGAGCGTCGGCGCGGTGGCGGGCTTGGCGAGCTTGCCGGCCGCCTTGAGGACGATCGCGGAGCCGGCGGGGACGGTGACGGTGATCTTCTTGTCGGCGTCGGACGTCGCCGCGCTCGAAGTCCCGTAGATCCCGGAGAACTTCATCCCGGCCGAACCGGTCGCGAAGGTCGCCGACTTCGCCTCACCGGCGTTGTTGAACGCGACGACGTACTCGGTGCCCGTCTTGGCGTCGGTGCGCGAGAAGGCGTAGACCCCGCTGCCGTCAGCCGCGTAGCGCTCGGTCTGGACGCCGTCGGTGAGGGCGGGGTTGGCCTTGCGGAGGTTGGACAGAGCGGCGATCTGCCGGTACAGCGGCGCGCTCGTGTCGTACGCGTCGCTCGCGTGCGTACGGTCGGTGCCGATCTCGTCGTCGTCGAGGTAGTCGGCCGTCTTCGACGCGAACATGGTCTGGCGGGCGTCCTTGTCGCCGCCGGCGCCGGTGAACCCCTGCTCGTCGCCGTAGTAGACGACCGGGTTGCCGCGGCTGAGGAACATCAGCTCGTTGGCGAGCTTGTCCTTGGCGAGGAGCTCGGCGTCGGTCGCCTTCGGGTTGTCCTGGTTCAGGAAGTACCCGATGCGGCCCATGTCGTGGTTGCCGAGGAAGGTGACCTGCTCGTACGCGTTGGCCTTGTCGGTCGTGTACTTGTAGTCGTCGCCGAGGACACTGGCGAGCTTCTGCGCGCTGCCGCCCTGGGAGGCGTACTGCCGTGCCGCCTCCTGGAAGGGGAAGTCGAGCGTGGCGTCGAGGCGGCCCTGGGTGACGTACGGCGAGGTGATCGACGTGTCGGCGGAGTAGACCTCGCCGAACATGAAGAAGTCGTCGCGGCCGTGCTGGGCCGCGTAGGAGTCGAGGGCGGTGGCCCACTGGGTCCAGAACTCCAGGTCGACGTGTTTCACGGTGTCGATCCGGAAGCCGTCGATGTCGAAGTCGCGGACCCACTTCTCGTAGATCCTCTCCATGCCGCTGACGACCTCGGGACGCTCGGTCCACAGGTCGTCGAGGCCGGAGAAGTCGCCCTGCTCGGAGCTCTCACCGGCGAAGGTGGAGTCCCCGCGGTTGTGGTACATCGTCGGGTCGTTGAGCCATGACGGGACCTTGTTGTTCCTGGTGGCCTTGGGGGTGCGCGCGAAGGAGTCGGTGTCGACCGCCGGGAAGTCCTTCGTGCCGTCCGCGTAGTCGGTGTCGTCGAAGGGCTCGCCGTCCTTGGTCAGGTACGGGAACGCGCCCTTGGAGAGGTAGTCGTAGGACTTCTCCTCGTAGTCGACGACATCGGCCGTGTGGTTGGTGATGACGTCGAAGTAGACCTTCATGCCCTTGGCGTGGGCCTTGGAGATCAGGGTCTCCAGGTCCTTGTTCGTGCCGAAGTGCGGGTCGACCTGGGTGAAATCCGTGATCCAGTAGCCGTGGTAGCCGGCGGAGGCGTCGCTCCCCGTCCCCTGCACGGGCTGGTTCTTGAAGATCGGGGCCATCCAGATGGAGGTGGTGCCCAGATCCTTGATGTAGTCGAGCTTCCTGGTCAGACCCTTGAGGTCGCCGCCCTGATAGAAGCCCTTGTCGGTGGGGTCGTACCCGGTGGCGAGGCGGGTGCCCGTCAGCCCGCCCTTGTCGTTGCCGGTGTCGCCGTTGGCGAAGCGGTCCGGCAGGACGAAGTAGAACTGCTCGCGCGTGGAGTCGTGCCGGGCGGGCGCCGCGGCGAGCCTGGCGTCGGACGGGGGTGGCGGCGGGGTGTCCGCCCGCGCCGCGAGGGGTTGGACGAGCGCTGCGGCCAGCGCGGTCACGGTGACCGCGGCGACCCGTCCGACATGGGCGGAACGACGCCTCGACGGCGACGGCCATCTCGGTATCACAGATGGACTCCTTGCGATTGCGGCGGCTCTACGTGGGTCCGACCCCGCGCGAAACGTATCGCCGCCGCAATGCTTACAGCAAGAGTCCTGAAAGCAACGGAAAGAAGTTTCAGCAGGGGAACACGTCAACCCCCCGCGCAGCGCGCATAATCGATCGCCCCACGCGGCCACCCCTGGCTATCGTCCCCCCATGGAGCAGGAACCGCCCCTCGTTCGCGACCTCTACCCGGAGCTCGTCGCCGAACTGGCCGCCCTCCTGACGGAGGAGGGGGAACACTGGCTGGCCATCTGCGTATGGGACGTCCGGATGGTCGGCGAGTGCGGCTGCGGCGACGACTACTGCCAGAGCATCCGGACCGCGGAGCATCCGGGCGGACAGCCCTACGGACCGGGCCATCGCTGCGTACCGCTGGTGCCCTCGAGGGGCGATCTGATCCTCGACGTGGTGTACGGCCGGATCATGTACATCGAGATACTCGGACGGCCACCCCTGCGACGTGGCGGGGATGGCCGTCCTGAGGGTGGAGCGGTTCAGCAGCCGGCCTTGCCGGTGTAGATCGCGAGCGCGGTGTTGGCGCCGAGGGTGGCGGTGAACTGGCCGCTGGAGTTGACGGTCACCGTCGTGTTGTTCTGCACGTTGCAGTACGTCCCGGCGCTCAGCGAGGTCTGGTACGTACGGCTCAGGCTGCTCGACTCGTGGTTGATGGCGACATAGCCCTTGCCGCCCCGGCCGAAGGCGATCGCGTCGCCGCCGTTGTCCCACCAGTTGGTGACCGACTCACCGCGGGTCGCGTTGCGGAAGGCGACCATGCGGAGGATCTCCGGCCAGGCGTGCTGGCACTTCCAGCCGTCCTGCCAGCAGGCCGTCACCGAGCCGCTGTTGGGCGGACCGGCGTCCGTGCTGGACCACTCGTAGCCGGAGTTGATGTCCGGGGCGCCGTACGGGTAGGCGAGCATGAAGACGTTGGCGAGGGTGTAGTTCGCCCCGTCCTTGTAGTTGAGCGTGGAGCCGTTGCGCTCGGTGTCGTGGTTGTCGACGAAGACACCGGAGACCGAGCTGCTCATATAGCCCCAGCCCTCACCGTAGTTCTTCAGGTAGGCGAGGTTCTCGTTGTTGAAGACACGCTTGAGGTCGTAGGCGTAACGGAACTCCTGCACGTCCCCGTTGCCGGTGTACTCGGTGGGCTGGACGGCCTCTCCGCTGCCGTAGATGGCCTCCTGCTTCCAGTAGACCGAGGTGTTGGAGAGCCGCGACTTGATGTTGGCGAGGTCGGTGGCCGGGATGTGCTTGGCCGCGTCGATGCGGAAGCCGTCGACGCCGTAGCCGAGCAGCGTGTTCATGTACCCGGCGATGGCGGAGCGGACGTACTCCTCGCCGGTGTCCAGGTCGGCGAGGCCGACGAGTTCGCAGTTCTGGACGTTGGCGCGGTTGGTGTAGTCGCTGATGGTCGACGTGCAGTCGTCGAAGTCGTACGAGGAGTACAGGCCGGGGTAGTTGTACTTCGTGTACGACGAGCCGCCGGTGCCGGTGCCGCTGCCCGCCGACATGTGGTTGATGACGGTGTCGACGACGACCTTCACGCCCGCGTTGTGGCAGGTGGTCACCATGTTCCGGAAGGCGGTGGCGTCACCGAGACGCCCGGCGATCTTGTAGCTCACGGGCTGGTACGAGGTCCACCACTGCGAGCCCTGGATGTGCTCGGCGGGCGGGGAGACCTGGACATAGCCGTAGCCGGCGGGGCCGAGCGTGTTGGTGCACTCCTTGGCGACCGAGGCGAAGTTCCACTCGAAGAGGACGGCCGTGACGTCCTTGGTGCCGGGCGGGGAGGCGGCGGCGGTCGTGGGGGCCAGGACGGCGGCCGCGGTGGCGAGCGCGGTGGCCGCGGCGCCGGCGGTTGCGGACCATCTCGATATCACGTGGGGGCTCCTTGCGTGACGGCCAGGCGTCCTTGCCCGGCGCCGGCGAGAACGTACCGCTAACGAAAGGTTTACAGCAAGGGGCTTGAAACTCACAGAAAGAACTTTCAACCACACCCTTGACGTGCCCTTCTCAACTCCGCCACGCTCACGAGTTGTTGAATGCCGCCCCTTCCAACTCGGAGCCGTCAATGACGCCGGCGATTTCAGTGAGCGGCCTCTTCGATCTCGGCCAGCAGCGTGCGGGCCTGCCGCAGGCGCGGGTGCTCCGGATGGAGAAGCCGCTCGCAGTCGGCCAGTGCCTGACGCGCCGCCGCTTCCGCCTCGCTTCGGCGTCCCAGGCCGTGCAGGGCGGCGGCCGTGCCCATGTCCAGTCTTCCGGTCTGCTCCCGGACCCGGGGCGGGGCGAATCGACGTGCCTCGGTGAGCGCTTCGTCGAGACGCCCTTGGCCGTTGAGGCTTTCGACCAGGCCGCAGTGCAGGGCGGCGAGCGCACGTCGTTCAGCGCGGGGCAGGTTCCCCCGCGCGATGGTCTCGGCCTCCTCATGGCGGGCCTGCCCGCACAGCGCGTCGACAAGCGTGGCCAGCACGGACAACTCGACACTCTGCACCGACATCAGATGCTTGAGCCGAGTCAGTTCGCGCAGCACGGCCGACCCTTCCGCCTCGGCCTCGCTGTGCCGCCGCTCGGCGTTGAGGACGACCAGGCGGTTCCTCCGCACACCCAGCAGGAGCAGCCGATACGGTCCCGCCGTCCCGTTCAGCTCCGCCGCGAGCGCATCCATCTCGTTCAGCACCCGCGCCCCGCGCCCATGGGCACACGCCGCACCTGTGGCCATGAACCTCGCGAACTGCCCCAGGGTCAGACGCCGGGAACGTCTGTGCAGGCGCCCCGCTTTCGCCTCGAGCTCCCTGGCCCCGGCCTCGACCGCCTCGTACGCGTCCTCGTCCCAGAGCTGGTAGAGACGCTCGATGTCGGCCTTGCCCCGCGCGTGGCCCCATATCGCCCATGTGATCTCCACAGGCGGTGACGCTACGGCACCCCCACAGGAGAGAGCCCGCCGCCTCAACAGGCAGCGGGCCCTCTCCGGGGAACGACCGTCAGGCCGTCGTCCACCACACCGTCGTGTCCGAGGGGACCTTCGTCTCGCCGTCCGCCTCCGCGATCTCACCGCTGGTGAGCAGGACACGGCCGTAGGACGGGGTCGTGACCGACTCGCCGCCGGTGTTGGCGACGCAGACGAAGTCGCCGCGGCGGAAGGCGAGTACGCCCTCGGGGGCGCGGAGCCACTCCACCGACTCGCCGGCGCCCAGGTCCGGCTGGGAGCGGCGCAGACCCAGTGCCCTGCGGTACAGCTCCAGCGTCGAGCCCGGCACGCCCGTCTGGGCCTCCACGCTCAGCTCGGCCCAGCTCGCCGGCTGGGGCAGCCAGCTGCCGCCCGCGCCGAAGCCGTACGACGAACCCTCCCGCGTCCACGGGATCGGCACCCGGCAGCCGTCGCGGAAGCCGTCCTGGCCGGCGCCGCGGAAGTACGCCGGGTCCTGGCGGACGTCGTCGGACAGATCCACTACGTCCGGGAGGCCCAGTTCCTCGCCCTGGTAGACGTATGCCGAGCCCGGCAGCGCCAGCATGAGCAGCGTTGCCGCCCTGGCCCTGCGCAGGCCCAGCTCCCGGTCGCCCGCCGTGCGGATCTGGGTGCCGAGGCCGGGCGGGTTGGCGAAGCGGGTCGCGTGGCGGGTCACATCGTGGTTGGACAGCACCCATGTCGCCGGTGCGCCCACCGGGGCCATCGCCTCCAGCGTGCGGTCCACCACCTCGCGGAGTTCCGTCGCGTCCCACGCGGTGCCCAGGTACTGGAAGTTGAAGGCCTGGTGGAGCTCGTCCGGGCGGACGTAGTTGGCGGTCCGCTCGACCGTCGGTGTCCATGCCTCGGCCACGAAGATGCGCCCGCCCGTCTCCCGCCACCGCCCTTCTGAGGAAGGCCCTTCGGGCCCCCTTCCATTTCCGGAGTACTCGTCGAGGATCGTCCGCCACTGGCGGTAGATGTCGTGCACGCCGTCCTGGTCGAAGAACGGCATGACATCGTTGCCCAGCAGCTTCAGCTGCTCGTGGTCGCCGAGGTCCGGGAGACCCTCCGCCTTCACCATGCCGTGCGCCACGTCGATGCGGAAACCGTCGACGCCCATGTCCAGCCAGAAGCGCAGGATGGAGCGGAACTCGTCGCCGACCGCCGGGTGTTCCCAGTTGAAGTCGGGCTGCTCCGGGGCGAAGAGGTGCAGGTACCACTCGCCCGGCGAGCCGTCCGGTTCGGTGACCCGCGTCCACGCCGGGCCGCCGAAGATCGACTCCCAGTCGTTGGGCGGGAGTTCGCCGCTCTCCCCCTTGCCGGGGCGGAAGTGGTAGCGGTCCCGCAGGGCCGAACCGGGGCCTTCGCGCAGGGCCCGCTTGAACCACTCGTGCTGGTCCGAGGAGTGGTTGGGGACCAGGTCGACGATGATCCGCAGGTTCAGTTCGTGCGCGTCGCGGATCAGGGCGTCCGCGTCGAGCAGGTTGCCGAACATGGGGTCCACGGCCCGGTAGTCGGCGACGTCGTAGCCGGCGTCGGCCTGCGGGGAGGCGTAGAAGGGGCTGAGCCACACGGCGTCCACGCCGAGGTCGCGCAGATACGGGAGTCGGGAGCGTACGCCTTCCAGATCGCCCATGCCGTCGCCGTTGCTGTCGGCGAAGCTGCGCGGATAGACCTGGTAGATCACCGCGTCCCGCCACCAGTCGCGGTGCCGGGCGACGGTGGCTACGGCGGAGGTCGGGGCCGGGTCGGCAGTGTGCTGCTGGCTCATGGCGTCCTTGCGGTGGGGGTCCCCCCGCTCGAGCGGAGTCGAGAGTGGGGGAGGAGTCATCGGGTCAGGTGGGGGTACGGGGGCGGGTGATGGAGGCGGCCGCGGTGACAGCGGGGTCGGATGGCCACCGCGGCCGCCACCCGCGCCCCGAAGGGGCGCGGGGAACTGCGCGATCAGCCACGACGAAGCCGTCGGACAACAGACGGCCATCGCGGCTCGATCGGCGGTCAGCCCTTCGTGCCGCCGGCGGTGAGGCCGGTCACCAGGTTCTTCTGCACGAGATAGAAGAACGCCGACACCGGTATCGCGATCAACACCGCCGCCGCCGTCATCAGGTTCCGCTGCGCGTCGTGCTCACTGACAAAGCTCTGCAGGCCGACGGCGAGCGTGTACTTCTGGTCGTCGAGCATGAACGTGGTGGCGAAGGCGACCTCACCGAAGGCGGTGATGAAGTTGTAGAACGCGGCGACCGCCAGACCCGGCTTGGCGAGCGGCAGGATCAGCCGGAAGAACGTGCCGAAGGGGGTCAGCCCGTCGACGCGTCCCGCCTCGTCTATCTCGAACGGGATGGTGTCGAAGTAGCCCTTCAGCAGCCAGGCACTGTAGGGCACCGCGGTCGCGCAGTAGACGAGGACGAGCCCAAGGTAGCTGTCGATGAGCTGGAGTTCCGACAGGATCTGGTACATCGGCACGATGAGTACGGCTATCGGGAACATCTGGGTGACCAGTAGCACCCACATGAACTTCCGGTAGCCGGGGAACCGCATGCGGGAGACCGCGTAGCCGGTGGTGGCCGCCGCGAACACACCGATGACGGTGGTGCCGAGGGAGACGATCAGCGAGCTCTTCAGCCAGTCGAAGAAGTTCGTGTGCTCCAGGACGAACGAGTAGTTGTCCAGCGTCATCTTGTCCCAGATGCCGCCCGGGTGGAGGTAGTCGTCCTTGTCCGGGCCGAGGGAGAGATAGACCAGCCAGGCGATCGGGAACAGCGCGATCAGGCTCGCGACGGTCAGGATGCCGTGGGAGGCGAGGGAGCCGACGAGGCTGCGCTGCTCGCGTCCGCGGCCCTTGCGCAGCCGGGAGGCTTCGAGGACCTGCGGGGTCACCGGACGGTCCGCCTTGATGTCGGAGGGGGTTGAGGTACTCATGGTGACTCCTGCCTCAGATCGCGAGCTGCTGGTCGTTGCGGTTCAGCCAGCGGCGGTAGAAGGAGGTGAAGACGATCAGGATGGCCAGCAGCAGGATGCCGTAGGCGGCCGACTGGGCGAAGTCACGCGGCTGCTGTCCGAAGCCGAGGTAGTACGCCCAGGTGACCAGGATCTGGGCGTCCGGGGCGGTGTTGCCGAACAGCAGGAAGATGATGGCGAACTGGTTGAAGGTCCAGATGACGCCGAGCAGTACGACGGTGGAGCTGACGGACCTGAGGCCCGGCAGCGTGACGTACCGGAACCGCTGCCAGGCGCCCGCGCCGTCCATCTCTGCGGCCTCGTAGAGCGAGGCGTCGATGGACTGGAGGCCGCCGAGCAGCGAGACCATCATGAACGGCACACCGCACCAGGTGTTGACCATGATCGCGGCGAACCGCTGCCAGAAGGTGTCCTCCAGCCACAGCGGTGTCGGCAGATGGAGGGTCTCCAGGAAGCTGTTGATGACGCCGCCGTCGGCGAGCATGAACCGCCAGCCGAACACGGTGACGAAGGTCGGTACGGCCCACGGCAGGACCAGGACCAGCCGGTAGAAGGTGCGGCCGCGCAGCTTCTGGTTGAGCAGCAGGGCGAGGCCGAGGCCGATGCCGTAGTGCAGGGCCACGCAGGCCGCCGTCCAGACGATCGTCCAGATGAAGTGCGACCAGAAGCGGTCGTACGCGGTGTCGCCCCAGAGGATGTCGGCGTAGTTGTCGAGGCCGATGAACTGGTAGGTGGCGTCGATGTGGTTGACGCCGATCTGCCGCGCCGTGTTGAGGCTGTTGGCGTCGGTGAGCGTGAGGTAGAGGCCGTACACCAGGGGGTACAGCACGAGGACACCGAGCACGACCGCCACCGGGGCGATCATCGCGTACGCGTACCAGTGCTTCTGGTATCCGTGCCTCAGGCGCTGGCCCAGACCGGGGCGTTGCCCGCGGTCACCGCGGCGTTTGCCGGTCGCGCGGTCGATGGCGACTGTCATGGTTCGACACCTTCTGGGAGTTCAAGGGGTGTACGGCTCACAGGCCGATGGCCGCCGGATCCCTCCCCCCATGAACCGGGGGATCCGGCGGCCGCTCGGGGCTTACTTGGAGAAGTCCGGGACCAGCTTGGCGATCGCGGTCTCGGCGTTGCTCAGACCCTTGTCCAGGGACTCCTTGCCGCCGGCGATCTTGGGCAGCTCGGTGTCCAGCGGGCCCCACAGGGAGCTGTACTCGGGCAGCGCCGGGCGCGGCTGGGCGGCGGAGAGGACCGTGCCGTAGCCGGCGATGCCCGGGTCGGCCTTGACCTCGGTGGTGTAGGCGTCGTCACGGGTGGGCAGCGTGGAGTTCTTCAGGGCGATGGTCGCCTGGGACTTCGCGGAGGTCATGAAGTTGAGGAACTTCAGCGAGGCCTTCTGGTGGGCGGCGTCGGAGCCGGCGTAGACCGAGAGGTTGTGGCCGCCGGTCGGGGCGCCCGCCTTGCCGGCTCCGCCGGCCGGGACGGTGGCGATGCCGAGGTTGGCCTTGTCCTTGAACGCGGCGCCCTTGTAGAAGTTGGTGATCTCCCACGGGCCCTGGATGATCGCGGCGACCTTGCCGTTGACGAAGGCGTCCTGGATGTGGGCGTAGGCGTCGGCGGTGGTGTCGGCCTTGTGCAGGCCCTTGCCGGAGAAGAGGCTCAGCCAGGTGCCGTACGCCTTGTTCGCGGCGTCCGAGTTGACGGTGATCTTCTTGGCGTCGGCGTCGACGGTGTCGGTGCCCTCGCCGTAGAGGAAGGACTGGGCGTAGTAGGCCTGGGTGGAGCCCCAGTAGCCGTCGACGCCGGTCTTGTCCTTGACCGTGGCGGCGGCCTTCTTCAGGTCGTCCCAGGTCCCCGGCGCCTCGACGCCGGCCTTCTCGAAGAGCTCCTTGTTGTACACAAGGGCGAGCGTGTCCGTGACGATCGGGACGCCGTACGTCTTGCCCTCGTACTTGGCCTGCTCGATCAGGTTGGACTTGAACTTGCTCTGGTCGGCGAGTGCCTCGGTGCCGTCCAGCGGCAGGAAGAAGCCCTTCTTGGCGAAGGCGGGGGTCCAGCCGACCTCGGAGCGCAGCACGTCCGGGGCGCCCGAGGCGCCGGCGGCGGTGTCGAACTTGTTCTGCGCCTGGTCGAAGGGGACGTTGACGTACTTGACCTTGACGTCCTTGTTGGCGGCCTCGAACTCCTTGATGAGGGCCTTGTAGGTCGGCGCCTCATTGGTGGCGTTGGAGGTGTCCCACCACGTGATGGTGACCGGACCGCTCGAGTCGCTGCCACTGTCGCTGTCGCCGTTGCAGGCCGTCGCCGTGAGGGCGAGGGACGCCACCAGCGCGGTGGCCGCTATGCCACGCCGCATGAGTTCTCCTTGAGGGTGAAAGCCCGTGTGTGCAGGGATGGCCCCGTCTGCCGCCCTGCTTGCGCAGGTGGCGGTCCCGTCCGCCGTCCCTGCCGCTGTCCGACTGCGCCGTTGCGGCCGCCGGGCGTCGCCGAACGTAACAGCGATGTAAGCGTGGCGAAAGGTCTTGCAGCAAAAAAGTGCAAGGCATCGTCGAAGTTATCCGCGCGTGACCTGTCGGCAACTGCCGTGAGACGCTTGTTTCCGGCGGTGGGGCGGCACAGGACGGGTTGTGCAAGACTCTGCAAGCTCTTGCCATCACTTTCACGAGGGAGCGCGATGACGCAGCAACCCGGACCCGGCCGGCCAACAGGCCGCTCGCGACGTCCCATTGGTGTGCAAGGGCAGATACGGCCGGTACAGTCCCACCCTGTGACCACACGGCTTGCCGACATCGCTGCACAGGCGGGGGTCAGTGAAGCGACTGTCAGCCGCGTCCTCAACGGGAAGCCCGGCGTCGCCTCCACCACCCGCCAGTCCGTGCTGGCCGCACTCGACGTGCTCGGATATGAACGCCCGGTGCGTCTGCGGCAGCGCAGCGAGGGTCTGGTGGGCCTGATAACGCCGGAGCTGGAGAACCCCATATTCCCGGCACTGGCCCAGGTCATCGGGCAGGCGCTGACGCGGCAGGGCTACACCCCCGTCCTCGCCACGCAGACCCCGGGCGGCTCCACCGAGGACGAGCTCACCGAGATGCTCGTCGACCGGGGCGTGGCCGGCATCATCTTCGTCTCCGGGCTGCACGCGGACACCTCCGCCGACATGCAGCGCTACGAGCAGCTGCGCGGCCAGGGTGTGCCGTTCGTCCTCGTGGACGGCTTCTCGCCGAAGGTGCAGGCGCCCTTCATCTCCCCCGACGACCGAGCGGCGATGACGCTCGCGGTGACGCATCTGATCTCGCTGGGGCACACGAGGATCGGCCTGGCGCTGGGTCCCAAGCGGTTCGTGCCCGTCCAGCGCAAGATCGACGGCTTCGTCCGCGCGATGCAGGACCAGCTGGGCCTGACCGCGGAGACGGTCGAGACGGAGCTCGTCCAGCACTCGCTCTACACCCTGGAGGGCGGTCAGGCGGCCGCCACGGCGCTGATCTCGCGCAACTGCACGGCGGTGGTGTGCGCCAGCGACATGATGGCGCTGGGTGCGATACGGGCGGCCCGGCAGCTCGGTCTGGACGTGCCGAAGGACATCTCGGTGGTCGGCTTCGACGACTCCCCGCTGATCGCCTTCACCGACCCGCCGCTCACCACGGTCCGCAAGCCGGTGCCGGCGATGGGCCAGGCCGCGGTGCGCACGCTGCTCGAGGAGATCGGCGGGACGCCCGCTCCGCACAGTGAGTTCGTGTTCATGCCGGAGCTGGTGGTGCGCGGTTCGACCGCTTCGGCCCCTGGGGACCGTAATCGTCCCTAAGGCGGAGAATCCGGGGTTCTGCCCCCCTGCGCTGGTAGGAGGCCGGGGAGTCGTCCCGCCGTAGGACATGCGTCCCGGACAGGACCGAGGGATGATCTGGGGGCAAGGGCTTTTCTGGCAGACTCTGTGTCCATGGGTGATTCGACCGTGACGACACTGGAAGGCCGCGAAGAGGCCGTTTCCCAGCCTGTCGCGGCCGATACGAGGCCGGGCTTCCTGCGCCGACTGCGCACCCCGCGCCGCCCCCGCCTCTGGTTCGAGATCCTGCTGATCGCTGTGAGTTACTGGACCTACTCACTGATCCGCAACGCGGTCCCGGAGCAGCGGGCCGAGGCGCTGCGCAATGCCGACTGGATCTGGCGGGTCGAGCACGACCTGGGGATCGCGGTCGAGGAGTCGGTCAACCACGCGGTGAATTCCGTGACTTGGCTGATCGTGGGCATGAACTACTACTACGCGACGCTGCACTTCGTGGTGACGCTCGGTGTCCTGGTGTGGCTCTTCCGCAGTCATCCCGGCCGTTACGCGGCGACGCGCATGGCGCTGTTCGCGACGACCGGCGTGGCCCTTGTCGGTTACTACCTGTATCCGCTGGCCCCGCCCCGCCTGATGAACGGCGGCGACTTCATCGACACGGTCATGGTCCACCAGACATGGGGCTCGATGGCCTCCGGCGACCTCAAGAACATGTCGAACCAGTACGCCGCGATGCCGTCCATGCACATCGGCTGGTCCCTGTGGTGCGGCCTGACGATCTTCGCGCTGGCGTCGGTGCCCTGGGTGCGCGTCCTGGGCCTGCTCTACCCGACGGCCACCCTCGTGGTCATCGTCGCCACCGCCAACCACTTCTGGCTCGACGCGGTGGGCGGCATCCTGTGCCTGACCTTCGGCTTCACGGTGGCACGGCTCTGGTACGGCGCTCTGCCGTACCGCTTGCCGCAACTGGTGCCCGCGGTGGCCCTCAAGCAGCCCCGGCCGCAGCCCGCATCGCCGCGATGAACGCCCGTAGCGCCGGCTGGGGCGGAGCCGTCTCGCGCAGCGCCGCGTAGATCGAGCGGGCGGGCTGCGGGCTCCGCAGTTCCCGTACCACCACTCCCGGCCGCACGCCGACCCCCAGCCCGAGCCGGGGGATGAGGCTCACCCCGAGCCCCGCCGCGACGAACCCCTGAGCGGTGACGTAGTCCTCGCTCTCGACCACGAAGCGCGGCCGGAACCCCGCCGTCTCGCAGGCGGTGAGCTGGGCGTCGAGGCAGGGTCCTGGCCATTCGCTGCCGACCCAGGGTTCCTCCGCGAGGTCGGACATCTCCAGCACTTCGGCATGCGCCAGGGGGTGGCCCTCGGGAAGTACCGCGAGGTAGGGGTCGTCCAGCAGGTGCAGGAACCGGACGCCGTCCTGGCCGGAGGCTCGTGGCCCCACCACCAGCGCCAGATCCGCCCGGCCCTCGCGCACGTCAGGCAGCGGGTCCTCGGGGTCGATGAGCTTCAGCTCGATCTGTACGCCGGGATGCTCCGTCCGCAGCCGGGCGACCGCCGGGGCGACCAGGGACGCGCCCGCCGTCGCGAAGTACCGCACCGACAGCCGGCCCGTCCGCCCCGCGAGCAGATCCGCCAGGGCGGTCTCCGCCTCGGCGACCTGGCGGCTGATCGTGTCCGCGTACTCGGTCAGGAGCAGCCCCGCCGCCGTGGGGCGCACCCCTCTCCCGACCCGTTCCAGCAGATCCGTCCGCGCCTCCTTCTCCAGCGCGGCGATCTGCTGGCTCACGGCGGAGGGCGTGTAGCCCAGCACCGTCGCCGCCCCCGTCACCGACCCGCTGCTCACCACGGCCCGCAACACCTGCATCCGACGCACATCCAACATGTAGCACAGCTTAACAACTCATCCAGAACTCTTCACTTGTCCTCACGCGTTAGGTCCCGGACCGTAGAGGCATGTCTCCCGCCTCCACGCTCCGCATGGCCGTCCTCGCCCTCCTGTGGGGCTCGGGGTTCCTCTGGATCAAACTCGCCCTCAACCACGGCCTCTCCCCCGCGCAGATCACCATCGTCCGCTGCGCGCTGGGCACGGCGACCCTGCTGGTACTGGCCCGCTCGGCCGGTCAGCGACTGCCCCGCTCACGGGCCACCTGGGGTCATCTGGTCGTGGCCGCGCTGTTCTGCAACGCCATCCCCTTCGCCCTGTTCGCGGTGGGTGAGCAGAGCCTCGACTCGGGTATCGCGGGCGTGCTGAACGCGACAACGCCCCTGTGGTCGCTGCTGATCGGCCTGCTTCTCGGCACCGACCGCGGCCTGCGCCCCGTACGCCTCGCCGGTCTCTTTCTGGGCTTCGCCGGTACGGTCCTGATCTTCGCCCCCTGGGATCAGTCGGGCCTGCTGAGCTGGAGCGCGCCGGCCCTGCTGGGGGCCGCGGCGAGCTATGCCGTGGCGTTCGCGTACATGGCCCGCAAACTCACGGACAAGCAGGCGCCGATGGCGATGTCCGCGGCGCAACTGCTCATGGCGACGGGTTGGACGACGCTTGCCCTTCCGGTCGCGGGCCCGGTCGACGCCGACATGACCGCCCTCCTCGCGGTGACCGCCCTGGGCGTCCTGGGCACGGGCGTGACCTTCTACCTCAACTACCGCCTGATCGCGGACGAGGGCGCGACGACGGCGGCGACGGTGGGCTACTTGCTGCCGGTGGTGTCGGTGGCGCTGGGCGCGCTGCTATTGGACGAACAGGTCGGGATCCGGGTGCTGGTAGGCATGGTCGTCGTGCTGGCGGGCGTGGCCATGACGCGCCCCACAGGGGCGCGGGGCTGTGTTGAATCTGCGGCTACCGCCGCGCGGGCGCGAGCAACCACGACGGCGCCGCGGCCGAAAACCGGAGCTCACGCCCCGTAGAACAGCGTCTCCACCACGGCCCGAGCCCGCCGTCCCGTACGCCGATAGTCGTCCAGCATGTCCCCCACATGCCCAGGCCCATACCCCAAGTACCGCCCCACCGCGGCAAGTTCACGCGGATCAGAAGGAAACGTGTCCCCGGCCCGCCCCCGAACCAGCATCACCGCATTCCGCACCCGAGTCGCCAACACCCAAGCCTCATCGAGGATCTCGGCGTCCTCACCCGCGATGAGCCCCGCGGCGCACGCCGCGGCGAGCGCCTCCCGCGTCCGCGTGGTCCGCAGCCCCGGCTCGGCCCACCCGTGCTGCAACTGCATGAGCTGCACGACCCACTCGACGTCGGAGAGCCCCCCCGGCCCCAGTTTGGTGTGCAGCTTCGGGTCGGCGCCGCGAGGCAACCGCTCCGACTCCATCCGCGCCTTCAGCCGCCGAATCTCCCGTACTGCATCGTCCCCTAGCCCCTCCGCCGGATACCGCAGCGGATCGATCAGCTCGATGAAACGCAGCCCCAGGTCCTCGTCACCGGCGACCACTTCGGCCCGCAACAGCGCCTGTGACTCCCAGACCAGCGACCACCGGCGGTAGTACGCCTCGTACGACTTCAACGTCCGTACGAGCGGCCCTGACTTGCCCTCGGGGCGCAGGTCCGCGTCGATCAGCAGGGGCGGGTCGGCGCTCGGGAGCCGCAGCAGGCGGCGCATCTCGGAGACGACCTTGTTGGCGGCCTCGGAGGCCGACTGCTCGGGCACGCCGTTGCGCGGCTCGTGGACGAACAGGACGTCCGCGTCGGAGCCGTAGCCGAGTTCGTGACCGCCGAAGCGGCCCATGCCGATGACGGCGAACCGGGTGGGCAGGGTGTCGCCCCAGGTGTCGCGGACCACCGCGCGCAGGGTGCCCGCGAGGGTCGCCGCGTTGAGGTCGGAGACGGCGCCGCCGACCCGGTCCACCAGGGCTCCCTGGTCGGCCTCGGCGGGCTGGGTCTCGGTGCCGTAGGAGCCGACGATGTCGGCGGCGCAGGTACGGAACAGTTCGCGGCGGCGTACTCCGCGGGCCGCGGTGACCGCCTGTTCGGCGCCGTCCGCGCGGCGCACCGCGGCGAGGATCTCCTGCTCCAGGCCGGCCCGGCCGCGCGGGGCGAGTCCGGCGCCGTCGCTGTCGCCCAGCAGCGCGACGGCTTCCGGTGCGCGCATGAGCAGGTCGGGGGCGAGGCGCCCGGCGGACAGCACGCGGGCGAGGTTCTCGGCGGCGGCGCCCTCGTCGCGCAGCAGTCGCAGATACCAGGGGGTCTTGCCCAACGCGTCCGACACCTTGCGGAAGTTGAGCAGGCCCGCGTCCGGGTCGGCGGAGTCGGCGAACCAACCCAGCAGTACGGGAAGGAGAGTTCGCTGGATCGCGGCCTTGCGGGTGACACCGGAGGCGAGGGCCTCCAGGTGCCGCAGGGCCGCGGCCGGGTCGGCGTACCCGAGCGCGACCAGCCGCTCCCGGGCGGCTTCGGGGCTCAACCGGGTCTCGCCGGACGCGAGTTGGGCGACGGCGTCGAGCAGCGGCCGGTAGAAGAGCTTCTCGTGCAGTCGCCGTACGACACTGGTGTGCCGCTTCCACTCGCGGTTCAGCTCGGCGACCGGATCCGTGCGCAGGCCCAGAGAGCGGCCGATACGGCGCTGGTCGGCGTCGTCCTCGGGGACGAGGTGGGTGCGCCGCAGCCGGTACAGCTGGATGCGGTGCTCCATGGAGCGCAGGAAGCGGTAGGCGTCGTCGAGTTGTACGGCGTCGTCCCGGCCGACATAACCGCCGGCGGCGAGGGCCTGGAGCGCGTCGAGGGTGGTGCCGCTGCGGAGGGAGGCGTCGGCCCGGCCGTGCACCAACTGCAGGAGCTGCACCGCGAATTCGACGTCACGGAGGCCACCGGGACCGAGCTTCAGCTCGCGCTCGATCTCGGCGACCGGGATGTTCTCGACGACCCGGCGCCGCATCTTCTGGACGTCGGCGACGAAGTTCTCGCGCTCGGCGGCCTTCCAGACGAGGGGTTCCAGCGCGCTGACGTACTCCTCGCCGAGTTCGATGTCTCCGGCGACCGGACGGGCCTTGAGGAGGGCTTGGAACTCCCAGGTCTTGGCCCAGCGCTGGTAGTAGGCGAGGTGGCTGGCGAGCGTCCGCACCAGCGGACCGTTGCGGCCCTCGGGCCGCAGGTTGGCGTCGACGGGCCAGATCGACCCCTCCACGGTCGTCTCGGAGCAGATCCGCATCATGTGCGAGGCGAGCTTGGTGGCGGACCGCAGGGCCTTGCCCTCGTCGGCCCCCTCGACGGCCTCCCCCACGAAGATGACATCGACGTCGGACACGTAATTCAGCTCATGGCCACCGCACTTGCCCATCGCGATGACCGCGAGCCGGCACACAGCGGCGTCGTCGGGGGCGGCGGCGCGGGCGATGGCGAGGGCGGCGCGCAGGGTGGCGGTGGCGAGGTCGGCGAGCTCGGCGGCGGTCTCGGCGAGGTCGGTGGTGCCGCACACGTCACGGGCGGCGATGGACAGGAGACAGCGCCGGTAGGCGACGCGCAGGGAGACGGGGTCGTCGGCCTCGGCGAGCCCGCGCTCGAACTCCTCCACGCCGGGGTGCAGATCGCGCGGTTCGTACATGACGAGCGCCTGCCAGTCCCCGGCATGCCGGGCCAGATGCTCGGCGAGCGCGGCGGAGGCCCCCAGCACACCTAGCAGACGGTCGCGCAACGGCTTGGCCGCTATCACGGTGTCCAGCAGCTCCCGGCGGGCGGTGGGGGCGGGCTGTGCCTCCAGCAGCCGTACGAGGCCGTGCAGCGCGAGATCGGGGTCGGCGGTGGCGCCCAGGGCTTCGAGGAGCACCGGATCATTGCGTACGGCGGTCAGCTCCGGACCGTCCAGCAGCCGCTCGGCAGCCGAGGGATCGGTGAACCCGTGCCGCAGCAGCCGACTGAAGGTACTGCTCCTGCGCCCCGGCGCCGTCATCCTCGGCCTCCTCCGATCAAGGTCACGTGCTTGAGCCTAACCGGAGAGGGTGAGAGAAGCGCCGGGGCGGATCGAGCGGGTGGGCCGGGTCGGCACCTGGTGTCGGGGGTGGGAACGGGCGCGGGCGCGGGACGTCGGGGGCGAGGAAGCGACCGGGCACCGCGGCACCGGGCTAAGCGCTCCGCGGGAAGTGCCGCGATGTGCCGTCACCCGTCCGCGGCGCCGTCGTGGCTGGTCGCGCAGTTCCCCGCGCCCCTTCAGGGCGCTGCCGAACCGTAGAGGACTTCACCCGACCCGCTCAGGGCCAGGAAGCGGTGGCCGTACGCCGGAGTGACGGCGCGCCGGAGCGAGGGCGACCGGGCGCCGAGGCCAGGCAGCGAGCGCCGGGTGCCAGGACGGGCTCAGCGGGTTACCACCACCGTGGTCGGGCGGGACGCGTCGGTGAGGACCTTGTCGCCGGGCATGCGGCCGGGGGCTGTGGTGCCTTCGAGGGGTGGCAGGAAGGCGGCCGCGACGGGGTGGCCGGCGAGGGGGACGTACACCCGTTGGACGGTGCCGGGAGTGCCCTTGCCGGGCAGGGTGGCGTACTGGACGTCGAGGCAGCGGGCGCGCAGCCGGGTCAGTACGGCCGTCACGGACGCGCCCGGCTCGACCGACGGGAGGACCAGTCGCGAGGGCTTCTCGCACCCGGGGTCGCCCGGCGGCGGGACGGGCTGTCCGGACCGACCCCCGTGCGGTCCGGACAGGGTGAGACTGCTGAGGTCGCCGACGGTGCCGTTCGTGGTGTCGACGCGGATCGTGTCGTCACGCAGCCACTGCAACGGGTGTCCGTCGAGGTCGGCCCGCACCCAGTCCGCGGTGTCGACCAGGAAGCCGGTCTCGACCGCGGCCTCCTCGGGCGGCACGAGCCGCCGGGGCGCCCGCCCGCGCGAGGCCCGTTCCGTACGGGCCTCGGGCCAGTGCCGCAGCACCACCAGCAGCCGCCCGCCGGGCCGGGCGAAGGGGTGTGCGCGGCCCGCGGAGACGGCGTAGGTCCCGGCCGCGGTGACCGCCTCACGGGAGGCCCCGTGGAACTGGACGCCGCCGCGGGGGCCGAGCGTGAAGCGCACGGTGGTGAAGGCCTCGGCCTTCTCGGGCGCGGTCTCGGGGGCGGCCTTCGTGGTCGTGGCCTGGCAGCCGGTGGCGAGCAGGGCCGCGACGAGCGTGGCGGCGCCCGTGGCGAGGGCGGCGGGCCGGTGCGGACGCGGGTGGCCGCGACCGTCGTAGGAGCGCAGGTGGGAACGCATGGGATGCCTCCGTGTCCTTCGGCAGCCGGAGTGCTGCCTGAGTCGACGATGCTCCGGTCAACTGCCCGGGCCCATTCGTCATTTGACGAATCCCGGTGTTCACGGGCGGCGCGGGAGTACGTTCGCGGGAGGCGAGACCCTCCTCGGGAGGCACCCATGACGACGGCCGAAATCCACATGCGGCGCATGGCCGATGTCCTGGAGGAGGCGCGGCGGGATCTGTCGGGCGGGATTCCGCCGAAGTCCCTGTTGCTGGGGTTGCAGCGCCTGGTCCCCTGCGACGACGCCAGTTTCTGCGAGCTGGACATCCCGACCAGGCGGGAGCTCAACAGCCAGGAGACGATCGAGGCGGACGGCGACTGCCGGATGGACGCGTACTGGCGCTGGCGTCACCAGCACCTGCAGTGCGTGCAGGTCTGCCGGCCGCACGACGCTCCCGAGACGACGCAGATGGCGGACTTCCTGTCGGTGCGCGAGCTACGGAACCTGCCGATCTACACGGAGTTCCTCGCCCCGCACCCGACCATCGCGGACATCGCCCTGCCCACCGCCCCGAACCGCACCCGTGTGTTCCAGTTCTACCGGACGGGTTCCCAACCGTTCACCGCGCACGAGATGACCACCCTGGAGCTGCTGGCTCCCCATGTGTACGAGATCTACAAGGAGGCCGCCCGCAGGCGCAGGCCTCCCGTGCGGCTGACCCTGCGGGAGCTCGACGTCCTGCGCTGCGTGGCCCGGGGCCTGAACACCCCGCAGATCGCCGAGCAGCTCTCGGTCTCCCCGAGCACGGTCCGCAAGCACCTGGAGAACGCCTTCGGCAGGCTGGGGGTGTCGAGCCGTACGGCCGCGGTGGCCCGCGTCTTCCCCGACCCGGAAACGCTGTGACCGATGAGTTCCGGATCCGCCGCGGGTCTGCCCTTGGAAGGGAGGCCGCTGATGTCCGACAAACAACCCGACGCCCGCCTCGACACCCGCTACAGCGAGGCGACCGCCACCGCGACCGACTGGTCCGAGGCGCTGAAGATCCTTAACCTGGCCGAGCTGTTCTGGATCTCCACGGTCCGGCCGGACGGGCGCCCGCACGTGACCCCGCTGCCCGCGGTCTGGTCGGGCGGCGCGCTGCACTTCTGCACGGGTCCCGAGGAGCGCAAGGCCCGCAATCTCGCGGCGAACCCGCAGGTGGTGCTGACGACCGGCGTCAACACCTGGAACGAGGGCTATGACCTCGTCGTGGAGGGCGAGGCGGTGCGCGTCGCCGATGACGGGCGGCTGCGGGAGCTGGCGGCCGCGTGGGAGGAGAAGTACGGCGAGTTCTGGCGCTTCGAGGTACGCAACGGCAGCTTCCACCACGGGGCCGGGCACGCTTTCGTCTTCTCGGTGGCGCCGCGCACGGTTTTCGGCTTCGGTAAGGGGGAGCCGTTCAGCCAGACCCGCTGGCGGTTCGACTGACGTCGACAAGGGAGTCAACGCCATGGACATGTCCCTCGAAGTGATCCTGCTGCCGGTTTCCGACGTGGATCGGGCCAAGGAGTTCTATCAGGACAAGGTCGGTTTCCACGTGGACCTCGACGGCGAGGTGATGGAGGGCGTACGGATCGTCCAGCTGACCCCGCCGGGCTCGGGCTGTTCCATCGCCCTGGTCGACGGTCTCCAGGTCCCCACGGGTACACCGCAGCCGGGCACGTACCACGGCATGCAGCTGTGCGTCACGGACGCGAAGGCGGCGTACGACGAACTGACGGCGCGCGGCCTCGACGTCAGCGAGCCGGTGCAGTTCGCCCCGCAGGACGGCGCCACCTTCATGTACTTCAAGGACCCGGACGGAAACGGCTGGGCGATCCAGGAGTACAAGCGCCGCGAGACGGAACCGCTGCACCAGGTACTGGCGAAGCTGACCGGCAAGTAGGGCACCAGGAGAACCGGACACACGCGAAGGGGCCGACGGTTCACGACCGTCGGCCCCTTCGTTGTCCGCGCTTTACAGCACCGGCAGGTTCTTCCGCAGCTCGAACGCGGTGACCTCGGAGCGGTACTCCTCCCACTCCTGGCGCTTGTTGCGCAAGAAGAAGTCGAAGACGTGCTCGCCCAGCGTCTCGGCGACCAGGTCGCTGCGCTCCATGAGGGTCAGGGCCTCGCCGAGGTTCTGCGGGAGGGGCTCGATGCCCATCGCGCGGCGCTCGGCGTCGGAGAGGGCCCAGACGTCGTCCTCGGCGCCCGGCGGGAGCTCGTAGCCCTCCTCGATGCCCTTGAGGCCGGCGGCGAGCAGGATGGCGTAGGCCAGGTACGGGTTGGCGCCGGAGTCGATCGAGCGGACCTCGATGCGGGCCGAGCCGGTCTTGCCGGGCTTGTACATCGGGACCCGGACCAGGGCCGAGCGGTTGTTGTGGCCCCAGCAGATGTAGGACGGGGCCTCACCGCCGGCGCCCGCGGTGCGCTCCGAGCCGCCCCAGATGCGCTTGTAGGAGTTGACCCACTGGTTGGTGATCGCGGAGATCTCCGCGGAGTGCTTCAGCAGGCCCGCGATGAAGGAGCGGCCGACCTTGGAGAGCTGGTACTCCGAGCCCGACTCGTAGAACGCGTTGCGGTCGCCCTCGAAGAGGGAGAGGTGCGTGTGCATCCCGGACCCGGGGTGCTCCGAGAACGGCTTCGGCATGAACGTCGCCTGGACGCCCTGCTCCAGCGCCACCTGCTTCATGACCAGGCGGAACGTCATGATGTTGTCCGCCGTCGAGAGCGCGTCGGCGTAGCGGAGGTCGATCTCCTGCTGGCCGGGGGCGCCCTCGTGGTGGGAGAACTCCACCGAGATGCCCATCGACTCCAGCATGGTGATCGCCTGGCGGCGGAAGTCCATGCCGATGTTCTGCGGGGTGTGGTCGAAGTAGCCCGAGTTGTCGGCCGGCGTCGGACGGGTGCCGTCCAGCGGCTTGTCCTTCAGCAGGAAGAACTCGATCTCGGGGTGGGTGTAGAAGGTGAAGCCCAGGTCCGAGGTGCGGGCCAGCGCGCGCTTGAGCACGTAGCGCGGGTCCGCGAAGGACGGCGAGCCGTCCGGCATGAGGATGTCGCAGAACATCCGGGCCGTACCGGGCGCCTCGGCGCGCCACGGCAGGATCTGGAAGGTCGACGGGTCCGGCTTGGCGATCATGTCGGACTCGTAGACCCGGGCGAAGCCCTCGATCGCGGATCCGTCGAACCCGATGCCCTCGTCGAAGGCCTGTTCCAGTTCGGCCGGGGCCACGGCGACGGACTTGAGGAAGCCCAGCACGTCCGTGAACCACAGGCGTACGAACCGGATGTCGCGCTCCTCCAACGTCCGGAGCACGAACTCCTGCTGCTTGTCCATCTTCCGCTTCCCCATCCTTGCTGGTCAGGCCACCTGTCTCTGGTCCCGCGCGAGACGGTCGGGCACCTGAGCATCCCACCACAACACCATTTCATCCGTGTTGCGGACCATGATCGGCGGGCCGACCTCCGGGCGAACGCCTCACGTACGGCAGGTGTACTGTTCTGCCGCCCATCTTGCCTGCTCGGACCCGTATAAGTAATGCCGGGCGTGTCGGAACCTGGGCGGACCCGGATCTCGGCGGGCGCCCGGTCTTCGGCCATTCCCGTGCCCTCCCTTTCTGGAGACACCCCCTTCCCCATTACGATCAGCGGACCCGCCCGGCCCTCCTTACCCCAGAAGGACACACCCCATGGGTTCCGCCAAGAACAAGAACTCCGCCGAGCGCCAGGCTCGAATAGCGGAGATGCGGCGTGCCGAACAGGCCCGCGAACGCCGCAACCGGCTCCTCACGATCGGGGCGAGCGTGGCCGTCGTCACCGCTCTCGTCGTGGGCGGCGTCGTGCTCGTGCGCTCTCAGGACGACGGCGGCAGCACGACGGCCGACTCCAGCAACCCGGGTCACTGGACCACGGGCAAGGACGGGGTGAAGACGTGGTCGTCGAAGCTCAGCCAGACCCATGTCACCAAGACCGTGAAGTACCCGATGACGCCCCCGGCCGGCGGTGACCACGACGCCCGCTGGATGAACTGCAACGGCGACGTCTACACCAAGGAACTCAACAACATGAACGCCGTGCACTCGCTGGAGCACGGTTCGGTCTGGGTGACGTACACCTCCAAGGCCAAGAAGGCCGACATCGAGGCGCTGGCGGCGAAGGTGAAGAAGACGCCGTACACGCTGATGAGCCCGTACGAGAAGCAGGCGGCCCCGATCATGCTGACGGCGTGGGGCCACCAGCGGACGGTGACCAGCGCCGACGACCCGAACGTGGCGAAGTTCTTCGAGACGTATGTCCAGGGTGAGCAGACTCCCGAGAAGGGTGCGACGTGTCAGGGCGGTCTGTCGTAGTGAGGAAGGCCGGCTGGATCGCCTCGGGCGCGGCGGCGGTGCTCGTCGCGACCGGGGGGATCACCTACGCCGTCACCCAGGACGACGGCTCCGCCGACACCCCGACCGCGGACTCCGCGGACGCCGGGTTCGCGCGGGACATGGCGGTGCACCACCAGCAGGCGGTGGAGATGTCGTTCATCGTCCGCGACCGTACGAAGAACGAGGACGTACGGCTGCTCGCGTACGACATCGCGCAGACGCAGGCCAACCAGCGCGGCATGCTGCTGGGCTGGCTGGATCTGTGGAATCTGCCGAAGGTGTCGTCGGACGCGCCGATGACCTGGATGGACATGGGCGGCATGGCCTCCGGCGAGGACGGCGCACTGATGCCGGGCATGGCGACCAACACCGAGATGGCGAAGCTGAAGAAGCTCAGCGGCAAGCAGGCCGAGATCTTCTATCTCCAGCTCATGACCGACCACCACAAGGGTGGCATCCACATGGCCGAGGGCTGTGTCGAGCGCTGCAAGGTGAAGGTGGAGAAGGACATCGCGCAGGGCATGGTCAACGGGCAGGAGTCGGAGATCGGCCTGATGACGGACATGCTGAAGGAGCGCGGCGCGAAACCGCGTTCTTAGCGGGTCTTGGAGGGCCTTGGAGGGTTAACCCTCGGTTCTCGTGGCGTCTTAACCCTCAAATGGCCTTGTCATTAGGTTAATTGGGGTCTTCTTGGGACTCGTATTCCCCTGGCATGAACGGTTCATCGAAAGAGTGGCCACCGTCGAGTGATCCACTCGAGACGAACCGCATACAGGGGGTTCCATGAGATCCAACCGCGCCACTCTGCGTGCCGGTGTGAGCATGGCAGCGACACTGCCCATGATCGCCGGCGCGCTGGCGCTCGGCATACCCGCGGCGCACGCCGCGGACGGCCCGGCCCGGGACACGCTGGCCGGGACCAGGCCGGCGTGGGCCACGGCCAAGGCCGACAAGGGCGCTACCGCCGACAGTTCGCAGGTCTCCGCCCGGGTCTACCTCGCAGGGCGGGACGCGACCGGCCTCGCCGCGTACGCGAAGTCCGTGTCCGACCCGGCTTCGGCGTCATACGGCAAGTACCTGAGCGCCCAGCAGGCGCAGGCCCGCTTCGGCGCCACGAAGGCCCAGGTGGCCGCGGTGAAGTCGTGGCTGGCGTCCGCGGGCCTGAAGGTCACCGGTGTCACGCGGCACTACGTCTCCGTCTCCGGTGACGTGGCCGCCGCCGAGAAGGCGTTCGGCACCCAGCTGCACAACTACGCCAAGGGCACGAAGACTTACCGCGCGCCCGCGAAGACGGCCTCCGCGCCGGAGAGCCTGAACGGCGCCGTGCTGACCGTCACCGGCCTGGACAACGCCCCGCACAAGGCGAGCCACAACGACCAACTGCCCGGTCCGGGCGCCGTGTTCAAGAACGCGGGGCCGTTCTCGTCGTACTACGGCTCGAACACCGCGAGCACCCTGCCCGACGCGTACGGCGGCAAGATCCCGTACGCCGTCAAGGGCTACACGGGCAAGCAGCTGCGGGCCGCGTACGGCGCGGGCTCGTATACGGGCAAGGGGGTGCGCGTCGCCATCACCGACGCGTTCGCCTCGCCGACCATCGCCGCCGACGCGCAGACCTACGCGAAGAAGCACGGCGACCCCGCCTGGAAGACCGGCCAGCTGTCCCAGGTGCTGCCCAAGAACTACACGCACACCGGCGCGGACGAGTGCGACGCCTCCGGCTGGTACGGCGAGGAGACCCTCGACGTCGAGGCCGTGCACGCGGTCGCGCCGGACGCGAACGTCACCTATGTGGGCGCCTCGTCCTGCATGGACGACGACCTGCTGGACTCGCTCAGCAAGATCGTCGACAAGCATCTGGCCGACCTCGTCTCCAACTCCTGGGGCGACATCGAGGCCAACCAGACGCCGGACCTCGCGGCCGCCTACGACCAGGTCTTCCAGTTCGGCGCGGTCGAGGGCATCGGCTTCTACTTCTCCTCGGGCGACAACGGCGACGAGGTCGCCAACACCGGGACGAAGCAGGTCGACACCCCGGCCAACTCGGCGTGGGTGACGGCGGTCGGCGGTACCTCGCTGGCCGTCGGCAAGGACGACAAGTACCTGTGGGAGACCGGCTGGGGCACCGAGAAGGCCACGCTGTCCGCGGACGGCAAGAGCTGGACGGACTTCCCCGGCGCGTTCACCTCCGGTGCGGGCGGCGGCACCAGCAAGACGGTCGCCGAGCCCTTCTACCAGAAGGGTGTCGTCCCCAACGCGCTCGCCAAGGCCAACAACGCCGCCGGCAACCGCGTCGTCCCGGACATCTCCGCGATCGCCGACCCGAACACCGGCTTCCTGGTCGGCCAGACGCAGACCCAGGCGGACGGCTCCGAGTCGTACAGCGAGTACCGCATCGGCGGCACCTCGCTGGCCTCGCCGGTCATCGCGGCCGTCCAGGCCCTCGCCCAGGAGGCGCGCGGCGGCAAGGCGATCGGCTTCGCCAACCCGTCGATCTACGCCAAGTACGGCACGAAGGCCTACCACGACGTCACCGACAACCCGACGGGCCGCCAACTGGCCGTCGCGCGCGTGGACTTCGTCAACGGCTACGACGCCACGGACGGTCTGACCACGTCGGTCCGCTCCCTCGGCAAGGACAGCTCGCTGTCCGCCGTGACGGGGTACGACGACGTCACGGGCGTGGGTACGCCCGCGAACGGCTACGTCGAATCGTTCCGCCGCCACTGAGACCGATGGGGTGGCGTGAGGTGACGTACACCTTGCGCCACCCCATCGCGTCGCTCTGACGATTACACTGGGCCCGTGCCTCCACTGAACTTCTGGTCGATCTATCAGCACGGGTTCGCACGCGTGGCCGCCTGTACGGGCCACACCGTCATCGCCGACCCGCCCGCCAACGCCGAATCGGTCCTGCGGCACGCACGCCGGTGCGCCGAGGAGGGCGTCGCCGTCGCGGTCTTCCCCGAGATGGTCCTGTGCGGCTACTCCATCGAGGACCTGCTGCTCCAGGACGCACTGCTCGACGAGGTCGAGGCGGCCCTGGCGACCGTGGTGGCCGGGTCGGCCGACCTGCTGCCGATCCTCGTCGTCGGCGCCCCGCTGCGGCACCGCAACCGGATCTACAACTGCGCGGTGATCATCCACCGCGGCCAAATCCTCGGCGTCGTGCCCAAGTCGTACCCCCCGAACTACCGCGAGTTCTACGAGCGCCGGCAGATCGCCGACGGCGCCGACGAGCGCGGTGGGACGATCCGGGTGGGCGGCTCGGATGTGCCCTTCGGCGTGGACCTGCTCTTCGAGGCGGCGGACGTTCCCGGTCTCGTGCTCTTCGCCGAGATCTGCGAGGACATGTGGGTCCCGGTACCGCCCAGCGCGGAGGCCGCCCTCGCCGGTGCGACCCTCCTCGTCAACCTCTCCGGCAGCCCGATCACGGTCGGCCGCGCCGAGGACCGCAAGCTGCTGTGCCGCTCGGCGTCCTCCCGCTGCCTCGCCGCGTACGTCTACGCGGCGGCCGGCCTGGGCGAGTCGACCACGGACCTGTCCTGGGACGGCCAGACGATGATCTACGAGAACGGCGTACTGCTCGCCGAGAGCGAGCGCTTCCCGCTCGGCGACTCGTACGCGATCGCCGACGTCGACCTCGACCTGCTGCGCCAGGAGCGGCAGCGGATGGGCACGTTCGACGACAACCGCCGTACCCACAAGGCGCGGACGGCCGACTTCCGGACGGTCGCCTTCGCACTCGACCCGCCCCGCACCGACCTGGGACTGCGCCGCAGCCTGGAGCGCTTCCCGTTCGTACCGGCCGACGCCGACCGTCTCGCCCAGGACTGCTACGAGGCCTACAACATCCAGGTCGAGGGCCTCCAGCAGCGCCTCGCCGCGATCGGCGGCCCGAAGGTCGTCATCGGCGTGTCCGGCGGCCTCGACTCCACGCACGCCCTGATCGTCGCCGCCCGTGCGATGGACCGCGCGGGGCGCCCGCGCAGCGACATCCTGGCCTGGACCCTGCCGGGCTTCGCCACCAGCGACCACACCAAGGACAACGCCCACGCCCTGATGCGCTCGCTCGGCGTCACCGCGGCCGAGCTGGACATCACGCCCACCGCGCGTCTGATGCTCAAGGAGATGGGCCACCCGTTCGCCTCCGGCGAGCCGGTCTACGACGTCACCTTCGAGAACGTGCAGGCCGGCCTGCGCACCGACTATCTCTTCCGGCTCGCCAACCACCACAACGGCATCGTGCTCGGCACCGGCGATCTGTCGGAGCTGGCGCTGGGCTGGTCCACGTACGGCGTGGGCGACCAGATGAGCCACTACAACGTCAACTCCGGTGTGCCGAAGACGCTGATCCAGCATCTGATCCGCTGGGTGATCAGCAGCGGGCAGTTCGACGACGGGACCGGCAAGATCCTCTCCGCGATCCTCGACACGGAGATCAGCCCGGAGCTGGTGCCGGGTGAGGAGATGCAGTCCACCGAGTCCAAGATCGGCCCGTACGCACTGCACGACTTCACCCTGTTCCACGTACTGCGCTACGGGTTCCGGCCGTCGAAGATCGCGTTTTTGACCTGGCACGCCTGGCACGACACGGCCACCGGCGCCTGGCCGCCGGGATTCCCCGAGGAGAAGCGGGGGTCCTACGACCTGGCGGAGATCCGGAAGTGGCTGGAGGTCTTCTGCCGCCGGTTCTTCGCGTTCGCGCAGTTCAAGCGGTCGGCGATGCCTAACGGGCCGAAGGTGTCGGCGGGCGGTTCGCTGTCGCCGCGAGGTGACTGGCGGGCGCCGTCGGACAGTTCGGCGCGGGCGTGGCTGCGGGACCTGGAGCGGTTCGACCTGTCGGGCTGACCTGCCCGGCCCGGCCTGCGACGGTCATCGTCTGCGCCCGTACGCCGACACCGACACCGCCAGCACCGACAACACCACCAGCGCCCCCGCCGGCCCCAGCACCGTCCACGGCGCCAGCTCCACATACGGCTGGTTCTCCGACAGCAGCCGGCCCCACTCCGGGGTCGGCGGCTGTTCACCCAGGCCCAGGAAGCCGAGCGAGGCCAGCACGAGGACCGTGGTCGGCAGGCGCAGCAGGGCGTTGCGCAGGACGCCCGGGAGGGCCGCGGGGACGTAGTGGTGGCGCAGCAGATAGCGCGGCCCTGCACCGAAGGACAAGGACGCCAGCAGGTGGCCGCTCGCCCGTTCCTCCTCGATGAGCGCCGCGGTCTGGGCGGCGTACGGGCTCCAGCCGACCAGGCACACCGCGAGGGCCGCTCCCCAGACCGACGGCCCGGTCACCGCGGTGGTCAGGAGTCCGGCGAGGACGGCAGGGAGGGTCGAGACCACCTCGGTCAGGCCGGTACCCACCCGGGTGGCCGTGCCGAGCAGAAGGCCGGTCACAACACTGACGGCGGTGACCGCGAAAGCCACTCCGGCGGTGCGCAGCGCTCCGTGGCCGAGGCGGGCCAGCAGGTCGCGGCCGAGGGCGTCGGTGCCCAGCGGGTGGGTGAGGGAGGGCGACAGCAGCCGGGCGGTGGTGTCGACGTGCAGGGGGTCGCGCAGCAGGCCCGCCACCAGCAGCGTGAGCAGAACGGCCGTACAGAGCCCGGCGATCCAGGGCAGCGAGCGCGGCCGCCGGAGCACGGGCACCGCGAGTGCGGGCAGGGCCCCGGCGCGCAGGGCGGGGCCGAGGAGGGCGCGGCGCAGGGCCTGCACGATGAGGCCGGCGGTGACGCCGAGCAGGATCAGGACGAGGGTCGCGGACTGCAGGAGCGGGAGGTCCTGGGCCTTGGCGGCGTCCAGGGCGAGGCGGCCCAGGCCGGGGATGTTGAAGATCTGCTCCACGGCGACCGCGCCGCCGACCAACGCCACGACGGTCGGCAGGAGTTGCGGCAGCACCCCGGACAGGGAGCGGCGCAGCGCGGTGCGGGCGATGGCGCCGGACGGGAGTCCGGAGGCGTACCAGGTGCGCGCCCAGGGTTCCTGGAAGGCGGCGGGCAACGACCGGTCGAGCAGCCCGCCGATCATCGCCCCGGACGGCACGCCGAGGGCGAGCGCGGGCAGCACCATCGCCTGCGGCCCCTCCCACCCACTGGACGGGAACCAGCCCAGCCACACCCCGAACACGGTGGCGAGCACGGAGGCGAGCAGGAACTTGGGCAGCGCGGCCAGGACGGCCGCCCCGGCACCGGTCCGCGCCTTCCGCAACCGCCGCCGGGAACCGAGATACACGGTCCGGGCACAGACCATCGCGGCCACCGCGGCCGTGACCGCGAGCGCGCCGAGCATCAGTGTGACGGACACCGCGAAGGCGGTGCTCAGCTGCGCCCCGACGGGTTCACCGGACACCCACGACGTTCCCGCGTCCCCGCGCACCAGCCCGCCCAGCCAGTCCACGAGATGAGCCAACGGCCCGTCGTCCAGACCGAGTTGCTCGCGTACGGCGGCCAACTGGGCCGGTGTGGGGTCCTGCTCGGCGGAGCGGGCCCGCAGCACCGTCAGCGCGGGGTCGGTCCGGGACAGCCAGGGCAGCAGGGCGACGGCCGTGAGCAGCGCGGCGCCGGCGACCAGGCGGCCGCCGGCGGTGCGAAGGCGGCCGTCTCTCACTTCAGGTGGGTGCCGAGGTCGACCAGCGAGCGCTCGCGCGGGTCCAGGAGTACGCCCTCGACATCGGTGGCGATGCCCTGCACGGCCTGCTCGTGGACCAGCGGGACGACGGCGTCGGTGCGCAGGATCTGCGCCTCGGCCCGCATGACCTTCTGCTGCCGCTCGGCCGCATCACCCTCCGCGGCGGCCGACTTGATGGCCTCGTCGACCTTGGCGTCCTTCAGACCCGCGATGTTGTACACACCGTCACTCGTGAAGTCACTGGCGAGATAGGCGACCGCGTCACCGGTGTCGAGCAGCGTCACACGGGAGAAGACGAGGGCGTCGTACGTGCCCGCGAGGAGGTCGGCCTCCATCTGCGTGTACTCGCGTACGTCCTGCTTCACGGTGAACCCGGCCTTCTCCAGCTGCTGCTGGAGCACGGACGCGGCCTCGGGAAGCTCGGAGCGGTTGGTGTAGGTGGCCAGCCGCAGGGTCTTGCCCTTGGTCCCGGACTTCACCTGAGCGACCGTGGCGGCATCGACCCGTCCGCTCACCTCCACCCGCTTGTCCGCGGCCCAGGAGACGGCCGGCCCGAACAGACCCTGGGCGGGATCGGCGTACCCACCGAAGACGGAGTCGACGAGGGCGGAGCCGTCCACGGCCTCACGAGCGGCCGCCCGCAGCGAGGCGTCGGTGAAGACACCGCCGCCGGTGTTGAGGATCAGGCTGTCGGTCCGCACGGAGGGCACCTCGTGCCGGGTGTCCTCGTCGAGGAGCTTCGCCTGTGCGGTGGGGATCCACTCGGCGATGTCGACATCACCACCGCGCAGGGCGTTGGCACGGGCGGTGCCGTCGGCGATCCAGGTCACGTCGATGCCGGACGCCTTGGCCTTGCCGCCCCAGTAGCCGTCGTACCGGTCGAGGGCGGCCTTGGTCTTGCCGGTGAGCTCGGTGATCTCGAAGGGCCCGGTCCCGGTGCCGACAGGGCTGACGCTCCCGTCCTTCGTATACGCCTTCGCGGCGAGGATCCCGAGGGCGGGGCTGGCGAGCCGCAGCGGGAGCACCGGATCGGCGGTCCTGGTGCTGATGGTGACGGTGTCGGCGTCCTCGGCCCTGACCGTCAGGGTCACGTCGCTCAGGACGCGGGGCTTGGTCTCCGCCGCACCGGCATGGTCGAGGGCGTTGACGACCGACTCGGCGGTGACCTCGGTGCCGTCCTGGAAGGTGGCCTTACGGAGCTCGAAGACCCAGGTGGTGGCGTTCTTCTGCTTCCAGGACCTGGCCAGCGCGGGCGCGGCGACCCCGTCCTCGTCCAGCGCGGTGAGCCCCTCGGCCACGGAGAGCTTGCTCAGCACGGTGGCGTCATTGCTGTACGGCGACAGCGCCTGCACCGGCGGCACCGCGAGAGCGACCTTCAACCGAGCGCCGGAGCCGTCCGCGGCATTCGCGTCCGAGCCGTCCTCACCCGACACGAAACAGGCGGTCAGCAGAGGAGCGAGAGCAAGCGCCGCGAACAGACGGCGGGGGGTGGGGCGCATGGGGGGTCCTGTCGTACGGGAGACATTCACGCCCCGCACACCTGACACGGCAGCAAGGCCCCGCCACCCTATAAGGCTAGCCTTACCAAACTCTCACCGGGTGGATGAATTCTTAACGACCGAGAGCCCCGGGGGTGTCCGCCCACAGCGTCCGGCGGTCGAGGCCGCGGTCAGGAAGACGTGTCGACCTTCACCCGGGCAGCCAGCGGAAGGTGGTCGCTCCCCGTCTCCGGCAGCGTCCACGAGCTCTCCGGCTCGACACCCTTCACCAGGATCTGGTCGATCCGCGCCATCGGGAACGACGCCGGCCAGCTGAACCCGAACCCGCTGCCGGCCGCGCCCTGCGTGGAGCGCATCTGGGAGGTGACGGCGTTCAGCGCGCGGTCGTTCATCGTGCCGTTGAGGTCGCCGAGCAGCACGATCCGCTGCAACGGCTCGTCGGCGATGGCCTCACCGAGCGCGTCGGCGCTCTTGTCGCGCTGCCGGGCCGTGAACCCGGCCTCCATCTTCACCCGGACCGAGGGCAGGTGGGCGACGTAGACCGCGAGCTGCCCCTCGGGCGTGGCCACCGTGGCGCGCATGGCGCGCGTCCAGCCCAGCTTGATGTCGACGGGCTCGACCCCGGTCAGCGGGTACTTGCTCCACAGCCCGACGGTGCCCTGCACCGAGTGGTACTTGTACGTCGCCGCCAGCGCCTTCTCGTACGTCGGCACCGCTCCCGCGGTCAGTTCCTCCAGCGCCACCACGTCCGCGCCGGAGGCGGCCACGTCACGGGCGGTGCCGGACGGGTCGGGGTTGTCGGCGTTGACGTTGTGCGTGGCCACCGTGAGATCGCCGCCGGAGCCGGTCTTGTCGGTGAGCAGACCGCCGAAGAGGTTGAGCCAGACGGTCGCCGGGAGCAGCACGGCGACCAGGGCGGTCACCGACTTCCGTACGACACCGAGGACCAGCAGCACCGGCACGAAGAGGCCCAGCCAGGGCAGGAAGGTCTCGATCAGACTGCCGAGGTTGCCGATGCGGTTGGGAATGCGCGAGTGCAGCAGCATCACCAGCGCGAGGACCACCGCCAGCGCGGCGACGACCAGACCGCGGCGCCAGATTCTCGGGTCGCCGCGCCATCCGGTGAGCAGCCGGTCGAACAGGCGCCGGAACCTGGAGCTCTGGCGCTCGGGCCCCGAGCCGCCGTTGTCCGTCTCCTCCATGTACGCCTGCTGCGCCATACCGCGTCGCCTCACTGCCCGCCGTGCATCCGTCCGTCCCCCCGTGTCTCAAGACCCTAGGGGATGATCGGTTCCGTTCTCGCCGTCCGATGACGGCCGTACCCGTACGAGCACGAACAAGTCGGCGCCGCCAGTTCCATGCACGGACGCAGAAAGCGCCCTCTGTGACGAAACGCGCACAGTAGGGCTACGACGCCGTCGAACTGACGATCGGTGAGCTGACGGGCCGTAGGTCCTCCGGGTCGAAGGGGCGCAGTCCTTGGAGGATCGTGTCGACGATCTGCTCGGACAGGCCGTCCGGGAGGTCGGCGTCGGGGCGCATGACGGAACGCAGCAACATGGGGCCGACGAAAATGTCGTTGAGCAGTTCGACGTCGATGTCCTCGCGCAGTTCGCCGTTCGTCTGCCCTCGCAGCAGGACCTCCATCCCGAGCCTGCGCCGGGGCGCGATGACGAGGTTGTGGTACGCCTCCCAGATCTTCGGACTGCTCTTCATCTGGGCGTGCACGTTGTGCAGGATCACCGAGGAACGGCTGACCAGTCCGCGCTGGCGCAGCGTCTCCAGGAGGACGACGAGGTCGTCGCGCATGGAGGTGCCGGGGAGTTCGGGATCCGGGGGTTCGGCACTGCGGATGACATCGACGAAGAGCTCCTCCTTGCCGCTCCACCGGCGGTAGATGGTCGCCTTGCCGACGCCCGCGGTACGGGCGATGCGCTCGATGGACAGCTCCGCGAGCGGCACCCCCTCCTCCAGCAGCTTCATCACGCCCTCGACGATGGCACGCTCCACGGCCTCACTACGGGGCCGCCCCCGCGCGGGGCCCGCTTGTCGGGGCTGACCTTCGGCGAGGCTGCTCACGTCGCTGGATCCCTTCTGTGTCCTGGGACGATTGTCCCCCGCCATAGCCCGCACCGGGGAGCCGCCAAGGCCCGCCCCGGCTTGGGGGGGCCGTGCAGCCCGGCTCAGGAGTCGCCCGCAGCTCCGGTGCGGGACGCGCTCGCATGGCGCCTCCTACTCCGCCGCCACCAGCTTCCGACCCTCCTCGTCCTTCTGGGCGGTCGGCGGCTTGCCCGGTAGGAACACGGCGACCACGATCGCGCCGACCACCGCGACGCCGGCTCCCCACAGGGCGGTGACGTGCATGGCGTGGAGGAAGGCGTCGTGGGCGGGGACGATGAGCGCGTCGCCCCGGGGGCCGAGCTTGTCGGCGACGCCGAGGGTGGCCTCGATGGACTCGCCCGCGGTGTGGCGCAGCCCGGCGGGGAGGAGGTCGAGCTTGTCCTCGATGCCGTTGCGGTACGCCGTGGACAGCACCGAGCCGAGGACGGCGATACCGAGGGCGCCGCCGACCTGACGGAAGGTGTTGCTGAGGGCGGAGGCGGAGCCGGCCTTCTCGCGGGGCAGGGCCTGCATGATGACGACGCTCACCGGGGTCATGATGTGCGCCATGCCGGCGCCCATCAGGAAGAAAACGACCTCCAGGATCCAGATCGGCGTGTCCGCCTCGAACCCGGCGAACGCGGCGAGTGACGCGGCGATGACGAGCAGTCCGGCGGTGGTGGTGGCCTTGTTGCCGAACCGGTCGACGACCAGCCGGGCGCGCGGCGCGAAGATCATCTGTGCGGCGGCCAGCGGCAGCATCAGCAGACCGGTCTCCAGCGGCGAGTACCCGCGCACGCTCTGTGTGTAGAACACCGAGAAGAAGGTCACGCCCATCAGCGCGAAGAAGACCAGCGCGATGGCGGCGATCGCCGCGGAGAAGACCTTGTTCTTGAAGTACGTCACGTCGATGGACGGATGGCTGCTGCGCTTCTCGAAGACGACGAAGGCGACGAGTACGGCGAGACCCGCGCCGATCGTCGACAGCACGGTCGCGTCCGTGAAGTCCGCGAGCTGGCCGCCCTTGATGATGCCGTAGACCAGCAGGACCAGGCCCACGACGGACAGCACGACACCGATCGGGTCGATACGGCCGGGGTTCGGGTCCCTGGAGTCGGGCACGAGCCAGATCATCAGCGCGAGGGCGATGAGCACGATCGGCACGTTGATGAGGAAGACGGACCCCCACCAGAAGTGGTCCAGAAGCACACCACCGGTGATCGGCCCTATGGCGATGGCGAGCCCGACCCCACCGGCCCAGATACCGATGGCCTTGGGCTGCTCCTCGCGCTCGAAGACGTTCATGAGCACCGCGAGGGTGGCGGGCATCACGAAGGCGGCGCCGAGGCCCATCACCGCGCGGAACGCGATCAGCTCGGTCGGCGACCCGGCGGTGGCGGCGAGGGCGGACCCGAGACCGAAGACGGCGAGCCCGCCGAGGAGCACCCTCTTGCGTCCGAGCCGGTCTCCCAGCAGACCGGCGCTGAAGAGGAGCCCCGCGAAGACGAGGGTGTAGGAGTTGATCGCCCACTCCAGCTCGCTCTGGGTGGCGCCCAGGCCGGTGGGGGCGGGGGTGGAGATCGTCTTGATCGCGACGTTCAGGATCGAGTTGTCGAGCACCACGATCAACAGGCTCAGCATCAGCACGCCGAGGATCGCCCAGCGGCGCCGGTGCACGGCTTCCGGGATGCGGGAGCCGGGGAGGGCAGGGTCGGCAGGAGAAGTCATACGGTCGACCCTAGACCTATTTCGATACGGCACCGTCTCGTATTGGAATTCTTTACGGAGACCTTAAGAACAGCCCTAGGACCCCGGACTTACGTCGCTGGAGGCGTGACCCAAGTCCCCCGCCCCCCTCTGGCCGAGCGTGACACGAAGTGCCACCATGGAGGTGATCCGGGGACGCCGTAAGGGCGCCTCGAGATGACGTGTAAGGAGCAGTTCCATGACGCAGCTCTCGGCTGCCCAGAAGCCCTCCGACGGCAGCAAAGCGTTGTACGGGGGGAAGGGCACACGCCGTATCACTGTTCGTGACATCGCTCTCGCCAAGGAGCGGGGCGAGAAGTGGCCCATGCTCACCGCGTACGACGCCATGACCGCGTCCGTCTTCGACGAGGCCGGTATCCCGGTCATGCTCGTGGGCGACTCCGCGGGCAACTGCCACCTCGGCTACGAGTCGACCGTGCCCGTCACCCTCGACGAGATGACGATGCTCTCGGCGGCCGTGGTCCGCGGCACCTCCCGTGCCCTGATCGTCGCCGACCTCCCCTTCGGCTCGTACCAGGAAGGCCCCGTACAGGCGCTCCGGTCCGCCACCCGGCTGATCAAGGACGCCGGGGCGGGCGCGGTCAAGCTGGAGGGCGGCGAGCGGTCGTACGAGCAGATCCGGCTGCTGGTCGAGGCCGGCATCCCGGTGATGGCGCACATCGGTCTGACCCCGCAGTCCGTCAACGCCATGGGCTACCGCGTCCAGGGCCGTGGCGAGGAGGCCGCCGCGCAGCTGCTGCGCGACGCCAAGGCCGTGCAGGACGCGGGCGCGTTCGCGGTCGTCCTCGAACTGGTCCCCGCCGAGCTGGCGGCCGAGGTGACCCGGTCCCTGCACATCCCGACCGTCGGCATCGGTGCCGGGGCGGAGACGGACGCGCAGGTCCTGGTGTGGACCGACATGCTGGGTCTCACCGGCGGCCGGGTCCCGAAGTTCGTGAAGAAGTACGCCGACCTGCGCGAGGTCATGGGCAACGCGGCGAAGGCGTTCGCGGAGGACGTGGTGGGAGGCACCTTCCCGCTGGAGGAGCACAGCGTCCACTAGAGCCATTGCGGCACCAAAGCAGCCCGCCGGTCTTCCCCCGCCGGCGGGCTGCTCCGCTTTTTGCGCCTAAACCGGCGCCGCTCTCGCGGATGTGGTTGCTCACCGTCGTGGTTGCTCAATTGATGGTTGCGGCGGTCGTCGGGGAAAGAATCGGCGCTGTCGGTCGGCTGTCGGTGGTGTCGGTGACTTGTCGGTGGTCTGTCGGTCGGGGCTGACACCGTCTTGCCCATGACGCGAATCGACAAGAACCCCAGCGGCGCCGACATCGCCGTGACCGTGCGGGGGCTGGTGAAGCACTACGGCGACACCAAGGCGCTGGACGGTGTGGACCTGGATGTGCGGGAGGGGACCGTGATGGGGGTGCTCGGGCCCAACGGGGCCGGGAAGACCACCCTCGTCCGCATCCTGTCCACCCTTCTCGCCCCGAACGCCGGACAGGCCACCGTCGCCGGCTACGACGTCGTACGCCAGCCCCGCCAGCTGCGCAGGGTCATCGGCCTCACCGGCCAGTACGCCTCCGTCGACGAGAAGCTCCCCGGCTGGGAGAACCTGTACATGATCGGGCGGCTGCTCGATCTGCCCCGCAAGGAGGCCCGCCGCAGGGCCGACGAACTGCTGGAGCGCTTCTCGCTCACCGAGGCCGCCAAGCGGCCGGCGAGCACGTACTCCGGCGGTATGCGGCGACGGCTCGACCTCGCCGCGTCCATGATCGGCCAACCCGCCGTCCTCTTCCTCGACGAGCCGACCACCGGCCTCGACCCCCGTACCCGCAACGAGGTGTGGGACGAGGTCAAGCGGATGGTCGGGGACGGGGTCACCGTCCTGCTCACCACGCAGTACATGGAGGAGGCCGAGCAGCTGGCCGACGAGCTCACCGTCGTCGACCGCGGCAAGGTCATCGCCGGCGGCGGCATCGAAGAGCTGAAGGCCAAGGTCGGCGGGCGGGCCCTGCGGGTACGGCCCGTGGATCCGCTGCAGCTGCGGCCGCTCGCCTCCTACCTCGACGGCCTCGGCATCACCGGCCTCGCCACCACCACCGTGGACTCCGACGCCGGCTCTCTCCTGGTGCCGATCCTCAGCGACGAGCAGCTGACCGCGGTGGTCGGCGCGGTCACCGCGCGCGGCGTCACGATCTCCTCCATCACCACCGAACTCCCCAGCCTGGACGAGGTGTTCCTGTCCCTCACCGGCCACCGCGCGAGCGCCCCGCAGGACGCCGTGCCCGCCGACGACCGCGAGGAGGTCGCCGTATGAGCGCCGCCACCGTCACCACACCCGTCTCCACCTCCGCCTCCGACGACGTCCGCATTCCGCTGCGCGGCCATCTGCGGCACACCAGCGCCCTCATCCGCCGCAATCTGCTCTGGATCCGCCAGGACCCGGAGTCGATGGCCGACGCGCTGCTGATGCCGGTCATCTTCACGCTGCTGTTCGTGTTCGTCTTCGGCGGCTCGATCGGGCAGGCGCTGGGCGGCGGGCAGGACCAGTACGTGCAGTACGTCATCCCCGGCATGATCGCGATGATGAGCATGACGCTCTCGCAGGGCGTCGGCACCGGCTTCAGCCAGGACTTCAACTCCGGTGTCATGGACCGCTTCCGGTCCCTGCCGATCGGACGCGGCTCGGTGCTCTTCGCGAAGATCTCCGTCGAACTGATGCGGATGCTGTTCGCGACCGCCGTGCTGATGATCGTCGCCGTCCTGGTCGGGTTCGACATCACCAACTGGACCGGACTGCTCGCCACCGTGGCCCTGTCCACGGCGTTCGCCTCGTCGATCATGTGGGTGTTCCTCACCCTGGGCGTGATCATGAAGAGCGCGCAGTCCGTGCAGGCCATGGGCTTCCTGGTGCTGTTCCCGCTCCAGTTCGGTTCGTCGATCTTCGCGCCGACCGGCTCCATGCCGGGCTGGCTGCGGGCCTTCACCGACTACAACCCGCTGTCCACGCTCGCGGACGCGGCGCGCGGACTGATGGTGGGCGGCCCGGTCGCCCACGACCTGTGGGTGACGCTCGCCTGGTCGGTGGCGATCACCGCGATCATGGCGCCGGTCGCGATCCACAAGTTCAAGACCAAGAGCTGACGTTCGCCTTTCGTCGGTGCGCGTCAGATCAGGGCGGTGGCCTCCGTGGGGGAGAGGCCACCGCCCTCCGCGTACGCCGCCTCGAACGCCTCGTCGCCGAGCGCGGCGCGCGCATGGCGCTCGGCCCGGCTGAACGTCTCGCGTTCTATGGAAGTCGCGACATGGCCATGCGGCAGCATCGCGCGCGCGGCCCCGAGGATGCGGGCCGCGTCACGGGGCTCGTTCTTGCCCTCGGGTGCGGCCACGGCGATCGCCGCGATCGACAGGTACAGCGGTCGCATGAACGGGGCGATGGCCTCGGACAACGGGTCGTCGGCCCTCTCCAGGGCCTGCCGGGCCTTGTCCAGGCAGGCCTCGTAGCAGCCGTCGGCCGCCTCCATCCAGGCCTCCGAGCCGAGGATGAACGCGTCGAAGACGACGAAGTGGGCGATGTTGAACTCCCCGCGCAGCAGCCGCAGTTGCTCGCGCGCCTCCAGGGTCCGGCCGGTGAAGGAGAGATGCGCGGCAAGGAACATCCGGGCGGCGGGCAGAGCCCCGTTGACCCCGCCCTCCTGCTGAGCGATCACCTCACGCAGGATCCGCTCGGCCCGCTCGCTCTGGCCCGCCTCCATGAGCGCACTGCCGAGCCGGGCGCGGAGCACCGCGTTCTGGGCGCGGGCGCCGAGCCGGTCGGCCTGCTCCATGGCCGCCTCGTAGTCGGCGGCGGCCTCCAGCCAGGCGCCCGCACGCTCCCGGGCCTCACCGCGCGCGGACAGTGCCTCCGCGGTGCCCCACGCGTCTCCCAGGGACTGGAAGATCTCCAGCGCCTCGTCGGCGTCGCGCGTCGCGTCGCCCGCCCAGTCGGCACGGTTCGCGAGGACGTTGGCGCGGATCTGGAGGGTGCCGGCGAGCTCCCACTCGGTCCCGGGCGTCGCACGGCAGGTGCGGACGGCGGCGTCGAGGATCCCGGCCAGCCGCTCCGCGCCGCCGCTCAGCATCACGGCGTAGAACCAGAGCATGCCCGGGGGACGGCAGACCTGCGGCAGGCCGGGTTCGTAGACCTCGGTGATGATGCGCAGCTTCTCCTTGGCCTGAGGGGTCTCCCAGGCGTCCAACTCCGTGTCCATGCAGGCCAGATGGGAGAGGTGGATACCGCGCCGGGCCTCGGCGAGGAGTTCGCCGGTCAGCGGGGGCGGGGAGTCGGTGCAGCGCTGGTGGACCGGGGCCGCGCGGCGCACCGGCTCGGTGAACGGGTCGGCGCCGAGGGCCATGATCTCGCTGTACCAGTTGCGGGCCTCGATACGGACGTCACGCAGCTGCCAGTACCAGCCCAGCGACAGCCCCAGACACAGCGCCTCCTGCTCGTCGTGCTCGGCAATGGCGTGCCGCAGGGCGGTGCGCAGGTTCTCGTACTCGCGCTCCAGCCGTTCGATGGCGAGGAGTTGGCCCGGCCCGCGGAGCAACGGGTCGGTGGTGCGGGCGAGTTCGCGGTAGTACGTCAGATGCGCACGCTCCGCCTCCCCGCGCCGGCCGGTCTCGTCGAGCCGCTCGCCCGCGTACTCGGCGACGGTCTCCAGGAGCCGGTAGCGCATCTCACCGCCCTCGCCCGAAGGCGCGGCGACGACCAGGGACTTGTCGACGAGCGAGCCCAGCGCCTCCAGCGCGACGGGACCGCACACGGCCTCGGCGGCGGCCAGGTCGCAGCCGCCGGCGAAGACCGACAGCCGCCGCAGCACGTCCCGTTCGTCCTCGTCGAGCAGTTCCCAGGACCAGTCGACGACGGCCCGCAGGGTCTGCTGGCGGGGCAGGACGGTACGGCTGCCGGAGGTGAGCAGCCGGAAGCGGTCGTCGAGCCGGTCGGCGATCTGACGTGGCGTCAACATGCGGAGCCGGGCCGCCGCGAGCTCGATGGCGAGCGGCAGTCCGTCCAGCCGCAGGCAGATCTCGGCACAGGCAGCGGCGGTCTCCTCGTCGGCCTCGACCCGGAACCCGGGCCGGGCCGCCGCCCCGCGATCGGCGAGCAGCCGCAACGCGACGGGCTCGGGCAGCGGCTCCACGGGCCGCAGCAACTCCCCCGGCACGCCCAGGGGTTCACGACTGGTGGCCAGCACCGTCAGCTGCGGGCAGCGCGCCAGCAGCTCCTCCACGAGCCGGGCGGCGGCGTCCACGACATGCTCGCAGTTGTCGAGGATCAGCAGCATCCGGCGTTTGCCGCAGTGCTCCGCGAGCCGCTCCACGGGGTCGGCGTGCCGCTCGTTCCCGGCCCGCATCGCCTCCGCGCCCGCGCCGTACAGCACGGTCTCCCGGGCGCCGACGGCGGTCAGCACGGCCTCCGGCACCCCCTCCGGATCATCGACCGGAGCGAGCTCGGCCAGCCACACCCCGTCCCGCGCCGCGTACCGCACGGTCTCGGCCGCCTCCTGCGACAACCGCGTCTTCCCAGCACCCCCGGGCCCGAGCAGGGTCACGAGCCGCGCCGCCACGAGGTCGCCGCGGATCGCCTCGATGTCGGTCTCACGGCCGACGAAGGAGGTGAGACGGGCGCGGAGATTACCGAGGGAGACGGGCTCGGTGCCTGCGGGAGCGGGCTCGACGGAGGGCGCCCGCGAGACCCGGTCGCCGTCGACGTTGACTGCGGAAGCGGCCGGACCCGCCGCGCCCGAGCCCTGCCCGCCCGACACCCCCGGTCGCAGCAACTCCCCGTGCAGCACCCGAAGTTCCGGCCCGGGATCCGCCCCCAACCGCTCGGCCAGCACACGTCGTACGTCCTCGTAGGCCGCCAGCGCCTCGGCCGTGCGGCCCGCGTCGCGAAGGGCACGCAGGCGCAGGGACTGGAGGGGCTCGTCCAGCGGGTGACTGTCGCACAGCGCGGTCAGTTCCGGGAGGGACTGGTCGGCGTGGCCGAGGGCGAGGGCGGCGGTGTGGCGGGCGCGCAGGGCGTCCAGACGCCGGGTCTCCCAGCGGGCCGCCTCGGCGGTGCGGTCGGGCAGGTCGGCGAGGACGGGGCCGCGCCACAGGGCGAGGGCGTCGTCGAGGGCGCCGGCCGCCTTCGCGGCGTCGCCGTCGGCGAGCGCGCGCGTGCCCTCGCCGGTCAGCCGGTCGAAGCGGTGCAGGTCGATGTCGTCGGGCGCGGCGACGAGCCGGTAGCCGCCGTCCGCGGAGGCGACCGCGTCCGCGCCGAGGGCCCGCCGCAGCCGGCCCACCAGCGCCTGCACCGCGCCCTGCGCGTCGACGGGCGGGTCGCCGTCCCACACCTCGTCGACCAGCAGGCGCACGGCGACCGTACGGCCGGGCCGCAGCGCGAGCACGGTCAGCAGCGCACGCAGCCGCGCGCCGCCGACGGGGAGCGGGGTGCCGTCGGGACGGAGTACCTGGGTGGTGCCGAGGATGCGATAGCGCACGGGGTCCATTGTCTCTGGTGGGTTCGGGGGCAGTCACGGGGATCGGGCATGGGCGGGCGCCGTGTCGGTCGCGGCGGCCGGCGGATCAGGTGGGCCGGCCCCGCACCGTGCTGAACGTCTGCAGCAGTGCCGCCGGCGGGTGCGCGTCGATGCCCTCCGTCTCGGCGCCGGGAGGTGCGTCCTCGGGCAGGCCGCTCGCCCTGCGTAGGGCGTGGGACAGCCCGGAGTCCGTGTCCGGAACGTCGAGGGTGACCACGGCACCCGCGTCCGAGCGTCGGCTCCGCTTTCCTGTCGCGCTCTCGGCGAACCACTTCGGGCACCGGTCCACCGCCCGCAACCACCGCTCCTGCGGCACCGGCCACCACGTTTCCGAGTCCGGCGGCTGAACGTACCCCTGTGTCAGCACCTGGAGCGCCCGTACCCGGCCTCGCACCTCGGGCAGTTCGGCGCCGTGCGTCTCGACCGTGAGCAGGCCGACCAGCCGGACACGGTCCCCCGAGCGCTGCCGCACGGCGACCTCCAGGCCGTTCTCGTCCCGCAGCACCCCGCCCTCCACCGGCCCCACGACCTCGGTCAGCTGATCGTGCCAGCCCCCACCCAATACCAGACCGCTCTCACTCAGCAGCAGCGGCCAGCTCACCTCGTCCCCCACCGAGAACGGCGTACCGCAGCACTCCATCTGCCAGTCCTCATAGAACACATGCCAAAGCCCCATGACCCCACCTTCCATGGAACCGATCAGGTACCGCGAGACGTTTTCGTCGTACGCCCGGTACGGTCGGGCAGTCCCAGAGCGTGTTCGAGAGTCGGGGGAACCCCATGACCACCACAGCCGCCCGCAACAGCGACCGGCGGATCAGCCCTGTCTTCGTGGGCATCCTGGCCGTCACCGCGGTGACCGGCTGGGCCACCTGGACCGGGTTCGCCGAGCAGCCCGGCGTGGCCGTGTTCCTGTTCGTGACCGCCGCCTGGATCGTGTCCCTGTGTCTGCACGAGTACGCACACGCGCGTACCGCCCTGCACAGCGGTGACATCTCCGTGGGTTCAAAGGGTTACCTCACGCTCAATCCTCTGAAGTACACCCATGCGCTGCTCAGCATCGTCCTCCCCGTCCTCTTCGTGATCATGGGCGGGATCGGTCTGCCGGGCGGTGCCGTCTTCATCGAGCGCGGGCGGATCCGGGGGCGCTGGAAGCACAGTCTGATCTCGGCGGCCGGGCCGCTCACCAATGTGCTGTTCGCGATCGTGTGCACGGCCCCGTTCTGGCTGGACGCGCTCGACGGGGTCCCGGCGGACTTCCGGTTCGCGCTGGCCTTCCTCGCCCTGCTCCAGGTGACGGCCGCGATCCTGAACTTCCTGCCGATTCCGGGCCTGGACGGCTATGGCGTCATCGAGCCCTGGCTGTCGTACAAGATCAAGCGCCAGGTGGAGCCGTTCGCGCCGTTCGGCCTGCTGTTCGTCTTCGCGCTGCTGTGGGTGCCGGCGGTCAACAGCGCGTTCTTCGACGTGATCGACTCGATCCTGGCCTCGCTCGGCATCAGCGACTTCCAGACGTACTGCGGTCAGGATCTCTACCGCTTCTGGCAGACGAGCGACTTCTGCTCGGTCAGCGGGTGACGGACTTCTCCATCCTGGCGCGCTTCACGTAGTACCAGCACATGTTGCTGGACAGCCCCACGATCAGCACCCACACGATCCCCAGGAAGCTGCCCCGGGCGAAGGACACGACCGCTGCCGCCACGGCGAGGAGACAGACGATCAGGGCGTAGAGGGCGAGGCGGGGCATGGGAGCGGCTCTCCTGTCGGGGGGACACTGGTGACGTCGTCGTCCAGTGTCCCCCATCGGCTCATACGTCCGTGACGCGCAGACCGGCGTGCGCCTTGTACCGGCGGTTCACGGAGATCAGGTTGGCGACCAGCGACTCGACCTGGTGGGCGTTGCGCAGGCGCCCCGCGAAGATGCCGCGCATGCCGGGGATACGGCCGGCCAGGGCCTGGACGATCTCGACGTCGGCGCGTGCCTCGCCGAGGACCATCACGTCGGTGTCGATCTCGTCGACCTCCGGGTCCTCCAGCAGGACCGCCGAGAGGTGGTGGAAGGCGGCGGTGACCCGGGAGTCCGGCAGCAGGGCGGCGGCCTGCTGGGCGGCGCTGCCCTCCTCGGGCTTCAGCGCGTAGGCGCCCTGCTTGTCGAAGCCGAGCGGGTTGACGCAGTCGACGACCAGCTTCCCGGCCAGTTCCTCGCGCAGCGACTCCAGTGTCTTGCCGTGGCCGTCCCAGGGCACGGCGACGATCACGATGTCGCTGCGGCGCGCGGTCTCGGCGTTGTCGGCGCCCTCGACGCCGTGTCCGAGCTCGTCGGCGGCGGCCTGGGCGCGGTCGGCGGCGCGCGAGCCGATGATCACCTTCTGGCCGGCCTTGGCGAGCCGGTAGGCGAGGCCCTTGCCCTGGGGGCCGGTCCCGCCGAGCACGCCGACGACGAGCCCGGAGACGTCGGGAAGGTCCCAGGGGTCCTTCGCGGGGGCCTTCTGTGCACTGTCGGTAGAGGTCATGGGCCGACTTTACGTGCGCCCCGCGCACCCCGTCCGGTCAGGTGAGCCGCGTCACGGACACCCGCCGGAAGCCGATGTCGATGTGCCCCCGCCCCCGCGGAAGGCCGACAGCTCTTGCTATGCCTGGTTCGGGCGAATTCGTGGTGAACTCCGGGTCATGAGTGGCCGCTTGCGGCAGGATGCGGCCCCATGGACGCCGTACGTGTCGCGTTGCTGCGCGAAGTGCTCGCCGGGACCGAGTGGTTGGGGGCGACCCGGAAGTTCGCCGGGGTGCTGCGCGGCTCGGTGGTCTCGCACGGCGGTGGCCTGCTGCTGGTCGGCACACCGGAGTACGAGCCGTGGCATCTGGCGGCTCATCTGGTGGACGAGGCGGCCTGGTCGGGCACACCGGAGCTGGCTCCCACCCTCGTACGACATGAGGCGCAGCCCTCGGACCCGGCCCATCTGGCCGTCGGCCTGGGACGGTTGGCGGCGGCGCGGCGCGGGGAGACGCTGCTGGTCGTGTCGCCCGAGTCGCCGGGCGCCCCGCTGCTGGAGCGGGTGCACGACGCCCGCCGCGCGGGGGCGACGGTCCTGGCGCTCGGCCCCGACGAGGGCGACCTCGCGGCCATGGCCCACGAGTCCCTCACCGTCCCCGAGGGCACGGACCTCGACCTGGACACCGTCCAGCACCTGGTGAGCGCGGCGGCCGGCGAGAACGCCCTGCCGACCCCCCGGGCCCGCCGACGCTTCCGGGACCGCCTGTCCCTCCTGACGGACCAGCTGACGGCTCCGCCGCCGGCGCGGTGGTAGCGGGGCGAGGGAGGTGCGAGTGCGCGCGGGCACGAAGGCCAACCGCTCGCGCGCCGGGGGAGGCAACCAGCGGTGGGGGCCGTGCGAGGCGGTCGCTGACGCACTGTGTATCAGCACCCCTGCAGGTCAGACGGACGGCACCGCGCCGCAGAAGGCGGCCACCGGCTACACGGGGGTCGCCCGCGCGGCACCCAGTGGGCGCCCTCGCAAGGCCGGCCGGCGGTCGCCTCCTCGCCACGGGCAACGGACGCCGATGCGGGTCGAGCGGCGGTCGCCCTCACGACACCGACGACGCCCGCCCGCGCGACGCCGCCCGGGCCCCGCCGCCTGCTCCCTGTCCGGAAGTGCTCACGCGCCCGGAAATTCGGTTGCCCGGGCCGTCGCCCCACCCGACCATGGCCCCTCGTGACCGACGACGACGCCCCTCCTGCCCGCCCCTCCCGCCTGCGCTCCGTCCTCCCCGACCTCACGCCCTGGCTGGCCTCCGCCGACTTCCGGCGGCTCTGGGTGTCGGGGCTGATCTCGAACTTCGGGAGTTTCCTGACGTTCGTCGCGCTGCCGGTGCAGATCAAGGAGCTCACGAACTCCGCGGCGGCGGTCGGGGCGATCGGCGCGGTGGAGCTCGTACCGCTGATCGTCTTCGGGCTGTACGGCGGTGCGCTGGCCGACGCGCTCGACAAGCGCGGGCTGATCATCTGGACCGAGGCCGGGCAGGGTCTGCTCAGCGCGGTGCTGCTGGTGAACGCGCTGATGCCGAACCCGGCGGTGTGGCCGCTGTATCTGGTCGCCGCCCTGTCCTCCGCGCTCGTCTCGGTCCAGCGGCCCGCGCTGGACTCGCTGTGGCCGCGGATCGTGGCTCATGAGCATCTGCCGGCCGCGGCCTCCCTCAACACCTTCCGCTGGACGGTCGGCGGGGTCGCGGGCCCGGCGGTGGCGGGTGTGGTGGTGGCGTACGCGGGGTTCGGCTGGGCCTATGCGGCGGACCTGCTGACCTTCGTGATCTCGGTCGCCCTCATCGTCCCGATCGCCTCCTCCCCCGCCGCGCACGAGGCGGCGAGACCGTCGCTGAAGGCGATCGCGGAGGGCGCCCGGTACGCCTGGAGCCGCAAGGAGCTGCTCGGCACCTACGCCGTCGACCTGGCCGCGATGTTCCTGGCGATGCCGCTGGCGTTGCTGCCGTTCCTCGCGGACGAGCTGGACGCCGAGTGGGCGCTGGGTCTGATGTACGCGACGGTCCCGCTCGGGGCGCTGCTGGTGAGTGTGACGAGTGGCTGGACGGCGCGGATCCACCGGCACGGAAGGATGGTGGTGTTGTCGGCCGCGTTGTGGGGCGTGGCGATCGCGGCGGCCGGGCTCGTCGGCAACCTGTGGCTGGTGCTGTTGTTCCTGACCGTGGCGGGCGGCTGCGACATGGTCAGCGGGATCTTCCGCGGGGTCATGTGGAACCAGACGATTCCGGACGAGCTGCGGGGCCGGCTCGCCGGGATCGAGCTGCTGTCGTACTCCGTCGGTCCGACTCTGGGCCAGGTCAGGTCGGGCGGTTTCGCCGCGTGGTGGGGTGTGCGGACGTCGGTGTGGTCGGGCGGTGTGCTGTGCGCGGGCGCGGTGGGCCTGCTGGCCCTGTGTCTGCCGAAGCTGATGACGTACGACGCGCGGACGGACGAGCACGCGGCGCGGGTGCGGAAGCAGCGGACCGCCGCCGCACCCACGGGCGCCTGATCAGTCGTCGTCGCTGCGGCGGGCCGAGGCGTCGTGCCACTTGGGGTCGTTCTCCCACTCGAGGTTGCGCTCGCGGGCGGTCTCCATCGCGTGCTCGGCCTCCTGCCGGGAGGCGTACGGCCCGAAACGGTCCTTGCCGGGGCAGTCCGGCCCCTCCTCGACCTTCTTGTGCTCCAGGCAGTAGTACCACTCGCCCGGTTTGCCGACCGTGCGCTTCTTGAACAAGGCCATGACCAGCTCCTCTCGCCACCGACATGTTCCCCCACAGCGGCTCGTTAGACTCGCTGGCATGTCTGGCCAGTCGCTGCTTGTACCAGGGGAGCTGTCCCCCACCCGTTCCGTGCCCGGAAACATCCGTCGTCCTGAGTACGTCGGCAAGCCGGGGCCGACGCCGTACACCGGACCGGAGGTGCAGACTCCGGAGACCATCGAGGCGATGCGGATCGCCGGCCGGATCGCCGCGCGGGCGATGGCGGAGGCGGCGAAGCTGATCGCCCCCGGTGTGACCACCGACGAGCTGGACAAGGTGGCGCACGACTACATGTGCGACTACGGCGCCTACCCGTCGACGCTCGGCTACCGCGGCTTCCCCAAGTCGCTGTGCACCAGTGTCAACGAGGTGATCTGCCACGGGATCCCGGACTCGACGGTGCTGCGGGACGGCGACATCGTCAACCTCGACGTGACGGCGTACATCGGCGGGGTGCACGGCGACAACAACGCGACGTACCTGGTCGGGGACGTCGACGAGGAGAGCCGGCTGCTGGTCGAGCGGACGCGTGAGTCGCTGGAGCGCGCGATCAAGGCGGTCCGGCCGGGGCGCCAGATCAACATCATCGGCCGGGTCATCGAGTCGTACGCCAAGCGCTTCGGGTACGGGGTGGTGCGGGACTTCACGGGGCACGGGATCAACTCGTCGTTCCACTCCGGGCTGATCATTCCGCACTACGACAGTCCGCACGCGACGACGGTCATCCAGCCCGGCATGACCTTCACGATCGAGCCGATGCTGACGCTGGGCACCCATGAGTACGACATGTGGGACGACGGCTGGACGGTCGTCACGAAGGACCGCAGGCGCACGGCGCAGTTCGAGCACACGCTGGCGGTGACGGAGAGCGGCGCCGAGATCCTGACGCTGCCGTAGCAAGCCCGTGGACCCGTCGCCTGCTGGGGGCGGGTCTTTTCTTGTACGCTTTTACCGACAGGGCGTCGGCAAACCTATTGACTTAGGTAAGCCTTACCTTGGAGGATGCACGGCATGGACTCCTTCTCGACAGTGATCCGCACCGCGTCCCATGAGCAGCACGTGGAGGCGGAGACCTCGTCGTTCATGAGCGACCTGCTCGGCGGCAGGCTGGGCGTGGACGCGTACACGCGGTACACCGAGCAGCTGTGGTTCGTGTACGAGGCGCTGGAGAGCGGGGCCGAGCGGCTGGCCGCGGATCCGGTGACCGGGCCCTTCATCCGGCCCGAGCTGTACCGGCTGGGCGCGCTGGAGCGGGACCTGGAGCATCTGCGGGGCGCCGACTGGCGTACGGGGCTGACCGCGCTGCCGGCCACGCAGGCCTATGCGGACCGGGTGCGGGAGTGCGCCACCGAGTGGCCGGCCGGTTACCTCGCCCACCACTACACGCGCTACCTCGGCGACCTCTCCGGCGGCCAGATCATCCGCGACAAAGCGGAGCGGACGTGGGGCTTCGAGCGCAAGGGTGACGGAGTGCGCTTCTACGTCTTCGAGGGGATCGCCAACCCCGCCGCGTTCAAGCGGGGTTACCGGGAGCTGCTGGACGGGGTGCAGGCCGACGACCTGGAGAAGCAGCGGATCGTGACGGAGTGCAAGAAGGCGTTCGCGCTGAACACGGCGGTCTTCCGCGCCCTTGACCAGGAGTTCCCCCTGAGCGCCTAACGCTCCAGGTACACCCGGCCGCCGATCTCCACCCAGCCGCCGGGCTGGGGAGCGGTGAGGATCTGTGAGCCCGCGCCCTGAGTGATGTTCAGGGCGCGACCCAGCCGTTCGGTGAGCAGAAGGGCGGCGGCGCCGGTCGCCTCGTCCTCGTCGATCCCGTCGTCACGGCCGGGGAACGCCCGCGCGCGCACCCGCCCCGCGGGCTCGTCCTCCCAGGCCCAGGCGTAGATCCACTCCCCCTTCGGCGGCACGTCCAGGTCGTCGACCTCGGCGGCCGTCGCGTACCGCCTGAGCGTCCGCGGCGGCGCCCACTCCGCCCGTGCCTCGATCCAGCTGAACTCGCCGTCGAGCCGGGCGCCCACGACGCCGGCCGGGGTGACCAGCTCCGGCACGTCGAGCAGCCATGCCGTGCCGACACAGGGGTGACCGGCGAAGGGCAGCCGCAGCGTCGGCGTGTAGATGTCGATGACCCCACGCTCCGGGTCGTCCACGAACACGGTCTCACTGAACCCGAGCTTCCCGGCGAACAGTTGCCGCTCCTCGCGGTCCGGCATCACTGATCCCTCGCGTATGACGCCGAGTTCATTGCCGTATCCGCCGTTCGGCGCGCAGAAGACGCGCAGTACGTCGTAGTCAGTCACGGGGGAATTGAAGCATCGCGCGGTCGGCGAGGTCGTCCCAGGCCCTGGCCCCGCCGGGGAGGGGCCGGAGGCCGGCGGGGGCCACGCCGTACGCAAGCGAGGCGACCAGCTCGGCGTGCCCCTGTTCCACGGCGGCCCGTTGGCGTGCGTGGCCCGGATCGCCGGTCGGGTCACCGCCGACGGGGCGCAGAGGAGATCTTCGGCGAGCGGCTGCTGTCGGAGGTGTACGACCAGCCCGTGGAGGGTGTTTCCGCACCCTCGGACGGGGGCGCTGCTCGTAAACCCTGAGCGGGACCTTTGAATCTCCTTTGACTGTTACTTGGGGTCCGTTTTGAGTCACCGTGATCGGGTCGTGCTCTTACACCGTCTATGAGAGGTGAATCACGGAACGGCGGGGTATCACGCAGGTAAGGCTCGGATAAGTTAGGCGAGCCTCACCGAACTGTGTGAGCCCTGTCACGTGATTTTTCAGCCATCGCCCGGGAGCCCGCATGCGAGCCGCCAGACTCTCCGCAGTCACCGCCACCGCCACCGTGGCGGCCTTGACCGCCCTCACCGGGTGCACCGAGAAGGGCGGCTCCGGGGGCAGCGACCGCGTCATCGACGTGACCGCCACCGACAGCAAGTGCGACGTGTCGAAGAAGGAGTTCCCGGCCGGCCACGTCGAGCTCGCCATCGAGAACAAGGGCTCCAAGGTCACCGAGGTCTACATCCTCTTCCCGGACGACCGGGTCGTCACCGAGCGCGAGAACATCGGCCCGGGCACCAAGCAGACCGTCACCGCCGAGGTGAAGGCCGGCGACTACACGATCGCCTGCAAGCCCGGCATGAAGGGCGACGGCATCCGCCAGGACGTCAAGGCCACCGGCGGCACCGCCGCCAAGCGAGACCCGCGGCTCGACAAGGCCGTCGCCGCCTACCGCACATACGTGCAGGCGCAGGCCGACGAGACGCTGCCGCTCGCCGAGACCTTCGCCAAGGCGGTCAAGGACGGGGACCTCGAGGCCGCGAAGAAGGCCTACGCCCCCTCCCGTATCGGCTGGGAGCGCACCGAGCCGGTCGCGGAGTCCTTCGGTGACATCGACCCGAAGGTCGACGTCCGCGAGGACGGTCTGGAGGACGGCCAGGACCCGGAGAAGGACTGGACCGGCTGGCACCGCCTGGAGCGCTCGCTCTGGAAGGACAAGAAGCTCACCGCCCGTGACTCCGAGCTCGCCGACCAGCTGATCACCGACCTCAAGGACTGGCAGAACCGGGTCGGCAAGGCCGAGATCACCCCGACCTCCATGGCCAACGGCGCCAAGGAGCTCCTCGACGAGGTCGCCACCGGCAAGGTCACCGGCGAGGAGGAGCGCTACTCGCACACCGACCTCGTCGACTTCAAGGCCAACGTCGAGGGCGCCGAGAAGTCGTACGAGCTGCTGAAGGCGGTCGCCAAGGAGAACGACGCGGCCCTCACCACCGAGCTCGACAAGCAGTTCGCCGCGCTCGACACGCTGCTCGACCAGTACCGCGCCGACAAGTCGTCGTACGACTTCACCTCGTACGACAAGGTCGGCGAGGCCGACCGCAAGGAGCTGTCGGACGCGGTGAACGCGCTCGCGGAGCCGCTGTCGAAGCTGGCCGCCGCCGTCGTCACGAAGTCTTCCTGAGGCAGGAGCAGCCATGACGGACGCAACTCCCTCCCGCCGTGCGCTGATCGGCTGGGGCGGTGCCGGGCTCGCGCTCGGTGCCGCCGCGGCCGGCGGGGCGGTGGCGATGACCCAGGCCGGCAACGACGTCGATCCGGCTGCCTCCGAAGCGGGCGCCGCTGTCGAGTTCCATGGTGACCACCAGGCCGGCATCTCCACCCCCGTGCAGGACCGGCTGCACTTCGCCGCGTTCGACGTGAAGACCGAGGACCGCGCCGAGTTCGTGCAGATGCTGAAGGACTGGACGGCGGCCGCGCGGCGGATGACCGGCGGGCAGGCGGTCGGCGAGGGTGCCTTCGGCGGGCTGGCCGAGGCGCCGCCGGACGACACCGGTGAGGCGCTGGGGCTCAAGCCCTCGCGGCTCACCCTCACCATCGGCTTCGGGCCGTCGCTGTTCCGGAAGTTCGGGCTCGAAGGCGAACAACCCGAGGGTCTCTTCGAGCTGCCCAAGTTCGCCGGGGACGCCCTCGACAAGAACCGCAGCGGCGGCGACCTGTGCATCCAGGCCTGCGCCGACGATCCGCAGGTCGCCGTGCACGCCGTCCGCAACCTGGCCCGTATCGGCTTCGGCAAGGTCGTCATCCGCTGGTCGCAGCTCGGCTTCGGGAAGACCTCGTCGACGACGCCGCAGGAGCAGACCCCGCGCAACCTCATGGGGTTCAAGGACGGCACCCGCAACATCGCGGGGACCGAGACGGACCGGCTGAAGAAGTTCGTGTGGGTCTCCGACCAGGAAGGGCCCGACTGGATGGTCGGCGGGTCCTATCTCGTCGCGCGCCGTATCCGGATGCACATCGAGACCTGGGACCGCACCTCCCTGCAGGAGCAGGAGGACATCTTCGGCCGTGACAAGGGCGAGGGCGCCCCGGTCGGCAAGGCCAAGGAGCGCGACAAGCCGTTCCTGAAGGCGATGCTGCCCGACGCGCACGTCCGGCTCGCGCACCCCGACTCCAATCACGGGGCGACGATCCTGCGCCGCGGCTACTCCTTCACCGACGGCACGGACGGGCTCGGGCGGCTCGACGCCGGGCTGTTCTTCCTCGCGTACCAGCACGATGTGCGCAGGGGGTTCGTGCAGATCCAGCGCAACCTCGCCCCGGACGCGCTCAACGAGTACATCCAGCACGTGGGTTCGGCGGTCTTCGCCGTCCCGCCAGGCGTCCGTGACAAGGACGACTGGTGGGGCCGCACGCTGTTCGCCAGGGAGGCGTAGCCGTGTTCAGCAACTATCTGATCGGTCTGCGCGAGGGCCTGGAGGCCTCTCTCGTCGTCTGCATCCTCATCGCCTATCTGGTGAAGACGGACCGCAGGGACGCGCTGAAGCCCATCTGGATCGGCATCGCGGTCGCGATCGCGATCGCGCTCGGCTTCGGCTGCGCGCTCGAATTCGGCTCCCAGGAGCTGACGTTCAAGGCGCAGGAGGCGCTCGGCGGCTCCCTGTCGGTCCTCGCGGTCGTCCTGGTGACGTGGATGGTCTTCTGGATGCGGCGCACCGCCCGGCATCTGAAGGCGGAGCTGCACGGCAAGCTGGACGCGGCCCTGCGGATGGGCACCGGCGCGCTGGTCGCCACCGCGTTCCTCGCGGTCGGCCGGGAGGGTCTGGAGACGTCCCTGTTCGTGTGGGCGTCGGTGCACGCGGCCGGTGACGGGACGCCGCGCCCGCTGATCGGGGTGGGGCTCGGCATCGCCACGGCGGTCGTGCTGGGCTGGCTGTTCTACCGGGGCGCGTTGAAGATCAACCTCGCCAAGTTCTTCACGTGGACCGGTGGCATGCTGGTCGTCGTGGCGGCGGGTGTGCTGGCGTACGGCTTCCATGATCTCCAGGAGGCCGACTGGCTGCCGGGCCTGAACGACAAGGCCTTCGACATCTCCGGGGCCATCCCGCCGGACAGTTGGTACGGCACCCTGCTGAAGGGCGTCTTCAACTTCCAGCCGGACCCGACCGTGCTCCAGGTCACGGTGTGGCTGCTGTACCTGATCCCGACGCTCGCACTGTTCCTCGCCCCGGTAGGGTTCGCCTCCGGGAAGGGGAAGGTGAAGGCATCCGATGAGCAGGAATCGCAGCCCTCGAAGGCTTCGCAATCTTGACCGGAGGGTGCTGATAGCGGCCTCGGTGACCGCTTTGTCGCTGACGGCGAGCGGGTGTGTGGTGGTCCACGGGGAGCGCGAGGTGCTCCCCGCGACGACCAAGGCCGAAGCCGCCGAGGCACTCCGGGAGTTCACGACCGCGTACAACAAGGCCGACAAGGCGTACGACAGTTCCCTGGACGCGGACCACGTCACCGGCCCCCTCGCCGACATCGACGCGGCGCGGCTGAAGGCGGGCAGGGCCAACAGCCCGCAGGGCAACACGGCGCACACCCCGCTGAAGCTGTCCGACGCGAAGTACACCATCCCCAAGAAGGCGGGTTGGCCGCGCTGGTTCGTCGCCGACACCGCCGCGAACAAGGGCGGCACCGCGCGCTGGCTGTTCGTGTTCACGCGCGACGGCCTGGACGAGCCGTTCCAGGTGGCGTATCTGACGCTCGTCGCACCGGACGACGTACCGCAGTTCAAGACGGACACGGACGGCTGGGCGGAGGCCGTCCCAGCGAACTCGACGGAACTGTCCGTCGCCCCGCGGCAGTTGAGCCAGGACTACGCGACCTATCTGGAGAGCGGCGAGGGGAAGACCTTCGCGGCGGGCGCGCACACCAGCGGATGGCGCACGCAGCGCACGAAGGACGCCAAGAAGCCGGGACGGGCCACGCAGTACATCGACGAGTCGCTGACGAGCGGTGACTACGCCCCGCTGGCGCTGCGCACGAAGGACGGCGGCGCCCTGGTGTTCTTCACCACGCGGCACTTCATGAAGCAGACCGCCTACGCGGGCACCACGCTCCCCGACCAGAACGCGGCCGTCGACGCTCTGACGACCGGCGAGGTCAAGCAGTCGCTGACGATGGAGTTCGTCTCCAACGAGGTCGCGCTGGACCCGGCGAAGGGTGCGGACGGCGCGCAGGTGTCGGTGCTGGGGCGGATCCAGGGACTGACGGCGGCGAAGGGCGAGTAGCCCCTCGTTCCCGAGTAGCCCCCCTCGTTCCATGAGGAGGTGCCTCTTCTTCCGAGGAGGAGGTGCTTCAGCCGCGCGAGGGCCAGGCCGTGGCGACGTGGTCCCGGTCCTCGCCGGCCCAGCGGGCGCCGGCGTCGGTGAGGATCTCCAGCAGGCTCAGCGGGTCGGGCAGGGGGTGCTCCGGGCCGCGTACCCAGTGCACGGACTGTCCGTCACCGGGCAGCCGGGCGGGCGGTACGAGGACATAGGAGCCGCGGCAGTGCCAGCGAAGCCCCGGATGCTCGTCCATCGTCTCGGGGTGGCAGTCCAGCTCGCACGGCCACCACTCGTCCTCGTCCTCGGGGGTGCCGCGGGTGAGGGTGAAGAACATCAGCCGGCCGTCGGTCTCGGCGACCGGGCCGACCTCGATACCGGAGGCGAGCAGCCGCTCCAGGGCCTCGCGGCCGGCGTCGAGGGGCATGTCCAGGACGTCGTGCACCATGCCGGTCGCGGTGATGAAGTTGGCCTGCGGCTGGTGCCGGGCCCAGCGCTCGATCTGGGTGCGGTCGGTGGTGGACTGCGTCTGCCAGGCGAAGGAGACGGGGTGCCGGGCGGGCGTGGGACAGCCGATGCGGTCGCAGGAGCAGCGGTAGCCGGCCGGGTGCGCGGCGGGCGCGAGGGGCAGTCCCGCCCCGGCGGCGGCCAGCAGCAGGGCCTCACGGCCGCCGTCGTCGACGGCGTCCTTCGGGCGGCGTCCACGCAGCCACTGGGTGAGTTTGCCCTGCAGGCCGGTCCGGCCGCCGAACTCCTGGCTCATGTATCGCCTCGCCTCGCTGTGGTGCGGACAGCATGCCCTATGGTCCCACCATCCTGCGCTCCCGGTGGCCGGAGCCCACAACCGGGGTAGGCGGGACAGGGCGTACCGGGGAGGAGGATCGGGTGAAATCCTCCGCTTTGACAGGATTTAGACCCCTGGCGCCTCTACCGTGGTCGTCATGGTCACGAGGATCGCGCTGACGGGCCTGGCTTCGGCGGCTTCCCTGGTCTCGCTGTTGGGACCGACGAGCCCGCTGGAGTGGGGGCCCGGACCGCTCACAGCCGACTCCCTGCCGCGTGTGACATACGTCGCCCATCGCGGCGGCGCCCGTGAAGTGCCCGAGAACAGCCTGTCGGGGCTCATGGCCGCCTATGGGCGCGGTACGGCCCACGTACTGGACTTCGACACCCGCATGCTGAGCGACGGCACGCTCGTCGTGATGCACGATCCGCTGCTGAACCGCACGACGTATCTGGGCGGCGAGGTGCACAGGCTGAACGTGCGGGAGTGGCAGGGCGTACGGGTGCGCCCCAAGGCCTCCCTCCCCGGCAGCTGGCGGTCGGAGCGGCCGCCCACCGTGGCTCAGGTGCTGGATCTGCTGGGCGGGCGGGTCGTGCTGATGCTGGAGGCGAAGGATCCCCGGAGCGTGGCCCCGCTGGCGGCACTGCTCCGTTCCCGGGGTCTGACCCGCTCGGTCTTCGTGCACTCCAACGACCCGGCACTGGCCCGCCGGGCCCATGGCATGGGTCTGCTGACCGGCCTGTGGCGCTCGGCTCAGCAGCTGCGCACCGACCGTCCCGAGCGGTGGCGGTCCTTCGTGGACGTCCTGGACGTCGACTACAAGGCGCGTGACGCGGACCTGGTCCGGGCGGCGAACTCCGGTGTCCGGCGGGTGTGGGCGCACACCGTGGTGACGTCGGCGCAGCGGGACCGGGTGCTGGGGCTGGGCTGCGACGGGGTGATCACGGATACGCCGGGGCGGCTGGCGCGGGGGCCTCAGCGGGGGCCTCAGCGCGGGGCGAGACCGTAGAGGGCGTAGTCGACGAGGGTGTCGGTGTACGTGTGGTCGATGGGGCCGGTGTGCTGGAGCCAGCGCTGGGCGAGGGGCGAGACGACGAGCTCCAGGGCGATGCGCGGGTCGATGTCCTGGCGTACGTCACCGGTGTCCTGTGCGGAGCGCAGACGGTCGACGTAGAGCTGGAGCGAGGGTTCGAGCAGCTTGGCCACGAGTTCCCGGCCGAGCTGCTCGTTGACGACGCCTTCCGCGGCCAGGGCGCGGGACGGTACCTCGAAACGGGGGTCCCTCAGCTCGTCGACTGTGGCGCGCAGTACGGCCTTGAGGTCGGCGGCGAGGTCGCCGGTGTCCGGGAAGGCGTAGGACTCCTGGCCGGCCTCGCGTGCGGACTGTTCGCCGAGGTCGAGGAAGGCCTCCATCAGCACCTCCGCCTTCGACGACCACCACCGGTAGATCGTCTGCTTGCCGACGCCCGCGCGGGCCGCGATGCCCTCGATGGTGGTCTTGGGGTAACCGACCTCGCCGACGAGCGCGAGGGCGGCGTCATAGATGGCGCGACGGGACTTCTCGCTGCGGCGAGTGGTGTCGGGGACGGACTGCTTGACCATGGGCCGACGGTAGCAGGCGAGTGAGACGCCCCGTCTCGTCGAACCCGAGCGTTCCCGTCCCTGGGGGCTGCGCCCCCAGCCCCCCGCTGTCGGCCCTGAACGGGCCTCGTCCTCAAACGCCGGACGGGCTGGAATGCAGTGACCGGCGCTCGGAAAGCGGGCGGTCCGTGAATTTCAGCCCCTCCGGCGTTTGAGGAGCGGGGGTCCAGGGGGCGGAGCCCCCTGGGAACGGGGTCGAAGGGGCAGCGCCCCTGGAGGATGGGGCGGGTAGGGGCGGCGGGGGCGAAGAAAAGTCCGCAGCTACGGCAGTGGGGGCCAGGGGTCGCCCCAAGCCGCGTTCCGCGCCGCCTTGTACAGGTCACCGTGGCGCTTCGTCACCGTCGTGCGGGACAGTTGCTCGTCCGTCTCGCAGAGGTCCAGCAGGACCTGGCCCTTGCGGATCTGGGGGCGGCGGATGACACGGGACGCAGCCGGGGTGACCGGGAAGCGGGCAGCGGCGACGTAGCTGAACTTCTCGTCCTCGTAGGGCAGGGAGCCACCCTTGACCTGCCGGTGCAGGGACGAGCGGCTGACCCGTGTCGAGAAGTGGCACCAGTCCTCGCCGGGGACGATGGGACAGGCGGCACTGTGGGGGCAGGGGGCAGCCACCTGGAAACCGGCCGCGATCAGACGGTCCCGGGCCTCGATCACCCGTGCGTATCCGTCCGGCGTACCGGCCTCGACGATCACCACCGCCTGCGCGGCGCCCGCGGCGGCGTCGACGAGGGCGGTGCGGTCGGCGGGAGCGAGTTCGTTCAGGACGTAGGAGACCGTGACGAGATCCGTGCTCTCGAGCGCGGATGAGGATCCGATCCGCGAGCGTCGCCAACTCGCACCCGCCAGCGCCGGGTTCGCCACGGCGATCTCCCGGCCGAGGGCCAGCGCGGGCTCCGCCCAGTCGAGGACCGTCACCGGCCGCGTACCGGACCAGGTGGCACTGACCGCCCAGGTCGCCGCCCCGGTGCCGCCGCCGACGTCCACATGACTCCCCGGCACCCACTGCGGCACCGCGTCCGCGAACGCGTCCAGCGCCGAGCGCACCGCCTCGAAGGTGGCCGGCATCCGGTACGCGGCGTACGCGGCGACGTCCGCCCGGTCCCGGAGGATGGGCGCGTCGGTCGGGGTGGCCCCGCGGTAGGTGGCGATCAGCCGGTCGACGGCCTGCGCGGCCTGCTTCGGGGGCAGTCCGTCGAGGACGGTGGCAAGGGTGGCGCGAAGGGTCTCGGCCGGGGATACGGGGGCGTTCACCCGGCGATTCTAGGTCGCCCGGAACCGGCCCTGAACAGCCCTCGTCCTCACACGCCGGACAGGCTGGTGGGGCGGACCGCGCGCGCCAGACGGGTGGCCACCGCCGCTCTCGGTCTGCTGTCCGGTGGCCGTCTTCGGGGGTGGACGGCGTTCGAGAGCAGCACCAGGAACGTGTCCGTCGCCCGGTCGAGGACCAGCGAGGTCCCCGTGAACCCGGTGTGCCCCGCGGCCCCCCGCCCCGCCAGCTCGCCCATGAACCACGGCTGGTCGATGGCGAAGCCCAGGCCCGGTGGGGTCAGCATGAGTTCGACGAAGTCGGGGCCGAGGATGCGGGCGGGGCCGTAGGAGCCGCCCGCCAGCAGGGCGCGGCAGAAGACGGCCAGGTCACGGCCGGTGGAGAAGAGACCGGCGTGACCCGCCACGCCGCCCAGCGCCCACGCGTTCTCGTCGTGGACGACACCTCGCAGCATCCCCCGGTCCGCCTTGGCCCAGGGCCGCCGCTGGTACTCCGTCGCCGCCGCCCCGGGGCACGGCCCGAACCCGGTCGCCGTCATCCCCAGCGGCCGTGTGATGCCGTCGTGGACGAGGGTGTCGAGGCCCCGGCCGGTGATGCGTTCCAGGACGTGCTGGAGGAGGAGCAGGTTCACATCCGAGTACGTGTAGGTGCCGGGTACGCCGATCGGGGGCTCGGACCGCAGCAGCTCCAGCCGTTCCGTGTCGTCCGCGCAGTCGTACAGCGGGAGTTCGGGGCGGAGTCCGGAGGTGTGCGTGAGCAGCTCCCGTACCGTCACCCCGTGCTCGGCCGCCCCCCGGAAGTCCGGCAGATACGCGCCCACCCGGGCGTCGATGCCGAGGGTGCCGCGTTCGATCTGCTGCATCGTGGCGACCGCGGTGAACAGCTTGGTGAGGGAGGCGAGGTCGAAGGGGGTCGCGACCGTCGTGGGGACGCGTGCCTTGCGCGGCAGCTCCACGCCCGCGTCGGCCTCGGGGTCGTAGGAGGCGTACCGGACCGCCCAGCCCGCCGCCTCCTCGACGGCGATCACCGGGCCGCGTCCGGCGACCACGACGGTGCCGGCCGCCCAGGGGCGCTCGCCGGTGGTGAGGTCGTGGACCTCCTGGGCGAGGTGTTCGAGTTCCCCGGGGTCGAGTCCGGCCCGTTCCGGTGTGTCGCTGCGCAGTCTCGGCGCGCTCAGCTCTCTGCTCCCTCCGCGCTCGCACGTCTGTTCCAAGGACGGCACATTCCCATGAAACAGGCAAGCGCTACCAGTGCCGACACGACTTGGACCACGGCCATCGGTACGGCGGTGTCCTCCCCGGCGACCCCGACCAGCGGGGAGGCGATGGCCCCGATGAGGAAGGAGGAGGTGCCGAGCAGGGCGGAGGCGGAGCCCGCGGAGTGCTTGGTGCGCAGGAGGGCGAGGGACTGGGCGTTGGGGAGGGTGATGCCCATCGCCGACATCAGGACGAAGAGGGCGGCGGCCACGGCCACCAGGCCGGGCTCGCCGAACACGCCCAGGGACATCAGCAGCAGCGCGGTCGCGGCGGCGATGACGATCGTGAGCCCCACGCCCAGCACCTTCTCCAGGCTGACCCGGCCGACCAGCACCTTGCCGTTGATCTGGCCGACGACGACCAGGCCCACCGAGTTCAGTCCGAAGAGCAGGCTGAAGGTCTGCGGCGAGGCCCCGTAGATCTCCTGGATCACGAACGGCGAGGCCGAGATGTACGCGAACAGTGCGGCGAAGGCGAAGCCACCCGCGAGCATGAAGCCGGTGAAGGGGAGGTCGGCGAGCAGGGTGCCCATGGACCGCAGGGCCGCGCCGACCCCGCCGACATGGCGCCGCTCCACCGGAAGGGTCTCGGGCAGCCGGGCCCACACCAGCACGGCCAGCAGTGCGCCGACGACTGTCAGCACCACGAACACGCCCCGCCAGTCCGTCACCCGCAGGATCTGGCCGCCGATCACGGGCGCGACGATCGGGGCGACCCCGCCGATCAGCATGAGGGTGGAGAAGAAGCGGGCCATGGCCACACCGTCGTAGAGATCGCGCACGACGGCCCGCGCGATCACTATCCCGGCCGCGCCCGCCAGCCCCTGCGTCAGCCGGAAGGCGACCAGGGTCTCGACGGTGGGCGCCAGGGCGCACAGGGCGGTGGCGAGGACGTAGACCACCAGACCGGCGAGCAGCGGACGCCGGCGGCCCCAGCGGTCGCTCATCGGGCCGACCACGAGCTGGCCGAGGGCCATGCCGAGCAGACAGGCGGTGAGCGTGAGCTGGACGGTCGCGGCGGGCGCGTGCAGGGAGTTCGTGACCTCCGGGAGCGAGGGGAGGTACATGTCCATCGCCAGCGGGGGCGTGGCGGTCAGGCCGCCGAGGGTGAGGGTGACGACCCAGCCGGTGCGGCGCGCGGCACGAGTGGGCGGCTGCGCCGGTGCCGCAGCCGCCTGTTCCAGGTCCGATGTCGATGCCCCGCTGTCGGGCATGTGCCCCTCCCTCTGAATCCGATCCGCCACCTATGCTCTCAGCTCGTACACAGTGGCGAGTGTCACGCGAGCGAGGATGGGCGCGGGGATGACGGAGCAGAGGGTGCGCTGGGGAATCCTGGCGACCGGTGGGATCGCGGCGGCGTTCACGGCGGATCTGGTGACCGCATCCGATGGCGGCTGCGCCGCGGGGCCGGACGCGGAGGCCGTGGCGGTGGCCTCGCGGAGCGGGAAGGCAGAGCGGTGAGCGTCACGCGAGCGAGGATGGACACGGAGATGACGGAGCAGAAGGTGCGCTGGGGAATCCTGGCGACCGGTGGGATCGCGGCGGCGTTCACGGCGGATCTGGTGGATCTGCCGGATGCGGAGGTCGTGGCGGTGGCCTCGCGGAGCGAGGAGTCGGCGAAGGCGTTCGCGGAGCGGTTCGGGATCGAGCGGGCGTACGGCGAGTGGGGCGCGCTGGCCGAGGACGCGGACATCGATGTCGTCTATGTCGCCACCCCGCACTCGGCGCACCGGGCGGCCGCCGGTCTGTGTCTGGAGGCCGGGCGGAACGTGCTGTGCGAGAAGGCGTTCACGCTGAACGCGCGCGAGGCGCAGGAGCTGGTCGGGCTCGCGCGGGAGCGCGGGAGCTTCCTGATGGAAGCCATGTGGATGTACTGCAATCCCCTGATACGGCAGCTCAAGGCGCTGGTGGACGACGGCGCGATCGGCGAAGTGCGCAGCGTCCAGGCCGACTTCGGACTGGCGGGCCCCTTCCCGCCCAGCCACCGGCTGCGCGACCCGGCACAGGGCGGCGGCGCGCTCCTCGACCTCGGTGTGTACCCGGTGTCGTTCGCCCAGCTGCTGCTCGGGGAGCCGTCGGACATCGCGGCCCGCGCGACCCTCTCCGACGAGGGCGTCGACCTCCAGACGGGAGCCCTGTTCTCCTATGACAGCGGCGCGCTCGCCTCGGTGCACTGCTCGATCATCGGCGGTACGTCGACCTCGGCGTCGGTCACCGGTTCGCTGGGCCGTATCGACGTGCCGTACGGCTTCTTCTTCCCGGACCGGTTCGTGCTGCACCGGGACGGCCGTGACCCCGAGGAGTTCAAGGCCGAGGCCGGTCCCCGCAACAGCCTCAAGCACGAGGCCGTCGAGGTGATGCGCGCGCTGCGGGCCGGCGAGACCGAGTCGCCGCTCGTCCCGCTGGAGGGCACGCTCGCGGTGATGCGGACGATGGACACGGTCCGGGAGCGCATCGGGGTCCGCTACCCGGGGGAGTAAGACATCCGCATGACGGACTATTGATTCCACATTACGGATGCACCTCGTACGCTCCATGTCATGACTGAACGTGGATCGAAGATCGCCGTCGTGACCGGCGCCGGCTCGGGCATCGGGCGGGCCGTCGCCGCGGAACTGCTGCGGGCCGGCTGGTCCGTGGCGCTGGCCGGGCGCCGCCCCGGGACGCTTCAGGAGACGGCCGCGCTCGTACCCGAGGGCGCCGCCCTCGCCGTACGCACGGATGTCGCGCGACCGGACGACGTGGCCGCACTGTTCGCCGCGACCGTCGAGCGGTTCGGGCGGGTGGACCTGCTGTTCAACAACGCGGGGACGTTCGGCCCCGGCGGAGTGCCCGTCGAGGAGCTGCCGTACGACGCGTGGCGGCACGTGGTGGACACCAACCTCAACGGGGCGTTCCTGTGCGCGCAGGCGGCGTACCGGCAGATGAAGGAGCAGGAACCGCAGGGCGGGCGGATCATCAACAACGGTTCCATCTCCGCCCATACGCCGCGTCCGCACTCCGTCGCCTACACCGCGACCAAGCACGCCCTGACCGGCCTCACCAAGTCGCTGTCCCTGGACGGGCGGCCGTACGGCATCGCGGTCGGGCAGATCGACATCGGGAACGCGGCGACCGACATGACCGCACGGATGCAGACCGGGGCCTTGCAGGCCAGCGGCGAGGTCGCGCCGGAGCCCGTGATGGACGTCGCCGACGTCGCGCGCACGGTGCGGCACATGGCGGAGCTGCCACTGGAGGCGAACGTGCAGTTCGCGACGGTGCTGGCGACGGCGATGCCGTACGTGGGGCGCGGCTGAGGCGTGATTGAGGGCTCAATCTGCACAAGCGGAATATGAACATCCGCTCCATCCGGGCCGATGCCAGACTTATGCTCTACATCTCCTCCACCAGAACTTCACACTTGGAGCAGTGAGCTTCCGCAGACCAAACCGAGGGGGAGACGGCAGTCGTTCCACCGCACCGGATGGGGGTGGGCTCCGCGCGGGACCGCGGAGTACACGCCGGTGGATGGAACGGCTGCCGCATACTTTCTCAGCTCTCGCACATCCCTTCTCAGGCCTTGCACATCCCTTACTCACGGCTCCGCAATGCAAGGTCCCTAACTTGAGGCCGCGCCCACAGCGGGCGCCAAGAACCTCTGAGGAACGGGATGTTTGGCATCTATCTCAAGCGCGAGCTGGGCCGGCGCAAGAAGGCCGCCCTGGTCATCGCACTGGGTCTGGCGCTCGGTATCGCGCTGGTCATCACCGTCAACTCGGTGTCGGCCGGCATGTCCCAGGCTCAGGACAAGGTCCTGAAGTCGCTGTACGGCCTCGGCACCGACATGACGGTCACCAAGGCCAGGTCGGCGCCGACCGACAACAGCTCGGGCAGACCGAACTTCGAGTTCGACGCCAGTTCCAACGACAGCGACGACAAGCAGAGCTCCGACCGTGTGATGACGCAGGGCGGCCAGGCCCTCAAGGCCGCGCTCGTCGCCAAGGTCGCCCAGCAGGAGGGCGTGGCGAACGCGGTCGGCGCGATCACCCTGAACGTCACCAAGGTCGACGGCTCCTTCACCCAGGGCAAGGCGCAGTCCACGACCGGCAGCGGTCAGTCCCAGGGCGGCGGCCCCGGTGGCGGCAGCGGCGGCGCCAGCACGGCCGCGCCTCAGGTGCAGGGGGGCGGCGCCTCGTTCGACGTGAACTCCTACTCTGTCGCCGGCGTGGACGTCACCGACCAGACCCTCGGCCCGCTGGCCGGCATGGAGATCACCTCCGGCAAGACCTTCACGGCCTCGCAGACCAACGCGAAGGTCGTGGTGCTCAGCAAGTCGTACGCCAAGGAGAACTCGTACAAGGTCGGCAAGACCCTCAAGATCTCCGGCACCAAGTACACGATCATCGGTATCGCGACGGCCTCCAGCAGCGAGTCCACCACCGACGTCTACCTGCCGCTGAAGCAGGCCCAGACGCTGGCCGACGCCAAGAACCAGGTCACCACGATCTACGTCAAGGCGACCGACTCGAAGCAGATCGACTCGGTCAAGTCGACGATCCAGAAGAACATTTCGGGTACGACGGTGACGACCTCGGCCGACCTCGCGGAGACCGTCTCCGGCTCCCTGTCCACCGCCTCCAACCTCGCGACCAGCGTCGGCAAGTGGCTGTCCATCGCGGTGCTCGCCGCCGCCTTCCTGGTGGCCGCGCTGCTGACCTCCTCGGCGGTGTCCCGCCGGGTGCGTGAGTTCGGCACCCTGAAGGCCCTCGGCTGGCCGAGCCGCCGGGTGACCCGGCAGGTCGTCGGCGAGTCGATGGTGAACGGTCTGATCGGCGGCGTCCTCGGTATCGGCCTGGGTCTGGCGGCCGCGTACACCGTGACCGCGATCAGCCCCAAGCTGACCGCGGAGCTCGGCAGCAGCGGCGGCGGTGGCATGGGCGGCCCCGGTGGTGGCCCCGGCCGGCAGTCGACCCAGAACACGATGGAGATCGCGCTCTCCGCGCCCGTCTCCCTCACCACGATCGCCCTCGCGGTGGGCCTGGCCGTGACCGGTGGACTGATCGCCGGCGCGATGGGCGGCTGGCGGGCCTCGCGGATGCGCCCGGCGGACGCGCTGCGCAGCGTGTCCTGACCCCTCATGAGCCGGGGCGCCACGTCCGTTCCCCCCGGGTCGCGGCGCCCCGCCCCCCTCTCCTCTCACGTACTCACGGAGCACCCATGTACAGACTGACCGGCGTCACCAAGCGCTACACGCGGGGCAAGGACACGGTGGAGGCGCTGCGCGGCGTCGACCTCACCATCGAGGACGGCGACCAGCTCGTCATCCAGGGCCCCACCGGTGGCGGCAAGTCCACCCTGCTGCAGATGATCGGCGGCCTGGACCGGCCGACCGAGGGCAGTGTCGAGCTGGACGGCGTCGACCTCGCGAAGATCAGCGAGGCGAAGCTGACCCGGCTGCGGGCGGAGAAGATCGGCATCATCTTCCAGTCCTTCAACCTCATCCCGACGCTCACCGCGCAGGAGAACGTCGAGACGGCCCTCGTACCGCTCGGCGTGAAGCCGGCCGAGCGGCGCGAGCGGGCGGCCGAGGCGCTGCGCTCGGTCGGCCTCGGCGAACGGCTCGGCCACGCGCCGTCGGAGCTGTCCGGGGGCCAGCAGCAGCGGGTCGCCATCGCCCGCGCGCTGGTGAAGAAGCCGAAGGTGCTCCTCGCCGACGAGCCCACGGGCAACCTCGACGAGTCGATGCGCGACGAGATCATGGCCCTCCTCGAAGGCCTGTGGCACGAGTACGGGCTGACCTTCATCATGGTCACCCACGACTCGTCGATCGCCAGGAAGTCCCCGCGTCTGGCCACCATCAAGGCGGGGCAGATCACGCTGACGGATCAGCGGCAGGCGTACGCGCAGTACTAGCGGGTCGGGCCGTTCACCGTTCGAGGATTCGGTTGATCTCGGTCAACTGATCGGCGGTGAGCGGCCCTTTCTCCATTGCTCCCGCGTTCTGTTCTGCCTGGGCTACCGAACGGAAGCCCGGGATCGGCACCGTGCGCGGGCTGCGGGCCCAGATCCAGGCCAGGGCACCCTGGGCGAGCGTACGGCCGTTGCTTGTAAGGATCTCGTTGACGGCGTCGATCCTGGCCAGCCACGCGGGGTCGGTTCCGGAACTGTCGCTGAAGCCCGGGAGCCAGGTCGGCGGCTTGCTGCGGATGTCCCCGGCGTCCTGCGGCCCTTGACGCTTCCCGGCCAGCAACCCCATGGCCAGCGGGCTGCGGTTGATGCTCGTGAGTCCCGACTTCTCGCACAGGGCCAGCATTTCGGGTGCGTCCTGCATCACGTTCAGCGCGTGCTGCACGGCGGCACAGTGCGGGCCCTCGGCGAAGACGGCGGCGCGGGCCGGGTCGTCGGTGCTCCAGGCGTAGGCGCGGATGAGGCCCTCGCGTACGAACTCCTCGCACAGGTCGCGGAGTCGGGCGCCCTGGTCGGGGTGGGCGTCGGAGAGGTGCAGTTGGTACAGGTCGACGTAGTCCGTGCCGAGGCGGGTGAGGGAGGCGGTCAGCGCCTCACGGGCGTGGTCCGAGGAGGTGTCCTCCCCGTTGAGAGTGCGGGTCTCCTCGTCGAAGAGGTTGCCCCACTTGGTGGCGACGACCACGTCGGCGCGGCGCTTGCCGAGGGCGCGGCCGAGGATCCGCTCGCTGTGCCCGGTGCCGTAGACGTCGGCGGTGTCGAAGAAGGTCACGCCGAGGTCGAGGGCGCGGTGGATCGCCCGTACGGACTCGTCGTCGTCGACCTTGCCCCAGCCGAGGGGCTGTCCGCCGAGGTCGGACCACTCACCGCCGATGGCCCAGCAGCCGAAGCCGAGGGGGCTGACCTCTATGCCGCTACGGCCCAAAGTCCTGTTGGTCTCCATGGGTCGAGACGCTAGGCCTTGGAGCGCACTTCAAGGCAAGGGCTTTCTCGGAACCTGTCGGACCCCGCTATGCCTGCCCGGTCTCGAAACGGGTGATCTTGTCGCCGTCCACCTCGAAGTGCCACTTGGTGCGCATCTCGCCCCAGGTGTCGTTGCTGTAGCGGGCGAGGAGGTCGCGGCCGCCGCGGGACTCGTTGTCGACCTCCATGTGACCGTGGGAGGAGAAGATCTCCCGGTCGGTCCAGTCGTCGAGGTCACGGTCGGAGCCGTCGTCCGACATGGTCGCGCCGGGGGCGAGGAGGGCCATGAAGCCGTCGCGGTCGTGCGCGTTGACGGCGTTGACGAAGGCGCGGACCGCTGGGTCGCTGAGTTTGCCGGTCTGAATCGTCATGCCAGCCAGACTCACACCGCTCCCCCGGGCCCGCCACCCGAACGGCGGCGCGGGTGACTCCCGGAGGTGTCAGGAGTGCGACGGTGGAAACGCGAGGGGGATGTTTCGTCCATCTCTTACGGGAGTCATCGTGACCTCACACACCTCTTCCTACGACCGACGCGATCTGGGCCTGCTGTTGCTCCGGCTGGGTACCGGGGGTGTGCTGGCCGCGCACGGCGCACAGAAGCTGCTCGGCTGGTTCGGCGGCCACGGCATCGAGGGAACCGGCCAGTTCATGGAGTCGGTCGGCTACTCGCCCGGCAAGGCGAGCGCCACCGCGGCGGGCCTCGCGGAGGCGGGCGGCGGCACACTGCTGGCGCTGGGCCTGGCGACCCCGGCGGCGGGCGCGGCGGCGGCCGGTGCGATGGCGGGAGCGTCCACCGTGCACACGCCCAACGGCTTCTTCAACGCCGAGGGCGGCTTCGAGTACGCGGCGACGCTGGGCCTGGCGGCGACGGGCCTCGCGATCACAGGACCCGGACGACTCTCCCTCGACCACGCCATCGGGCATGTGTTCGACCGGGGTTGGATGGTCCCCACGGCACTCGCGGTGACCGCGGCGGCCACGGCGGTGGTCGTGGGGGCGCGCAACCGCAGGCTCCAGGAGAAGGAGAGGGAGGAGCAGGCGGAGCAGTTCGATGCGCAGGAGGCGTTGTTCGGGGAGTAGGGGTGCCCCGTACGCGGGTCGGGCGCCCGCTCGCCTAGGCTGGCCCCCGTGACCGGCCCCGAGCACCACCCCGCACGACCGCCCCGGTGGTGGTGGCGGGCGCTGCTCGTGCCGGCTCTGCTGGCGGGGCTCATGGGCATGCACGCCCTGGCCCCCGGTGCCACCGTCACGGACGATCACCCGCACGCCCCACCCGTGGCCGCCGTCTCCGTCTCAGCCGTCCATGACGGATGCGCCGACGAGGGCCACTGCGGCTCGGGCCACCTCACGCACGCCGACGCCACCTGCGCGGCGGCCGCGGTGAGCGGTGGGCCGACGCTGCCCGCGCTCGTGCCCGACCCGGTCGCCACCGTCGTACGAGACGAATCACCGCGCGCGTACGCCGGCTCCGACCCGGAAGGCGCCCGGGCGCCCCCGTCCCTGGCGGAACTCCAACTCCTGCGGATCTAGACACCACGCCGCGCACCTCGGTGTGCGCATCGGCATGTCCAGATCCCTTTCATCCAGCAGGAGTTCAAGCATGAGCACCACCCGTACACGCCGCGCTGCCGTCATGGCGGCGACCGTCACCGCCGCCCTCGTCCTGGCGGCCTGTGGCGACGGCGACAGCGCCAGCGGTCACGAGAGCGGCCACAACTCCCCCTCGTCATCGGCCACTTCCCACAACGCCCAGGACGTCTCCTTCGCGCAGGGCATGATCCCCCACCACCGCCAGGCCCTGGAGATGGCGGAACTCGCCGCCGTCCGGGCCTCGTCCGCCGAGGTGAAGGCCCTCGCGGCGCGCATCGAGAAGGCGCAGGACCCGGAGATCCGGACGATGTCCGGCTGGCTGAAGTCCTGGGGCGAGGAGGTGCCGGGCACGGAGCACACCGCGCACTCCGGCATGCCTGGCATGATGGACGGCGCCGATATGACGAAGCTGGGGAAGGCGTCCGGCGAGAAGTTCGACGCCCTGTTCCTGAACCTGATGGTCGAGCACCACGAGGGCGCCGTCGACATGGCGAAGACGGAGCAGTCGAAGGGCCGGTACACGGCCGCCACCGCCATGGCCGACGACATCGTCACCGCGCAGGCCGCCGAGATCGAGGAGATGGACAAGCTGCTCGGCGACGGCTGATCTGCTGTCGACGGCCGGGGCAGGTCAGCGGCGGGCCCGTGGCCTCCCCGGCTGTCAGTGGCGCATGCCAAGCTGCGTCCATGAGTGATCAGGACCCCGACATCTGGTCGGGCATCGATGCCCTGTGGACGTGGATCGAATCGAACCGCCCGCTCGGCGGGCAACAGGACCTCCTCCTACGGCTGTTGAAGCTGTCGGAGGAGGTCGGCGAGGTGGCCGAGGCGGTGATCGGCGCGATGAACCAGAACCCGCGCAAGGGCGCGTCCCACACCTGGGACGACGTCCAGAGCGAGCTGTGCGACGTCGTCATCACCGCCCTGATCGCCTTGCGCACGCTGACGCCGGAGACCCGGGAGGTGTTCGACGGGCACCTGGCCCGGGTCATGGAACGGTCGCTGGGTGCGCCCTAGAAGCTCCTGAGCAGCCGGATGAGTGATCCGTACGCCCTAGGGCCGCACGCGCGCCCCTCCCTTCCGGGTGTCGTCACCCGTGCCACACGACGCTGCAGATGTAGACGCACTCATGCCGGGGAACGGCGAGGAACTGGATGAAGCCGCGGCCGCCGAAGATCGGGAAGTTTCTCAGGCCGCCTGGCTTGTCCTCGGGTCTGCTCCCTGCCGTCTCGGCGTCACGGCCCAGCGCGGCAAGTTCGTTGGCGATGCGCTCCACCTCTGCCACAACGCCGACTGGGAGCCCGGCGGTCAGATACTCCTCGCTCGGGTTGTAGTCCCACTTCCAGTCGGTCACAGCCCGGCCTCGACCTCCGCCTCCGAGTGGATCTTCTTTATCTCGGTGATGGCGTCCGTCGGATCCTCCACCCCGCCACTCACCACGTCTTCCAGGTGGCGCAGGCGAGCGGCTCGCGAGGGGTAGCGCTGGATCGCGACAAACACGCCCCATGTGTGGACGAAGGTGCGCAGTGGCGCAAGGGACTGTGCCCGCTGAGCGCTGGTGGTCGCGTCGACGAGATCGCGGACGAACGACGGCATACGGCTCGGCGTGAGCTCCTCAACGGCGGCGCGCAAGGCGTCGGGGGTCAGGGCCGGCATGGGAATGATCGGCTCACCGGGCTGCGGCTGCGCGTGCAATGCGGTCACGGTTGTGCTCCCGGTTCGAGGGTGGACGTTGCCTGCGGTTTAGACGGTACCCGCACCGCGTCGGCCCGACGGTCGGATCAGCGCACGGGCGCGAGCCGATCATGTCTGGTCGCCCGTCGACCGGTGAGACCCGTGTTGGTGCTGGGAATGAGCACCGGTCCCATCCACGGGCACGCCGGGTGCGGCCTTGCCTCCGTAAGACATCGGCGCCTTCGCAGACAAGATCGCACCCGACCACCGGCACTACGGCCGGACGTCTTACGACGTCACATTCTGTCGGCCACCATGATCCCAACGCATTCTTCGAGCGCCGCATGCAACGAAGGTACGAAGGCGGCGAGTTCGGCGTCCGACGCCTCGCCTCCCTCGATCACAGCACCGACGACCGTCGCCAGGACAGCGGCGGCTTTGAGGGCGTGCGCATCGGCCAGCTCCTCAAGGAAACCGCCCGTCTGCGCGACCACGAACGCCTCCTTACCGGTGGCCGGATCGACACCGACGCTGCGGAAACGCCTCGCGCTCATGCGACCTCCGCCGGGATGTTGTCCTGACCGAGGGTCGCGAGGACGGCCGCTCGGCGCCGGTACCGCTGGAGGCGCCTGTGGTCTTGTTCGCCTCGCTCGCGTTCCCATACGGCGAGGTAGGGGCGGACGAGGGGGAGGCCGTCGGCGAGGACGATATCCGCGGGGTATGCCCAGGTTCGCCGGGCGGCCGAGGCGGGATGGCGCGCCGGGGCAGGCGCCAAGGAGGAGATGGATGGTGGCCTTCCGGTGGCGCGGTGCGCACCGTGGGCAGGCAGAAAGAGGCTCAGGATCGCGGCCAGTAGGCTGCGCATAGGTCGACTCCTACGTAGTCGGCTCAGCCCCGGCACGGAAGCTCTCACCCTTCCCGCCGGGGCGTTTCTTTGAGCCTCATGGTATCGCCTTGTATCGACTCGTAGCGAGACGTATCTCAAAGAGCATCTATCACCTCCTTTGCTTAGCGTCGACTCCATGAACCCTGACGCCGAGATCGATCACGGTGCACCGCTGACCCCCTACCGGCAGCTGGCCGAGATTCTGCGTGCGCAGATCCAGCGCGGAGACTGGCAGCCTGGACGGATGCTGCCGAGCGAAGCCCAACTCGTACAGCGGTACGGAATCGCACGGACGACCGTCCGGCGAGGCCTTGGCCTGCTGGCCGAGGAAGGCTGGGTGTACGCCGTTCCGCAGCGAGGGTGGTTCGTCGCGGACCCTCTGCCGCCCACACCGGGACTGCCCAACTACTGAGGTTTTCGGCCTAGGGTGACGGTGATCTCGTGGGTGGGTGTATCCCTGTGTCATGCGGTATCCCGATGGGGGTGGCCTGACCGCGAAACAGCGGGCTCAGCGGGAGCAAGTGCGGTTCGAGGCCGCCGAGTTGTTCGCTCAAGGAGTGCTGCCGCCGCAGATCGCAAGGCGGTTACGGGTCTCTCGAAAGTCCGCCTATGCCTGGCATGCCCGCTGGCGAGAGGGCGGCGCGGAGGCCCTTCGGTCCAAAGGCCCGCCGGGGCAGCCATCCCGGATGAAGCCTGGCTGGCGCGAGTGGCTGGCCCTCGAGTTGGAGAAGGGGCCGGCCGCACACGGCTGGGTGGAAGACCAGCGGTGGACGCTGGACCGGATCTCCACGGTGATCGCGCGACACTTCCATGTCCGCTTCAGCCCGGCGCAGACCTGGCGCATCATGCACCAGATGGGCTGGACGGTGCAGGTCCCGGCCCGCCGGGCCGCCGAACGCGACGAGGACGCCGTGACCGGCTGGATCAAGGACACCCTGGCCACGGGTGGAAAGACGGTGAGGGACCAGGACGCGTGGCTGTGCTTCGCGGACGAGTCGGGCCAGATGCTCCGGCCGCCGAAAGCACGGACCTGGTCCCCACGCGGTCACACGCCCTGCGTCAGCGTCAGGGCCGCGGGCTCGGGACGCATCTCCCTGGCCGGTGTGGTCTGCCGCAAGGCCGGCCGCCGCACTCGGCTGATCTTCCGGGTGCTGGTGCACCACGGCCGCAAAGGTGAAAAGAAGGGGTTTCGGGAGAGGGACTTCGCCTCGCTGCTGGACGCCGCCCACCAGCAGCTCGGCGGCAACATCGTGCTGGTGTGGGACAACTACAGCCATCACGTCGACGCCACCATGCGGGAGCTGATCGGGAAACGGCCGTGGCTGACCGTCTTCCGTTTCCCGACCTACAGTCCCGACCTCAACCCTGCCGAAGGCGCGTGGGCGCACCTCAAGAACAGCCTGGGCAATCTGGCCCCATGCAGTATCGATGACCTGGCCGGACTGGTCGGCACCCGCCTCAAACGCATGCAGTACCGGCACGACCTGCTCGACGGCTTCATTGCCGGAACTCGGCTGATCACGACACCGCCATGACGTCACCCCGAACCGAAAACCTCAGTAGTCAGCAAACGTCGGGCTCATCCCTCCACGGCCCTCCCGTTCCTACGGTGGGACTGCGACCTTCCGCATGGCCAGATGCGAGCCCGAACAACGCCGATGAGGCTCGGCAACCGCAATAGGTTGCCGAGCCTCCAAATGTTCGTCAGTCATCAAGAGGTCGGGATTGTCCGCCAGGTCGAAGGGGGACGCTGCCGATCACTTCCGGAGTCTGGCCCTCTCTTCCCTACGCTGCCAATGCACTGGGCTGAGCGGTACTGCGTAGATGCATGAACGCAACGAAGAGGCCGTCGATCTGCTCGTCGTCGAAGAGATCGTCGGGACCACCGGGGGCACGGTCGAGGAAGGGACCTTCGTACAGGTCTTTGTTATGCAGGAAGCCCCGTTTGACTACCACATCGATGATCAACTCTACGAAGTCGATCTGTGGAGGGGTGAGCTGGTGTTCGCCGATGAAGTCGGCGAACACCAGCTGGGTCGCCCGGCGGTCGAGGCCGCAGAGGCCCCGAACGAAGAGGCCAAGCCCAGGGGCTCCACGCACTTCATCAAGGTCCTCGGGGGACGCGATGCCTTCGGCAAGGAAGACCTCCTCCAGGGCGGCCAGGTCCTCGGCGGTGATCTGCTCGACATTGCGGAGCTTGCGGACCGAAGGGTGGTCATCGTGGCGGAGGAGATAAGCGCGGGCCTTCTGGCGAAAGCGCTGTTCGTCGGTGCCGACGGGCATGCCACGGAGTTCGGCCTCCGTGATCTCGCCGAGTTCGTCCTCGAAGTCGGTATAGACGATCTTGCGCTTGGCCTTGGGGTCGACCAGGCCAGCGATGCCACGGACCTTGCGTCGCATATCCTCCAGCATGGGGAGGGTCGCGTCCTGCCACCATTCGTCCCCGGCGAGGCCGTCGAGCAGGCCAGCGTGTTCGGCGACGGCCGGAATGTTGGTCTTGCCCAGCAGGTCGTCCGCGATGTCCATGATCTTCTGCCGGAGCTTAGTGAATTCCTTGCCGCCTTCGAGAGCAGCGAGTTGGAGCCGAAAAGCCATGAGGTCGAAGCGCTTCGCATCCTCGCGACGGTCGTCCGCGTCCGGGTCGTAGGCGCTAGGTAGCTTGATCAACTTCTCGCGGATCTCTGCGTCGGCGTCGTCGTCAATGCGGTGCCAGGTGGTGAAGTCGGCGTAGACCTCAACGGCGCGGCGGTGCGGGCGGACCAGGAAGTTGTCCGGGCTCATGCCGTTGATGACGCCGTTCAGGCGGTGGGCGAGGGCCCAGCGGACGGCGTGCTCGGTGCCGATGTCGTCCGGGCCGCCGTCGCGGGTGGGGTCGGGCTGGATCCGGCGGTCCAGGCTGCGCAGAAGGTCGAGCTGGGTGGAGAGAATACGTTCTGTGAGGGAAGCCGTCTGGCGGCCTTCGGTACCGGCGATCTCACTGTTGAAGAAGTCGATGTTGCCGCAGAAATCGAAAACCCGGAAGTCCTGCTTGGCCTGGGCGGGGTCTGTCTCGTCCGGGCCGAAAAGGGCGGGGCGCAAGCGAGTACCCCGGCCGATCATCTGCCAGAACTTGGTCTTGGAGAAGACCGCCTTGGCGAAGACCAGGTTGACGACCTCGGGAACGTCGATACCGGTGTCCAACATGTCGACCGAGATCGCGATGTCCGGGTCTTTGGCAGGGTTGGAGAAGTCCTCGATCAGGGTCTGACGGTACGTCTCCTTGTAGGTGATCACGCGGGCGGTGTGGCCCGCGCCCTGGGGATAGTTCGCGTTGTAACGCGCCTCTATGAAGTGGGCGTGTTCGTTGTTCTTGGCGAAGATGATGGTCTTGCCGAGGCGGTCACCGCCCTGGACGCGGTGGCCCTGCGTGACCAGGACCTCGAGCATCTTGTCAACGGTGTCCTCGTTAAAGACGTACTTGTTAATGTCGCCACGGCCGACAGCGTCGGGGACCTGACCGTCCTCAGTCCATTCCTTGGCGTCCCATTCGGCGCGCTCCTCCTCTGAGAGCTCTGCGTACCGAATGCCGTGTTCCATGATCTTAAGGGGGACCTTCACCGCGCGCGGCGGCACTAGGTAGCCGTCGGCGACGGCTTCGTCCAGGCCGTAGGAGTCGGTGGGGACACCGTCCTCCAGCTGGAACAGCTTGTAGGTGTTGCGGTCGATCTCGTCCTTAGGAGTAGCGGTGAGGCCAAGGAGGAGCGAGTCGAAGTAGTTGAAGATCTCGCCGTACTTGGCGTAGACGGAGCGGTGGGCCTCGTCGATGACGATGAGGTCGAAGTGCCCGGGTCCGAAGCGGCGGCGGCCTGCGGAGTCGGTGACGTCGATCTGGTTCATCATCGTCTGGTACGTGGACACAAAGACGCGGGCGGAGGCGTTCTTGTCGTCCAGGAGGCTGGCGACTGGAGTGTTCGGCAGGTGTTCCTTGAACGCCTTCGTCGCCTGGACGACGAGGGCTTCACGGTCGGCCAGGAAGAGGACGTTCTTGGCCCAGCCCGCCTTGGAGAGCTGGTCGACGAGGGCGACGGTGGTACGGGTCTTACCGGTGCCGGTGGCCATGACGAGGAGGGCCTGGCGCATCCGCTCGCGATCGAAGGTCTCGCCGACACGCTTGATGGCGCGGAGCTGGTAGGGGCGGCCGGCGATGTTCAGGTCGGTGGGGTAGGTGGTGAGGGAGCGGCGCAAGGCGCGCTGCTGGATGCGCCAGAGGAGCTGTTCCTTGGTGAGGAAGCCGGAGATCGGGCGAGGGGGGTAGCCGCTGGACTGGTTCTTGTTCCAGTCATCCCAAATATGGGTCTCGTAGCCGTTGGTGAAGAAAATTACCGGGCGGCGGTTGTACGTGGCTTCGAGGGCATCGGCGTAGAGCTTGGCCTGCTGCTGGCCGTCGCGGGGGTCGCGACGAGTGCGCTTGGCTTCGACGACAGCAAGCGGTTTACCGTCATCGCTCCACAGGACGTAGTCGGCGCGGCCGTTGCCGGAAGCGGTCTGCATGCCGGCGATGGAATATTCGGTGGTGCAGTCGCTGGCACCAACGGTCCAGCCGGCCTCCTTGAGGAGGATGTCGATGAAGGCGTCGCGGGTGGCCTGCTCGTCGTAGTCGTGGGTGTCCTGGATCTGCGTGTTGGCCCGCTTGGCGAGTTCGATCTGACGGCGCAAGTCGGCGATCTCGCGGGCTCGGGCGTCATTCTCCTCGAGGACCCTCTCCAGCTCCTTGGCCTGCTGCTTGTAACGACGGGCATCCGCCTCGGCCTCGGCCTTGAGCTCGGCCTGCTTCTTGAGGCGGGCCTGGGGCGAGAGAGGGCGGGGTACGGCGGCCGTGTCAAAGTCGAGAGCGGGGGCAGGACGGTGCTCGGGCTGGCGGGTGTAGGTGCGGGCGACCCAGTAAAGGGAGTGGAAGAGCTCGCGGAGTGCGGTGAGCGCGCTGGTGGGCGAGACAGGCGCGGACTTGTGCACGGCGTCGTTGCCGAGGCGGCGCACCAGGTCCATTTTGGTCGCCACGGCCGGGCCGACGAGCTGTTTGAAGGTGGCCTCGTGAAGGTGGGCAGCGAGGTCCTTCTTGTACGGCTCGCGGAGGCTGGAGGTGTCGTTGTCGTACATCCAGTGGACGGCGAGTTCGAGCACGCGCCGGGAGTAGAAGCAGGAGGCGCGAGGGTCAGCGTAGGCGAAGCGTTCTGCTTGGCGGGCCTCGTGGTAGAGGGCCGGCCAGGCGACTTCGAGGAAGCCGAAGTTGGAGGCGGCGGCAGCTGCGTTGGAGGCGGCGGCCTGGGCGCGGGACGTAGAGGTGGGCTGCTGGTTAGCAGGGCGGGCCAGGCGGGGGTCGCGGGGCTTGGGGGGTATCGGTCCCCGCTGTCCCGTTCCGTTGTTGCCGTTGCCCTGGTTCTCATTGCTCGCGTTGCCGTGCATGGTCGCTTCCTGATCCCCTCTCCCCTTTGGTTTCTGCGCGGCAGTGGTGGGGGCGCCGGACCAACAATGGCCCGGCGCCCCCACCACCATGTGCGCGACACGATTTTCATGAGCGAACGGTCGCGGCTGACGTGGTGCTGCGGGCCCGGCGGCCTCCTAGGGCTCCCCCTGTCCCCCTGAGTTGGGGCAGCCGGGTTTGGTGCGGTGTTCCGGACCTGGCTGCGGTGTCGCGAGCTAGGCCGGGACAGAGGTGTGGTGCAAGTTACGCGACTTCATGATCCCAGACCTGGCCAGCGAAAACACGCTGTTGGAGGCAGGTGAAGAGTTCATCGAGGGTGGCGAGGTGGGCAAGATGTGCAGCTTGCTGTGCCTCAATCGCACCTACGCGCCTACGGAACTCACGTTGCGTAGAAATCTCGACAACAGGAAGCGGGAAAGCGCTCAGTTGCGTCTTGTTGATCGACGCGATACCAGTGGTCTGCTTCGCAACGCGGAGAAAGTACTGCTTTCCATAACTCGACGAGACTACCCACTTCAAATAGACGGGATCGATCAGATCACTCCGAGAAATACGAACCTTGAAAACATGGTTCTGATGCAAACAGAGCGGAAGCTCTCCAGCCCACAGCGTACCCCGCCCCAATTTATCCGGATCTCCCCCTTCCGTTAGAAGAAGGTCATCTTCTAGAAGAGAGAAGCGAGATACCTCAGACTCGGAAACATCGATCTCCTTGAGGACTGAAAGATCCAACCTGCGGTCCTGAACATTCGCCACCGCAAGGTACGGGACCTTTCGAAGTGGCCCCGCTGGAACCTTGCGCCCCTTGGTGATACCAGAAGAAATCACAGATACATTCGAGAGCGGAACCGAGTTTTCAATGGAATTCGCAATCGCGGCACCTACCAACTCAGCGAAAACTGCGCTAGCGAGGTCATCCAGCAGAGCAACAGCTTGGCGACGCTTGGCACGGAGGGCGTCGACGTGGTCAAGGAGGGCGGCGATGCGTTCCTGTTCGGGAAGAGAGGGGAGCGGAACCTTAAGCGCCTTCAGAATTGTGGAGTTGATGTTCAATTGAGCGACGCCGCTGGCCTGGCGTTCCAGCTCCGCAACAACGCTATCGAGGTACCGTCGCAGATACGACGAACTCAACTGCCGCGAATCACGCGGGACCAACCCTGCAATAGCCTGATTTGTTGCCGCATCTACACCCAGCGTTGCAGTTCGCCCGATTGTCGCAAAGATAGAGATAAGCACGGTGCCAGCGGGAAATACTTTGGCCGAGCTTCCCGCAATCGCAGATTCGCTGATCTTCTCCTCGGTATCCGTCACCACGCCTTGAAGCATGTCACCGATTTTTACCCATGGAATTTCCCCAATGAAGAATTCGGGGACTGACCTCGAAGGCGTGCCGCCCGACTGCACCGTGCAGATATCCCCAAGCGCTGCATGTCCCCATGCCTTCATGCCAGCATCCCCTTCAATTCCTCGACACCCTTGGCGATCTCCTCACCGAGGCGCTCAATGTCGACCAGGATGTCCAGCGGTTCCCGGGTCTCGATTTCCTCGTGGATGATTTCCTTGTATCGGTTCAGTGAAAGGTCATAGCTTTGCGCTGCGATGTCCGCCTTTGGAACCGTGAAGGACTGGGCCGTGCGCGGCCGCTCGCGTTCCGTAGTGTCGCGGGCGAACCAACGGGCGAGGGTGTCCGGGAGGTTGTTCTTGGCGTGGTCGGCCCCTGTCAGGGACTCGGTCGGGCGGACGCCGAACTTTTCCTCCGGGAGGAGGAGGTTGCGCTTGTCGTCCAGGGACATGCCGTCGGCCTGGACGTCGTAGAACCAGACGTTGTCTGTACCGCCGGAGTCGGTGCGGGTGAAGAAGAGGATGGCGGTGGAGACTCCGGCGTAGGGCTTGAAGACGCCTGAGGGGAGTTTCACCACGGCGTCCAGCTTCTGGTCTTCGACCAGCATGCGGCGGAGTTCCTTGTGGGCCTTGGTCGAGCCGAAGAGGACACCGTCGGGGACGATGACGGCGGCACGGCCACCTGGCTTGAGGAGCTTCAGGAAGAGGGCGAGGAAGAGCAGCTCGGTCTTCTTGGTCTTGACGACGCGGAGGAGGTCGACGGCCGTCTGCTCGTAGTCGAGGCTGCCTGCGAAAGGCGGGTTGGCGAGGATGAGCGAGTAGCGCTCGGACTCGGGGGACGCGGACTCCGACAATGAGTCGCGGTAGCGGATGTCCGGGTTCTCGATGCCGTGCAGGAGCATGTTCATCGAGCCGATGCGGAGCATGGTCGAGTCGAAGTCGAAGCCGTGGAACATCGAAGCGTTGAAGTGGCGGCGCTGGGCGACGTCGAGGAGTTCCTCGCGGTGTTCGCGCTTGACGTAGGACGCGGACTGGACGAGGAAGCCAGCCGTGCCGCAGGCCGGGTCGCAAATCTCGTCGCCGGGGCGCGGCTGAGTCATCTCAACCATGAGGTCGATGATGTGGCGCGGGGTGCGGAACTGGCCGTTCTGGCCAGCCGAAGCGATTTTGGCGAGCAGGTACTCGTAGACGTCGCCCTTGACGTCGCTGCGGTCCATCGGGAGGCCGTCGAGGATGTCGACGACCTTGGCAAGGAGGTTGGGCGACGGGATCGTGAAGCGGGCATCGCGCATATGGTGGGCGTACGTGGAGTCGTCGCCGCCCATGCGGCGGAGATAGGGGAAGACGCCTTCGGAGACCAGCTGGTACGCGAGCTCGGGGTCGCGGTCCTTGAAGTTCTGCCAGCGCAGGTCCTGCTCGTCAGACCCGAAGAAGGGGTCCGGGTCGGGCTCTCCGATGCGGTTCGCCTTGCGGTCCTTGACGGTCTGGAGTTCGTCGAGGCGCTTGATGAAGAGCAGATAGGTGATCTGCTCCATCACCTCGAGGGGGTTGGAGATACCGCCGGTCCAGAACGCGTCCCAGACGCGGTCGACCTTGCTCTTGAGTTCGCCCGTAATCACAGGTCGATCGTAGCGCCGGGCGCCCACAGCGGATGTCCGCTTCAGATGTGCCGCACCGTCAGCCCCCGTTGCGCCCGCCACCTCAGGATCCGCAGCTCTCCTGCCCCGGCTTCTCGGTCACGCCCATTGCACATCGCTTGCGCAACCAAACGGGAACTCCTGGGAACGCCGCAGCTCAGCCGGGCACACCCCAATCGACGCAAAACGACCCTGCCCCGGGGAAATCCCAGGTGAGGGCCAAACAAGCAGACGAGTCGGGCTGTACGCCGGGTTCTGTCACCCGGCCGCCTCGCGGCGGTCGGGGAGACGGCCATCCATCTAGGGCCGGTGTTGCCACCGGCCTCGTGCGGTCTACCCGGGGACTCGGGCGGGCAGCCCTCGAACGTCTCCGCAGAGCGCTTTTTACGGCGCTCCTTTTGACCTTGCTCCAGGTGGGGTTTACCTAGCTGCCCAGGTCACCCTGGGCACTGGTGGTCTCTTACACCACCGTTTCACCCTTACCGAGGACCGAGGTCCCCGGCGGTCTGTTTTCTGTGGCACTGTCCCGCGGGTCACCCCGGGTGGCCGTTAGCCACCACCTTGCCCTGTGGAGCCCGGACGTTCCTCGGGAAGCCCCCGTCAAGGGGACTCCACGCGGCCGTCCGCCCGGCTCGTCTGCCGTGTCGACCATGGTACCGGGCCCTCATCCCTCGCAGGACCGGCCGCTGTCGCTAGGACCGAGCCCGCCAGGATCAGGGCAAATGAAGCCCCGCCCCCTACCGTCAGCTTCTCGTCCAGGAACAGCGCTCCCGCCGCCACCGCCACCGCCGGGTTGACGTACGTGATCACCGTCGACCTCGTCGGGCCCACCTCCTTGATCAGCTCCAGGAAGGCGACGAAGGCCACCGCCGTGCAGATCACGCCCAGGCCCGCCAGGGCCAGCAGGACAGTGGGCGAGGGCGCCGTGGACGGCCAGGTCATCGCGGCCGGCGTTGCGTACACCAGCGCCGCCAGTCCCAGGCAGGACGCCGTGAGCTGCAGGGACGGGACATTCCGAAGGTGGCGTGCCGCGATCAGTGGGGCCGTCGCGTAGCCCACGACCGTGACCAGTAGCTCCGCCAGCGAGCGAGCGTCCCCTCCCGTCAGGTGCGGGACCGTCAGGACTCCCACCCCCGTCAGGCCCAACCCCAGGCCCGTCACCCGCCTCGCCCCCAACCGCTCCGTGTCCCCGAAGAAGCGGGCCAGTGCCACTCCCACGATCGGCACCCCGGCGATCAGCAGACCCGCCGTCGAGCTGGACAGATGCCGTTCCGCGTCCGTGAGCGTGAACCACGGGCCGATGATCTCTATGCACGCGAAGGCCAGCATCGGCTTCCAGGCCCGCCTGACCGTCCCGCCCAGGCCCTTCACCGCGAACGGCAGCAACAGCGCCGCGCCCAGCGCGCAGCGCGTGAACACCACGAAGGACGGGGACAGCGGGGCCTCCACCGCCACCTTGATCATCAGATAGGGGATGCCCCAGACCACTCCCATCAGGGAGAACAGGAACCAGCCGCGTGCAGTCATACGCACACCTTGGGCCGGATCAGGGCCTGAGGTCTTGAACGCTGTTGCGGTACGCCGCCGGGGTCACGCCGAGGACGCGGCGGAACCAGCGGGTGAGGTGCGCCTGGTCCGCGAAGCCGACGAGTGACGCGACCTCCGCCGGCCGCAGGCCCGTGTCCAGGAGGCGGCGGGCGCGGGTGACGCGGTACTGGGCCAGCCAGGCGTACGGGGGCAGCCCCATCGTCGTACGGAAGGCACGGAGCAACTGGTAGCGGGACAGGCCCAGTTCCGCGGCCAGCGCCGCCAGTGACGGGGGGTCCAGGAGTTCGTCGGCCAGGCGGTCCCGTACGAGGAGAGCGATCCGGTCCGCGCCCGGGATCGTGTCCGTCGTGGCCCGGGCCGTGGAGTGGCGGCGGGCCAGGGCCGTGAGCAGCCAGGGGAGGCGGGACTCGGTCTCCAGGGGGTCGGGGCGGGCGCCCAGTTCGGTGTGGGTGAGCAGGATCGCCGAGGCCAGTTCGGGGTCGTCGATCAGTGGCTCGCGGAAGTGCGGGACGCCGCCCAGCGTTCCCTCCGTCAGCAGCGAGGTCTCCGCGTACAGCGCGCGGTACGCGTAGCCGTCGGTCGCGTTGCCGGGGCCGCCCGTGTGCACCTCGCCGGGGGCCAGGACGACGATGGAGCCCGGGCCCGTGCGGATGTGGCCGCCGCGGTAGTCGATGACCTCGGAGCCGGCGACGCAGACGCCGACCGTGAACTCGTCGTGGGCGTGCGGGGCGTAGACATGTTTGTCGAAGCGGGCCGTCAGGAGATCCAGGCGCGGGCCACAGCGGCCCAGCCTCGCCCTGGTCCACAGTGCCTGCTCCACGCGCCGCCCCCTGTCCGTCGTCCTCAGGGTGCAACGCCGGGATGCTCAGAGAAAGTCCGCTGTATCCAGTTCGAAGGCGAACGGTTCAGGGAGCGTGAGCGGCTTGCCCAAGGGGCGGGTGCAGTGCTCGCGGTAGTCGTCGTTCTCCGGGTCGCTGAACAGCGTGATCGAGGATGCTTCGCGGTCGACGAGCAGATAGAGGGGGATGCCGCCGCGGGCATAGCACCGGCGCTTGGCCTCACGGTCGGCCTTGGGCTTGGTGGAGGTCACCTCCAGCACCATGGCGACGCCGTCGCAGGGCATCCAGGAGTCGGCGCCCCGGTAGAGCCGAAGTTCCGTGGGGGCGAAGGTGCCGTCCGGGATCACGTGGTCCTTCGGGCAGCCGCCCCCGCTCTGCAGCTTCAGCCCCTTGTTTCCGGAGAAATCCATGTCTGTCCGGGACCGCCTGATCACCTGCTTCATGGTCAGGCTGATGTAGTCCTCGTGGTCCCCGTCCGGCGGCGGCGTCACAACGATCTCCCCCTCGATCAGCTCGGCCCGGAAACCCTCGGGGGTGTCCAGGGCGAGAAAGCCCTCCAGCAGGACCTCTGCGCGCGTGAACGGCTCATGAGCCATGGCTGTCATGTCACGCCCCTCCTTCGGTCGCTCGCCAGACTGGGACATCGGAAGATCACCTGTCCATGAGATCGGAAACCGTTCCCTCGATCGTGGCACACGATCCCTGCCACCGTCAGGCACGCCGAACCGCACACTTGACCCTGCCGCAGCGTCAACGTCTCTACTGATCCCATGCGGATCGGAGAACTCGCCGCGGCCGTCGGCGTCACCACGCGGGCCGTGCGGCACTACCACCATCAGGGGCTGTTGCCGGAGCCGGAGCGGCTGGGCAACGGGTACCGGAACTACACCCTGCGGCACGCCGTCGTACTCGCGCGGATCCGGCGGCTGACCGAGTTGGGGCTGGGGCTCGCGGAGGTGCGGGACGTGCTGGCCGATGACACGGAGAAAGAGCTCACGGAGATCCTCCAGGAGCTGGACGAGGATCTCGCCCGGCAGGAGGCGGCGATCCGGGAGCGGCGGGTACGGCTGCGGGCGCTGCTGGACGCCGACGAGCTGCCCGCCGAAGGACCCGTCTCCCCCGAACTCGCCGCGCTGTTCAGTGAGATGGCCCCCTTGTCCGACTCCCCCATGGCCGCCAAGGACCGTGAGGTGCTCGCCCTCATCGAGGCCGCCGCGGGTCCGCAGGAGCGGGAGCGGATGCTGTCGGCGGTGAACTCCGTGCTCGCCTCGCCCGAAGGGGTGGCCAAGGCCAACGAGGCGTACGCGCTGCTCGACGCGCTCGCCGATGCGCCGGTCGACGATCCTCGCGTGGACGACGCCGCCCGCAAGCTCGCCGAGAGCACACCGCGAGAACTGCTCCCCGAAGCCGTCTCCCTGGACCACGGCAGCAGCTTCCTGCGCGCCTTCTACGCCGACTTCGCCCCGGCCCAGGCGGAGGCCATCCGTCGTGCCATGCGCATCCTCACGGAGGAGACATGAGGACAGCGGCCTCCGCCCTCGTACGGCATGAACTGCGGCTGTTCGTCAGCCTCGCGCTGTGGATGGCCCGGCGTACGCACCAGCCCCGGCACGGACAGGAATTCGGATACGCCCGTGGCGAGGGGCCGTTGATGTTCGGGTTCGCGTTCGTGTGCGTGATCGAGTCGGTGACGATGTCCGTGCTGCTGCGGGATCTGCCCGCCGTGCACACGCCCGTCCTCGTCCTGGACGTCTACACCGTCGTCCTCGTCGTCGGCATGCACGCGGCCAACGTCGTACGGCCCCACGTGCTCGACGCCGACTCCCTCCGGATCCGCCGCGCCGCGCACGTCGACCTGCGCATACCGCTGCACCAAATAGCCGACGTACGGCGCGAGTTGCGCGCCACCCACCACCGCGCCGACGGCGAACTCGACCTCGCCATGGGCGCACGGACCACCGTCACCCTCGAACTGGCCCAGCCGGTCCGCCACTTCACCTTCCTCGGGCGCCCGAAGCAGATCCACCTCGTCCGCTTCCACGCCGACGAACCCGGCGAGTTCGTACGCGCGGTCACGCAGGCACGAAACGCACGGTCGGAGCGGGTTCCGGGTCGGCCTGTGTGAGGCGGACCCGCAGCCGCTCGCCCAAGGACAGGCCGGTGCCCTCGACCCGTCCGATCACCGCCGGTGACTCCAACTGCACCACGCCCACCGTCGGTCGACGCTCCTCGACCTCCACCACGCACCCGTCGAACACCTCCCCCACCCGGTCCTTCAGCAGGGCCGCCTCGACGATGTCCACGCACGCCCGTTCGACCGCGCCCGCGCGCCGGCCGCCCTCGGTCATTTCACGGGGCAGCGCATCGAAAGCGGCCAGGACCCAGTCGGGCACCGGCTCCCCCGCCATCGCCGCGAGGCAGATCTCCGACGCGTACCGGTCGGCCAGGCGGCGCAGTGGTGCCGTGCAGTGGGCGTAGGGCGCGGCCACCGCCGAGTGGGTGGTGATGTCGGGCAGTACGCCGTCCCTGAAGACCGTGTAGCCCGCGCCCCGCAGCAGCGTCGTGCACTCCTGGAGGAACGCCGCGTGGTGCGGGACATGCGGGTCCAGGGAACGGACCAGCGCCGCGTACGACACGTGGTGCGGCCAGTCGATGTGCAGGGCATGGGCCGTGCGACGCAGCCGGCCGACCGCGCCGTCGGGGGCGGCGGGGAGGGTGCGCAGGACGCCGGTGCCGTGCGCCAGCATCAGGTCCGCCGCCGCCATCCCGGTCAGGAGGGAGATCTGGGCGTTCCAGCCGTCGGCGGGGAGCGGGGCGCGGTAGGTCAGTTCGTACGTCCCGTTCCGCTCGACGATCTCCTGTTCGGGGACGTTCAGCGAGATCCCGCCCCGCTCGACCTCGAGCTCCTCCCGCAGCCGTCCGATCACCTCCAGCAGCGCCAGTGGCTCCTCGGCCGTCTTCGAGTCGATCTCCTTCTGTACGCCCTCGTAGTTCAGCTTGGCCCGGCTGCGGACCAGGGCGCGGCGTACGTCGACGGCGACGGTACGGCCGTCCGCGTCGAGGTCGATCGTCCACAGGGCGGCCGGGCGCGGCCGGTCGGGGAGCAGACTGGCCGCGCCCTCGCTGAGGGAGACGGGGTGCAGGGGGACCTTCTCGTCCGGGAAGTAGAGGGTCATCACGCGGCGGTGTGTCTCCGCGTCGAGGGCCGATCCGGGGGCGACGAAGGCGGCGACGTCCGCGATGGCGTACCGGACGCGGTAGCCGGTGCCCTGGCGGGAGAGGTGCATCGCCTGGTCGAGGTCGGTGGAGGCGGGCGGGTCGATCGTGAACAGGGGGATGTCGGTGGCGTCGTACGACGGGAGTACGGGAGGTGTCTCGGCGTCCGCCAAGGCCCCCGGCGGGTAGGCCTGCGGCACCCCCAGTTCGGTGCGCAGCGCTGTGAGGGCGGCCCGGAGGGGGGCTTCGGGGGCGCCGGTCACGCGGATGTGGCGGCGGGGCATACAGCGAGCGTAGGGCCGGGAACCCCGAGGAGCACGCCGTACGCTGTCGCAGAGCTGTACAGGATCTACAGCCACCGCAGAACGCCGCTGTCGAAGGAGATCCCGCCCGTGCTTGTCCTGCTGCCGCCGTCCGAAGGCAAGGCCTCCTCCGGTCGTGGCGCCCCGCTGAAGCTGGAGTCGTTGTCGCTGCCGGGGCTGACGGAGGCCCGTGAGGCCGTTCTCGGCGAGCTCGTCGAGCTGTGCGCCGGTGACGAGGGCAAGGCGCGCGAGGTGCTGGGGCTGAGCGAGGGGCTGCGGGGCGAGGTCGGCAAGAACACCGAGCTGCGGACCGCCGGGGCGCGGCCCGCCGGGGAGATCTACACCGGTGTGCTGTACGACGCCCTGGAGCTGTCCTCCCTCGACACGGCCGCCAAGAGGCGGGCCGCCCGTCAGCTTCTCGTGTTCTCGGGGCTGTGGGGTGCCGTCGGGGTCGCCGACAGGATCCCCTCGTACCGGTGCTCCATGGGCGTGAAGCTGCCCGGCCTCGGAGCGCTGGGCGCGCACTGGCGTACGCCGATGGCGGCGGCGCTTCCCGAGGCCGCGGGGGACGGGCTGGTGCTGGATCTGCGGTCCTCGGCGTACGCGGCGGCCTGGAAGCCGAAGGGTGAGGTGGCCGGGCGGACGGCGAGTGTGCGGGTGCTGCACGCGCCGACGCGGAAGGTGGTCAGCCACTTCAACAAGGCGACGAAGGGGCGGATCGTACGGAGTCTGCTGTCGGCGGGCATCGCGCCGGCGGGGCCCTCCGAGCTGGTGGAGGCACTGCGGGACCTCGGGTACGTGGTGGAGGTGGCGCCGCCGAAGGGGCCCGGGAAGGCCTGGACGCTGGACGTTCTCGTGGACGAGATCCACTGACGGTTGCAGCATCTGCAACGCTCGTTGCAGCTACCGCTTCCCGTGGGCACGATGAGGCCATGACCTCGCCGCCGCCCTCCTCTCCGCTGCCCTCCTCGCCGTACGCCTCCGTGCTCGACCTCGCGCCCGTCGTGCCCGTCGTCGTCATCGAGGACGCCTCCGATGCCGTGCCGTTGGCGCGGGCACTGGTCGCCGGAGGGCTGCCGGCGATCGAGGTGACCTTGCGGACGCCGGTCGCGTTGGAGGCGATCCGGGCCATCGCCGAGGGTGTGCCGGGCGCGGTGGTCGGGGCGGGGACGGTCGTGACGCCGGAGCAGGTGGCGCAGTGCGTGCGGGCCGGGGCGCGGTTTCTGGTCAGCCCGGGCTGGACGGACGTACTGCTGACCGCGATGCGGGCGTCCGGGGTGCCGTTCCTGCCGGGGGTGTCCACGGCGTCGGAGGTCGTGGCGTTGCTGGAGCGCGGGGTGCGGGAGATGAAGTTCTTCCCGGCGCAGGCGGCGGGCGGGACGGCGTATCTGAAGTCGCTGGCCGGGCCGCTGCCTCAGGCGCGGTTCTGCCCTACGGGGGGTATCGGCCCGGCCAACGCGCCGGAGTATCTGTCCCTGCCCAACGTCGGTTGCGTGGGCGGGACTTGGATGCTGCCCGCGGATGCGGTCGCCGCGCGGGACTGGGACCGGATCGAAGGGCTGGCCCGCGCGGCGTCGGGGCTCAGGGGCGCAGGTGGGACGTGTCGTTGAAGAGCCGCACGCTCGCGTTGCCGTCGGCGTAGTACGCCACGGCGGACAGGGACGCGGCCGACAGTTCCATGCGGAACAGGGACTCCGGCGGGGCGCCGAGCGCGAGTCGTACGAACGTCTTGATCGGCGTGACATGCGTGACGAGCAGGACCGTACGTCCCGCGTACGCCGCGACCAGCTTGTCCCTCGTCGCCGCGATACGGGTGGCCGTGGCCGCGAAGCTCTCACCGCCGCCGGTGGGTTCGGCGTCCGGGTCGGAGAGCCAGGTGTTGAGGTCGTCGGGATAGCGCTCCCGTACCTCGGCGAAGGTGAGCCCCTCCCACGCCCCGAAGTCGGTCTCCCGGAGCCCGTCCTCGACGGTCACCTCGAGCCCGAGCCGCTCGGCCACGGCGGCGGCGGTCTCCCGGGTACGGGTGAGGGGCGAGGCGAGGATCTCCTGGACCGTGCCACGCCGGGCAAGGGCGGCGGCGACCCGCTCGGCCTGCTCACGCCCGACGTCGGACAGGGACGGATCGGTCCCTCCACTACCGGAGAACCGCTTCTGAGGCGTCAACGGCGTCTCCCCGTGCCGCAGCAGCACAAACGTCGCGGGCGCCCCCATGTCGGCCGGCGCCCACCCAGGACTGGCCACCACCTTCGCGGCACGCACATCAGCCTCAGCCGCGGCGGCTCCGCCACCCGAGAACTCCACCGCTCCGCGGCGGGAAGAGCCGCCGGGGGAAGACGCGGAAGAGGCAGAAGACGCAGAAGAGGCAGAAGACGCAGAAGAGGCAGAGCGGGAAGCACCGGCAGAAGCAGAACCCAACGCCGCACGCACCTTCGCCGCCCCAGCCACCGCGTCCCCCGCCGCCCCAGCCACCACACCCGCCCCAGCCTCAGCGGCTCCGCCGCCCGAGAACTCCACCGCTCCGCGGCGGGAAGAAGAGGCGGCCGCGTCCAGCTCCGCCGTAGAAGCCGACGCAGTCCACTGCTCCCCCCTCTTCCCCGCATCCATCGCCTCGTTCGCGAGCCGGTCCGCGTGCTTGTTGCTCTCCCGCGGGATCCACTCGTACGTCACCTGGTCCGCCGGATACACCCGCCCCGCCTCCATCGCGAGCGGCTTCATGTCCGGGTGCTTGATCTTCCAGCGGCCCGACATCTGCTCGACGACGAGCTTGGAGTCCATGCGGACGTGGACGGAGGCGGCGGGGTCCAGTTCGTGCGCGGCGCGCAGGCCGGCCAGCAGGCCCCGGTACTCGGCGACGTTGTTGGTCGCGACGCCGATGAACTCGGCCCGCTCCATCAGCGTCTCGCCGGTCGCCGCGTCGATGACCACGGAGCCGTAGCCCGCGGGCCCGGGGTTGCCCCGGGACCCGCCGTCGGCCTCGACGATGAACTCCCGCACGCGTAACGCCCCTTACCTGGCCCTCAGGCCCTTACAGACCGGACTCGGACGTACGCACCAGGATGCGGCGGCAGTTCTCGCAGCGGACGACCGTGTCCGGCGCGGCCGCGCGGATCTCGTTGATGTCGGTGATCGCCAGCTCCTGGCGGCAGCCCTGGCAGGTCCGCTGGTACAGCTTCGCCGCACCGATGCCGCCCTGCTGCTCGCGCAGCTTGTCGTAGAGCTTGAGCAGGTCCGCGGGGATCGTGCCCGCGATGACCTCGCGCTCCTTGGTGACGGTGGCGACCTCGTTGTCGATGCCCTCGAACGCGGCCTCCCGGCGGGCCGTCGCGTCGTCGACCTTGCCCTGCACCGCGCCGACCCGCTCGGTCAGCTCGACGACCCGCTCCTGCGCGGACTCCCGGCGCTCCATGACTTCCAGGACGATGTCCTCCAGGTCGCCCTGGCGCTTGGCGAGGGAGGTGATCTCGCGCTGGAGGTTCTCCAGGTCCTTCGGGGAGGTGACGGCCCCGGAGTCCAGACGCTGCTGGTCGCGGGTGGCGCGCTGACGCACCTGGTCCACGTCCTGCTCGGCCTTGGTCTGCTCGCGGGCGGTGTCGCTCTCCTCGGTCTGCGCGGCGACCAGCAGGTCACGCAGCTGGGTGTGGTCCTTGGTCAGCGACTCGATCTCGGCGTGCTCGGGCAGCGACTTGCGCTTGTGCGCGAGCTGCTGGAGGCGGACGTCGAGGCCCTGGACCTCGAGGAGACGGATCTGGTCGGCGGGCGCGGCGTTCAGTTGGGGGCTCCCAGTGAGTCGGTGGAAGAAGAAGGGGGGCGCGGAGCGCTCGTGGGAAGGGTGGCGGCGGGCGACGGGTGGGCGGACGCCGCGTGGGCGGTCCAGGGGTCGGTGACCGTCTTGGAGACGTGGACCCGCAGGCCCCATCCGTGGCGGTCGGAGATCTCGTCGAGCTGGGTCGCGGCCAGCTCGCACCAGGGCCATTCGGTGGCCCAGTGCGCCGCGTCGAGCAGCGCGAGAGGCGTTTGGGCGCGATCCGCCATGAATTCCGCTGCCGGGTGGTGGCGGAGGTCCGCGGTGAGGAAGGCGTCGACGCCCGCGGCGCGGACGACGTCGAAGAGGCTGTCGCCGGAGCCGCCGCTGACGGCGACCGTGCGGACGACCGCCTCGGGGTCGCCGGCGACGCGGATGCCCTGCGCGGTGGCGGGGAGCCGGGCGGCGGCCCGGGCGGCGAAGTCCTTCAGCGGCAGCGGGTGGTCCAGCTCGCAGATCCGGCCCAGGCCTCGACGGCCCGACGAGTCGGTCGGGTCCGGCACGAGCGGTCGTACGACCCGAAGGTCCAGCGCGCCCGCGAGCGCGTCGCTCACGCCGGGGTCCGCCGTGTCCGCGTTCGTGTGCGCCACGTGCAGGGCGATGTCGTTCTTGATGAGGGTGTGGACGACGCGGCCCTTGAAGTGGGTCGCCGCGACCGTCGTCGTACCGCGCAGATAGAGCGGGTGGTGGGTGACCAGCAGGTCGGCGCCCAGCTTCACCGCCTCGTCGACGATCTCCTGGACCGGGTCGACGGCGAACAGGACCCGCGTGACCTCCTGGTCGGGGTCGCCCACGACGGTGCCGACCGCGTCCCAGGACTCGGCCCGCTCGGCGGGCCACAGGTTCTCCAGCGCGGTGATGACTTCAGACAGACGGGGCACGGGGCAAAGGCTACCTGGCTGGTCTGTGCCGATGTACCGGTCCGGCTCCCGATGACCCCGCCCAGCACAATCGTCCCGTTTTCCTCAGGCGAATCGTTCCTGGGCCACCCCTTTGTGTGAAGTGGCCGTCGGCTCGTCCCACGTCCGTGCGTGCGAAAACTAGCTTCGTGGCCGGAGGTGACCGAACGATGACGGCCTGTGCGATCGAGCCCACGGCGGCGGACGAGGACGGTACGCCGCAGGCTGGCTGCACGATCACCGCGGACGGCGCGTACGCCGCCCGCCTCACGCTGGACGGCGACTCCTGGTTCCCGGAGCGCTGGACACTGGACGGCCCCGAGCCGTACGCGGTACCGCTGCCCGGCAACCAGCCGGAGGAGCCGGGCACCGAGGTGCAGCCGATGGGCGACGGACGGGTTCTGATCAGGCGGTTCGCGGACGGGCGGCACAACTTCTCGCTGATCTACCCGACCGGGCCCGCGACCGGTGAGCTGCCGCTCGGGGCGGTCGAGTGCCCGGAGGAGGGCACCCGGCTGTGGCTGCTGGCGCCCGCGCCAGGGGGCGAGAAGGCGTACGCCCTCGCCGCGGGCCGGCACTCGACCGCGGTGTGGCTGGTGGCGGGGGGCGCCTTCGGGCCCGAGCACCTCGCGGAGATCCCGGGGCGCTGTTCGGGCGGGGTGTGGCTGGACCGGGCGGGGCGGATGCTGGCCCTCGACCGGGAGGTCGGCGGGTGCACCAAGGCGATCGTGGTCGATCTGGAGCGGGACGGTGAGGTGTCGCCGCTGCTGCAGATCGCCGCCGGCAGTGACGACCGGCTGCTGCTCGCCGACCCGGACAGCGGGCTGCTGCTGATCCGCTCGGACGCGCCCGGTGAGGAGCGGCTCGGCTGGGGGGTGCTCGGCAGCACGCTGCCGGTGCGTTTCCCGGAGAGCCTGCGGCTGCCCGAGTGCGCGGTGACACCGTTCGCCGTCCAGCCGGGGCAGGTGCTGATGCCGGAGAGCTGTGCGGTGGCGCTGCGGATCGACGGCCCGGTCGGCAGCTGGGTCGGCATGTGGCGGCCGAACGGGCGGCAGGTGCACCATCTCGCGGCGCCCATGGGGTGGTTGACGGGTGCCGGGCTGTGGACACCGGACGGGGTGCTGCGACTGCCGTACGCCACGGACGAAGTGCCGTGCGGGGTGGCGGAGTTGACGGTGCCCACGGGGGAACCGGGGGGCGGGGGAAGGACGGGGGGCGCGGGCCCGGGGGATCCGGTCCGGGACGCGACGGCCGACGAGCCGACGCCGGGGAGGCCGTCGGACCCGGACGGGCCGTCGCAACCGGATCCTCCGGAGCCCGCGGTGCTGAGACCGGTGCCGCTCGGGAAGGCGCCGTTGGAGGCGCTCGGGAAAGTGGCGTCGAAGAGCCTCGGGAAAACGGCGTTGGGTGGTCTTGTAACGAACTAGTGCCGGTTGGCGTGGCCGCCTGGATTCGCCCCGTGGTCGGTTGGTTAAACTCGCCCGGCTGTTAGAAAGATCATGTTGACGGGGTGAGTTCTTCCGATGAGCGACGCAAGCACGATTCAGCCGCCGCGCACCGATGTCCAGCAGACGTCCGGCCACGGTCGGCACCGGGGGCAGGTCTCGGCTCACGACGGCGATTCGGCCCCTCGGGGCCGGCACCGCAAGCCGGTCGAGGAAGCCGAAAAGGCTGCCTGACGGTACGACGACGAAGGGGTCCGCGTGTCGGGTGACACGCGGACCCCTTCCGTATGTCCACTCCCGTCTATCTGCTCCCGTATGTGCTCCCGTGTGTCTACTCCCGCTTGAGCCCCAGCACCTCCGCCGCCGCGAACGTCTCCCCCGGCGGCCGCGCCGCGTAGTGCGGGGTGAGCAGCGCGTCCAGTTCGTCGTACGTGAAGGTCTCCTGCTTGCTGTCGAACTTGGCCTGCACCCGCGGCCGTTCGACGACGACGACCATCCCTCCGTGTACGACGAGCAGCTGCCCGTTGACGCGGGCGGCGGCGGGTGAGGCCAAGTAGCCGACGAGCGGGGCGACATGCTCGGGGGCGAGTGGATCGAGCCCGGCGTCGGGAAGCTCGAAGCCGGCGAAGACGTCCTCGGTCATCCGGGTACGGGCGCGCGGACAGATGGCGTTCGCGGTGACGCCGTACTTGGCGAGGGCGAGGGCCGTGGAGGTGGTGAGCCCGACGATTCCGCCTTTCGCGGCGGCGTAGTTGGGCTGTCCGGCCGAGCCGGCGAGGAACGCCTCCGAGGAGGTGTTCACGATCCGCCCGTACACCGGCCCGCCGACCGCCTTGGACCTCTCCCGCCAGTGCGCGGCGGCGAAGCGCGTGGTGTTGAAGTGGCCCTTGAGGTGGACCCGGATCACCGAGTCCCACTCCTGCTCGGTCATGGAGAAAACCATGCGGTCGCGCAGGATGCCCGCGTTGTTGACGAGGATGTCGAGCTTGCCGAACTCCTCGACGGCCGACTGGACGAGCCGCTGGGCCTGTGGGAAGTCGGAGACGTCCCCGGTGTGGGCGAGCGCCTTCCCGCCCGCCGCGCGGATCTCGGCGGCGACCTCCTCGGCAGGGCCCGCGGAGGCCTCGCCGGAGCCGTCCCGGCCGGGCTGCCCGTAGTCGTTGACGACGACGGCGGCGCCGAGCCGGGCGAGTTCGAGTGCCTCGGCCCGGCCGAGGCCGCGTCCGGCGCCGGTGACGATCGCGGAGAGCCCCTCAAGTGGCAGTGACATACCCGGAGTTCCTCAGATCTCTATGCAGGTGCGCAGCGAGGTGCCGGTGCGCATCTGGTCCAGGGCCTCGTTGATGTCGGCCAGCGGGACGCGGTGGGTGATCAGGCCCGCCAGGTCGACGCGGCCCGCCCGCCACAGGGCGATGGTCCGCTCGTAGGAGGTCAGGACGTCACCGCCGCCGTACATGGACGGCAGGATCCGCTTCTCGTCGAAGAACAGCTCGAACATGTTGAGCTGGAGGTTGTCGTCCATGGCGCCCGCGCCGACGACGACCAGGGTGCCGCCGCGCCGGGTGTTGTCGTACGCGGTGCGGGCCGTGGCGGACCTGCCGACGACCTCGAAGACGTAGTCGAAGCCCTCGCCCGCGGTGACCTGTTGCTTGGCGTCGGCCAGCTCGTCGGGGGAAACGGCCCTGGTGGCACCGAACTTGAGGGCGGACTCCCGGCGGGAGAGCACCGGGTCGACGGCCACGATCTCCGCCGCGCCCTTGAGCCGGGCGCCCTGGATCGCGGAGATGCCGACGCCGCCGCAGCCGATGACGGCGACGGACGAACCGGCCTGTACGTCGGCGGTGTTGAGGGCGGCGCCGAGGCCCGTGGTGACTCCGCAGCCGATCAGCGCGGCGATGTCGAAGGGCACGTCGTCCGGGATCGGCACCGCGCAGCCCGCGTCGACGACGACCTCCTCGGTGAAGGTGCCGGTGCCGGCCATGCCGAAGACGTCTCCGGCGGTGCGCCTGAAGTTGGGGGTGCCGGCGTTCATGAACCCGGCCAGACACAGCTCGGTCTGTCCGCGCTTGCACGCCGGACACGCGCCGCAGGCGGGCAGCCAGCAGACGACGACCCGGTCGCCGGCCTTCAAGTTGCCGACACCGTCCCCGACTTCGAGGATCTCGCCCGCGCCCTCGTGACCGGGGACGAAGGGCGCGGGCTGCGGCAGCACGCCGCTCATCCCGGACAGGTCCGAGTGGCACAGCCCCGCGGCCCGCACCCTGATCCTGACCCTTCCGGGACCGAACCCCACCGCCTCGACGTCGTCGAGGACCTCCAGCTTGTCCTGGCCGATCTCGTGCAGTACGGCTGCGCGCATGGTGCGGCTCCCCTCAACGGCTGGTGTGCTCAGGTCAACGGCTGGTGTGCTCAGGTGTGTTCGACGACGGTGTCGGCGAGGACCGGCGCGTCGTCCCGCTCGACAGCGCTCACGGCGACCCGTACGGCGCCCTGCTGTTCCCACATCCGGATGCGCAGGGTCTCCCCCGGGTACACGACCCCGGCGAACCGGGTGACGTAGGACCGCACCCGCGTCACGTCCCCGCCCAGCGCGGTGTCGACGACCGCCTTGAGCGCGATGCCGTAGGTGCACAGCCCGTGCAGGATGGGCCGCTCGAACCCGGCGACCTTGGCGAACTCGGGGTCGGCGTGCAGCGGGTTCCAGTCGCCGGAGAGGCGGTAGAGCAGGGCCTGGTCCTCGCGGACGGCCCGCTCGACGATCCGGTCGGGCTCGCCGGAGGGCGGGTCGAGGCGCCCCGACGGCCCTCGGTCGCCACCCCATCCGCCCTCTCCCCGTACGAAGATCTGGGCGTCGTTGGTCCACAACGGGCCGTCGGCGTCGGCGACTTCGGTGCGCATGACGAGGACGGCGGCCTTGCCCTTGTCGTGGACCGCGGCGATACGGCCGGTGGCGGTGGCGGTGCCCGCGACGGGCAGGGGGCGGTGGATGGTCAGCGCCTGGCCGCCGTGCAGGACCTTGGCGAGGTCGACCTCGATGCCGGGCATGGACAGACCGCTGATCACGCCGGGCGAGCCGGAGCCGGCGACGGTGGCGAAGCTCGGCAGGACGTGCAGCCTGGACTCGAGGGTGTAGCGCAGCTCGTCCGGGTCCGTCGCCGGGACGCCTGCTCCGATGCCGAGGTGGTAGAGCTGCACGTCCTTGGAGTTCCAGGCGATCTCGCCCGTCCGGGGTTCGGCGGCCACTGCCTTTGCGGCGTCGATGGGCATGGGGCTCCTGGGGGCTGAGAGACCTCGGTGCGGCCGTCCGCACCGTCGGCCGCACCGAGGTCGTTCACGGGTCCGTTCCTCCGCGCTCGTTCTAGAACGCGTTCCAGTACGGCGACCCCTGTATAGCCCAGCTCTCAGAAGTTGTGAAGACTACTGACGGCATGTCAGATGCTTGGACCCATGACATTTGTACTGCCGGATTACGTACATGTCCCTCTGCCGCGCACGTGGGCGGGTTCGTAGCGTGGGAGCCATGACACAGGGGAACGGAAACAGGTCCTGGTTGCGGAAGACGTCGTGCCGAATGGACGCGTGGCAGGTGGCGCGGGCGGACTGGAAGTCGGACATGGAACGCTTCAAGGCCGACCAGCGCACCGCCCGCAAGACCGGCGTGCCGGTCGAGAACCCGGGCCCACCGCCCACCGGCTTCTCCCTCCTTCCCTGGCTGCTGATGGGAATGGGCGCCTTCTCCAACATCTTCCAGGCCGGAACACCCCAGCCATGGCTGGGCGCCCTGGGCCTGTTCACCTTCAACTCCCTCTACATCTACGTGGTCTTCCGCGCCTTCGTGAAGGAGAAGCGCGAGGCCCGCTCGACCCGGGTCGCGCTCGTCCTGATGGGCGTGGTCACCTGCGCCCTGGCCATCGGCTACGGCGGCAACTGGCTGTTCTTCTTCCCCCTGCTCGGACTGGCCACGGGCGCCGTGACCCGGGGCCCCTGGCTCGGCCGGACCGGGCTCGGCCTCACCGCACTCGCGGTGGCTGTCTCCGCGGTCCAGGACGGCTGGGACGCGGTGAACATCGGATACGCCACCTTCCTGTCGACGATGGTGACCGCGGCGATCCTGTCCCTCTCCGAGGCGGTACGGGAACTGCGCGCCGCCCGCGAGGAACTGGCCCGGCGCGCGGTCGAGAAGGAGCGCCTGCGCTTCTCCCGCGACCTCCACGACCTCCTCGGCCACACCCTGTCCGTGATCGTGGTCAAGTCGGAGGCCGCCCGCCGTCTGGCCCCCCGCGACATGGACGCGGCCCTCGCCCAGATCACCGACATCGAGTCCGTCGGCCGCCAGGCGCTCACCGAGATCCGCGAGGCGGTGACCGGCTACCGCGAGGGAAGCCTCAGCACAGAACTGGACCGCGCCCGCTCGGCCCTGGAGGCCGCGTCCATCGAACCCGTCGTACGCCACTCCGGCCCACCCCTCGCCGCCCACACGGAGACGCTCCTGAGCTGGGTCGTACGGGAGGCCGTGACCAACGCGGTACGGCACAGCGGGGCTTCACGGTGCGAGATCGCGGTGGAGGGGACGACGGAACGGGTGCGGCTGCGGGTGGCGGACGACGGACGGGGGACGGTGTGCGGGGTGGGTGCGGGGGATGCGGTGGGTGCGGTGGGGGCGGTGGGTGCGGTGAACGGGATGGGCTCGGTGGCTGCGGTGGGCGCGGTGGGTGCGATGAGTTCCCCCGGCACCGGCCTGAAGGGCCTGGCGGAACGGCTCGCGGCGGCGGGCGGCCGACTGGAGGCGGGCCCGGGCCCGAGGGGCGGGTT
>NZ_JXTE01000100.1 GCF_000972385.1 Streptomyces sp. WM6386
CCCCCGGCGAGGTCTTCCCCCGCCGCAAGCCCGCCCCGCCGCCCTCGAACCCGCCGCAGCAGCTCGCCGCGGGCTGAGCAGCGCCCGGGCCGTTCCCCGCGCCCGCACGCACCCCCGGCCCCGCCCGCGTCCGGTCCGTGGCTACCCTGGACGCATGGACTACGTCTCCGCGCTCGTGCCCCCGGTCGTCATGGCCGTGCTCTTCATCGGCGTGATCAGGGTGATCGTGAAGACCCAGGGCGGGGCCAACAAGGCCAAGGAGGACGCGGCCGTCGACGCGGTCCTCGCGCGCGTGGAGGGCACCAAGCAGTCCTCCGCGCACAGCGACGCTTAGCCTCCCGGCCACCGCACCCTCACCGGCGTACGACTCTCGTTTTCCGAGTCGTACGCCCTTTTTGTTCCTGTTTGCCGGTTAACCGCACGTCCGGCAGGCCAATGACGGTTTCTCCCACTATTGTGCTGAGCTGTGCCTCGCCCATTGGGAGAACTCGAAGACGCGGTCATGACGCGGGTGTGGAAGTGGAACCGCCCGGTGACCGTTCGAGAAGTCCTGGAAGACCTTCAACGGGAACGGTCCATCGCCTACACCACGGTGATGACCGTTTTGGACAATCTCCATCAGAAGGGTTGGGTGCGACGGGAGGCCGAAGGGCGTGCCTATCGATATGAAGCCGTCTCCACCCGGGCCGCCTACGCCGCGGCGCTGATGAACGACGCCTGGTCGCAGAGTGACAACCCCGCCGCCGCTCTCGTCGCGTTCTTCGGCATGATGAGCGAGGAACAGCGTCAGTCGCTGCGGGACGCCGTACACATCGTCCAAGGACCGGAAACCGTCGAAGCCCCCCGGGATACCGCTGCCGAAACCGGTCGTGAGAACCCCGGCTCGGCACCGGAGGGCAACGGGCGATAGCGTCCGCACATGTCAGCAGAGAGCTCGTCCGCGCGGAGTCCCGAAGTCAGCGCAAAAGCCATCACGGTCCGGCGGGCCCGCACCAGCGATGTCCCGGCCGTACGCAGTCTCCTCGACGAGTACGTCCGCGCCCGCATCCTGCTCGACAAAGCCACCGTGACGCTTTACGAGGACATCCAGGAGTTCTGGGTCGCCGAACGCGATGACAACGGTGAGGTGGTCGGCTGCGGCGCACTGCATGTCATGTGGGAAGACCTCGCTGAAGTGCGCACTCTCGCCGTGAAGCTCGGACTGAAGGGTGCCGGTGTCGGTCATCAGCTGCTGGAGAAGTTGCTGCACACCGCGCGCTGGCTCGGTGTTCGCCGGGTTTTCTGTCTGACCTTCGAAGTGGACTTCTTCGGCAAGCACGGCTTCGTCGAGATCGGCGAGACTCCGGTCGACACCGATGTCTACGCGGAGCTGCTGCGTTCCTATGACGAGGGTGTCGCGGAGTTCCTCGGTCTCGAACGAGTGAAACCGAACACCTTGGGCAACAGTCGGATGCTTCTGCATCTGTGATCGTCATGCCCTATTCCATGGGGCGGCCCTGCCCAGGTTCCCTATGTCCGAAACGCGCATGTTTCCGGACCGGAGCTGGCCAGTCCGTCTCTCCCAGGGGTTTGTGTTTTCCCAGCAAAAGCGGTTTGCTTTCCGACGTACTGCAGTACTGCATATAACAGGGGGCGGCGAAACGGCGGACGCCGCAGACCCCAGTCCCTCAAGTTATCGATGAAAGGAAATCCGGTGGCACAGAAGGTTCAGGTCCTTCTTGTCGACGACCTCGACGGCGGCGAGGCGGACGAGACCGTGACGTTCGCGCTGGACGGCAAGACGTACGAGATCGATCTCACGACTGCCAATGCGGACAAGCTCCGTGGCCTTCTCGAGGCCTACGTGAAGGGCGGTCGTCGCACCGGAGGCCGCGCTGCGGGAGGCCGCGGAAAGGCGCGCGTCACTTCCGGCGGCAGCCAGGACACCGCGCAGATCCGCGCGTGGGCGAAGGAGAACGGTCTCGAGGTCAATGACCGCGGCCGTGTTCCCGCGTCCATCCGCGAGGCCTACGAGAAGGCCAACGCCTGAGTGCGACGCCTATGAACAGGCGGGCGGCTGAGCGCGGGCGCGCAGCCGCAGGCGGTGGCAGGACGTCGCCACCGTGGCCAGCAGCCTTACGAGATCGGGGGCGCCCCCACCGCCCCCCAAGGCCGACAGCGTCGGCAGCGAGGTCTCGACCTCGCACCCCGGCACGGGGGGCCGCAGCCACACGGCGGCCCCCTGCAAGGCACCGGAGCGGCCGGCGGGAAGCGGTCGCGATCCGGTAGGGCCCGGCTCGGGAAGACACCGCGCGGCGCCGGACCCGGGCGCGAGAGGACGTCGTACGACGTCGGCGGATCCCGGCCCGGGAAGAAGCCGTACGACTCCGGCGGGCGCCCCCGGTGCGGGAGGCAGCGGTGCGTCCATCACCCCGCCCTCGCCGATCGCCGCCAGATCGAGCGGTAGCGCGCCCCACTCCAGCCAGTCCAGCACCCCCGGCACCTCGTCCGCGCTGCCCGCGGCCAGCAGCAGCCGCATCCGGTCGCCCTGTACGGCCACCGGGGAGCCCGGCGCCAGATGGCGCAGGCCGGCCCGGCCCGCCTCGAGCGGCACGTCCAGGACGTCGAAGCGCGGGCCCACGGAAAGTCGCAGCGGAGATCCCGGGGGCCCGGGCACCGTCGGCCATCCCAGTTCGTTCTCGTACCACCGGCGGACCTGATCGCTCGACTCGAGCGGCCGGCGGGGGAAGGGGACCGTGGTGACCGGGGGGACTGTGCCAACCATGCCAAGTGAAACCTCCGGAAGGACGCCCGAGTTACGCTGGGTGTTCCCGCAGTAGCGCAGAGTTCCGAAAGAGGGGGCGTTCGGGGGTGTGGCGCGGCGCAAGGTTGTTCGCCCGTAGCGGAGGGAACCGGTGCGCTCGGCATGGAGTGTCCGTCCCAGCGGGTAAGACATCCCTAGTGGGAGGGGGCGACACGCAGGACAGGACGTCTCACGTTCGCCATCGGCGTACTGGAGGTAGGGGTAACTGCCTGGCCTGCGGGAACATCGTCTCGCACCATCGGGTTGGAGCAGATGTCGGCGTTCGGGGTCAGGAGGCCATCGACGGTGTCGGCAGTTGGAATGAGCGGTCCCCGCTTGCGGGACTAAGCTGCGGAAGGACAGGGAGGGGAAGTTCCCCCCACTGCCTGACCGCTCTGAGGAGCGATTAACGATGTTCGAGAGGTTCACCGACCGCGCGCGGCGGGTTGTCGTCCTGGCTCAGGAAGAAGCCCGGATGCTCAACCACAACTACATCGGCACCGAGCACATCCTCCTGGGCCTGATCCACGAGGGTGAGGGTGTCGCCGCCAAGGCCCTTGAGAGCCTCGGGATTTCGCTCGAGGCGGTCCGCCAGCAGGTGGAGGAGATCATCGGGCAGGGGCAGCAGGCCCCGTCCGGGCACATCCCCTTCACCCCCCGTGCCAAGAAGGTCCTGGAGCTGTCGCTCCGCGAGGCCCTTCAGCTGGGCCACAACTACATCGGCACGGAGCACATCCTGCTCGGCCTGATCCGCGAGGGCGAGGGCGTCGCCGCCCAGGTCCTCGTCAAGCTGGGCGCAGATCTCAACCGGGTGCGGCAGCAGGTCATCCAGCTGCTCTCCGGCTACCAGGGCAAGGAGACCGCCGGCGCCAGCGGCGGGCCTGCCGAGGGCACCCCCTCGACGTCCCTGGTCCTCGACCAGTTCGGCCGGAACCTCACCCAGGCCGCTCGTGAGTCCAAGCTCGACCCGGTCATCGGGCGCGAGAAGGAGATCGAGCGGGTCATGCAGGTGCTGTCCCGCCGTACCAAGAACAACCCGGTCCTGATCGGTGAGCCCGGCGTCGGCAAGACCGCCGTCGTCGAGGGCCTCGCCCAGGCCATCGTCAAGGGCGAGGTGCCCGAGACCCTCAAGGACAAGCACCTCTACACCCTCGACCTCGGCGCGCTCGTCGCCGGCTCCCGCTACCGCGGTGACTTCGAGGAGCGCCTGAAGAAGGTGCTCAAGGAGATCCGCACCCGCGGCGACATCATCCTGTTCATCGACGAGCTGCACACGCTGGTCGGTGCGGGTGCCGCCGAGGGCGCCATCGACGCGGCCTCGATCCTGAAGCCGATGCTGGCCCGCGGCGAGCTGCAGACCATCGGTGCCACCACGCTGGACGAGTACCGCAAGCACCTGGAGAAGGACGCGGCCCTCGAGCGCCGCTTCCAGCCCATCCAGGTCGCCGAGCCCTCGCTCCCGCACACGATCGAGATCCTCAAGGGTCTGCGCGACCGGTACGAGGCCCACCACCGCGTCTCCATCACTGACGAGGCGCTGGTCCAGGCCGCGACGCTGGCCGACCGCTACATCTCGGACCGCTTCCTTCCCGACAAGGCGATCGACCTGATCGACGAGGCGGGCTCCCGGATGCGCATCCGCCGGATGACGGCTCCGCCGGACCTCCGCGAGTTCGACGAGAAGATCGCCGGTGTCCGCCGGGACAAGGAGTCCGCGATCGACTCGCAGGACTTCGAGAAGGCCGCGTCCCTGCGCGACAAGGAGAAGCAGCTCCTCGCCGCGAAGGCCAAGCGGGAGAAGGAGTGGAAGGCCGGCGACATGGACGTCGTCGCCGAGGTCGACGGCGAGCTGATCGCCGAGGTCCTCGCGACCGCCACCGGCATCCCGGTCTTCAAGCTGACCGAGGAGGAGTCCTCGCGTCTGCTGCGCATGGAGGACGAGCTCCACAAGCGGGTCATCGGCCAGGTCGACGCCGTCAAGGCCCTGTCGAAGGCGATCCGTCGTACGCGTGCGGGCCTCAAGGACCCGAAGCGTCCCGGTGGTTCGTTCATCTTCGCCGGCCCCTCCGGTGTCGGTAAGACCGAGCTGTCCAAGGCGCTCGCCGAGTTCCTCTTCGGTGACGAGGACGCGCTGATCTCCCTCGACATGTCGGAGTTCAGCGAGAAGCACACGGTCTCGCGTCTCTTCGGTTCGCCCCCCGGCTACGTGGGCTACGAAGAGGGCGGCCAGCTGACGGAGAAGGTGCGGCGCAAGCCGTTCTCGGTGGTTCTCTTCGACGAGGTCGAGAAGGCCCACCCGGACATCTTCAACTCGCTGCTCCAGATCCTGGAGGACGGTCGTCTGACCGACTCCCAGGGCCGGGTCGTGGACTTCAAGAACACGGTCATCATCATGACGACCAACCTCGGCACCCGGGACATCTCCAAGGGCTTCAACCTGGGCTTCGCGGCCTCCGGTGACAAGAAGTCCAACTACGAGCGCATGAAGAACAAGGTCTCGGACGAGCTCAAGCAGCACTTCCGGCCCGAGTTCCTCAACCGCGTCGACGACGTGGTCGTCTTCCCGCAGCTGACGCAGGAGGACATCCTGCGGATCGTCGACCTGATGGTCGGCAAGGTCGACGAGCGCCTGAAGGACCGGGACATGGGCATCGAGCTCTCCCAGTCCGCCAAGGAGCTGCTGTCCAAGAAGGGTTACGACCCGGTGCTGGGTGCGCGGCCGCTGCGTCGCACCATCCAGCGCGAGATCGAGGACACGCTCTCCGAGAAGATCCTCTTCGGTGAGCTGCGTCCCGGTCACATCGTGGTCGTGGACACGGAGGGCGAGGGCGAGACCCAGACCTTCACGTTCCGTGGCGAGGAGAAGTCGGCGCTGCCGGATGTTCCGCCGATCGAGCAGGCGGCCGGTGGGGCTGGGCCGAATCTGAGCAAGGACGCGTAACCCCCTCGGGGATTGCGCGGAGAAGGGGCCGGTGCCGTGGAGGCGCCGGCCCCTTCGGCGTGCGTGGCGGGGGCCGTCACCCCGGGCGCCTTGTCAGGGGACTCGACCGTGACGTCCGCGTCCGGGAAGACGTCCCGGTACCGGTCGACCTCGATGGTCCGGTCCGGGGCGGGGGCCAGGATCACCTTGACGACGCGGGGGCAGCACAGAGCCAGCCTTGACAGTTCCTCCCTGCCGTTCAGTTGTGTCACCCGCAGTACCTCGACGCCCGGCATCTGCGGAGTGTCGTCAAGGAGGTCCAGCACCGAGTTGTGCAGGGTCAGGTGGGTGAGCCGCGGCAGCCGTGCGATCGCTTCCCAGTCCCTTCGCCACAGACGGCCGGGGCGCGACCCCAGGTCGAGGGCCCGCAGCGTGGGCCACTGGCCGATGTCCTCGAGCCCTCGGCTTTCCACCGCCCCGTGGGACAGGAACAGGAACTCGAGCGGAGCCGTGGTGGGGAGGAACATGGACAGGGGGACGCCCCAGGAGAGTTCTCCGTCGAGTCCCAGGTGGCGGAGCCCGTGGCATCGGTCCAGGCCGGTGAACTGGGCGCCGCGACCGGTCCAGCACATGTGAAGCTCGGTGAGCTGCGTGTCGGCGAGCGGTGACAGGTCTGCGATCCCGGGACAGCGGTGCAGGTGCAGATAGGTCAGACCGGGCGCGGAACGCAGCGGCGTCAGATCGCTCAGCAGGGTGTTCTCGTAGACCACCAGGTGACTGAGGGACTCCTTGCTCAGCGCCGCGAGGAGGGGTGCCGGGTCGTGGGTCCCGTTGAAACGGACCCTGGGCCGGGGGCCGAGCCGGGGCAGTGCGCGCAGCTGGGCTTCCTCCCGCACCGTGATGAAGAGGTCGGCGGCGGCCACGTGCGCAAGGACCTCGTCGGCGTATTCGTCTGCGTCGAACTGGATCCAGGCTCCGACGAGTTGTGAGCGCACCGCCAGATCGGGGTGGCTCCGGAACTCTTTCAGGACGGGCAGCGCCCCCTCGGTGCCCACCAGTGCGGCCGTGCGCGTCACCGCGGCCGCCTCCGCCGCGGTCAGCCTTTCCGGCCCGGGCAACAGCTCCAGGATCAGTGGGCCGGCCTGGGCGAGGACCTGTGCCTCCGCCTTGGTCTGCGGCGGTATCAGCAGGGCCGCCCGCTCCTCGACCTCCGCCCGCACCTGTGGGAGCAGGGACGTCGCGTCCTCCAGGCAGGCCAGGGCCAGCAGATCGGTGCGGGTGTGGCCGAGGGGTTGTGCTGCTCGGCGACGTGGGGAAGGTAGCGGCGTTCGAACGCGGCGTCGCGGGTGTCGGGGCGGGGATGCGCGTGATCAACTCGTCGAGCCGGGCGATCAGTTCCGACTGGACGCGGGTCTGCTCCACCAGTGTCCGCGCCACGAACGTGGACCGGCGTGTGAAGAAGTCCAGGATGTGGAGGCAGGCCCACTCGGTCGCGGAGTCGAGGAAATGGGCGGCGTCGGTGGAGAGGCCGACGGGTGGGGGTGCCTGGGCGCGGAGCTGTCGGGCGAGTTCGCGGTGGCCCAGGCGTACGGCTTGTACGTCGTCCATGTCCAGGTCGCCGAGGGCGAGAAGGCGGGCGGTCACGGCGTCGGTGACCGCTGGTTCCTCGTCGGCGGGGAACGGGGGTTCGCCGGGGGAGTCCGCCGCCGCGCCGACCAGCCGTCGGGCCAGGGCGCGGACCTCCTTCTCGCCCAGCGTCCGCTTCTCGCCGCGGAAGGAGACCAGGGCGGTCAGGCGTACCGGCTTGTCGACGAGGCCCGCTCCCGGGGCGTCCGCTACGAAGAGTTTCCGTACGAGGGAGGCCACCAGGCCGGACGCGAGCTTGCTGCCGAGTACCGCCGGATCCATCCGCCCCACCCCCGTGATCACGCGAACGAGGGTGAGGCTACCCGGAGTTGGGCTGGGAGATTCAGGACAGCTGGCCGTCGTAGTCCGGGAGCTTGTACGTCTTCTCGGCGTGGCCGCCCGACAGGTCGGTGGCGCTGTTGCCGATGTTCGCGATGATCGTGTAGCCCTTCTTCTCGATGGTGACGCGCTGGGCGGTCTTGTAGGCGGCGACGTCCTTGAAGAGGTCGATGAAGCTGCGGACGTAGAGGCCGGAGACGTCGTAGCCGACGTGATCGAGGTTGTAGTCGGTGACCGAGTAGATGATGCCGGGGCGGGCTGTCACGAAGAAGAGGGATACGCCGTGGTCCTGGGCGTATTCCGCCACGTCCAGGACCGGCTCGTTGGCCGGCTGGGGGTAGCTGAAGCCGAAGTCGGTTTCCAGGGTGGTGTTGTCGATGTCGAAGACGATGGCCTGCTTCTCGCCCGGCTTGGCGGCGGCGATCCGCTGCTTCAGGTACGGCAGCGCCTGGTCCATGACCGTCCGGCAGTCCTGCTGCCAGGTGGTGTAGTCGACGTCTTCGGTGGTCGCGGCCTCGGCCGGGGCGGCCAGTGACACGAGGGCCGCCGTGGAGACGGCGGTGACGGCCATACGGCGCACCAAGGGGCGTCGGTTCGTCATCTGTGGGGGGTCCTCTCACGTCAGTAACGCTGCCGTTGTCGCGTGCATGTTCGTTGGCGTGGGTGGCGCGAGGGGAACCGTAGGGTTACTGGGGGGTAAGTGCCAAGAGGTGTGCGTCACATGATTTCGGGGCCGGGGCTCCGAGGGCCTGGGTGGCCGGTGATATGACGCACAGGCGATTTGTCCGTTACTAGGGGGAATAGTGGAAAGCCCGGATTGGGCAAAAAGGACTTTCGTCCCAGAACTACCGGGAAGGTTATGCCGTCCTGGGTGGATTCGTTCCAGATACGCGCTCTGTCAAGAAGCGGGAAGTTTTGGGGTGAAGTACTAGCTTCCGTCGTAGATCGGCGGTTTGGGGCTTCCGGGACCTCGGGGTTACCAAGGGATGCCCCATCCGGTGACGGCTTGTGCGCCGGGTGGCTTTTCTGTCCCCGTCCCCATGAGGTTTCGATGTCCCAGCGCGTTTCGTCTCGTTCTTCCCGTACGTCCCTGCTCCGCACCCGGGCCGCCGTGGTGGCCGTCGGTCTGGGGGCCGCGGCCGTGCTGGGGACCGGGGTCGCGGCGGCCGCGGAGACCGGCAAGACCGTCTCCTGGGTCGACCCGGTCAAGAAGTACAAGCTCAGCGCGAGCTTCGCGCAGTCCGGTGCCCTGTGGCAGTCCACCCACAGCGGGCAGGACTTCGCCGTGGCCAGCGGCACCCAGGTCTTCGCCGCGCACGGCGGGACCGTCGTCAAGGCCGGCGGCAACGGTGCCGGTGACGGACCGGCGTACGGCAATGCCATCGTCATCAAGCACGCCAACAAGACCTACTCGCAGTACGCCCATCTCTCACGCATCGACGTGAAGGTCGGCCAGGTCGTCAAGACCGGTCAGCGCATCGCCCTGTCCGGCAACACGGGCAACTCCAGCGGCCCGCACCTGCACTTCGAGATCCGTACGACCGCCAACTACGGCTCGGCGATCGACCCCGTCGCCTTCCTGCGCACCAAGGGCGTGACCGTCTAAGCCTTCTTGCGGGCGCCTTCGTGGGCCTGGGTCACCAGGTCCGACGCCACCTCCAGGACCGCCCTGCGCTTGTCCTCGGGGTCGCCCGCGAGGTCCTGGAGGAAGAAGATCCCGGCGTGCAGGGTGAAGATCGCGCTGGTGTAGCGGACCTGGTCGACCAGGTCCGCCTTCGGGTCGATCATGATGTCGCGCAGCCCCTGCATGCGCTCCTTGAAGGTCTCGCCGACCCGCAGTTCCCGTACGGTCGCCTGGTTCTCCTGCATGAAGCGGAACAGGGGGGCGGCGTTGGCGAGGATGCCGCTGTAGCGCCGTACGATCTCCTGCTTCGTCTCCAGGGTGTGCGGCTGCCGCCTGCCCCACTCGATCAGGTCGAGGATCGGCTGGGTCAGATCGTCGAAGATGCTGACCAGGATCTCTTCCTTGGTCTTGAAGTGGTAGTAGAGCGCTGCCTTGGTGACCTCCAGGCTCTCGGCGATCTCGCGCAGAGAGGTCTTCTCGTAGCCCTGCTCGGCGAAGAGATCGAGCGCCACGTCCTGGATGCGCTGGCGGGTGTCCCCGCGGCGCCGCTGCTTGGTGCCGTCCATGGTGCCGCCCACTCTCCGTGAAGCTCCGTGAAGCCATTGGCTTTGAGCAAAACTTACTTGACGCCCGGCTAGTTACGGGTCTACCTTCCCAGTGTAGTCAACTTGCCGGGCGGCAAGTAAGTAGCTGGGGGAGTGGGAGTCATGGCGGACACACAGACGAAGGCCGAGCCGGAAGACGGCAAGCAACCGAAGAGTGTGCGGGTGGTCCTGCTCGCGCTGATGATCACGATGATGCTGGCGATGCTCGACAACATGATCGTGGGCACCGCGATGCCGACGATCGTCGGTGAGCTGGGCGGGCTCGAGCATCTGTCATGGGTCGTGACGGCGTACACGCTGGCGACCGCGGCCTCCACCCCGCTGTGGGGGAAGATCGGTGACATGTACGGGCGCAAGGGCGTCTTCATGTCGTCGATCGTGCTCTTCCTGGTCGGGTCGGCGCTCAGCGGCATGGCCCAGGACATGGGACAGCTCATCGGGTTCCGGGCCGTTCAGGGCCTTGGCGCCGGCGGTCTGATGGTCGGTGTCATGGCGATCATCGGTGACCTCATTCCGCCGCGGGAACGGGGCAAGTACCAGGGCATGATGGCCGGCGTCATGGCGCTCGCCATGATCGGCGGACCGCTGGTCGGCGGCACCATCACCGACCACTGGGGCTGGCGCTGGGCCTTCTACATCAACCTGCCGCTCGGTGTCGTCGCGCTCGCCGCGATCAGCGCCGTGCTGCATCTGCCGAAGAAGCGGGCCAAGGCGCGCATCGACTATCTCGGTGCCGGGCTGCTGACCGTGGGCATCACCGCGATCGTGCTGGTCACCACATGGGGCGGTACGGAGTACGCCTGGTCCTCCGCACGGATCATGGAGCTCATCGGCATCGGTGTCGCCGCGCTCATCGGGTTCGTGTTCTGGCAGACCAAGGCCGCCGAGCCGGTGGTGCCGCTGCACATCTTCCGCAGCCGCAACTTCACGCTGATGTCCCTCATCGGCTTCGTCACCGGGTTCGTGATGTTCGGTGCGACGCTGTTCCTGCCGCTGTACCAGCAGTCCGTGCAGGGTGCGTCCGCGACCAACTCCGGGTTGCTGCTCCTTCCGATGCTCGGTGCGATGCTCGTGACGTCGATGGTGGCGGGGCGGGTGACCACGAACACCGGGCGGTACAAGGTGTTCCCGGTCGTCGGCAGTGTGCTGATGGTCGTCGGGCTGTACCTGCTGTCGCTGATGGACACGGACACCTCGCGGTTCACGTCCGGGGTGTACATGGCCGTCGTCGGGCTCGGCATGGGCTGTCTGATGCAGATCACCATGCTGGTCGCGCAGAACAGCGTCGAGATGAAGGACATGGGCGTCGCGTCGTCGTCCACGACTCTCTTCCGTACGCTCGGTTCCTCCTTCGGTGTTGCGATCATGGGCGCGCTGTTCAACAGCCGGGTCCAGGACGTCATGGCCGAGCGGGGTGGGGCGATCGGGGCGAAGATGACCGAGTCGTCCGCGCAGCTGGATGCGGCGAGTCTGGCGAAGCTGCCGGATGCGGCCCGTGAGGCGTATCAGCATGCGGTGTCGGCCGGTACGCACTCGGCGTTCCTGCTGGGGGCTGTGGTGGCGGTGCTGGCGCTGGTCGCGGCGGTGTTCGTGAAGGAGGTTCCGCTGAAGGGGGCGGGGCCGAAGGACGAGACGGAGGAGGCGGCGGCGCCTATGCAGGTCGTCGAGGCCGTCTGATCCGAACCTGAGCTGAAGGCCTCCCGGCTGGTGTCCGCCCCGGGGGGTCTTCGCGTTTTCCTGACCAGGCCTGGTTCTCGGACGCCGGGCGGGTCGGCGGCCTTGAACGTCGGGTGGGCTGCGGTGTGGCGCTACGGCATCATCGGGTAGCTTCCCGTGTTTGTCGGTGCGTGTTCCGGTAGCCACAGGACGGCTACCGCGCCCTCTGCCGGGACTCCCTCGGGTGCGCCTGGGGGGCGGATGTTGCGGAAGGTGAGGCGGGCGCCGAGGACTCGGGCCTGGCCGGCGGCGATGGTCAGGCCGAGGCCGTGGCCGTGGCCCGCCCGGTCGGTGCTGCCGGTGCGAAAGCGGCTCGGTCCGTCGGCGAGGAGGTCCTCGGGGAACCCGGGGCCGTGGTCGCGGACCCGGATGACCCGGCCCTCGACGGTGACCTGGATGGGCGGTCTGCCGTGCCGGGCGGCGTTGGCGAGCAGGTTGAACAGCACCCGCTCCAGGCGCCGTGGGTCCGTCGTGACCATCGACTCGTGCACCACCCGGACGTCGATCTCCGGGTCCTTCGCCATCACCCGCCGGGCGACGAACTCGCCCAGCAGGATGTCCTGCAGCTCCGCCCGCTCGGACGCGCTGTCCAGCCGGGCCACCTCCAGGACGTCCTCGACGAGGGTGCGCATGGCCTTCGCCCGGTCCAGGACCAGCTCGGTCGGACGGCCCGGCGGCAGCAGTTCGGCCGCGGTCAGCAGACCGGTCACCGGTGTCCGCAGCTCGTGCGCGATGTCCGCGGTGACCCGCCGCTCCGCCTCCAGGCGCTGCTCCAGCGCTTCCCGCATGGCGTCCACGGCGCTCGCGAGGTCGTCCGTCTCGTCCCGGATGACCCTGCCGATCGCGTCCCGCACCCGCACGTTCGTCTCACCGCTCGCGACCTCGTTGGCGGCGGCCGCGGCCTTGCGCAGCCGGCTCGACAGCCGGCCCCCGATGAGCACGCCGAGCGCGCTGCCACCGAGGACGACCGCGATGGAGCCGATCACCAGGGCCTGGTCCAGGTCCTTGAGGATGTCGGTGCTGCGGTCGGTGAACCCGGTGTGCAGGGACAGCACATTGCCGTCCTTGGCCGGTACGGCCGCCCAGATGTCCGGCGCTCCGCCCGGCCCGTCCGTCACATAGGTCGCCCGGCGTCCCTGCTCGACCTTGTGCCGCAGCGGCATCGGCAGCGACGAGTCGTTCTTCTCGACGTGCGGGAAGTTCGCCAGACCGGTCTTCTCGTAGTTGTTCTGGGCGATCTGGATGCGTTCGTCGGCGAGGTCGCGGGCGTTGTCCAGCATCGAGACCCGGGCGGCGTTGTGCACGACCAGGCTCAGCGCGATCGCGACGAGCGCGCCGACCAGCGCGATGGCCGCGCTGAGCTTCCATCTCAGTCCCGTACGGATGCCCGTACGCTCCAGCCGCGCCGGGACCAGGCGCCGAAGATTCCCCCGCATGTCCGCCCCGCTCAGGCCTTCAACTTGTAGCCGAAACCGCGGACCGTCTCGATCCGGTCCTGGCCGATCTTCGTACGCAGTCGCTGCACATGGACGTCGACGACGCGGGTGTCACCGCCCCAGCCGTAGTCCCACACCCGCTCCAGGAGCTTGTCCCGCGACAGGACCGTGCCCGGCGCGGAGGAGAACTCCAGGAGCAGTCGCATCTCGGTCGGGGTGAGTGCCACCGGCTCCCCGGCCCGGCGCACCTCCATGCCCTCGGTGTCGATCTCCAGCTCGCCGAAGGTCAGCACCCCGCCGTCGGCCGCCGCGCCGCTCTCCTCGGACCGGTCACCGCCGCCCGCGTGCCCGAAGCGGCGCAGCACCGCGCGGATACGGGCGACCAGCACGGCACCGTCGAACGGCTTGGTGACGTAGTCGTCGGCGCCCGCCTCCAGGCCCAGCACCACGTCGATGGAGTCCGCGCGCGCCGACAGCATGATCACCGGCACGGTCGACTCGTCCCGGATACGCCGGCACAGGCTGACGCCGTCCAGGCCCGGAACCATGACGTCCAGCAGGGCGATGTCGGGGCGGTCGGCGCGGAACGCCTCCAGGCCCGACAGCCCGTCGGGCATGGCGGTGACCGCGAAGCCGTCCCGCTCCAGGGCGAGTTGGGTGGCCTCGCGGATGACGTCGTCGTCCTCGACGAACAGAACGTGGGTCTGGTCTGCCATCCCGCTGCTCTCTGTCCTCGTGTCGCTGTCTGGGTGTCGCTGTCTATGGGGAGTCGTGGTGCCGTTGACAGGTGATCGGATCGTAGGCCCCGATCGGTTCACTCCGAGGGCGACGGGGTGGGGCCGAGGTCGCCGAGCTCATTGTGCGCGTACCGCACTTTGACGAAGTGACCCGCCGACGACCACCGGTAGGTGATCACGTCCTCGCCGGACGGGCTCGACACCGGGTCGCCCTTCTCGTACAACTGCCTGCTCACCACCAGGTTGCCGCCGCTGTCTATCTCCGCGTAGACCGGGGACGCCTCGGCGCTGAACACATTCTCGTACGCGCCACCCGCCTCGTGATACACGTACGAGCCGACACCGACACCGTCGCCGCAGGTCAGCACGTTGACCACGACGTCGTCCGACGAGCCTCCGGTCAGATCGCCGTAGGCCACGTCGAGCGGGTACTCGTCCGCGACGCACGGCTTGAGGTCGTCCTTGACCTCCGCCGAGACCAGCGGGTCGCTCTTGACCAACTTGACCGCTGCCGTATGGCTCAGGGAGTCGGAATCGGAGCCGGAGTCGGACGCGTAGGCAGAGGGCGCGGCGGCTGGGGCTCTGGAGGGTGTGGCCGAGGACGCGGCGCCCCCCACCGCCATGTCGGTGCTCGACGAGGACTCGACGAAGGCCGGCCCCTCGTCACGGGTGCCGGTGCCGCCGGTGGCGCAGGCGGAGACGAAAAGGGCGAGGGCGGCGAGCACGGCCACCGCCGTGAACGCCGCCTGCAAAGTGCCCCGGCCCGGTGAGGGGTCCGCGTCGGTCAGGCCGCCGTGCAACGCTCCCGCTCCTCACGCTCCAGCGCGCGTGCGTCCAGATCGCGGCTCTCCAGCTCCTCGCGGAGCCTGGCGAGGGCCCGGTGCAGCGTGCTCTTGACCGTTCCGGCCGACATGCCGAGGGCGGCGGCCGTCTCCTCCGTGGACATCTGCTCCCAGTGTCGCAGCACGACCACGCTGCGCTGCTTGGGGGCGAGCACTTTCATGATGTCCATCAGCAGGGCGCGGTCCGCGTGCTGCTCGGTGGCGTCGTCGACCGAGGCGTCCGGGAGCTGCTCGGTCGGCACCTCCTCCAGCTTGCGGGCCCGCCACCACTCGGTGCGGGTGTTGATCATGACCCGGCGCAGGTAGGCGTCCGCGAGTCGCTTGTCCGCGATGCCGTCCCAGCGGTGGTACGTCCGTGCCAGCGCCGTCTGCAGGAGGTCCTGGGCGTCGACCGGGTCCGGGACCAGACGACGGGCGCTGCGCAGCAACGCGTCCTGCCGGGTGCGGACGTACTCCTCGAACTCGAGCACCTCGCCCTGCGCCATGATCGACCGCCTCCATCCCCGTGTCCGACCCGCCCGCTGCCGGTTCTCCGTTGCCCGTGTGCCGCTCTCCTGCGGTACGCCAATGAAGCTACGGAGCTGTTGTCACGGGGCTGTGCGGGACAGCGCGCGGCCAGCGCTCGGCTGTCCGTCGGTTGTGTAACGGAAGCAGGAAAGGGGTAAACCGGCGCACCGAATAGCGCCGGTTCAGGGTGATTTGGCCATGTGGAGTGGTGCTGTTACGTCAACGGCAGCCGATACAAACCACCGGACAGGGGCTCGACGAGTCCGTCCGCGACGAGTCCGTCGAGCGCTCGCGCGCGCTGCACCGGCTCGTGCCACACCCGGTCGAGCGCGGTCTGCGGCACGGGCGCGTGGGCCTCGCGCAGGACGGCGAGGAGCTTGCCGCGGACCTGGCGGTCGGTACCGGCGTACGTCTGTCCGCGCCGCGGCGGACCGTCGTGCTCCGGCTTGCCCGCGAGCCGCCAGGCGCACTGGGCGGCGATCGGACAGTGGTGGCAGGACTCGTTCCTGGCGGTGCACACCAGCGCGCCGAGCTCCATGGAGGCGGCGGCCCAGCGGGCGGCCGTCCGCTCCTCCTTCGGCAACAGGGCGCGGGCCAGCTTGCGTTCGGCGGCGGTGGTGGCGTTCGGCGGGTACTGCACGCCGGTGACGGCCCGCGCGAAGACGCGGCGGACATTGGTGTCGAGGACCGCGTGGCGCTGTCCGTACGCGAAGGAGGCGACCGCCGCGGCCGTGTACTCCCCGATGCCGGGCAGCGCGAGAAGCTGGGCGTGGTCGGCGGGTACGTCGCCGCCGTGCCGTTCGGTTATCGCGACGGCCGCCCCGTGCAGGCGCAGGGCGCGACGCGGATAGCCGAGCCGGCCCCACGCGCGCACAGCCTCACCGGGGGCCTCCCCGGCGAGGTCGGCGGGGCGCGGCCAGCGGGCCAGCCACTGCTCGTACACCGGCAGGACGCGGCTGACCGGCGTCTGCTGCAACATGAACTCGCTGACCATCACCCCCCACGGCCCGGCCTGCGGGCGCCGCCACGGCAGGTCGCGGGCGTGCTCGTCGAACCAGTCGATGACAGGGGGGTGCAGGTGCTCTCCGCCGGGAGACTCGGAGAGGGGGTCGGAGGGGCTGCTGTGCGGGGGCTTCGTGGGCGCAGTCATGGCCTTCCGATCCTGCCATGCGAGGGAGGGCGCGCGGGGGAAGCGCCACCTCTCAGGGGTACGGCGGGGAGGGGCGCGTGGGGGCAGTGCCGGAGAGAGACGGCGTCCGAGGAGAGGAAGCGGCGAGTTTCGGCGGTATGCCATACCCACGTAGGAGTGTCATGTGGGAGAGCAGTGATGTCACAGAGGGTAGGCGACTGGCTGAATCGGTCACGCCCCGCGATCATGATGCGCCCGAGCCAGTGAAGGGCGGCCGAGTGAACCGCCGTCTCCGGAATGATGATCCGGAAAAGTTGTGGTCCCCGGCGGCGGGTAGGGGCGGCGAAGGCGCCGATCTCTCGTACAGTTTGCGCCGTGGGATCTCTGCGCAATCCGGTCGGGCCGCTTCCCTCCACCATCTACTGGCGACGGAGGGCCGTACTGCTGTCTGTGCTGGCCCTGTTGGCGTTGCTGATCGCCTGGGTCGTCTCCTCGGGCGGCGGCGGAGGCAAGAACGGTGCCGACGGGACCAACGACAAGAATCCCTCGCCCTCGACCATCACGCCGGGGCCGAGCGGTTCCGGGCCGGCGATCAGTCAAGCGCCGGGCGGGCGCGACGAGTCGACGCCGGGCGGCGACTCCGGGGGGACAGAGTCGGGGTCGGGGTCGGGGTCGGACGACGGGTCCGGTGACGGTTCCTCGACTTCCGGTACGGGGTCCGGCTCCGGTGGGTCCGAAGGTGCGGCCGGTGGTGGCGCGGGCAGCGGGGTCGGGCAGGACGACACCCTTCCGGCGGGGTCCGGGTTGCCCAACTGCGCGGTCGGCTCCGTGAAGTTGACCGTGAGCAGCTTCCGCAACGGGTACGGGCCCGGCGAGACGCCGGCGCTGCTGCTGACCGCGGCGAACTCCTCCGGCGGTGACTGCAAGGTCGATCTCGGGCCGAAGAGCGCGGTGTTGACGATTACCGAGGCTGCCGAGGACGACGAGTACTGGTCCTCCGCGGACTGCCCGAAGACCGCGGCGAGCCTGGTGTTCCGGGTACCCGCGGGGAGCAGCATCACGTACACCGTGAAGTGGGACCGGAAGCCGAGTGCTCCGCAGTGTGCGACACCGCCGGCGGGGTCTGCGGGGGCGGGGACGTATCTCGTGGAGTTGGCCGCGCCGGGGTACGCGAAGGTGCAGACGTCGTTCGTTCTTGAAAGCGACTGAGGGGCAGCCGCTTCGGGTTCTCCGTCGGGCGCTGCGCCGTTGTGGCTAGTCGCGGCCACGCGGCGGAGCCGCACATCCATACAGCCCCGCGCCCCTGTGGGGGCGCGCTATACGTACCGTTCCAGGATTGAGCTCTCCGCCAGTCGCGACAAGCCCTCTCGTACGCTCCTCGCCCGCGCCTCGCCGACGCCGTCCACCGTCTGCAGGTCGTCCACGCTCGCGGCCAGCAGCTTCTGCAGGCCGCCGAAGTGTTCCACCAGGCGGTCGATGATCGCGCCCGGCAGCCTCGGCACCTTCGCCAGCAGGCGGAAGCCTCGCGGCGAGACCGCCGAGTCCAGCGCCTCCGGAGAGCCGGTGTAGCCCAACGCCCGTGCCACCGTGGACAGTTCGAGGAGCTCGGCGTGAGTGAGGGCGTTGAGCTCGTACAGGGCCTCGTCGACCGTGCGGGAGCGCTTGGCCGTGGGCTCGGGGACGTAGTCCCGGACCACCAGCTCGCGCTCGGGCTCCACGCCGGCGATCAACTCGTCGAGCTGGAGGGCGAGGAGACGTCCGTCGGTGCCGAGTTCGAGCACGTACTCGGCGATCTCCGTCGCGATGCGGCGGACCATCTCCAGCCGCTGCGCCACCGCCGACACGTCCCGGACCGTCACGAGGTCCTCGATCTCCAGCGCTGACAACGTTCCCGCGACCTCGTCCAGGCGGAGCTTGTAGCGCTCCAGGGTCGCCAGGGCCTGGTTCGCGCGGGACAGGATCGCCGCCGAGTCCTCAAGGACGCGGCGCTGGCCGTCGACGTAGAGGGCGATCAGGCGCATGGACTGGGAGACCGACACCACCGGGAAGTCGACCTGCTTGGAGACGCGGTCCGCCGTGCGGTGGCGTGTACCCGTCTCCTCCGTGGGGATCGTCGGGTCGGGCACCAGCTGCACACCCGCCCGCAGGATCTTCGATCCGTCCGTGGAGAGCACGATGCCGCCGTCGAGTTTGCACAGCTCACGCAGACGTGTGGCCGTGAACTCGACATCCAGGACGAAACCGCCCGTGCACATCGGCTCGACGGTCTTGTCGAAACCGAGCACGATGAGTCCGCCCGTGTTGCCGCGGAGAATCCGCTCGAGGCCGTCGCGCAGGGCCGTGCCGGGTGCCACGGCGCTCAGTGAGGCGCGCATCAGGCCATCGGCACCGGAGCTCCCACCGGACTTTCCGGGAGCTGCTGCCCGGTCGTTGGCTGCCACTGCACTCCTCCGGTCGCAGTTCTGGGACGCTCCCGTTTCGCACCTTCGGTTCGTACGGACGGGCGAGACCAGGGCAAAGTCTACCGGCGCTCCTCCTCGTCCCGTGGGGCGTCTCGCCGACGCGACCGCGGAAGGACTCTCAGGGCCTCTCCTATGTCGGCGACTTCCAGGACCTTCATGCCGGCAGGGATCTTGCCCGGGTCGCCCGGTACGAGCGCGTGGGTGAAGCCCAGACGGTGTGCCTCGGCGAGCCGGCGCTGGACCCCCGTGACCCGTCTGACCTCGCCCGCAAGGCCTACTTCGCCGATCGCGACGAGGTTCTTGGGCAGCGGGGTGTCGCTCGCCGCCGACGCCAGCGCGAGGGCGATGGCGAGGTCCGCGGCCGGCTCCGACAGCTTCACTCCGCCGACCGTCGCGGAGTAGATGTCTCTCTTGCCGAGTGCACTGATCCTGCCTCGCTGCTCCAGGACGGCGAGCATCATCGACACGCGAGAGGTCTCCAGACCCGAGGTCGTGCGGCGAGGTGAGGGGATCTGCGAGTCGACGGTGAGGGCCTGGACCTCGGCGACCAGCGGGCGCCGGCCCTCCAGGGTGACCGTCAGACAGGTTCCGGGGACCGGTTCGTCACGACGGGTCAGGAAAAGTCCGCTCGGGTCGGTAAGGCCCGTAATGCCCCCATCGTGCAGTTCGAAGCAGCCGACCTCGTCCGTCGCTCCGTACCGGTTCTTGACGCCGCGGACCAGACGCAGGCGCGCGTGCCGGTCGCCCTCGAAGGAGAGCACCACGTCCACGAGGTGCTCCAGCAGGCGCGGGCCCGCGATGGCGCCGTCCTTGGTGACATGGCCGACGAGGAGGGTGGACATGCCGCGGTCCTTGGAGGCGCGGATGAGCGCGCCCGCCACCTCCCGCACCTGGGCCATGCCACCGGGGGCGCCGTCGATCTCGGGGGACGCGATCGTCTGTACGGAGTCGAGGATCAGCAGGGACGGCTTCACCGCGTCCAAGTGGCCCAGGACCGCGGCCAGGTCGGTCTCCGCGGCGAGGTACAGATGGTCGTCGATGGCCTTGATGCGGTCGGCGCGCAGCCGGACCTGACTGGCCGACTCCTCACCCGTGACGTACAGGGTGCGGTGCTCGTCGCTGGCCGACTTGGCCGCCACGTCGAGGAGGAGGGTCGACTTGCCCACGCCGGGCTCGCCCGCGAGCAGGACGACCGCGCCGGGTACGAGTCCGCCGCCGAGCACCCGGTCCAGTTCGGGTACGCCGGTGGAGCGGGCGGTGGCCGTGCGGCCGTCGACCTGGCCGATGGGCACGGCGGAGGTGGTGACACGGCCCGGGGCCGTCGTACGCACCGCGGGCGCGCCGTACTCCTCGACCGTGCCCCATGCCTGGCATTCGGGGCAGCGGCCGAGCCACTTCGCCGTCTGCCAGCCGCACTCGGTGCAGCGGTAGGCGGGTCGGTCCTTGGCGGTCTTCGTACGGGCAGCCATGCACGAACCGTAACGGGCGACACTGACAATGCCCGGCGGTGGCCATGAGCGCCCGGTGTCATCCGGCCACCGACGTCAAGAACAGGCCACGGAATCAAGGGTTCCTGTCCTCTTATGAGGGATCGTTTCACCCGTACGGAGTAAAAGTGCTCAAGGGGGAAGAAGGGGCCATCGCCCGCACCCTACGGTCCACGGGTGATGAGCAGCAGTCCGGAGACCTCGACCCGCACCACCGGCGCGCACCGGGCGCAACGGGAGGCGCGTGACCGCGGTGCGGCGCGCACGCTGGCGCAGCGGACGCCGGCGCGCTACGAACCGTATCTGGACGGCCTGTTCACCTACTGCCTGTCCGTGCTGTGCGACCACGACGCGGCCACCGCCGCGCTCGGCGACGTCCTCGCGCTCGCCGAGCGCCGCCGCGGTCCGGAGGCGGCCGGGGACCGCCGGGCCTGGCTGTACGCGCTGGCCCGCTGGGCGTGTCTGCGCAAGCTCGCCGAGGCCAAGCAGAAACGTCAGGCCACCCACGCGGCGGGCCGGCACCACGCCGAGAAGCAGGCGGCCCCGCCCGTCTCCGAGGAGGCCCAGGAGGAGCGCCGGCGCGAACTCGCCCTGCTGGCCTGGCCGGAGGCCGCCGGCACCACCCCTGAGCAGCGCGAGGCCCTCGAACTCGCCGTACGCCACCACCTCGCCGCCCATGAGGTCGCCGCCGTCCTCGGCATGGACCTGGCCGCCGCCCGTGAACTGCTCGCCTCCGCCGCCTGTGAGGTCGAGCGCACGCGCGCGGCCCTCGCCGTGGTGGAGACCGGCACCTGCCCGAGCGTCGCCCGCCTCACCGGCGACCACCAGCTGGTGATCGGCACGGCCCTGCGCCGCGAGCTCGTACGGCATGTCGACGACTGCCCGCGCTGCCGCCGTACCGCCGAGCGCGCGGTCGCCGGCCGCTGGCCCGGGGCGATGATCACCCCCTCCGAGCTGCCCGTCCTGCAGGCCCCGCGCGCGACGCTGCACGTCGCCATGGCGCACTTCTCCCGGGCGTCCGCCCCCCGCTTCGACCGGCGCGGCTTCCCGATGGACCCCAAGGACCGCGCGGCCCGCCGTGACCGCCTACGCGCGCGTGCCGTCACGACGACCGTCGTCGCCACCGTCGTGGCAGCCCCCGTGCTCGCCCTGTGGGCCGCCTACCGGGGCACCCCCACCGCCGAGGGCGCCGAGGGGCGCTCGGCCAGCGCCAGCGAGGCGCACGGCCCCGACGGCCTGGACGGCGAGGCCGCGGGCGGCTACGAGAACGCCGGAAACGCCAGCACCCGGCCCGCCGACCGCTTCACCAAGGGCGACAAACCCGATGTATCGGTCAAGGTCATCAGTGTCACGGGCGCCGGCAAGAAGGGCGCCGGGCAACTGGAGGTCGCGGCCGGCAACAGCGGCGACACCACACTGATCACCCTCACCGCCACCGGCGACAGCCCGGTCCGCTGGTCCGCGAGCACCGGCGCCGCCTGGCTCTACCTCAGCCAGGCCTCGGGAACCCTCGCACCCGGCGAATCGTTGACGATCAAGGTGTACGTCGACCATCTGCGCGAGCCGTCCGGTTACTGGAGCGCGCGCGTGGCCGTCTCGCCCGCCGGTGCCGTCGTCTCCATCGAGGGCTACGGCACCGCGCCCACCCCGACCG
>NZ_JXTE01000101.1 GCF_000972385.1 Streptomyces sp. WM6386
GTCCGGGGCCGAGCCGGTGGCGGCGGTGCTGGTGGCGAGGGCGGTGGCGGAGGGGGCGGACGGCTTCCTGGGCGCGCTGGCGGACCGGCTCGCTGTCGGCGTCTCGTCCGTCGTGGCCGTCCTGGACCCCGGGTGTGTGGTTCTCGGTGGGGAGGTCGGGCAGGCGGGCGGGGCGGAACTCGCCGCGCTCGTGGAGCGGCGAGTCCGCCGGATGTCACCACTGCCGACCGAGGTACGGCCCAGCGTTCTCGGCGGTGGGGCTGTCCTGCGCGGTGCCCTGCTGACGGCACGGGACCGGGCGCAGGACTACCTCTTCGCGCCCCGGTAGGGGCGCGGGGCCGTGTCAGCCGTGCTCAGCCCTCGCTGCCGAGGCTCCGCGCCAGATACTCCTCGAACGTCCCCTTCCCCACGGCCTGTTCCGGCGCCAGATGCCCACCCGCCCGGAAACCGCGGTACGCCTTCCCCGTCAACGGCACGTTCACCACGGCCCGTCGACGCCCCGACGCCTTCACGTAGGCCTGAGCCAGCGACTCGAACGACCGCACCTCGGGCCCACCCAGGTCCGCCACCCGCCCCGCGGGCGACCCGGCCGCCAACTCGGCCAGCCGGTCCGCGACTTCGGCCACCTCGACCGGCTGGTCGCTCACCCCGGCGGGAAGCACCAGGACCGGCGACTTGGCCATCGCCCGGAGCGCCCGCACCAGCAGATCGTGGAACTGGGTCGCCCGCAGCACGGTCCACCCCAGCCCCGACTCCTCGACCTGCTTCTCCACGGCGAGCTTGGACCGGTAGTACCCGAACGGCACCCGGTCGACGCCGACGATCGAGATGTAGACCAGATGTCCCACCCCGGCCCGCCGCGCCGCCGCGATCAGGTTGACGGCCGCCTTCTCGTCGCCGCCGGTCTGCGTGGTCGCGCAGTGCACGACCGTGTCCACGCCCTCGACGGCCACGTCCAGCGCGGCACCCCCCTCGCGCAGGTCGACGGCGTACGGCTGGGCGTGCCGGCTGAGCACCCGCACCTCGTGCCCGTCCGCTCGCAGCCGCTCGGCGACGAGCCGGCCGAGCGTTCCGGTACCGCCGGTCACCAGGATCGTGGTCATGCTGTTCCGTCCCTTCGGACGCCGGACGCTCCCGGGTGGAGCGTCCCTCACCAGCTGAGACCACATACCCCCGGCGAAATGTGACAGGCCACTACGGGTGGGCGAGCTGACCGCGCACGAATTCCAGTTTGTCCGGGTTCAATACGGCCCGCATGTCGCCGATCAGCCCGTCCCGCGCCTCGAAGGTCACCAGGGCGGCGAGCGCCTCGCCCGCCCACAGGGCGACCCCTGTCCCGCCGTTGACCTCGGCCGTCGTGAACCGCAGGGCCCGGCCCCACTTCTCGAACGCACCCAGCAGGAAGCGGATGACCTTCTCGCGTCCTTCGACCGGCCGCAGGGCCGCGGACACCTTGCCGCCGCCGTCGCTCCACCAGGTCGCGTCGGCCGCGAGCAGTTTCTCCAGACCGGAGAGATCGCCCTCCCGGGCCGCGGCGACGAACGAGGCGACCAGCTCCTCCCGCCGATCGGGCGCGGCCTCGAACCGCGACTCGGGCTCACCCACCCGCTGTACCGCCCTGCGGTGCAACTGACGGCAGTTGGCCTCGCTCAGATCGAGTACGTCGGCGATCGCCCGGTATCCGTAGGCGAACGCCTCCCGCAGCACGTACACCGCCCGCTCGGTCGGCGTGAGCCGCTCCAGCAGGACCATTACCGCCATCGACACCGCGTCGCGCTGCTCGGCGGACTCCAGAGGGCCGAGCGTGCCGTCCGACGTGACGACGGGCTCCGGCAGCCAGCTCCCGACGTAGGTCTCGCGCCGCGCCCTGGCCGAGGTCAGCCGGGTCAGGCAGAGATTGGTGACGACCTTCGCGAGCCAGGCCCCGAGGCGCTCGATACCGGCCCGGTCGGCGCCGCTGAAGCGCAGATAGGCGTCCTGGACGGTGTCCTCGGCCTCTTCCGCCGAGCCCAGCATGCGATAGGCCAGGCCGAACAGCCGCGGACGATGGCTCTCGAACTCGTCGGCGAACGCACTCGTCATGCCTGTCACCCTGCCATGCCCGAGCGGTGAGGGACCCGGCGGCGGGCAAGGGCCGTCGTCACCGCCGCCGGGCCGTCTGCGGAGATCCAAAAAGGACTAGACCAGAGGGTGCAACAGGTCGGGCGGGTTGAGAAGTCCAGCGACACCACCTGTGAGCCACTCCACATCACTCACCCGTATGGACCTCGATCAGCCGTGGCACACTGGCTCTGTACCTTTAAAGCAGCGCACTCCGGGGTCGGTGAAAGTCCGAACCGGCGGTTACAGTCCGCGACCCGGTCACTTCCAGTGGCCGGTTGACCAGGTGAAATTCCTGGACCGACGGTTAAAGTCCGGATGGGAGGCAGTGCGCGGCGGGCGGGCATTCGTGCGCGCCGCCGTATCTACTCGTCCATGTGGGCGGGTCTGTCCGGCGTCGCCCCCAGTGCTCTCGCTCGTTCACTCTGTCGTCATCGACAGCCCCGGAGTCCGTGCCCCGATGTGGCAGGAGGACCCGGGAAGTGTTCACCGGAATCGTCGAAGAGCTGGGCGAGATCACCGCCGTCGAGAACCTCGGCGATGCGTGTCGCTTCCGCCTGCGAGGCCCCGTCGTCACCGAGGGCGCGAAGCACGGTGACTCGATCGCCGTCAACGGCGTCTGCCTCACCGTCGTCGAGCACGAGGGCGACGAGTTCACCGCCGACGTCATGGCAGAGACCCTCGACCGCTCCAGTCTCGGCGCCCTCGCCGTCGGCTCCCGCGTCAACCTCGAACGCCCCACCGCCGTGGGCGCCCGTCTCGGCGGCCACATCGTGCAGGGCCATGTCGACGGCACCGGCCAGGTCCTGGAGCGCAAGCCGTCCGAGAACTGGGAGATCGTCAAGGTCTCCCTCCCCGCGGACCTCGCGCGCTACGTCGTGGAGAAGGGCTCCATCACCGTCGACGGCATCAGCCTCACCGTCGTCGACGCCGGCCCCGACTACTTCACCGTCAGCCTCATCCCGACCACCCTCGACCTGACCACGCTCGGCCACAAGCAGCCCGGCGACCCGGTCAACCTCGAGGTCGACGTCGTCGCCAAGTACGTCGAGCGGCTTCTCGCGAGCACCCAGGGAGCGGGCCGGTGAACTGGCTGAACTCCGAGGCGTTCACCGCCTTCGACCAGCACATCCTCTGGTCGGACATGATCGGCAACATCACCGGCCTGGTCGCCCTCGCCCTCGGCTGGCGGCGCTCCATCTGGAGCTGGCCCGTGCAGTTCCTGGCCGGCCTCATCCTCTTCGGCGCGTTCTACGGCCATCTGACCGGCAGCGCGGGCAAGCAGGCGATCGTCATGGTCGTAGCGCTGTACGGCTGGTGGCAGTGGAACCGGAAGAAGGGCGAGACCGGCGACGGCCACATCGCCCCGCGGTTCGCCACCTGGACCGAGCGCGCGGTGATGGTCGGCGCGGCCGCCGTCGGCACCGTCGCGGTCGCCCTGCTCTTCAAGGCGTACCCGAGTCTGTCCTGGGACCCTTGGCCGGACGCCTACATCTTCGTCGGCACCATCGTCGCCATGTACGCCCAGGCACGCGGCATGGTCGAGTTCTGGTTCGCCTGGCTCCTGGTCGACCTGGTCGGCGTCCCCCTCAACTTCGCCAACGGCTACGCCTTCTCCGGCTTCGTCTACGTCATCTACGGCGCGCTCGTCCTGTGGGGCATGCGCGACTGGTGGCTGCGCTCCCGCCAGGGCACGCGGCCCGCTCTGGAAGGAGCGCCGGCATGAGCACGGCACCGATCCTGTACAGCACGGACGGCATCGAGGACCTCACGCTCGACCCGATCGAGCAGGCCATCGCCGACATCGCCGCCGGCCGCCCGATCGTCGTGGTCGACGACGAGGACCGGGAGAACGAGGGCGACCTCGTCATCGCCGCGGAGAAGGCGACCCCCGAGATCGTCGCCTTCATGATGAGCGAGTGCCGTGGCCTGATCTGCGCCCCCATGGAGGGCGAGGAGCTGGAGCGACTCGAACTGCCGCAGATGGTCGCGGACAACACCGAGTCGATGAAGACCGCGTTCACGGTCTCCGTGGACGCCTCCGCCGCCCACGGGGTGAGCACCGGCATCTCGGCCGCCGACCGCGCGACCACGCTCCGGCTGCTGGCGGGCGGCGACGCCGAGCCCACCGACTTCGTGCGCCCCGGCCACGTCTTCCCGCTCCGCGCCAAGGCCGGCGGGGTCCTGACGCGCAACGGCCACACGGAGGCCGCCGTCGACCTCGCCCGGCTCGCGGGCCTGCGCCCGGCCGGCGCCATCGTCGAGATCGCCGGCGAGGACGGCCGTATGCTGCGGCTGCCCGAGCTGATCCCGTTCGCCCGCAAGCACGGCCTGACGATCATCTCCATCGAGGACCTGATCGCCTACCGCCGGACCGCCGAGCCCACGGTCCGCCGCGAGGCCGAGGTCCACCTCCCCACCTCCCACGGCGAGTTCACGGCGTACGGCTACCGCTCCACCGTCGACGGCGTCGAGCACGTCGCCCTCGTCCACGGCGAGATCGGCGACGGCGAGGACGTCCTGGTGCGCGTCCACTCCGAGTGCCTGACCGGCGACATCTTCGGCTCCGCGCGCTGCGACTGCGGACCCCAGCTGGACGCCTCCCTGGCGCGCATACAGGACGAGGGCAGGGGAGTGGTGGTCTATCTGCGCGGCCATGAGGGGCGCGGCATCGGCCTGGTCTCCAAGCTGCGCGCGTACGAGCTCCAGGAGCGCGGCCGCGACACCCTCGACGCCAACCTGGAGCTCGGTCTGCCCGCCGACGCCCGGGACTACGGCGCGGGCGCCCAGATCCTCGAGGACCTCGGTGTGCGCAGTGTGCGCCTGATGACCAACAACCCCGACAAGTCCGACGCCCTTCTGCGCCACGGCCTCAAGGTCAACGGACGGGAGCCGATGCCGGTACAGGCGGGCGAGCACAACCTCACCTACCTGCGGACCAAGCGGGACCGGATGGGACACGACCTGCCCTGGCTGGACACGGCCGCGCCGTCGACATCCACCTGCAGCAACCAGTAACGAGGAGATCAGAGAACGTGAGCGGCAAGGGTGCACCGGAGCTGTCCGTACGCAACGTGGGTGACCTGCGGGTCGCCGTAATCGCGGCGCAGTGGCACGAGAAGGTGATGGACGGTCTGGTGGACGGCGCCCTGCGCGCCCTGCACGACCTGGGGATCGACGAGCCGACCCTCCTGCGGGTCCCCGGCACCTGGGAGCTCCCGGTCGTCGCCAAGGTCCTCGCGGGCCGCGGCTACGACGCGATCGTCGCCCTTGGCGTCGTGATCCGCGGCGGCACCCCCCACTTCGAGTACGTCTGCCAGGGCGTGACCCAGGGCCTCACCCAGGTCTCCGTCGACACCGGCGTCCCCATCGGCATGGGCGTGCTGACCTGCGACACCGAGGAGCAGGCCCTGGACCGCGCGGGCATCGAGGGCTCCAACGAGGACAAGGGGCACGAGGCGGTGACGGCGGCGGTGGCGACGGCGGCCACCCTCCGCTCAGTATCTGAACCGTGGCGCTGACCGAACCCGGGTGTGGCATAGGCTGAGCGTCACCATGTCCAATAAGACGTTCGAGGAGCTCTTCACCGAGCTCCAGCAGAAGGCCGCCACCGGCGACCCCGCCACTTCCCGCACCGCAGAGCTGGTCGGCAAGGGTGTCCATGCCATCGGCAAGAAGGTCGTCGAAGAGGCCGCAGAGGTCTGGATGGCCGCCGAGTACGAGGGCAAGGAGGCGGCCGCAGAGGAGATCTCGCAGCTGCTGTACCACGTCCAGGTGATGATGGTCGCCCGCGGAATCTCGCTGGACGACGTCTACGCCCATCTGTAAAACCTTTCGAGACAGTTCACCCCATTTCACGCGAAGGAAGCCGACCTCATGCTGCGCATCGCCGTCCCCAACAAGGGTTCCCTGTCAGGCCCTGCGGCGGAGATGCTGCATGAGGCCGGCTACCAGCAGCGCCGGGAGTCCAAGGAGCTGCGGATCGTCGACCCGGTCAACGAGGTCGAGTTCTTCTACCTCCGCCCCCGCGACATCGCGATCTACGTCTCCTCCGGCCGCCTCGACATCGGCATCACCGGCCGCGACCTGCTGATCGACTCCGGTGCCAAGGCCGAGGAGATCCTCCCGCTCGGCTTCGCCCGCTCCACCTTCCGCTTCGCCGCCAAGCCGGGCACGGCCGGCGGCGTCGAGGACCTCAAGGGCAAGACGGTCGCCACCTCCTACGAGGGCATCGTCGAGGGCCACCTCGCCGACAGCGGCGTCGACGCCTCCGTCGTCCACCTCGACGGCGCCGTCGAGACCGCCATCGAACTCGGTGTCGCCGAGGTCATCGCGGACGTCGTCGAGACCGGCACCTCGCTGCGCAACGCGGGCCTGGAGGTCTTCGGCGAGCCGATCATGAAGTCCGAGGCGATCGTGATCCGCCGCGTGGACGCCGACACCTCCTCGGAGAACGAGCCCAAGGTGCAGCAGTTCCTGCGCCGCCTCCAGGGCGTCCTCGTGGCCCGGACGTACGTGATGATGGACTACGACTGCCGGGTCGAGCAGCTCGAGAAGGCGGTGGCGCTCACGCCGGGCCTGGAGTCCCCGACCGTCTCCCCGCTGCACAACGAGGGCTGGGTCGCCGTCCGTGCGATGGTCCCGGCCAAGGAAGCGCAGCGGATCATGGACGACCTGTACGACATCGGCGCGCGGGCCATCCTGACGACGTCCATCCACGCCTGCCGTCTCTGAGGGGCCGCGCAGCCATGTCCGACGTTCCCACCCTCCCCGTCACCTTCCGGCCGGGCCGCACCAGGGCCGTCCTGCTCACCGCCGCCGTCGCGCTCTTCGTGGTCATCACGGCGATCGCGCTGCTGCTGGAGAAGCTCGGCCCGGGCGAGCGCCTGAGCTTCATCTTCACCGCGGCGCTCCTGGCCGGTGTGCTGGCCCTGCTCGCCCGAGTGAAGGTGGTCGCCGACGAGTCCGGCGTCACCGTCGTGAACATCGCCGGCAAGCGGCATCTCGACTGGGCCGAGATCGTCCAGGTCAATCTCCGGCCGGGCGACCCCTGGGTCTTCCTCAACCTCACGGACGGCACCAGCCTGCCCGCGCTTGGCATCCAGCCCGGTATCGCCAAGCAGCAGGCCATCGCCGACGCCCGCGCACTGCGGTCGCTCGTCGAGTCCCGCGGGCCGGGGGATCTGCCGTAGAGGGCCATGTCTTGATTAATCTGTTGGCGGAGGCGTTTTCCCGGCGCCTCCGCCGCTGATGTTCCCCCCGGTCTTCAGAGGCCCACTGCTATCCGAGGAGTGATTCCCTCCAGCGATGGACGGATCGTCCTGTAGTACCTGCGCCGCCCCCTCCCGGCATACCGAGGCGGCGGCATGACCATCCCCCTGCTGCTCCTGGCAGCTGCCTTCCTGCTGATTCTCGCCAACGGCTTCTTCGTGGCCGCCGAGTTCGGCCTCGTGACGGTCGAGCGACCGGACGCCGAGAAGGCCGCAGCCGAGGGCGACAAGCGAGCCCGCACGGTCGTCGAGTCGCTCAAGGAGCTCTCCTTCCAGCTCTCCGGCACCCAGCTCGGCATCACCATCACCTCCCTCGTCGTCGGCATGCTCGCCGAACCGGCGCTCGCGGAGCTGCTGCACGGACCGTTCACCGCGATCGGTGTCCCCGAGGGGGCCGCCTCCGGTGTCACCGTGGTCGTCGGCATGCTGCTGGCCTCCGCCGTGCAGATGGTGATCGGCGAACTCGTGCCCAAGAACTGGGCGGTGTCCAAGCCGCTCCAGGTCGCGCGCTTCGTCGCCGGCCCGCAGCACGCCTTCGCCCGGCTGTTCCGCCCGGTCATCGCCGCGCTGAACGCCGTCGCCAACCGTCTCGTCCGCGCCATGGGTGTCGAGCCCACCGCGGAGCTGGCCTCCGCCCGCACCCCCGGCGAGCTGGTCTCCCTGGCCCGGCACTCGGCGCGGGCCGGCGCCCTGGAACAGGACACGGCCGACCTCTTCGTACGGACCCTGTCGCTGGCCGAGCTGACCGCGCAGCACGTCATGACCCCGCGCGTGAAGGTCAGTTCTCTCCAGGCGTCCGCGACCGCCGAGGACGTGGTCAACCTGACCCGCGCCACCGGCCTGTCCCGCTTCCCCGTCTACCGCGAGAAGATCGACGAGATCGTCGGCATGGTCCACCTCAAGGACGCGCTGGCCGTCCCGACCCACGACCGGCTGCGCACCCCGGTCGCCAGGATCGCCCGCCCGGCCCTGCTGGTGCCGGAGACCCTCCCGGTCCAGCCGCTGCTGGCCCGGCTGCGCAGCGAGCAGCCCATCGCCGTCGTCGTCGACGAGTACGGCGGCACGGCCGGTGTGGTCACCCTGGAGGACATCGTCGAGGAGATCGTCGGCGAGGTCCGCGACGAGCACGACGGTCTGGACGTCCCCGAACTCGCCGCCGCCCCGTCCGAGGACGGCAAGCCCACCTGGGACGCCGACGGCAGCTGCCGTGTCGACATCCTCCAGCGCATAGGCCTCGACGTGCCCGAGGGACCGTACGAGACGGTCGCCGGGCTCGTCGCCGACCTGCTCGGCCGCATCCCGGCCGTGGGCGACCGGGCCGAACTTCCCGGCTGGCGGCTCTCGGTACGCCAGGTCGGGCACTACCGCGCCGAGCGCGTACGACTGGTCAGAACGGCCCCCGCGGTTGTGGAGGCCGCCCGATGAGTGTGCTCCAACTCCTGTTTGCCGCGCTGCTCGTGCTCGCCAACGGCTTCTTCGTCGGCGCCGAGTTCGCCCTCGTGTCCGTCCGGCGCAGCCAGATCGAGCCGCTCGGCACGGCCCGGTCCCGTCAGGTGCTGTACGGCCTGGAGCGGCTGCCGCAGATGATGGCCGCGGCCCAGTTCGGCATCACCATCTGCTCGTTGACGCTGGGCGCGGTCGCCGAGCCGACCGTCGCCAAGTTGCTGGAGCCGGTCTTCGAGTGGATCCACATGCCGCACGGCATGATCCACCCGCTCGGCTATGTCATCGCCCTGGCCGCGGTGGTCTTCTTCCACCTCGTCATCGGCGAGATGGTCCCGAAGAACCTGGCGATGGCCGCCCCGGAGAAGGCCGCCCTGTGGCTGAGCCCGGGCCTGGTCGTCTTCGCCCGCTTCTGCAAGCCGATCACCATCGCCCTCGGCGCCTGCGCCCAGGGCATCCTGCGCCTCTTCCGCGTCGAGCCCAAGGACGAGGTCGAGGCGGTGTTCACCAGCGAGCAGCTCAACCGGCTCGTGGAGGACGCCGGCCAGGCGGGCCTCCTGGACCCCGAGGAGCAGGAACGCCTGGAGGACGCCCTGGAACTGGGCTCCCGCCCGGTCACGGACGTCCTGCTGAAGCGCGAGTCACTGGTGACGGTGGGGCCCTCGGTCACACCCGGCCAGGTCGTGGAGCTCACGGCCCGCACCGGCTACTCCCGCTTCCCGGTCGTGGCCGACAACGGCGCCTTCATGGGCTACCTGCACGTCAAGGACGTACTGGACCTGGAGGAATCGGAGCGGGCGGTACCCCAGCAGCTCTGGCGCCCGATGACGACCCTGCGATCCGAGCTCCCCCTGGACGACGCCCTGACGGTCATGCGCCGAGCGGCGACCCACCTCGCCCAGGTGACGGACGCGTCGGGCAAGGTCCTGGGCCTGGCGGCGCTGGAGGACGTACTGGAACTGCTGGTGGGCGAGGTGACGGACCCAGCACACCGGGAGACGCCACCCCAGCCGAGAATGGCGGAGCCGAAGGAAACGGTAGCGAGCTGATGCAGGTTGCACCCCGCGCCCCGAAGGGGCGCGGGGAACTGCGCGAGCAACCACGAACTCCTCGTACCCGCCGATGAACCAGTAGCTCCCGAGCGCGTAGGCACGGCTCACATCGTCGACGGATCCTGCGGCCCCCGCCCCGACAACACTTCCCCGTACGCCTGCATAAGATCCGGCAGCCGCAACGTCGACAAGTCGTCCCGTGTCAACGTCCCCGGATACGTCGACAACCGCAGATCCCGATACGCGCAGCTCTTCTCGTACAGCGTCCGCAGGAACCGCCCGTTCCCCAGCTCGTCGATCCACCCCTGGTCCACCACGTGACCGGCGATCGACCGCAGCTCGTCGAGGGCCTCCTCGTCCCACACGTCACCGTTCTCATGGGCCAACACCTCGCCGATGGAGGTGAGTTCGAGGGGGCGGTACGAGGGGAAGTCCACCCGGGTCGTGAAGCGCGACGACAGTCCGGGGTTGGCGGCCAGCAGCCGGTCCATGCCCTCGGGATAGCCGGCGAGGATCACCACGAGGTGGTCCCGGTTGTCCTCCGCCCGCTTCAGGAGCACCTGGAGCGCCTCGTCGCCGTACGCATCGCCCTTGCCGTAACCGGAGTTGGAGAGCGAGTACGCCTCGTCCACGAAGAGCACCCCGCCGATCGCGGAGTCGATGAGCTCGTTGGCCTTCACGGCGGTCTGCCCGAGGTACTCGCCGACGAGATCGGCGCGCTGGGCCTCCACGAGGTGGTCGCCGCCGAGCAGCCCGAGGGCGTAGAAGACGCGGCCCAGGATGCGGGCCACCGTGGTCTTGCCGGTGCCGGAGGGGCCGGAGAAGACGAAGTGCCGCTTGGGCGGCTGGACCGGCAGGCCCTGCCCGGCGCGCAGCCGTGCCATGTTGAGCTGGGCCGACAGTGCCTTGACCTGGCGCTTCACGGGCTCCAGGCCCACCATGCGCTCAAGTTCGCTGAGCGCTTCCTCCAGTAAGACGGGGTCGGTGGGGCCGGCGGGCAGCGACTGCGTCGGGACGATCTTCTCGCGCACCGAAGGGTCGGACACCGAGGGCAGCGGGCCGACGGGTGGCACGTCGGGGTCGGAGAACTTGAGGTCGCGGCCGTCGGTACCGCCGAAGAGCGGGTCGAAGCCGTCCGGTCCCTCCAGGACGTCCTGGGCGCCGGAGAGCGCGATCGAGGCGAGGTCCGCCGCGGCGTCGTCGTAGCCGTCGCCCTCGGCGATCGCGGCGAGCCGGGCCGAGGTGTCCATGAACGCCGGGTCGACGCGGTGCACGGCACGGTAGAGGGGGAGGGCGGCGGCGGAGCGGCCGGTGCCCTCGTGCGCGCGGGCGAGCCAGTAGCGCAGCTCCTTGCGCTGGGGCTGTTCGCTGCGACAGCGCATCAGGGCCGCCGAGAGAAGCGGCTCGGCCTGTCCGTACATCTCCAGGCGCACCCGGGCCATGCCGCCGAACAGACCCGCCTCGATGCCCAGCAGGGAATCGTCGATCAGCGGGTCGGTGTGCCGCACGAGCTGGTCCCAGTCCTTGACCAGATAGGAGCGACAGGCGTGCAGGAAGCGCACCTGGGCGTCGGTGTCCACGGGCGGCAGGCTCGCGAGGGCCCGGTCCAGCTCCGGGACATGGCGTCCGTCCAGCCAGTGCGAGGCGTGCGCGAGCAGCAGGTCGCGCGGGCTCTCCAGCACGGGCTGCACCCACCAGCCCAGCCAGTACCAGGAGTTGAGGGTGCGACGGTGCCGGGCCCGCTGCTCCCCGAAGCGCTCCCGGTGCCGGAACATCCGCAGCAACGCGGTCGTCGTGTCGACGCGCAACGCGTGCAGCCCGAGCCAGCCGTCGGCCATCCCCGGGTCCATCCGCACCGCGGCGCGGAACTCCTCCTCCGCCTGCGGATAGGCGCCCATCGTGTAGGCATCCACACCTCGCAGCCAGGCGAGGTCGGCCGGGGCCTGCGGGCCCTGCGTGCCGAAGTCCATCACGTCCCCCACAAACCGTGCCCCCGTTGGTTGGTCACCGGGCCGTCGCCCGCCGACCGCCTTGATCGAACCGCCTTGCTGCGGACCGGAGTTGCAACGGTGCGCAGAGCTGCCCGTCCGTAGGTCGCACCGAGGGCATCGTACCTGCGGGGGTGCGGCCGTCGAAGGGTGCCGCACAGGCCGTTTGGCGAGGTGGGAGCAGACGGGGCGCACACGGGACGGTGACCGAGGGTGAGCGAATCACGGCTCGTAGCGCCCGGAAAAGGGGCTGAGGGCAGAACGAAGCCCCCGATCACGGGGGAACAACCGGGGGCTTCGCGTCTGAGGGCGGCTGCGAAAGGCCGCACATTCAGAACGTAAGTCCTGTACGGCCCCCCGGTCAAGCCGAGTTGAGGCACTCCGGGAAGTTCGGAAGCAAGGGTCTTCACAAGTTCAGCACACAGCGGATGGTCCGTCACCCAGAGTGATTTTGTGGTCCGGTCCAACCGTCCCAGCAGGCCCCGGGAGTACCTCGTACCCCTTCTGTCCCTGCCGAACCAGAAGATCGGCGTACGGGCGCGAGGGGTCCCCGGCGAAGTGTTCGGCCTCGGCGCGGACCCACCCGGCCCAGAACTCCCGCTGTTCTTCCCCGTCCCGTGACCGGCCACGCGTCCAGGACTCCTCGCGGGACAACTCCATCCACAGCAGCCGCGCCAGGTGCGGACGCAGTGCGCGGCGCCCCGCGCCGACGCCCTCGACGAGGACCACTGGTGCCGGCGGGAGGGCGCGGGGCGGGCCGAAGAGGCGGGTGTGCCAGTCGTAGGGGGCGTAATGCGCCGTCTCGCCGTGGCTGAGCGGCTCGATCGCCTGGGCCAGCAGTCGGTCGGTCCAGCCGAACAGCTCGTCGTGGCTCGCGATGTCGTCGAGGTGCAGCATCGGCGCGTCACCCAGCGCGGCGGCCAACCGTCCGGCGAACGTGGACTTTCCGGAGCCGGCGTGACCGTCGACGGCGATCAGGCGGACCGGGCCGCAGGACGGCGGGAGGTCCCGGAGATGGTCGGCGAGGGCGCGCATGGCCGATTTCTGGAGCTTTCACGAGTCCGACAGGGAGCGGTCAGCACTCTAAGCGCTCCGCTGGAAGTGCGGTGGACGGGTTGTTGTTCGTCCGCGGCGCCGTCGTGGCTGGTCGCGCGGTTCCCCGCGCCCCTTCGGGGCGCTGCCGAACCGCAGTGGACTTCACCCGGCCCGCTTGGCGGCGGTGCGGGCGTACGCCGTCGCAGGTCATGTCAGTGGTCCAGTCCCATATTCGTGGGCGTGGCATGGCCCGAAGTGCTGGCAGGACCGTGCGGCTTTGGCCATAGTTGGCGCACAACCGTGCAGTGGACCTGCCCAGACTCGGACAACTTGGGGGTCATTCCGCCCATGAGCAGAGCCGAACAGCCGTCCCGCAGAACCGTTCTGGCCGCCGCGGTCGCCGCAGCGGTGGCCGGCGCGGCGAGCCCGGCGGCCGCCGCCGACGGCGCGACCGACACAGCGGACACCGACCGGGCGCAACGTCGCCTCGTCGACAACCGTTTCTGGACCACATACGCCGACTGGCGCGGCGGCAGCGCGAAGGGCGCCCGTGCCGTCGCCGGTCCCCGGCCGGGCGTGGTGATCGGCGCCGCCGCGGGCAGCGTCGACTACACGGACCCGCACACCGGGAAGACGGCCGCCTGGGAGTACGCCACCTGGACGTCCCCCGTCCACGAGCTCGCCGTTCCCTCCACCGAGGCGATCGCGTCCTGGAACGCGCACACCCCCGACGGCACCTGGCTCCAGGTCGAGCTGAAGGGCACCTACTCCGACGGCACGGACACCCCCTGGTACGTCATGGGCCGCTGGGCCGCCGGCGACGAGGACATCCGGCGGACCTCGGTCGACGACCAGACCGACGACAAGAGCAGCATCTGGACGGACACCTTCGCCGTCGACGACCCGGCGACGGGCCTGCGCCTCACCTCGTACCGTCTGCGGCTGACCCTCTACCGCAAGCCGGGTACCAAGAAGACCCCCACCGTGTGGCGGCTCGGCGCGATGGGCTCCGACATCCCGGACCGCTTCACCGTCCCGGCCTCCACACCCGGCCTCGCCCAGGAGCTGATCGTCCCGCGCTACTCGCAGGAGATCCACGCCGGCCAGTACCCGGAGTACGACAACGGCGGCGAGGCCTGGTGCAGTCCCACCTCCTCGCAGATGATCATCGAGTACTGGGGCGGCCGGCTCACCCCGGAGCAGCTCGCCTGGGTCGATCCGACCTACGCCGATCCGCAGGTGTGCCACGCGGCCCGGTACACGTTCGACCATCAGTACGCCGGCTGTGGGAACTGGCCGTTCAACGCGGCCTACGCGGCCACCTTCAAGGACCTCCAGGGTGTGGTCACCCGGCTCGGCTCCCTCACCGACCTGGAGACGCTGATCGCGGCCGGCATCCCGGCCATAACGTCCCAGTCCTTCCTCAAGGAGGAGCTGACGGGCGCGGGGTACGGCACCTCCGGCCACCTGATGACCGTGATCGGCTTCACCGCCGACGGCGACGTGATCGCCAACGACCCGGCCTCGCCCGACGACGAGGCGGTACGGCGGGTCTACAAGCGGGCCGAGTGGGAGAAGATCTGGCTCCGTACCAAGCGGTACAACGCCGGCGGCAAGGTCGTCTCCGGCACCGGCGGTGTCTGCTACCTCTACTTCCCGGCGAAGCCGACCGCACGGCAGTGCAAGGCCCTCGCGGCGGTGGGTGTGCGCTGAGTCACACGCCAAGCGGGTCAAGGCCCCGGGAAACCGGGGCCTTTCCGCTGTGACCGACGTCTCTGCCGCAAAAGCCCCGGTCGGTGGCAAGGTGGACACATGACTGCGAACTCAGCCACCGCCACCCGTGTCCGCACCGGCGGACCCAAGGAAGACGGCCCGAAGGCCCTCGAGCACGTCATGGGCTGGACCCTCGTCGTGGTGGTCGCGATGCTCGTGGCCCAGCTCGGCCTGCTGTGACCTGATCCATAGTTGACCTGACATACTGCGGGTGTCCCGCCCCGTTGAGACCAGGGTCGAAATTGAATATCAGCCAGCAGCGTGACGGCGCTCGTCCCAAGGCGCGCGGAACTGATCGTTCGGTTGCGCGCCGAGCCGAACTCATCGCGATCGGGCGGAGGCTGTTCGCCGACACGTCCTACGACACGCTCTCGATGGACGACATCGCTCGTCAGGCGCATGTCGCCAAAGGGCTGATCTACTACTACTTCCAGTCCAAGCGCGGCTACTACCTGGCCATCATCCAGGACTCCGTCGCCGACCTGGTCACCTTCGCGGCGAGCGGACTCCAACTGCCCCAGGTGGACCGGGTCCAGCGCACGATCGACAGCTATCTGCGCTTCGCCGAGCACAACCAGGCCGCGTACCGCACCGTCGTCAGCGGGGGAGTCGGCTTCGATGCCGAGGTGCACGCCATCCGGGACAGTGTGCGTGAGGCGATCGTCGCGACCATCGCCGACGGGGCGTACGGCCGTACCGACATCTCACCGCTGGCCCGCATGGGCCTGTTCGCCTGGGTCTGCAGCGTCGAGGGCGCCACGCTCGACTGGATCGACCGCCCGGCCCAGCTCACCCGCGACACCATGCGCGAACTCCTGGTGAAGACGCTCGGCGCCACCATGCGCGCGATCGAGGAGCTGGACCCCGCCTACCCGGCCCCTGCCCCGGCCCGCCGGGACACCTGACGCCGGACGACGGAGAGGGGCGGAGGGCTCGTGGTCCCCCCGCCCCAAGTCCCGCTCGGGTCGGACTAGTTGATCGCCTTGATCAGCTCACCGCCCGTGGTGTCCCCGCTCAGCTCCCAGAAGAACGTGCCGCCCAGCCCCTGCTGGTTCTTGTACGCCATCTTCGTGGCGATCGTCGACGGGGTGTCGTAACTCCACCAGTTGTTCCCGCACTTGGCGTACGCCGTGCCACCCACCGTGCCGGTCGCCGGGCACTTCGCCTTGAGCACCTTGTAGTCCTCGAAGCCCGCCTCGTACGTCCCCGCCGCCGGGCCGGTCGCCGTGCCGCCCGGTGCCGACTGGGTGACGCCGGTCCAGCCGCGCCCGTAGAAGCCGAGGCCGAGCAGCAGTTTCGAGGCCGGGATGCCGAGGCCCTTGAGCTTCGCGATGGTCGCCGAAGTGTAGTAGCCCGCCTGTGGGATGCCGCTGTACGAGTTGAGCGCCGAGTGCGGAGCCGTCGGCCCGGTCGCCGCCCAGGCGCCGAAGTAGTCGTACGTCATCGGGTTGTACCAGTTGACGTACTGCGCCGCGCCCCCGTAGTCCGCCGCGTCGATCTTGCCGCCCGGGGTGGCGTCGGCCGTGATGGCCGCGGTGACCAGGTTGCCGGAGCCGAACTTGGCCCGCAGTGCCGACATCAGGTTCTTGAAGGCCGCCCGGCCGCTGGTGTCGCAGGTGTTGCCGCAGGCGTTCGGGTATTCCCAGTCGATGTCGATGCCGTCGAAGACATCGGCCCACTTGGAGTTCTCGACCAGGTCGTAGCAGGACTGCGCGAACGCGGCCGGGTTCTTCGCGGCCTCGCCGAAACCGCTCGACCAGGTCCAGCCGCCGAAGGACCAGATGACCTTCAGGCCCGGGTGCTTCTTCTTCAGCTCACGCAGCTGGTTGAAGTTGCCGCGCAGCGGCTGGTCCCAGGTGTCGGCGACACCGTCCACGGACTCGGCGGCGGTGTAGGTCCGTTCGGTCGCCGCGTAGGAGTCGCCCATCGCGCACTTGCCGCCGGTGACGTTGCCGAAGGCGTAGTTGATGTGCGTGAGCCTCGCCGCGGAGCCCGAGGTCTCGATGTTCTTGACGTAGTACTTGCGGTCGTAGGTGCCCCATTCGGTGAAGTAGCCGACGACCTTGGAGCCGGCCTTCACCGCGGGCTGCGCCGCGGGTTCGGCGGTCGCGGTGCCCGCGCCGGCGAGCGGCCCGGCACCGAGGACCGCGCAACACGCGGCGGACACAAGCGCCCGGAACCGGGCGCGGGGACGAGGGGAGTCGTGCATCGAGTGTCTCCTCATGGGGGGTGAGGGAGCGGGCGTCGATTGGCATGGACGCGGTAAGGCGTTGGTTCGGAACAGTAGGAGGACTAGACCAATCCGTCAATGGTTCGGACCAATTTCGAGGAGCGCTGGATTCCGGGGTAGGTTTCCTGAAGTAAGCGGTCGTTAACTGGTGACTCGATGGCTCCGATCGGGCATACTCACAGCGCAGAGCCGCTGGTCAACAGCTTCCGAGACCCGAAAGTGCGACCATCGGCCTAGCCCTCAGCAAGACCCGGCGGAGCCGCCCCCATCCAAAGGCGCACGCCGATGTGCCCTACCAGGGAGGAGAGCGTCCCCATGCCCGACCGCGCCCCGCAGCCGGTGGATCGTCAACTGCCCACGGACGAGGCCCGGGAGCTGATCTCGCTCGTCCGCGACATCGCGCAGCAGGAGATCGCCCCGAAGGCGGCCGAGGAGGAGGACGCCGGACGCTTCCCGCGTGAGGTGTTCACCCTGCTGTCGCGGTCCGGACTGCTCGGACTGCCCTACGACTCCGAGTACGGCGGCGGCGACCAGCCCTACGAGGTCTACCTCCAGGTCCTCGAGGAACTCGCCGCGGCCCGTCTCACCGTCGGCCTCGGCGTCAGCGTGCACACGCTCGCCTCCTACGCACTCGCCGCCTACGGCACCAAGGAGCAGCAGATCGAGCATCTGCCCGCGATGCTCGGCGGCGGACTCCTCGGCGCGTACTGCCTCTCCGAGGCCTCGTCCGGCTCGGACGCCGCGAGCCTGCGGACCAAGGCCGTGCGCGAGGGCGACGACTGGGTCATCACGGGTACCAAGGCCTGGATCACCCACGGCGGCATCGCCGACTTCTACACCGTCATGGCGCGGACCGGCGAGGAGGGCGCCCGCGGGATCACCGCGTTCCTCGTGCCCGGTGACGCCGAGGGGCTGAGCGGGGCGGTGCCGGAGAAGAAGATGGGCATGAAGGGCTCGCCCACCGCCCAGGTCCACCTCGACGGCGTCCGGGTCTGCGACGACCGGCGCATCGGCGAGGAGGGGCAGGGCTTCGCGATCGCCCTGTCCGCGCTCGACTCCGGGCGGCTCGGCATCGCGGCCTGCGCCATCGGTGTGGCTCAGGCGGCGCTGGACCACGCGGTGGCGTACGCGACCGAGCGACGGCAGTTCGGCAAGCCGATCGCCGACTTCCAGGGACTGCGCTTCATGCTCGCCGACATGGCGACCCAGATCGAGGCGGGCCGCGCGCTGTACCTGGCGGCCGCGCGGCTGCGGGACTCCGGCCGGCCCTTCGCCAAGCAGGCCGCGATGGCCAAGCTGCACTGCACCGACACCGCGATGAAGGTCGCCGTCGACGCCGTCCAGGTCCTCGGCGGATACGGCTACACCGCGGACTTCCCGGTCGAGCGCTACATGCGCGAGGCCAAGGTCCTCCAGATCGTCGAGGGCACCAATCAGATCCAGCGGATGGTCATCGCCCGTCACCTAGCGGGTCCGGAGACGCGCTGAACTGACCCGGCCTGACCTGCGGCGCCGCGAGCCGGACCCACTCCGGGTCGTGGCGCCCCGGCAGGGTCCGGCCCCGGTCGGCCCAGGTGCGCATCAGATCCCGGTAGATGGGCGGGTCCTGCGGCGGCGGAACCGATTCTGCGGGCGGCGGGACGAACACCCGGCGCTGACGCCCGGTCGCCGTATATGTGGGGGTCATACCAGGGCAACGCGGTGACGGCCGGACAGGTCACCCGCCGACGGAATCGACCGTGAGTTCGCGGACGTCGTGAGGCACGGCATCTGGTCACCTACTGCGGTCTGACGTACCGTCAGCCCAGCCGCCTCCAGGGAGGTTTGCCCTGGCCGACGACCGTCCCGTACCACTCGACGAGTACCCGGTGCACCAGGTGCCGCTCTCCATGAAGCACGTGGCGACGGGGGACCGGAACGCCTACGACCGGTGCATCTTCCATGTCCTCGATCACGAGGGGCGGGCGCTGCTGATCGTGGGGCTCGGGGTGTATCCGAACCTGGGGGTGATCGACGCTTACGCGACGCTGCGGATGGGGGACACCCTGCATGCGGTGCGGGCCTCGGACGCCCTCGGCGAGGACCGGATGCGGCTCGTGGTGGGGCCCCTGCGGATCGAGGTCGAGCAGCCGCTGCACCGTCTGCGCCTCGTCTGTGACGACGAGTCGTTGTCCTACTACCTGACCTGGACCGCCGCCTTCCCCGCACTGTGGGAACCCCATCATGTGCAGCGCCGGGGCGGTCGGCTCACCCTGGAAGGGCGTCGCTTCGTACAGGCGGGCGGCGTGACGGGCACTGTGCGCGCCGGAGGCGAGGAGTTCCACGTCACCGCCACACAGTGGACCGGCACCCGCGACCGCAGCTGGGGCGTCCGCCCCGTCCTCGGCGAGGAAGGCGGCCGCCTCGCCGAGGAGCACCCCACCGAGGGCTTCCACTGGCTCTGGTGCCCCGTCCGCTTCGAGGACCGCTTCCTGATGGTGATCGTCCAGGAGGACGCCGACGGCCACCGCGCCCTCAACGACGCCACCCTCGTCCGCCCCGGCCACCCCGACCGCCAACTCGGCTGGCCCCAGCCCGAGATCACCTACCGCCCCGGCACCCGCCATCCCGAACGCGCCCTCGTCCACCTCGGCGACGTGCGCAAACCGCAGGAGCTCGAGGTCGAGATCCTCACCTCCTCCCCGCTGGCGATCGGCGCCGGCCACCCGCCCGCGGACGACTGGCAGCACGGCACCTGGCGTGGCCACGGCTGGACCGACCGGCGCTCCTACGACCTCACGCAGCCGCACACCCCGGCCGCGTACGGGGTCACCGACCATGGCGCCCGTTTCCGCCTGGACGGCCGGATCGGCCACGGCATCTTCGAGCACGGCTCGTTCGGACGGCACGACCCGAGCGGGTTCACCGACTTCGGTTCGGTCGCACCGTAAGTCGGGTGCACCAAAAGGGGGTTGACCACATGACGACGGCGCCTCGCCCGCGCACCAGCACCCGCGACCCGCAGGACATCGCCCGCCGCCTCACCGTCTGGCTCGGCACCCGCCTGCCCGGCGCCAAGGCCGTCGGCGTCACCGTCCCCGCCTCCAACGGCATGTCCAGCGAGACCCTGCTCTTCGACACGGCCTCGCCCGCTCACCGCTCATCGAGGACGCCTTCGACCGGCTGGAGCACCTCTGGCCCGCCGATCCGGGCACGCCTGTCCTCAACTGGGGTGACGCGCGCATCGGGAACGTCGTCTACGACGGATTCGAACCCGCGGCCGTCCTCGACTGGGAGATGGCGGCGCTCGCCCCGCGCGAGGTGGACCTCGGCTGGGCGATCTACCTGCACCGCTTCTTCCAGGACCTGACGGTCGGCTTCGGACAGCGCGGCCTGCCGGACTTCTTCCGCCGCGACCGGGTCGAGACGCGCTACGCCCGACTGACCGGCCACACACCGCGGGACATGGACTTCCACACGCTGTACGCCGCCCTGCGGCACGCCGTCGTCATGCTGCGCGTCGCCTATCGGCAGGTGCACTTCGGTGAAGCCGTCGTCCCGGCGGACCCGGACACACTGATCCTGCACCACGGCAGTCTGCGAGCCATGGTGCAGGGCAGCTACTGGGATTGAGCGACGCGGTCTGCGCTACCGGGTGGCGCTCAGGCGGCGTGGCGCCGCATGACGGGGACCCTGATGGGGCGCGAACCCGGTCCGCCGACGTGCGAGAAGGGCTGGGTCCTCCAGTCGAGGCCCTGAGGGAGCGTCAACAGCAGGGCGGTGTCCTGCTCCTGGGGCTCCAGGTCCTCGTCCGCGGCGCGCGCGTCCGAGGCGCGGCGGCCGGTGCCGGCGCAGACCGTGAGCCCGAACGGGTTCCAGGGCGAGGCGCACAGCGCGTGCTCCGGCAGGACCTCCTCGTCCGCCAGCAGTGCGATGGGCTGCGCACAGTCCGGGCAGACCACCCGGAACATCTCGAAGGTGTCGTACGCGTCGAGTTCGTCGTCGAGGGCGTCGGGTTCGACGCCCTCCGGCTCGGGCTCGACGACCGCCTGGAGTCGCTTGGGTGCGGTACGACCAGGGCGCTTAAGACTCTGCATTGGGTTCTCCCCCTCGGGCTGGGCCGTGAACGGCACTGCGGCCTCGACCACAGCAAGCACTTCCCGCCCCGTCTCGGCGGTAATCACGAGAACATCACGGAGACTGTTCGGGTGCTGTGGTGTTCGTCACATGCCGCTTGCAGATGCCCGGGGCGGCCGCTTTGTCCCTCAGATGGCTCACAGATGGCTCTCGGCCACATCACGAACCGGGTATGACCTGCGCCGCTCAGGTATCCGAGGAGATCAAGGGCACTGTAGGTTCTTGCGCCATGGAGGAGCTGGACCGTCAGATCGTGCAGCTGCTCGTCAAGGACGGGCGGATGAGCTACACAGACCTCGGCAAGGCCACGGGCCTGTCCACGTCGGCCGTGCACCAGCGGGTGCGTCGGCTGGAGCAGCGTGGCGTCATCCGTGGGTACGCCGCCGTCGTCGACCCCGAGGCCGTCGGGCTGCCCATGACCGCCTTCATCTCGGTGAAACCGTTCGATCCCAGCGCGCCGGACGACATCGCCGAGCGCCTCGCGGGGGTGCCGGAGATCGAGGCCTGTCACAGCGTTGCGGGCGACGAGAACTACATCCTCAAGGTGCGGGTGGCCACGCCGCACGAGCTGGAGGAGCTGTTGGCCCGGCTGCGGTCCCTGGCGGGGGTGTCGACGCGGACGACGGTGGTGTTGTCCACGCCGTACGAGGCTCGCCCACCGAGGATCTGACTGGTGTTCCGTCGGCGGGTGGGCGCTACTGACCTTGTTGCCGTGATGTCGGCAAGGTGAGGCCAGTTTCGGTGAAGCATCCGTCGATGAGGTTGCTTCGGTACTGGATCTCGCGGAGACCG
>NZ_JXTE01000102.1 GCF_000972385.1 Streptomyces sp. WM6386
GGCGGGGGCGCGTCGGGGGGCGACGCGTGGCGTGGTCGACCCGACCGGTCCACGGCTCTGTCGCGGCAGGTCCAGTACGTCGAGCAGTCGGTCCGGTTCCAGTCCCGCCGCGTTGAGGCGGATCGGGAAGCGGTCCAGGAGATGGGGGGAGAGACGGCCCACCTCCGACTCGCGGCACGCGGCCAGCCAGCGGGCCCGGGGGCGCCAGCGGGCGCGGAAGCCGGAGCGTTCGACCGAGGCGACGTCGGCGCCCAGAAGCTGTACCGCGGCCCGCATGCCGGGCAGGCTCAGCCGGACCAGATCGGGGACCACGACCAGCGTCGACGCCTCCGGGTCGATGTCGACCAACGGGCCCGGGGCGAGCGAGAAGTTCATCCCGGCGCCCTCGTGGCGCAGCGTGGGCCGCAGCCACAGCTCGTCGTCCCCGGTGACCGAGCCGAGCATCGCCCGCCGCACCGGCCGCCCGTTCCGCAGCCCGAGAACCCTGGCGAACGCGTCGGTCACCGGCGCCACCATCTCCGGCTCCAGATCGAACAACAGCACCCCGTCCAGCCCGGGCCCCAGCGCGGAACACGCCAGCACCTGCAACAGCCGCTGCCGCGGCCCGGCCACCCGCCCGTTCATCTCCGCCGTCACCGCAGCCGCCCACCCCGGCCGCCCGCCGACCCGGAGTGCACGGGCATCCGCGGGAGTCGCACACACGCCCCGACCGCCCGCCGGCCCACGGCGCCCGTCATCGCGGCACCGCGCTCGGGTGCGGAGGACGCCGCTGTCCGCAGGAGGGTCCCGCCCGCCGAGGTCACCCATCCGCGTACGGCCGTCGTCCCAACACACCGTGCTACCCCGGCGGAAGCCGGCGCCCGCAGGAGCCCGGACGCCCACCCGGGCCCGCAGCGCACCGGCATCCGCACCGGACGCCATCCGGTCGGGCGCCCCCGTCTCGTCGTCATCCCAGCAGCCCGTCGAGCAGTTCCGACTCCTCCGGTGTCCATTCGACGGGGCCGCCGTGGGCTGCTTCGGGGCGGCGGTGGCGCAGGGAGAGGGGGGCCACCTTGCGTACATGGTGGGGGGTGACCTCGTCCGTGCCCTCGAAGGCCGCCAGCGCTCGGGCGGCCCAGGCGGTGACCACCTCACCGCGGTGTCCCACGGCCCGCAACTGCGTGGCGACGTCGGCGCAGAGCTTGGCGATGTCCTCGCTCAGCCGTACGTCCTGCACGGCCGCCCGCGCCGCGTTCAGCCGCTCGCACAGCGCCTCGTCCGAGGCGAGCCCGTCCGTCAGCCAGGAGGACTCCGTCCCGGCCTCGTCGTCGAAGCGCAGTACGGCCAGCACCATCGCCCGCCGCGCCTCCTGGTCCAGCTCGGACACCGCGACCATCAGCCCGAACCGGTCGAGCAACTGGGGCCGCAGACCGCCCTCCTCGGGGTTCATCGTCCCGACCAGACCGAAGCTGACGCTGCGCACGGTGTCGATGGCCTCCCGCTGCACCGACAGCACCCCGGTGGAGACGACGTCGAGGATGATGTTGACGATGTGGTCGTCCAGCAGATTGACCTCGTCTATGTACAGCATCCCCTTCTCGCCGGCCTCCTCGAGAAGCCCCGGCTGTGTCCGCGCCACCCCCTGCATCAGCGCGTCGAGCTCCCACCCGCCCAGCACCCGGTCGTCCGTGGCGTTGATCGGCAGGGTGACCGGCAGCTCTCCCCGGGTCAGCAGGGAGAACGCCCGCACCACCGTGGACTTGGCGGTCCCGCGCTGCCCGCTGACGAGGACGCCCCCGATCCGCGGCGCGATGTAGTTCAGTTCGAGCGCGAGCTTCAGCTCGGCCTGTCCGACCACATAGCTGTACGGCAGGATGTGGATGCCGGAGCCGGCGGTCCCACCGGTCACGGGGCCCCACCCGTGTTCCAGCGGAACGTGACCTGGAGCTGTGCCTCCGCCCCGGACTTCACCAGCACCGCACCGAGTTCGGCGTCCAGCTTGATCGACAGCTGGAGTTCCACCTCGTCGGGCTTCAGACCCTCACCGAGGTCGTGCAGCTGCTGCGCCGCCTGCCGCGCGCACCGCCGGGCCAGGTCGAGACCGTCGGCGTAGACGTCGCGCGCCACCTCCAGCACCCGGTCGGCGGGGCCCCGGGTGTCGATCCCCCGGTACACGTCGTCGACGCCGCCCGTGGCCACGAAGCCGTCCACCTCGACGTACACCGGCCCGTCCCGGCCGTCCGCCGCCACCCCTGTCACGATCGTCATGCAGCACTTCCCCCGTCCTGCGAGCCGGATCCCTGTGCTTTCCTTCCCCGTTCCCGGCTCGCTCAACAGCCTTGTGCTCAGCGGTTGTCGATCGTCCCCGAGGGCGTCCCGAGGTCGGCGGCACGGCGTACCCGGTCGGCGATGTGCCGGATCAGCCGCTCCAGGTCGGCGCAGTACACCGAGGGGTTGAGAAAGCCCTCGTCGGCGCGGTAGCGGTGGGCGTAGTTGCCCCCGCCGCACACGGCCGCCAGCGGACACACCAGGCACTTGGGGGCGAGGGCCCGGCGGCCCAACTGCCGTGCGACGACGCCGGGATGGTCCAGGACGTCGTCGAAGGAGTGCCGGAAGACGTCGCGTCCGGTGGCGGGTGCGCCCTCGTAGGCTGTCTTCAGCGAGTCCACCTGCTCGATGGCCCCGTCGGTGTCGACGACCACGGCGACCATCGGCGAGTTCCCCACGGCCTCGGCCCCGCCGTCCAGGCCGAGCAGCAGCCCGATGATCTCCCGGAACAGCCGGATCGGGACGGCTTGTTCGGTGGCATCGAACCAGAGGTCGAAGACCTGGATCAGCCAGTCGGCGTAGGGGTGGGGTCCTGTCACGGCGGGTGGATGCGCCCAGTTGGCGTGCGGCAGCAGCAGATCCATGGAGGGCGGGTCGAGCGCGGTGAGTGACGTGTACACCTCGACGGGATCGGAGTCCGGGTCGATCACGCTGAGGATCCCGGCGTACGCCTCCGGATGCCGCCGCAGCACCTCGAGCCCGGCCGAGACCGCCGCCCAGGACGAGCGCCCGGCGTGGTTGACGCGGTGCCGGTTCAGCCACGGGGTGCCGCCGTCCACGCTCACCCCGATGCCGATCCCGGCGTCGGCCAGCCGGCGCACCCGGTCCTCGGTGAGCAGCGTGCCGTTCGTCTGGACGCTGGCCTCCACCCGGCAGCCCGCGCCGACGGCCTCCCGCACGGCGGTGACATAGCCGACCAGGGTGTCCACCCCGGCCAACAGGGGCTCTCCGCCATGCAGGTTGAGCTGTAAGGAGGACAGCCCGTGGGTCGCGGTGTGCTCGGCGATCCGTGCCGCGGTACGCCGGATCACCCCGGCGGACACCGTCGGCGGACGGTTTTGCCAGCTGCTGTCGGCGCCCTCGTAGACGTAGCAGTAACCGCAGGCCAGATTGCAGCGGCTGTGGACCTTCAGGACGAACTGCCGGAAGGGCACGGCCCGTACCCCGGACCGCCGTAATCCGGCGACGTCCAGTGTCTCAAGAGGCCACCGCGCGGTCACAGTTGATACGGACCGTCCTCGTAGAAGGCCATCGCGGGGCCGCCGCGCAGCTTGCGGGGCAGCAGGCCCGTGGCGACCGCCGCGAGCACCGGATGCGATGACTCACGGGACAGCGCCAGCAGGTCGAGATCGGTCAGGTCGGGCAGGTCGGCGCCCGGGTTCCGTACTCCAGCCACATGCGGCCTGTCCTCGTCTGTACCCCGCACACTCACCTCTCAGGACGGCCGAACCTGCCTCTTGACGAGAGGCCCGGCCCATGCTGCCCGGCTGAGACCCCACCAGGCAAGTTCCCACGAGGTGCTAGCGCCGAGCTGTGACCTAGGTCGGGAGCGGCTCGAAGTCCCAGTAGGGCCGTTCCCGGCGGCGGATCGAGAGGGTGTGGGGATGCTGGGCGCCCAGGGTGTCGGAGAGCTGCTGGAGCGCCTCGTGCTCCAGCTTGGACGCCTCCTGCCCGCGTCGCAGTATCCGCAGGTCGGAGGCGAGGGCCGCCTTGACGGACAAGGTCAGGGGGTGGGTCTCGCCCAGGGTCGTGCGCGCCGACTCCAGGACGGCGCGGGTGAGTTCGGCCGCGCCTTCCTCGTCGCCGGCGAGGCTGCGGGCGCCCCCGGCGTTGAGTCCGGCACCCAGGGCCCAGGGGTGGGACGGGCCCACCGCGGCGCGCATGTCCCTGAGCGCCCGTTCCGCGATCCTGAGCGCCTCGTCGCGCTCCCCGTACTCCCACAGGGCCAGCGCCACATTGCCCGCCGTGCCCACCGCATAGGGGTGGTGCGGGCCGACGAGTCTGGCGTACTGCTCGGCGACACCCTCCGCCGATTCCCGGGCCTGCTCCAGATTGCCGTGCTCGCGGTTGAAGGTGGCGAAGTCGGCCTGCACCAGCAGGGAGTCGGGGTGGTTCGGGCCCTGCCGCTGCACGAACCGCTCGACCACGCTGCGCATCAGCGACTCGGCGCCGAGCAGATCGCCCTTGCGTCGCATGCACAGCGCCAAGTTGTGCTCGGCGAACAGGGTTTGGGGGGTGTAGCGGTCCATCGTGTTGCGGTGGGCACGGACGTTGAGCTCCTGGCGTGACGTCGCCTCGTCGTAGCGGCCGAGGAGGCGCAGCATCCAGGCGTAGAACATGCCTGAGCGCAGGGTGAGATGGTGCCGCGGGGTCAGCAGGCGCTCACGGATCAGCAGGATGTCGCGGTGCAGCTCCAGCGACTCCTTGTAGCGGCCCAGCAGGCTGGTGACCACGGCGAGGTTGCCGCGGTCCTGGAGGGCACGCGGGGCGTCCGCGCCCAGGGTGCTGGTGTACGCCTGTACGCACTCCTTGAACATGTCGTGCGCCTCGTCGTAGCGGCCCAGCGACACCAGGGTGCCGCCGAGGCCGTTCTTGGCGCGCAGCAGGTCGGGGTCGTCGTCGGCCCGGCTCTCCGCGAGCTGGTCCAGGACGGCGCGTCCGACGGCCTCCGCCTCCCGGTAACGGCCGCTGCGGCGCAGCATGTTGGCGTGGTCGTGGATCAGGATCAGCATGTCCCGGTCGTCGGGACCGAGCCGGGTCCGCCAGCGGGTGACGGCCTGCTCGCACAGGCGCAGAGCGGCCCGGTTCTCGCCCCGGACCCGCATGTACTCGATGCAGTTCAGGACGAGTTGGCGCACCACCGGGTCGGGGCTGTCCAGTGCCCCGGCGGTCTCCAGGTGCGGGATGAGCTCGGCGTAGCGCGTCCACTCGCGGGTGTCGATGGGGCGGCGCGGGTCCGCGCCCGCCAGCAGGGTGCAGGCGATCGTCGACAGTGCCTCGCGGCGGTCCTCGGTCAGGGTGCTGACCAGGAAGCTGTGGTAAAGGCGGTGCATGGAGACGCGGTCCACGGCCGGTTCGGCGTCGGAGGACTCGACGTAGTCCAGCCGGACCGCGGTCGACTCCGACAGCCGGCGCAGCGCGGTGTGCCAGCGGATCGGGTCGCCCGCCAGGGCCGCGAGGTGGTCGGGCAGGTCGGAGGGGTGGGCGGCCTGCATCAGACGGACCGGGATGGCGTCCGGGGAGAACAGCGCGAACAGGTGGAGCAGCTCCACGGCCTCGGGGTTGTTCTCCTGGAGCGTGTTGAGAGTTATCGACCAGCTGGTCTGGAAGCCCATCGGGTAGTCGGAGGAGATCCGGATGCCGATCTGGCTGGCCTCGCCGCGCCGGATCATCGAGATGTAGTCCTTGGCGGGCATCGCGTTGGCGTCGAGCCAGGCCGCGGTCTGCGCCAGCAGCAGCGGCAGGTCCTGCACGGCGTCGGCGAGCTGGTCGGCCTCGGTGTCGTTCAGCCGCCCGGCGCGCCGGCGGACGTAGGCCACGGACTCGGGCCGCCGGAAGGGCAGCACCTCGATCTCGGTGACATTGCCGGAGGCCGCCCAGTCCTGGGTGAGGGTGGTGATCAGGACATGGCCGTTGCCCTCCGGGAGCAGATCCTCGATCTGTTCCATGTCGTCCGCGGAGTCCAGGATCAGCAACCACCTCTTGTACGGCGTGCCGGTCCGCAGCGCCTCGTGGACCGCGCGGATCCGCTCGCCCAGCTCCTGGCCGACCGGCAGTTCGAGACGCGGGGCGAGCTGCGCGAACTGCTCGCGCGCGGGCGCGCGGAAACGGGCGCCGACCCACCACACGATGTCGTAGTCGTTGCCGAAGCGGTGCGAGTACTCGTTGGCGATCTGGCTCTTGCCGACGCCGGAGATGCCCCGCAGCGCCACCCGCGCACCGCTGCGGCCGCCGCGCTCGAAGCGGGTGTGCAGCTCTTCCAGGATCGCGTCGCGGCCGGTGAAGCGGACATTGCGGCGCGGCACGTTCCACACCGACGGCGGATCGTTGGGGAAGCGGGGGGCGGCGGTGCCGGACGGGGCGGCGGGCTCGGCGGGCGCCTCGAAGTCCAGGCGGCGCAGGATACGGCGGCGGGCCTCGCGCGAGTCCAGGTCGCGCAGGTCGACCGGGCGCAGCGGGGCGGCCGTCGCGGGCAGCGCCCTCGTCGCCACGCTGACCGCGGAGAACCGGTCCACATGGGCCGGCACCACCTCGTGCAGCGCCTGCGTCCACTCGGCGTCCGAGCGGGGGCCCAGCGAGAAGTACCAGTCGTCCAGGACCAGCAGCACCCGGCCCGGCGCCTTGAGGAGATTGCGCAACGCCTCGGCGAGCGGCATCCGCAGCGGAGGGTCCCAGCGCAGCAGGGTCGTCTCGTGGCCCAGCTGCTCCAGCTGGTGCGCGATCCACGTCGCCCAGGGCCGGTTGAATCCCGCGTAGCTGATGGTGAAGTGCTCGTGGGACTCGGCGCCCTTGGACCTGTCGGCCATCCGACCGTCTCCCCTTACACCGAAATCAATAGATTGACGTTTTTTGGCAGTTTTGTGTACATGTGGTGCGCGTGCACTTTATGCGATACGTCGCTCAATCCGGGGGCATCACCGCGCTCAGCCGCCCGGCCGCGTGCCGTACGAGGCGCTCCAGGTCGGCGCAGAACACGGACGGGTGCCGAAAGCCCGTACCGCGGGAGTAGCGGTGGCCGTAGTTGCCGCCCCCGCAGACCCGGCCCACCGGACAGGCCCGGCACTCGTCCGAGAGACCCGCCACGCCCAGCTGACGGGCGACGATCCCCGGATGGTCCAGCGCCTCGTCGAAAGCGTGCCCGAACACGTCGAGGCCGGTGGCGGTCGCGTGGTCGTAGGCGAGATTGAGGGAGTCGATCTGCTCCACCGAGCCGTCGGTGTGCACGACCACCGCACAGGTCGGCGAGAGGCCGATCGACTCGGTGGTGCTGGGCACCCCGAGCAGCAGCGCCACGACCTCCGTGAACAGCCGCACCCGGGGCTGGGAGCCGTCGGGCGCGCCGTCCCACCACAGGTCGAAGGCGGCGGCCAGCCAGTCGCCGTAGGGGGTGGGCACGGCCCGCCACGCACCCGGGGCGCGGGCGGGCAGGCCCGGCGGCGGGCTCGACCAGTTGGCGTGCGGCAGCAGCAGGTCGAGGCGGGGCGGGCGCAGCTCGGCGAGCGAGGCGTACACCTCCCCGGGGTCGCTGGTGATGTCGATGGCGCACAGGATCCCGGCGTACAGCTCCGGCCGGTCCGCCAGCAGCCGCGCGGCCCGCTCCGCCGCCGGCCAGGACGGCCGTCCCGCACGGTCCACGCGGCGGGCGTTCAGGTGCGCGGTGCCGCCGTCCAGGCTCAGTCCGACCCGGATGTTCGCGTCGGCGAGCCGGTCCAGGGTCCGGTCGGTGATCAGCGTGCCGTTGCTCTGCACGGTGGCCCGCAGCGCGACGTCGGACGGCAGCGCCCGGCGTACGGCGGACGTGTACTGAAGGGCGGTGTCGGCGCCGGACAGCAGCGGCTCCCCGCCGTGCAGGTCGATCCGCACCTCGGACAGCCCGTGGGTGGCCGCGTGTTCGGCGATCCGCCGGGCCGTCTGCCGCATCACTCCCGGCGACACCCGTGCCGGCCGGCCGCGCCAACTGGCGTCCTCGCCCTGGTAGATGACGCAGTAGGTGCAGTCGAGATTGCAGCGACTGTGCACCTTCAGGACGAACTGACGGAAGGGGAAGGGGCGTTGTCCGGCACGTCTGAGGGCCGCCACGTCCAGCTCGGCGTGCGGCCACGGCGCGAACTCCCGGTCCCGGGCGATCCGTAAGCTGTCGTCCGAAGCGGTCTGCACAGCGTCGCCTCCCCCTGGGCGGCCCCGTGCCGCCGCTACCGTTCTACCCCCGGGGAGTCCTCGTGATACGCCACGAGGCCGCCGTCGGCGTCGCACGACCGGGCCAGCAGTGTGGCCAGCACCGCGCCCAGCACGGGGTGGTCGACCCGGGCGCGGAGCGCGGCCAGATCGACGGCTGTGTAGTCGGGGAGTCCGGGGAGCGGGGTCCCCGCATGTCCGTCCCGTCCGGTCGGCTCCGTCACCCTGCACACTCCCTTTCACCGTCCGCCTGTTCCGGCGAGCGCGGTCATGCGCTCGAACGTCGACCGGGCCTGCGGCCCCTGAGCCGCCCCGGCGCGCTGCCACAGCGCCCAGGCGGTCCGGTACGACTCCAGCGCGTGCTCCGGTCCCGCCGTCCGCTCCAGCACCACTGCGCGCTGGTGATGCGCCCGCGCGGCCAGCAGCGGCTCACCGGCCCGCTCCGCACTGCGTACGCCGTGGTGGTACGCATCGGCCGCCAGGTCCAGCCACTCGGGCGCCCCGGCGTCCCCGGCCAGCGTCAGCAGTACGTCGCCGCGCTCCAGCCACGCCAGCGCCGCCGTACGGTCGTCGCGCGCGTCCCGTGCCGCGCGGGCCAGCACCCACTCGGCCTCGTGCAGATCGGTCGGCGTTCCGCCCGCGCCGTGATGATGTCGCAGCGCCCGCCCGAACAGAAGCCGCCGGTCGGCCAGATGGGGATCACTGTCGGCCGTCAGCGCCAGGGCCGCGCGCAGCACCCGTACGGCATCGGTGGCCACCGGCAGCTCGCCGCCCCGTTCGGCCCGGGCGACCAGCACCTCGCCACGGCCCGCGAGCAGCTCCGCCCGCTCCGGGTCGTCCCGGCCCAGCAGGGCCTCGGCCTGTGTGAAGTACCCGTCGGCGGCGACGAGTTCGACGGACTCGGCGGTGTGCCGGTAGCGGGCCGTGTGCGCCTCGGCCAGCCGGCGCAGGGCCGGCACGCGTAACGCGGGGCCCTGGTCGCGGACCGCCTCCACCGCCCGCTCCAGCGCCTCCAGGACCCCCGGATGCCCGGTGTCACCGGCGGCCACGGCACGCGCCTCGGCCAGATCCAGCAGGGCCCGGCAGCGCACGGCGGAGGGGGCGCTGTGCCGGCCGGTGAGCCGTACACCGCTCTCGAAGTCCGCCGCCGCCCGCAGCGCCAGCGTCCGTGCCTCGTCGGCCGCGTCACGTCCCCGGGCGTCGTCGGCGAGCGCCAGCAGCAGTCGCCCCCGGGCCAGCACCGCCGGGTCGAACCCGGGCCGGCCGGGCAGGGAGGAGGGTATTCGGGAACCGCCGCCCGCGGCCGATCCGCCGGAGGCCACGGCCGCTCACCGGACCCGGCGCGCGGCAGCGGTGGCGATCCGGGCGGCTCCGGCCGGGGCCGGGCCGGGAGCGGGGGAGGGCGTACCGTTTCGGACATCGGTGCACCACGGCCCGGGGTGCGTCCGGCGGATCGTCCGAGCTGCGGGGCGCCCGCCCCGGGAGAGCGCGCTCTCGGCCGTGCCGGCGCCGCTCTGTGCCGCTCCCGGCCTCGCTCCACCGCGACCGGCCCCAGGTACACGCGCGACGGGGCACCGCACCGGGCGGCTGCGCCACTCACTCACGTCGCGCTCCTCGTCATGGACGGTCGGATGCGTGCGAACTCCATGACAGTACGCGCGCCCTGCCCGGTCAACAGCGCTTTCCGGCCGCTCCGGCGGACAGTGCCCGCTGAAGTGCGTCAACACCAGCGGTCTAGACTCACCCGCAACGGCCCGCCCCACCACGGCCGAAAGCGGTCCACCCCGGCCAGTCCCGAAGGGTATTCGGCGTTTTGATACGGATAGATTCAGTCACCAAGCGGTACCCGGACGGCACGGTGGCGGTCGACCGGCTCTCGTTGGAGATACCCGACCGCTCGATCACCGTCCTCGTCGGCCCCTCGGGCTGCGGCAAGACGACCACCCTGCGGATGATCAACCGCATGGTCGAACCCACCGAGGGCACCATCCTCCTCGACGGCCAGGACATCCTGCGGCAGCCGGTCAACACCCTGCGCCGGTCCATGGGGTACGTCATCCAGAACGCCGGTCTCTTCCAGCACCGCACCATCATCGACAACATCGCCACCGTGCCCCGTCTGCTCGGCTGGAGCAAGGACAAGGCCCGGGAGCGGGCCCGCGAGCTGATGGAGCGGGTCGGACTCGACGCCACGCTCGCCAAGCGGTACCCCTACCAGCTCTCCGGCGGCCAGCAGCAGCGCGTCGGCGTGGCCCGGGCGCTCGCCGCCGACCCGCCGGTGCTGCTCATGGACGAGCCGTTCTCCGCAGTCGACCCCATCGTCCGCAAGGGACTCCAGGACGAACTCCTCCGTATCCAGGAGGAGTTGGGCAAGACGATCGTCTTCGTCACCCATGACATCGACGAGGCCGTCAAGATCGGCACGATGGTCGCCGTGATGCGCACCGGCGGCAGGCTCGCCCAGTACGCGCCGCCCGCCGAACTGCTGACGAACCCGGCCGACGCCTTCGTCGAGGACTTCCTCGGCGCCGACCGCGGTATCCGCCGGCTCTCCTTCTTCCCGTCCGCGGGGCTGGAGTTGTCGACCGGGCCGGTCGTCGCGGTCGACGCCACCACCGAGCAGATCGCCGAGCGGGTGCGCGACATCGCGGACGCCCCCTATCTCCTCGTCACGGACGCCGACGGCAAGCCGCTCGGCTGGAGCGAGCCGCAGCACCTGACCGCGGGCGAGGTCGAGGTGGGCCGACTGCTGTCGCACGGACGGCCGTTCGTCGCCGGCACCGACTCGCTGCGGGCCGCGCTGGACTGCGCGGTACTCTCGCCCACCGGGTGGGCGGTCGCCGTGGACGCCGGCGGAAAGGTCGCCGGAGTCGTCTCCCAGCAGACCATCGCGGAGGCCATCCGCGGCGCCCACGCGCAGGGGCGTACGGACGCGAAGGTCGCCGGATGAACTGGGACCGTATGTTCGACATCCCCAGCGACCTCCAGCACAGCTGGCTGGGCCTGGTCGGTCTGCATCTGCGCGAGGCCCTGCTGCCGGTGCTCGCCGGACTGCTGATCTCCCTGCCGCTGGCCCAGCTGTGCGTGCGCTTCCGCTGGCTGTACCCGCCGGTGCTGTGGGTGACGACCGTGCTCTACGCCATCCCCTCGCTGGCCTTCTTCGTGCTGCTCATCGACTACACCGGCATGACCGAGCTGACGGTGATGATCCCGCTCACCGTCTACAGCCTCGTCGTACTGGTCCCGGCCGTCGTCGACGCCGTCCGCTCGGTCCCGCAGGAGACCCTCGCCGCCGCGAAGGCCATGGGCCTGGGACCCGTACGCCGGTACGTCCAGGTCCAGTTGCCCATCGCCGTGCCCGCGATCATCGCGGGGCTGCGGGTCGCCACCGTGTCCAGCGTCAGCCTCGTCAGCGTCGGCACCCTCATCGGCAACCAGGGCGCCCTCGGCAACCTGCTGAACGACGCCAACATCTACAACCGGCCGGAACTCGCCGTGAACGCCGTGCTGTCCATGGCCGCCCTCGCGATCCTCGCCGACGCCGCGCTGGTGCTCCTGCGCCGTCTGCTGACGCCGTGGATGCCGCGCCCGCAGCACAGGAAGCGGAAGGCCGCCCCCGTCCTGGAAGAGGCAGCACGGTGAACCTGCTCACCCACATCGGCAACTTCTTCAACGACAGCGCCCAGTGGCAGGGCTACGACGGCATCCCCACGCGGGTGGCGGAGCACCTCCAGTACACCCTGGAGGCGCTGCTCGTCGCCGCCGCGATCGCACTGCCGGTCGGACTGGTCACCGGCCACTACGGGCGCGGCGGGACCGTCCTCTCCCTGATCGCCACCGCGGGGCGGGCCCTGCCCACCTTCGGCCTGCTGGTACTGCTCACCCTGCTGGTGGGCTTCGGCCTGGTCAACGTGATGACCCCGCTCGTCATTCTCGCCATCCCGCCGATCCTGGTCACCACGTACGAGGCGATGCGCACCGTCGACCCCTCCTCGGTCGACGCCGCGCGGGGCATGGGCATGAGCGAGGCCGGGGTCCTCTTCCACGTCGAACTCCCGGCCGCGCTCCCGCTGATCCTCAGCGGCCTGCGCTCCGGAGCCATCCAGATCGTCTCCACGGCGACCATCGCGGCCTACGTCAGCCTCGGTGGCCTCGGCCGCTACATCGTGGACGGGCTCTACCAGCGCAACTACGAGAAGGTCGTCGGCGGCGCCACACTGGTCGCGGGACTGGCGCTGCTCACCCTCGCGGTGTTCTGGGCGGTGGGAAGGGCCGCCGTGTCCCGGGGGGTGCGGCGGAGCGTCTGAGCGGGTCGGGTGACGTCCTCCACGGTTCGGCAGCGCCCTGAAGGGGCGTGGGGCCGTATCCATTTGCGGCTCCGCCGCGGGGCGCGACCAGCCACGACGGCGCCGCGCACGGCCGACGGCACATCGCGGCACTTCCCGCGGAGCGCTCAGCTGACCGGCCGGACGGCCACCGCGTCCACCTCGAAGAGCATGCCCGGCAGTGCGAGGGCGGCGACCCCGCTGAGTGTCTGGGCCGGCAGCCGGTCGCCGAAGCGGGCATGCAGGGCCTTGCCGAGAGTCTCCAGCTTGGCGAGGTCGTGGTCGACGACGGACGAGCCCAGCCGGACGACGTGTTCGAAGCCGAGGCCGACGCCCTCCAGGGCCGCGCGCAGCCGGTCGAAGGCGAGCTCCACCTGTGCCGCGAAGTCGCCCGGCACGGGGGCGCCGGTGGCGTCGGAGGCGTACTGCCCCGCGACGAAGACGAGTTCGCCGGGCGCCGAGACGGCGTGGCTGTACCCGAAGGGTGTCGGGTCGTGCAGGGCGGACGGGTTGGTGATGGTGCGCTCGTCGTGGCTCATGTCAGGGGACAACCCCCTTGCCGGCCCGCCCATTCCGTGGCCCCGCGTCAGCTCTCCGTACGGGCCAGGGCCAGTTCGAGTACGACGAGCAGGGCGTCCCGGACCGAGCCGCGCTCGCGGGCGTCGAAGATGACGACCGGGACGTGGTCCGCGACGTCGAGGGCCCAGCGGACCTCCTCCAGCGTGTGCTCGACCTTGCCGTCGAACGCGTTCGCGGCCACCGCGAACGGGATCTGCCGGTGCTCGAAGTAGTCGACCGCGGCGTAGCAGTCGTCGAGACGGCGGGTGTCCACGATGACCAGGCCACCCAGCGCGCCCTCGACGATGTCGTCCCACATGAAGCCGAACCGCTCCTGCCCGGGCGTGCCGAACAGATACAGCTTCAGGGTCGGGTCGATGGTGATGCAGCCGAAGTCCATCGCGACCGTCGTCGTGGTCTTGCGCGGGGTGTGGGTGAGGTCGTCCACCCCCGCCGCGACCTCCGTGATGGCTGCCTCGGTGGTCAGCGGCTCGATCTCGGAGATGGCGCCGACGGCGGTGGTCTTGCCCACGCCGAAGCCGCCCGCGATCACCATCTTGACCGGGAGCGGTGGCCGCACGGCGGCTGCCGGACCGGACCCGTCGAGGGTGGCCGGTTCAGTCGGAGTCACGGAGTACCCCTCGGGAGTCGGGGATGGCGCGCAGGCCATCGATCACTCTTCGCAGGACGGAAGCGTCGTGCGTGTCGTCGGAGTCGGGCACATGCACCGTCAACTGCCCCTCCGTGCGCAGGTCCTCGGCGAGCACCCGGACCACGTTGAGGTGCAGCCGCAGCCGGGCCGCGAGTTCCGCGATGGACTGCGGCCGGCGGCAGGCGGCGACGATGTCGTGCTGCTCGAAGGAGAGCCCGCCGAGCGCGTCGAGACCCTCGACGGTGGCCACCACCTGGGTCTCGACGGGCATCGGCCGGCCGGCTGCGCTGGGCGCCACCCGGCCGGCGGTGACCAGGAACGGCCGCACGGCGGAGGCGGGCCCGACCGGGTCCTGCCCCGGGGCTGAGGAGCCGTCCGCCATGGCGTGTCCGTCCCGGTCCCGGTCAGAGCGCCGACGGGGAGCCGACGCTGTTCTTCAGCGCCAGCACCAGTTGGGGACTGAGCGCGCTGCCCGCCCGATTGGCGAACAGCGTCATCTCGTAGGCGATGTTGCCCAGCTTGGCCTCCTTGTCGGTGACCACGCCGAGGACGGCGCCGCTGCCGATGGCGGAGACCAGGACGTGGCCGCCCTCCAGGTCGATGATGACCTTGTTGAGGCCGCCCAGGCCGTAGTTGCCGGACGCGCCGGCGGCCAGGCTGGTGATGCCGGACACGATCGCCGCGAGGCGCTCGGAGTCGGCGTGCTCACGCAGTTCCGAGACCGCGATGAGCAGTCCGTCCGAGGAGACGGCGATGGCGTCCACGACGCCCGCGGTCTCGGTGGCGAAACGATTCAACAGCCAGGTGAAGTCGGCTGCCGCGGCCTTCAGCTCGGCCGGTGTGTTTCCCGTCGGAGTATCACCTGTCGATGTACTCACTGCTCCGCTCCTTCCGGGAGGTGGTTCTGGTGGTGCTTGCGGGGGGTCTGGTGCGGTTCCGTGTCGCTGTCGCGATGGGCGCGTTCCACCGCGGCCTCGAACTCCTCGAGGGCGCTGCGGACGGCCTCCGCGTCGGCGGGGCGGGGTGCCTGGCGGGTGCTCGCGGGGGCGGCGTCGGCCGTGGTGCGCAGGGTGGCTCCGCGGACACGGCGGCGCAGGGGGCGGGCAGTGCCGGGGGCGTCGTCGGCGGGTGCCGGTTCCTCGGCGCGGGCCTTGGGGATGAAGGGCAGGCCGTCCGCAGCGGCCGGGTCCTCCTCGCGGCGTACCCGGCGGGGCAGGGGCCCGTCATGGTCGTCGGCGGGGACCGGCGGCCGGGGGCCCGAGTCGTCCGTGGCCGCCGCCGGTGTGGTCGGTGCCGCCGGCTGCACCGCGGCCGCCGTCAGCAGCAGCGACTGCGGGAGGGTCACCTCGGCCGTGACACCGCCGCCCGGGGTACGGGACAGGGCTACGTCGATGTCCCAGCGGCGCGCCAGCGAGCCGACCACGAAGAGGCCGAGCACCTTCGAGGGCACCAGGTCGAGACGTTCACGGCGGACGATACGGGCGTTCTCCTCGTCGAGCCGCTCGGGGTCCATGCCCAGGCCGTGGTCGGCGACCACGACCGCCGCGCCCTCGGCAGAGTTCTGCACGAACACCTCGACGGGGCTGTCCGCGGGCGAGAACGACACGGCGTTCTCCACGAGTTCGGCCACCATCAGGGTCAGGTCGGCGATGATGTCGGGCGCCACCGCGACCTCGGTCCGCGCGAGCAGCTGGACCCGCTGGAAGCCCTCGATCTGGCCGAGCGCGGCCCGTACGACATTGGTCAGCGCGATCGGCCCGGCGTCCAGGACGGTCTCGCGGATGCCGGCGAGCAGCATCAGACTGTCGGCGTTGCGGCGCAGGCGGACGGCGATGTGGTCGATGCTGTAGAGGCGTTCGAGGAGCTCGGGGTCGGTCTCACCGCGCTCCACCGCGTCGATCAGGGCCAGCTGCCGGGTGGTCAGGTTGCTGACCCGGCGGCCGACGTTGCCGAACATCTCGGCGACGTTGCGGCGGCTGAGCACCTGACGCTCCAGGAGCGCGACCGCGGTGGTCTGCACATGGTTGAAGGCCTCGGCGAGATCGCCGATCTCGTCGCGTGCCGTGGCCGGCATCGCCCGCAGCTGCGCCGGACGGTCGTCCTCGGCGTCGTCGTCGGCCACCCGGGCGAGCTCGCGCTCGGCGTCCTCGGCGACCTGCTGCGCGGCGTGGGTCAGGGCCTGGACCGGGCGGACCACGGAGCGGCGTACGACCACCGAGAACGCGAGCCAGATGACGAAGCCGAGCAGGGCGAGGCCCAGCAGCAGGACGGCGTTGCGCAGGGCTTCGTCGGAGGCGCGGTCGGCGCGGTCGGCGATCTGGTCGATCAGCGCGGTGGTGATCCCCAGCCGGATCGCGGCCTGCTTGCGGTAGGAGGGGTACGCGTCGAGCGCCGTCCCGAACATCCGGCGGATCTCGGCGGGGGAGTCGGCCTGCAGGGAGCTGGGGTCGATCTGGAGCTCGGCGAACTGCCGGTTGATCGCGGCCTGCGGGCCGTTGTGCTCGATCCCGGCGAGCTGCTCCGTCTGCTCCTCGGTGGCGAACCGCGCGAACCGGTCGGCCTGGTGGGTGTACTCGTCGTAGGAGCCGATCGCGCCGATGAACTCGATGAGCGCGTTCGAGTCACCGGTCGTCGCGGAGAACACACCGGTCTCGAAGGCGCTGTGGGCGGCGTCGGCGCGCAGCAGGGAGTCGAGCAGGTTACCGGTGAAGGTGGTCGCCAGAGCCGTGTTGCGGTCCAGGCCGAGGCCGTCGATCAGGCCCTTGGCGGCACTGGCGTAGGCGGGGTCGATGTTGTCGGCGGGCAGATACGCCTGCTCGATGGTGTTGCGCAGGCTCTCCAGGCCCTCGATCTCCCGCAGGGCCCGGGCCTCGTCCGCGGGGAGCCGGTCGCCGAAGGCCTTGCGGACCTTCTTGACCTGGTTGTCCACCGACAACTGCGCCTTGCGGTACGGGACCTGGGAGGGGGTGCCGCCGTCGTTGGTGGCCTCGTGCCGCACGGAGAGCAGGATGGCCTGCTGGTGCTCGGCCTCCAGCCGGTCCACCAGCGTGGCGACCTCGGTGCTGGTGCGCACGAGCCGTGCCGCGTCGGCCGCCTCCGAGGACTGCTGGACCTGGTCGGTGATGAGATAGGCGAGCAGGACCGCGACCACCGTCAGCGGGACGCCGACCAGCACGTTGAGCTTGTGCCGGAACGGCCGGCGATCGGCGAAGCCTCGTATGCCACCCGGGGCCGAAGGCGGAGCCGACTCGCTCGTGGACACCAGGCCTCCTTCATGGGGGATGACGGCGCGCGAAGACCTCACGTGACCGATTCTGATCGTGTCGGATGGTGATGAAATGCACCAATGGGGCACCGGCACGCCAGTGTGTCCGAACGCCAACGACCCGGAGACTACCGTCTCTTCGGAAGATCGATCATGCCACCCTGAGTCAAGAATCCGTTACAACGGGACGGCGCCGGGATGACGGGACTTTGGCGCCTTTTCACAACCGGTCGCGCATTGACGCCAATTGGTGACCAGGGTGCACTTGACTGACCGAGAACTGGCTGGATTGGATCAGTGCCAGAGCTTGTTTCTCATCAGCCCACACAGTCCGGAACGGGAATCGTGACTTCCAACGCCCCACGCAGCAGGTCCATCCGGAAGCATCCCGGCGTAGCCGCCGTCGCGCTCGCCGCCACCGCGGCCCTGCTGGCGGGATGCGGCTCGGACGACGCCTCCGACCCGCTCAAGGAGGACAAGGGGAGCGGCAGCGGCGACACCGTCGTCGTCGGCTCCAACAACTTCGCCGAGAGCATCCTCCTCGCCGACCTCTACGGCGAGGCCCTCAAGGCCAAGGGCATCAAGGTCAGCTACAAGCCCAACATCGGCAGCCGCGAGACCACATACGGCCTGCTGAAGAACGGCTCCATCACCGTCCTGCCCGAGTACAACGGCTCGCTGCTGTCCTACCTCGACCCCAAAGCCGAGCAGAAGACGGCCGAGGCGGTGAACGCCGCGGTGAAGACGAAGCTCGACAGCACGCTGACGCTGCTCGAGTCGTCGCCCGCCGAGGACAAGGACTCCGTCAGCGTCAACGCGGCGACCGCGAAGAAGTACAGCCTCACCGCGGAGTCCACACTCGCCGACCTCAAGGACGCCGCGCCCGAGCTGGTCATCGGCGGCTCGCCCGAGTTCCAGACCCGGCAGCAGGGCCTGCTCGGCCTGAAGTCCGTGTACGGCCTGGAGTTCAAGTCCTTCAAGGCGCTCGACGCGGGCGGCCCGCTGACCCAGGCGGCGCTGACGAAGAACACCGTGCAGGCCGCGGACATCTTCACCACCGACCCGACCATCACCAAGGAGAAGTTCGTCGTCCTGAAGGACCCGGAGAACCTCTTCGGCTTCGCGAACGTGACCCCGCTGGCCTACAAGTCCGGCCTCTCCCAGGAGGGCGTGGACGCGCTCAACGCGGTCTCCGCCAAGCTGGACACGGAGACGCTCCTGGACCTCGACTCCCAGGTGCAGCTCGACAACAAGGACCCGCTGGACGTCGCCCAGGCCTGGCTGAAGTCGGCCGGACTGTCCTGACGCCCCACCACGGACGAACCGGCGCGGGTGCCCTCCGACACGGAGGGCACCCGCGCCGTCTGTCGGCGCAGTGTTAGCCCGCTACCGGACCGCGGTGGCGATCAACTGGTCGATGAGAGCGATCAGTACGTCCCGGGAGGACTCGCGGTCGCGGGCGTCGCAGAGCAGGACCTGGACATGGTCCGGCAGGGCGAGCGCGTCGCGGATCTCGTCGGGCGGGTAGGGATGGTCGCCGTGGAAGCCGTTGACGCCGACGACGAACGGGATGCCCCGGCGTTCGAAGAAGTCGATCGCGGCGAAGCTGGACTCGGGGCGGCGGACGTCGACGAGGACGACGGCCCCCAGGGCGCCCAGGGCCAGGTCGTTCCACATGAACCAGAACCGCTGCTGGCCGGGGGTCCCGAAGAGATAGAGGATCAGATCCCGGCTGATGGTGATGCGGCCGAAGTCCAGGGCCACGGTGGTGGACTTCTTCTCCTCGATGCCGTTCAGGTCGTCGATTCCCAGGCCCGCCGCGGTCAGTGACTCCTCGGTGCGCAGCGGGGCGATCTCGCTGACCGAGCCGACCATGGTGGTCTTGCCGACGCCGAACCCTCCGGCGATCAGGATCTTGACCGTGTCGGGTGCCGGCCGGGCGATGGTGTCAGAGTCGGCCAAGACCGTCCCTCACTTTCTGCAGCAGGTCCCGGTCGACGCCGGCGGCGACCGGATGCGGCGGGCGGACCGTGATGCGGCCCGCTTCCAGCAGGTCGCAGAGCATGATGACGATCACGCTCATCGGAAGGTCGAGCAGAGCGGCGAGTTCCGCGACGGCGATCGGCTCGGCACACCGGCGCAGGATGCGCTGATGCTCCGGCTGAGGGCGGGGGGCCCGGGCCGGCGGCGGGTCCACCGCGGTCACCGTCGAGATGAGGGTGAAGTCGGCGCGGCTGGGGCGGGTACGTCCGCCGGTCAGGGCGAACGGCCGTACGAGACGGCCCGCCGTGTCGCCTCCGCTCACCTCACGCGCCGGAGTCGGCGGTGGGGCCGACGCCTGCCCGCGGTGCGGCGCTGAGGTGCTCGCCGATCTTCTTCACCAGCATGTTCATCTGGTACGCGACCACACCGACGTCGGCGCCCTGGTTGGTGAGGACGACGAGGTGCGCGCCGGGGCCGGCGGAGGTGAGGATCAGATAGCTGTGCGCCATCTCGATCAGCGCCTGCCGCACCGGGCCACCGCGGAAGTCCATGCTGACGCCCTTGCTGAGACTCATGAGCCCTGACGCGGTCGCGGCCAGCCGCTCGGCGTCATCACGCAGGAACCCGGTCGACTTGCTGACGACCAGCCCGTCCTCGGACAGCACGACGGCATGGTTCACCTCGGCGACCCGCTCCACGAGTCCGGTCAGCAGCTGGTCGAGCTGGGTGTGGGTGGCGGGGGTGGGGCGTGTCATGAGGGCGTCCTTCGTCGGCGGGCGGCGGCGGGGGGTGGGAGAGGCGGCGGTCGGAGAGAGGGGCGGGGTGAGGGCGGCGGTCGAGGTGTGACGG
>NZ_JXTE01000103.1 GCF_000972385.1 Streptomyces sp. WM6386
AGCCCCGCCAGCACGTCCCCGCTCCCCGCCGTGGCCAGCCACGCGGTCCCTGTCGGGTTCACCCGCACCGCCCCGCCCCCGGAGTCCGCGACCAACGTCGTCGACCCCTTGAGCAGCACCGTCGCCCCGTACCGCCCCGCCAACTCCCGTACGGACTCCAGCCGGGCCTCCTCGACCGACTCCCGCGTCACCCCCAGCAACGCCGCCGCCTCCCCGGCATGCGGCGTCATCAGAGTCGGCGCGCGGCGCTCCCGCACGGCACCGACGTCCGCCAGCCGCAGCCCGTCCGCGTCGACCAGCACCGGCACATCAGCGGCCAGCACCTCCGCCACGCTCGCCGCGTCGTCCCCCGCCCCGGGTCCGACGACCCACGCCTGGACCCGCCCCGCCCGCTTCGGCCCCTGGTCCGACACCAGCGTCTCGGGAAAGCGGGCGATGACGGCGTCGCCGGCGGGACCGACGTACCGCACGGCCCCCGCACCGCCCCGCAGCGCGCCCGCCACGGCGAGCACGGCCGCGCCCGGGTACCGGGCGGAGCCGGCGGCGATCCCGACGACCCCTCGCCGGTACTTGTCGCTCTCCCCCGTCGGCACCGGCAGCAGCCGGGCCACATCCGCGTGCTGCAACGCCTCCAGCTCCGCGTCGAGGGGCAGCGCCAGCCCGATGTCCACCAGCCGCACGGACCCGGCGTACTCCCGGGCCGGGTCCACCAGCAATCCCGGCTTGTGCGTGCCGAAGGTGACGGTCAGGTCGGCGCGGATCGCGGCCCCGCGTACCTCCGCCGTGTCGGCATCGACGCCACTGGGCAGGTCGACGGCGACGACAGCGGCGCGCGACGCCTCGACCACCGAGGCGAGCCGGGCCGCGTCCGGCCGCAGTCCGCCCTTCCCGCCGATCCCGACGATGCCGTCGAGGACGAGGTCGGCCCGCGCGATCAGGTCCTCGGCTCCTTCGACGCCCACCACCGCGCCCCCCGCCCGCCGCAACGCCGTGAGCCCTGCGGCATGGGCCCGCTCCGGCGCGAGCAGCACCGCGGTGACCCCGGCGCCCCGCCGTGCGAGCCGGGCCCCGGCGAACAGGGCGTCCCCGCCGTTGTCACCGCTGCCCACCAGCAGCACGACCCGGCTGCCGTACACCCGCCCCAGCAGGTCCGCGCAGGCGGCGGCGAGTCCGGCGGCCGCCCGCTGCATCAAGGCTCCCTCCGGCAGCCGTGCCATGAGCTCCCGCTCGGCCGCCCTGACCGTCTCCACGCTGTACGCAGTACGCATGGGTCCGAGTCTCCCCCGAGCGTGACGTACCTCGCCGCAGCCATTGACGCTTTACCGCGCCTTTGCCAAACTCCCCCTCCCCCCAGCGTGAATCGATTCAGTCGAATTGATTCGACCAACAGGACGGACCCCCCATGGGACGCAGAGCCGCACTGATCGCCGGCACCGCAGCCGCCGCCCTCATGACCGCGGGCATCACCGCCACCACCGCTCCCCAGGCCGCCGCCGCAGCCTGCGGCGAGGGCTCCTACCAGGCCGAAGCCGTACTGAACGGCGGCACCTGGACGGCCCGCCGCGGCGGCACGACGGTCTACACCGGCACGGACCTCCGCGCCGCCGCCCAGGCAGCGGTCAACAGCCTGACGTCGGGCCGCACGGCGAAGGAACGGGTCGTCGTACGCGGCTCGGGCTCGATGTCGGCCGGCTCCCGCATCTCCCTGCCCAGCTACACGACCCTCGACGTCTGCGGCACCATCGACGTCACCGGCACGGGCAGCGGCGACCAGGCCCCCGTCTACTCCCGCGGCACCCGCGACATCGAGGTCCAGCACCTGAACCTCACCGGCAGCCCGCTCTACGGCGTCTTCCTGCGCAATGTCCAGAACGCGACCCTCGGCCGGCTCGACATGCGCCTGTCGGCGGGCCTGGGCGTACGCATCGACAACCGCGGCGACACCTCGCAATGGACGCGGAACGTCCGCATCGACAACGCGTACGTGTCCGGCGCGTCGAGCCACGCGGTGGAGACCTACGGCGTGGACGGCCTGACCATCGGCACGGTGACCGCGCGCAACGTCGGCGAGTCCGGGCTCCTCCTCAACCAGACGATCAACGCGACGGTGACCAAGGTCGACGCGGAGAACGCCGGCACCGGCACGGGTTACGCCGCCTTCCGCATGGCCAACCGCAACGGCCGGGTAGGGAGCTCGTACCCCACCAACATCCGCGTCGGCGAGGTGATCGCACGGGGCGGCGGCAGGGGCGTCTTCTGCGTCTCGGAGAGCGGCGGGGCGGTCATCGACAGGGTCACGCTCACGAACACCGGCAACAACTCGGTCCTGATCGAGAACTGCTACAACGTCAGCCTCGCCGCGCAGAGCGGCACGATCACCGGCGGCGGCGAACTGCGCCTCGCGGCCCGCTCGGAGTTCCCCGACAACGACAACATCACCGTCCAGAACCTCACGGTGACGAACTCGTCGATCCGCGAGAGCCCTTGCGGCACGAACACGACGTTCCGCAACATCACCCGCGTCAACACCACCCAGACCATCTGCTAGCCGCGGTCCGTCTCGACGGGTGGACTCCGCCTGGGGCCCTGAGCGGGTCGGGTGAATTCCTCTACGGTTCGGCAACGCCCTGAAGGGGCGCGGGGCCGTATCCATATGCGGCTCCGCCGCGGGGCGCGACCAGCCACGACGGCGCCCCGGACGGCCGACGGCGCATCGCGGCACTTCCCGCGGAGCGCTCAGCCCTCCGCCACCACCACGGCGGAGGCCACCCCCGCGTCATGGCTGAGCGACACATGCCAGGACCGCACCCCGAGTTGCGCGGCCCGCGCCGCCACCGTCCCGGTGACCCGCAGCCTCGGCTGCCCGCTGTCCTCGACATACACCTCGGCATCGGTCCACTGCAGCCCGGCAGGCGCCCCGAGCGCCTTGGCCAGAGCCTCCTTGGCGGCGAACCGGGCGGCAAGCGAAGCGACCCCCCGCCGCTCCCCGCTGGGCAGCCACAACTCACTGTCGAGAAACAGCCGCCGCGCCATCCCGGGCGTGCGCTCCAACGACGCCGCGAACCGCTCGATCTCCGCCACGTCGATCCCGACACCGATGATGCTCATGCGCAGCACCTTACGGCGCCCCATGAAGGCGGGGGGGGGCCGGTGGTACTCCCCACCGGCGGCGAGGGCAGACGGGGTGAATGGCAGATCTGTCCCACACGGGACACCAGCCACCTGCGCTTCTCCATCTGAGGGCGGAACAGATCTGCCGATCACCCCCACTGAGCCCCCTACTCCACCGTCACCGACTTGGCCAGGTTCCGGGGCTGGTCCACCTCGTTGCCCCGGGCCGTGGCCAGCTCGCACGCGAAGACCTGCAGCGGCACCGTCGCCACCAGCGGCTGCAGCAACGTGGGTGTGGCCGGGATGCGGATCAGATGGTCCGCGTACGGGACCACCGCCTCGTCCCCCTCCTCCGCGATCACGATCGTCCGCGCACCCCGGGCCCTGATCTCCTGGATGTTGGACACGATCTTGTCGTGCAGCACGGACCGGCCTCGCGGTGACGGCACGACCACCACCACGGGCAGGTCCTCCTCGATCAGCGCGATCGGACCGTGCTTCAGCTCGCCCGCCGCGAAGCCCTCGGCGTGCATGTACGCGAGTTCCTTCAGCTTCAACGCCCCCTCCAGCGCCACCGGATACCCCACGTGCCGCCCGAGGAAGAGGACCGTGTTCTTCGAGGCCAACGACCTGGCCAGCGCGCGTACCGGCTCCATGGTCTCCAGCACCCGCTCCACCTCGCCGGAGATCTGCGACAGGTCCCGGACGACGTCGGAGATCTCGTCGCCCCACTTGGTGCCCCGCACCTGGCCCAGGTACAGGGCCACCAGGTAGCACGCCACCAACTGCGTCAGGAACGCCTTCGTCGACGCGACCGCCACCTCCGGCCCCGCGTGCGTGTACAGCACCGCGTCCGACTCACGGGGGATCGTGGAACCGTTGGTGTTGCAGATCGCCAGCACCTTCGAGCCCTGCTCCCGCGCATGCCGCAGCGCCATCAGCGTGTCCATGGTCTCCCCGGACTGCGAGATGGCGATCACCAGGGACCGTGCCCCCAGGATCGGGTCCCGGTACCGGAACTCGCTCGCCAGCTCCACCTCGCAGGGGATCCGGGTCCAGTGCTCGATGGCGTACTTGGCGATCAGCCCCGCGTGGAAGGCCGTACCGCACGCCACGATCACCACCTTGTCCACCTCGCGCAGCTCGGACGCGCTGATCCGCACCTCGTCCAGCGTGAGGGAACCGGCCGCGTCGATACGGCCCAGGAGGGTGTCCGCGACCGCCTTCGGCTGCTCGGCGATCTCCTTGAGCATGAAGTAGTCGTAGCCGCCCTTCTCCGCGGCGGACGCGTCCCAGTCCACGTGGTACGACCTGCCCTCCGCCGGACGGCCGTCGAAGCCCGTCACCGTCACCCCGTCCCGGCGCACCTCCACCACCTGGTCCTGGCCCAGCTCGATCGCGGAGCGCGTGTGGGCGATGAACGCGGCGACATCGGAGGCCAGGAATGCCTCCCCCTCCCCCACGCCCACCACCAACGGCGAGTTGCGCCGCGCCCCCACCACCACGTCCGGCTCGTCCGCGTGCACCGCGACCAGGGTGAACGCGCCGTCCAGCCGCCGGCACACCAGCCGCATCGCCTCCGCGAGGTGGCCCGTCACGGAGAACTCCTCCGCCAGGAGATGCGCGACGGCCTCCGTGTCCGTCTCGGACGACAGCAGATGCCCGCGCTCCGCCAGCTCGGCACGCAGCGCGGCGAAGTTCTCGATGATCCCGTTGTGGACGACCGAGACCCGGCCCGCGTTGTCCAGATGGGGATGCGCGTTCGTGTCCGTCGGGCCGCCGTGTGTGGCCCACCGGGTGTGGCCGATGCCCGTCCCGCCCGTGGGCAGGGGCCGGTCCACCAGTTCCTTCTCGAGATTGACGAGCTTGCCCGCCTTCTTCGCGGCCGCCAGCCCCCCGTCCGCCAGCACGGCGACGCCCGCCGAGTCGTACCCCCGGTACTCCAGCCGTTTCAGCCCGGCCATCACGACTTCGAGTGCCGACTGCGACCCCACGTAACCCACGATTCCGCACATGCGCCGCAGCCTAAAGGCGAAACCTCGCCCGAACAGCGTCCGAACCGGCCTCCGCCTGCCCGAAATCGGAAATCTCCACGGCCTAAGAGCCCCCCGCCGCTCTCCGGGGGACCGCCGCGTGACGGACCCCACCCGCCATCGCGTTCAAACTCCGTTAACAATGGACTGTGATCTCTCCGGTCTCCTCGATGCCCCGGAGCGCCCACCGGCACAAGCCGGAGGCGACTCCCTACGTCGACCTCACCCGTGCCGAGTGGAGCGCGCTGCGTCACAAGACGCCGCTGCCGCTCACCGCCGAGGAGGTCGAGAAACTGCGCGGTCTGGGCGATGTCATCGACCTCGACGAGGTGCGCGACATCTATCTGCCGCTGTCACGGCTCCTCAATCTCTACATCGGCGCCACGGACGGCCTCAGAGGGGCGCTGAACACCTTCCTCGGCGAACAGGGCGCCCAGTCCGGGACCCCCTTCGTCATAGGGGTCGCGGGCTCGGTGGCCGGCGGCAAGTCCACGGTCGCCCGACTCCTGCAGGCCCTGCTCTCCCGCTGGCCCGAGCACCCGCGCGTGGAGCGCGTGACGACGGACGGCTTCCTGCTGCCGACCAAGGAGTTGCAGGCCCGCGGTCTGATGTCGAGGAAGGGGTTCCCCGAGTCGTACGACCGGCGGGCGCTGACCCGTTTCGTCGCCGACATCAAGGCGGGCAAGGACGAGGTGACGGCCCCCGTCTACTCCCACCTCATCTACGACATCGTCCCCGGCGAGAAGCTCGTCGTGCGCCGCCCGGACATCCTGATCGTCGAGGGTCTCAACGTCCTGCAGCCCGCCCTCCCCGGCAAGGACGGCCGCACCCGCGTCGGCCTCGCCGACTACTTCGACTTCAGTGTGTACATCGACGCCGGCCCCGAGGACGTCGAGCGCTGGTACCTCAACCGCTTCAAGAAGCTGCGGCAGACGGCCTTCCAGAACCCCGACTCCTACTTCCGCAAGTGGACGCAGGTGTCGGAGGAGGAGGCCCTCGACTACGCCCGCACCCAGTGGCGCACCATCAACAAGCCCAATCTGATCGAGAACATCGCCCCCACCCGCGGTCGCGCCACACTCGTCGTCCGCAAGGGCCCCGACCACAAGGTCCAACGCCTGCGTCTGCGCAAGCTGTGAACTCCCCGGCCGGGCCTGTGGCCTGTTAGAAAGGCGTCATGCTGCATCTGCGCCTGATCACCCCGGCCGAGAAGACCGACGGCGTGGTCCGGCTGATCGAGAAGACGGTCGGCACCACGCACCTGGTCGTGCTGCCGGGCGCCGCCCGCAACCCCGCCGGGGACGTCGTGATGTGCGACGTCGCCCGCGAGGCCGGCGACGAACTCATCGGCGCACTACGCCAGTCGGGCCTCGACGAGACCGGCTCCATCGCCGTCGAGAACATCGACCTGTCGCTCTCCAAGCGCGCCGACAAGGCCGAGGAGGAGGCACCGGGCGAGGGCGCGGACGCGGTCCTGTGGGAGCACCTGGCGGACGCGACGCATGAGGAGTCGACGCTCTCCATCACCTACATCGCCTTCATCACGCTGGCCACGATGATCGCCGCCTGCGGTGTGGTCCTCGACAACGCCATCCTGATCGTGGGCGCGATGGCGGTGGGCCCGGAGTTCGGCCCCCTGGCCGCGTTCAGCACGGCGATCGTCCAACGCCACCCCAAGCTGGCGCTGCGCTCACTGATCGCGCTGCTGGTGGGCTTCGCGGTGGCCATGCTGGTGACGGTCGGCTTCAGCTACTTCATGGACTCCGTGAGCCTCTTCAGCGCCGAGCAGTTGGATGCCACGCGCCCCAACACCAACTTCATCTACCGGCCCGACTGGTTCTCCTTCGTCGTGGCCGTCCTCGCCGGCTGCGCGGGCACCCTGTCCCTGACCTCGGCCAAGTCCGGCGCCCTGGTCGGCGTCGCGATCTCGGTGACCACAGTCCCGGCGGCCGCGAACGCCGCCGTCGCCTTCAGCTTCAACGAGTACAAGCAGGCCTGGGGTTCAACGGAGCAGCTCCTGCTGAACCTCCTGGGCATCGTCCTGGCAGGCACAACCACCCTGCTCTTCCAGAAGTGGCTCTGGCGCAAACCCACCTAGGGGCGCGGGGAACTGCGCGACCAGCCACGACGAACGCGAAAGCCCGCCACGCACAGAACCCCCCACCCCGAACCCGGCGTCCTAGCCGAGCGCCGACTTCACCGCATCGGCCAACCGCCCAGCCACCGACCGAGCCTGATCAATATCCGCGGCCTCGACCATCACCCGCACAAGCGGCTCGGTCCCGGACGGCCGCAACAACACCCGCCCAGTCTCACCGAGTTCCCGCTCCGCCTCGGCAACCGCCGCGGCCAGCTCACCCGAGGTCCCCACCCGCGCCCGATCCACGTCCGGCACATTGATGAGCACCTGGGGCAGCCGCTCCATCACCGACGCGAGCTCCCGCAACGACCGCCCGGTGGCCGCGACCCGAGCCGCGAGCATGAGCCCCGTCAGCGTCCCGTCACCGGTCGTGGCGTGATCCAGAATGATGACGTGCCCGGACTGCTCGCCACCGAGCGCGTACCCGTGCTCCTTCATCGCCTCCAGCACATACCGGTCGCCCACCGCCGTCTGGATGAGGCGAATCCCCTCGCGCTCCATCGCCAGCTTGAACCCGAGGTTCGACATGACGGTCGCGACGACGGTGTCCGCCCGAAGCGCGGAGCGTTCCCGCATCGCCAGCGCGATGACGGCCATGATCTGGTCGCCGTCCACCTCGTCACCGGTGTGGTCCACGGCGAGGCAGCGGTCGGCGTCCCCGTCGTGCGCGATGCCGAAGTCGGCCCCGTGCTCCACGACGGCGGCCTTCAGCAGACCGAGGTGGGTCGAGCCGCACCCGTCGTTGATGTTGAGCCCGTCCGGCGACGCACCGATCGTGATCACTTCGGCCCCGGCCCGCGTGAACGCCTCCGGCGAGACCCGCGCGGCGGCACCGTGCGCCTCGTCGAGGACGATCTTCAGGCCTTCGAGCCGGTTCGGGAGGACGCCGATGAGATGGGCGACGTACTGGTCGAAGCCCTCCAGGTACTCACGGACGCGCCCCACGCCCGCACCCGTCGGCCGGTCCCAGGGCTCGCCGTGCCGGTGGGACTCGTAGACCGATTCGATCCGCTCCTCCAGCTCGTCGTCGAGCTTGTGCCCGCCGCGGGCGAGGAACTTGATGCCGTTGTCGGGCATGGCGTTGTGGCTGGCGGACAGCATGACGCCGAGGTCGGCACCGAGGGCGCCGGTGAGATACGCCACGGCCGGTGTCGGCAGCACGCCGACCCGCAGGACGTCGACACCCGCGCTCGCGAGGCCCGCGACCACGGCGGCCTCCAGGAACTCCCCGGACGCGCGCGGATCCCGTCCGACCACCGCCGTCGCCCGGTGGCCCTCGAAGGTACCCGCCTCGGCCAGTACGTGGGCCGCCGCTACCGACAGACCCAGGGCCATCTCGGCCGTCAGGTCCGCGTTGGCGACGCCGCGCACGCCGTCCGTGCCGAAGAGTCGTCCCACTTGTCCTCCTGAAAGAGCGCTGCCATTCGGAGATCATCCGATCGCACAAGCCTTAGAACGTCTTGTGCCGTTATACGCCTAAGGCTGTGATAAACGAACGCCCCGGCGGCACTGTGGCGTGCCGCCGGGGCGTTCGGACGTACTGCTGACGTGCGAGTACGAGCTGCAGGCAGCGAAGCTTAACGCTTGCTGTACTGCGGGGCCTTGCGGGCCTTCTTGAGACCGGCCTTCTTTCGCTCGACCGCACGGTCGTCGCGGCGGAGGAAGCCGGCCTTCTTGAGGGCGCCGCGGTTGTTGTCCACGTCGGCCTCGTTCAGCGCGCGGGCCACGCCGAGGCGCAGGGCGCCGGCCTGGCCGGAGACACCGCCACCCGCGATGCGGGCGATGACGTCGTAGCGGCCGTCGAGCTCGAGCACCTTGAAGGGCTCGTTGACTTCCTGCTGGTGCACCTTGTTGGGGAAGTAGTCCTCAAGGGTGCGCCCGTTGATCTTCCACTTGCCGGTGCCCGGGACGATCCGGACGCGGGCGATGGCGTTCTTGCGACGGCCCAGGCCGGCGGCCGGCTGCGGGTCGCCGAAGCGGCCGGCGAGGGACTCCGAGGTGTACTCGCCCTCGACGGGGACCTCGGACTCGGTGGTGTAGCTCTCCATGTCGACGAGCTCGGTCTCGGTCTCTTCGACCGGCTGCTCAACGGTGGTCTCGGCCACGGTTCTCCTCAGATCTTTTCTGTTTAGGGGTGTGGCCGGAACTACTGCGCGACCTGGGTGATCTCGAACGGCACCGGCTGCTGGGCAGCGTGGGGGTGCTGGTCGCCCGAGTAGACCTTCAGCTTCGAGAGCATCTGACGGCCCAGGGTGTTCTTGGGGATCATGCCCTTGATGGCCTTCTCGACGGCCTTCTCGGGGTTCTTCGCCAGCAGCTCGTCGTAACGGACGGAGCGCAGACCACCCGGGTACCCGGAGTGGCGGTACGCCAGCTTCTGGGTCTTCTTGTTGCCGGACAGGTGAACCTTGTCGGCGTTGATGATGATGACGAAGTCGCCCATGTCCATGTGCGGGGCATAGGTCGGCTTGTGCTTGCCACGGAGGAGGTTCGCGGCAGTGGTAGCCAGACGGCCCAGGACGATGTCCTGAGCGTCAATGACGTGCCACTGGCGAGTCACATCGCCGGGCTTGGGGCTGTACGTACGCACTTCGCAGCCTTCTTCTTCAGTGGATGGGTGCTGACACATGGCATCACTGAAGCGATCGTGCAGCTGGGGACGACAGTGCCGGGAACGTTGCCCGTATGCCGCCCACTGGTAACTGCTCCAGGGAACCTACGTAAGGGCCTCTCGCCTGAGAGCGACCAGGCCAATACGCATAACAAGCGGCAAGACTACTCGCGCTGCCCCGGACGGGTCAAAACGAGTACGCGCATCGTCCCCTCCCGCCCCCCGTCTAAGATGCGCCCCATGAGCTTTGGGCAGCAGGGGGGACCCCCGTCCCAGTGGGATCCCTGGAAACCGAATTCCCAGCAGCCGTGGGACGGCAGCAGCGACGGCCCGACCCCGGACTGGGCCGCGCTCGCCGAGGCGTCGGAGACCCGTAACAAACGCCGCAGGCTGCTTTTCATCGGCGGTGGCGCCCTCGCCACCGTGGCGATAGGCACCGCCGTGGCCGTGGCCGTGGTGTCGGCGAACGGGGACAGTGAGGCGTCCACCGCATCCTCGCTGCCGGCGACCGCGGACATCCCGAGCCAGTCCGCCACGGCCCCGTCCTTCGCGCCGACCAGCGCCCCGCCGCCGCTGGACCCGAAGGAGTTCGTCTCCAGCAAGAGCAAGGACACCGCCCCGATCGGCGCGGACATCCTCTTCCCGGGCACGCAGCTGACCATGGGCGAGACGGTCTACAAGAAGGGCCCGACGGCCGACACCAAGAACTGCGCCTCGGTAGCCCAGGGCACCCTGCCGAAGATCTTCAAGGCCAACGACTGCACACGGCTGATGCGGGTGACGTACGTCAAGGACGGCGTCGCGGTGACAGTCGGCGTGGCCGTCTTCGACACCGAGGCACAGGCGACCAAGGTCAAGACCCAGGCCGACGACAAGAGCGTCGTGCGGTCCCTGTCCGGCAGCGGTGTGAAGTCCTTCTGCGACTCCGCGGTCTGCCGTACGACGACCAACTCCTACGGCCGTTACGCCTACTTCACGACCGCCGGCTTCACCAACGGCAAGAACGTCACGGAGAAGAGCACCCAGGTCTTCTCCACCGGCGACGACCTGGCCGAGTTCACCTTCCGCCAGATCCGCCGCCGCGGCGAGGCCCAGGCGTCGGCCGCCGCCGACGAGTAGCGAGCGCGTCGATCCGCCGGCCCCCGGGGGCCGGCGGATCCCGGTTCAGCTCCGCCGGTTGCGCATGCGCAGCCGCAGCGGCACCAGCGCCGACTCGATCTGCGTCGAGAGGTTCATCTTGGAGACGCCTTCGGTGCGCTCCTCGAAGCGGATCGGGATCTCGACGGCGCTGTGCCCGGCCCGGACGGCCTTGAACTTCAGCTCGACCTGGAAGCTGTAGCCGGCGCTGTCCAGGGTCGCGAGATCCACGTCACGCAGCGTGGCGGCCGACCACAGGTTGAAGCCGGCCGTGATGTCCCGGATCTTCGTGCCGAGCACGGTCCGGGCGTAGCGGTTGGCGAAGCGGGACAGCAGGACGCGGTGCCTGCCCCACTCCTCGTCCAGCGAGCCGCCCTCGACGTACCGGCTGCCGACGACCAGGCCGACGCCGGAGGCCACGGCCGTGCCGAGCATGCGTGGGACCGCTTCCACGGGGTGGCTGCCGTCGGCGTCCATCTGGACGACGTAGGCGGCACCCTCGTCCAGTGCGGCGGTCATGCCCGCGACGTAGGCGCGCCCGAGCCCGTCCTTCTCGGTCCGGTGCAGCACGCTCATCCGGCGGTGCCCGTCCCAGTTGTACTTCTCGGCGAGTTCCTCGGCGATCCGCCCGGTGCCGTCGGGGCTGGAGTCGTCGACGATCTTCAGATGCAGCCCGTCGATCGGCAGACCGAGGACGAGCTCGGCCATCCTGGGCAGGTTCGCCGCCTCGTTGTACGTCGGCATCACGATGGTGACCGGTACGCCGGCGTGTCTGTCGTTGGCCGTCATGTCTTTCCGTTCCCTCCCCTAGAGGCCCTGAAGGGGCCTCTCCTCAACCGGCGCGGGTCTGCCCAGCGCACGGAAGTGCCAGCCCGCCGCGGACCAGCGGTCCCCGTCGAGCGCCCCCCGGCCGTCCACGATCAGCGGACGGGCCACCAGCGACGCGGCCCGTTCCGGGTCGATCTCCCGGAACTGCGGCCACTCGGTCAGATGCAGCACGAGGTCGGCTCCCCTGAGCGCCTCCTCGGCCGACATCGCGTATCCGAGGAGCGGGAACGCCTTGCGGGCGTTGTCCAGCGCCTCGGGGTCGTAAACCGTGACGTCGGCGCCGTCCAGGCGCAGACGGGCGGCCACGTTGAGCGCGGGCGAGTCCCGGATGTCGTCCGAGTCCGGCTTGAACGCCGCGCCCAGTACGGCGATACGGGCCCCCAGCACCGCACCTCCGCACAGCTCCCGCGCCAGCTCGACAACCTTGTCGCGGCGGCGCATGTTGATCGCGTCCACCTCGCGCAGGAACGCCAGCGAGACCCCCAGCTCGTCGGCACGGTGCGCGAAGGCGCGGATGTCCTTGGGCAGACAGCCACCGCCGAAGCCGACGCCGGCCCGCAGGAACTTCTTCCCGATCCGGTCGTCGTGGCCGATCGCCTCGGCGAGGACGCCGACGTCGCCGCCCGCCGCCTCACAGAGCTCGGCCATCGCGTTGATGAAGGAGATCTTGGTGGCGAGGAAGGCGTTGGCGGCCGTCTTGACCAGTTCGGCGGTCGGGAAGTCGGCGGTGACCAGCGGGGTGCCGGCCTCCAGCACAGGCTCGTACACCTTGCGGAGGATCGTTTCCGCATGTGCGGATCGGACACCGATGACCAGCCGGTCGGGCCGCAGCGTGTCCTGGACGGCGAAGCCCTCCCGCAGGAACTCCGGGTTCCACGCGACCTCGACGCCCAGCGTCCCGGCGAGCCGCTCCGCCGTGCCCACCGGCACGGTCGACTTGCCGACCAGCAGCGAGTCCTCGGCCGCGTGCTCGGCGATCGCCGCGAAAGCAGCGTCGACATAGGTGAGGTCGGCGCCCTCGGAGCCCTTGCGCTGCGGGGTGCCGACACACACGAAGTGCACCTCGCCGAAGGCCCCGGCCTCCGTGTAGTCGGTGGTGAACCTCAGTCGCCCGGTCGCCGTGTGCTTCCGGATCAGCTCGGGCAGCCCGGGCTCGTGGAACGGCACCTGGCCGGCCCGCAGCGCGGCGATCTTGTCCGGGTCGACGTCGACGCCGACCACCTCATGACCGAGCTCCGCCATGCAGGCGGCGTGGGTGGCACCGAGGTAGCCGGTGCCGATGACGGTGAGCCGCATGGTTTACGGCCTTTCGTGAATACAGGGGTGAAGAAGAACAGAGGTGAGCGACCGGCTCAGGACGTCTTCGTCCAGATCTGGTACTGGCCGGTGCCGCCCGAGCTGAGCTTGAACGGGATCTTGCCGACCAGGCGGTAGTGCCCGCTCTTGGTCACCTGCTGCGCCAGGTACTTGTCGAGGTCCGGCGTCGCGACGCCGTCCAGCACGATCAGATCGAAGTAGCCGGCCTCGATGGCGAGCCGGTACCCCTCCCTGCCGTGGTGGATCTTGCCCTTCTTGTCCGAGTAGCCGATGCCGTACGTCGACGTCCACTGGTCGTGGTTGGTCTTGTCCCGCAGGTAGTAGACGGGCACCTCGTAGGTGGCGCCGAGGTACTTGGCCTTGGGCTTCATGTACGGCTCGATGGCCTTGACGAGCGGCGTGGAGTCGGGCCACAGCCCGAACCGCCACTCGGACTGCGAGACGCCGAGGCACAGCGCGGTGACCCAGATCAGGATGCCCAGCTGCGGATAGCGGAAGTGCTTGCCGACCAGCCGGATCACACCGACGCCGGCTATCGGGGCGGCGAAGAGCAGCCCGAAGTCGAGGTGCTTGTAGAGCGAGACCGAGGTGCTGAGATGGATCTGGTACGCCGGAGCCAGCAGCGCGGTGCCGGCCAGCACCAGGCCCAGCAGGGCACGCCAGCGCCAGCCCGGTCCGCCCAGGCCGTGCGAGCGCGGGGACTCGTTCATCCGGCCGCGCAGCGCGTAGGCGACGGCGCCGGCGACGGCGGCGGCGAACATCAGCCCGCCCCACTCCACCGACTTCGCCACCAGGGACATCGCGGTCTCGGTGCCGTGGGCACGGTTGGTGGTGGTCGCCTTCACACCGGCGAGCACATCGGTGTACATCAGGCCGACACCGGCCAGCGCGGCCGTACCGAGGCCGAGCAGGAACGCGCGTAGCAGACAACGCCAGCCCTTGTGGTGCCAGGCCGTGAGCGCGGCGAGCACTACGAGGGTGGGCAGGTACAGCGCGGACGCGTACTTCACCGCGACCGCCAGGACGATCACCGGAGCCGCGAGCAGCACAAGGGCCGCGGGCGCCCGGTTGGTGCGGACGACGATCCAGGTGGCCAGGGCCAGCAGGAAGATCGCCGGAGCGTCGTAGGTGGCGAACCAGCCGAGCACGATGGTCGGCTGCGTGACCGCGAAGAGCGCGGCGGCGACCAGCGCCACCCGCTCGTTGAACATGCGCCGGCTGAAGGAGTACAGCAGCGCGGTCGCGCCCAGCATGCACAGCAGGCTCAGCGCCCGGGCGCCGGAGAGCCCGAACCAGCCGTCGACGACGGCCGCGGCGACCGGATAGAGGATCGGCGACCCGGAGAAGTACGACTCGTACCCGCTGTGCAGCGGGGTGCCGTTCATCCAGTGGTCGATGATGTTGTGGCCCGCCGCCAGGTAGAGGGCCTCGTCCTGGAAGGCGGTGTTGGTCAGCCGCAGCGACAGCACCGTCTGGATCAGCAGGATGACCAGCAGGACACCGCGGCTGACCCACGCCCGCCGCTTGCTCGGGGTGTCGTCCCAGCCCGCGTCCGGCGTCTCGGGGATGTGGTATCCGGGCTCGTCGTCCGGCACCTGCTGGTACTCGACCGTGCGCAGGGCGTACGTCGGCTGGTCGTCGTAGCCGCTCTGCGGCTGCTCGGGGATGCCGGCCTGGTACGGCTGTTGTGGCTGCTGCTCCTGGTACGGGTACTGCGCGTTGTCGTAACCGTGCGTCTGCTGCTGGTACTGCTGCTGCGAGGCCCGGCCGTCGGAGTTGAACCAACCGCCCTCGTCCTCGGCGTACGGATCGTAGGGCTGCGGCGTGTAGTGATCGTGTCGGGAGGTCATCACGGCTTCCGTACGTCGAAGCCGAAACGGTCGTCCGCGGCCAGCTGCTTGAACTCCTTCAGTGCCAGCGGGCTCGCCTCCAACCGCCAGTCGGCACGCTTCTTGTGGTTGAACCAGATAAAGCCGAGCAAGTTGTCGTCGGCCTCCACGCCCGCGAACAGGTTGCGGATGTCGGCCCGTCGCCGCTCACCCGCCATGGCCGCGGTCTCCAGGAGGAGCATCGGCTTCTTGGTGAAGGTGCGGATCTGGTCGATGGTGGGACCGAAGACGCTGTCGAAGGCGTTGTCGTCGTCGATCGTCCAGTAGCCGATCAGCCCGACCCAGTCGACGTAGGCGTCGCCCGGGTAGTACGGCTCGAGCTTGACGCTCTTGACCGGGTTGATGATGTTGGGCGACCAGGCCCAGATCACGTTCGAGGCGCCGGCGTCGATGAAGGTCTGGTGGATGTGCCGCCAGGCGGCCACGTACTGCTTGGGGGTCGTGTGCTTGGTCCCCCACTTCTCCCAGTGGCCGTTGAACTCGTCGGCGAAGTCGATCACGACGGGGAGATTCAGCTTCCGCACGGCCGTGGCGTACTTCTTGATGTACGCGTCCGACTTGCCGTCCGCGATGTCCGCGACGCTGGTGTCGAAGGGCTCCCAGGACATCAGCGTCATGGCGCCCTCCTTCCACGCCTTGCGCACACCGCTGGCGTCGAAGCCGTCGCCCCAGGCGGCGTAGTACTCGATGAGGTTCGGCTGCTTGCCGGTCATCTCGGTGTACGCGTCGACGCCCTTCATGGAGGTCGGCGCGCCCGCCACGGCGGCCCCGTAGTACTTCTTCCTCGGCTTGATCAGCGGAACGACGTCGTAGGGAACGTCCGACTCCGCGCTCTGCGACGGATCGGCATCCCCCTTTGCCTGTCCGGCAGGTGAGCCGTTGTTCGAGTCGTCGAGCACAGAGCAGCCGCTGAGGGCCAGCGCGGTGAGCAGGACGGCGGTCAGTGCGGTGCGCGTGCGGGTGCGAAGCTGCATCAGACGGCCTCCTTCTCACGCGGCTGGACCAGCACGCGGGCCACCACGAGGGCGTAGAAGAGCCCGGAGGACAGGATCAGGGCGAAGTTCGGGGCGTCCATGGTGAACGTCCGGTACACGGCGCCGACCACCCAGATCAGGGCGGTGCCGCCGCTCCAGACCCACATGCCGATCCAGAAGCGGCGGGTCTTGTTCTTCTTGGCTCCGGAGGATCCGGTGGGCTGCCAGCCCATGCGGTTCTTGCGCAGGATGTCCCAGATGGCGAAGACGTGCGCCCAGCCGTACATCATGCGGGCGGCCCAGGCCTCCAGCCGGTAGGGCGCCTTGTGCCACATCGGGAAGACGATCGTGGTGTAGATGATGCTGGGCGCCACCATGAGCAGATGCTCGACCTGGAGCTTGTCCGGCATCATCACCAGCAGCACGATGGGGATGACCGGCGCGGCGAAGGTGAACAGCGCCGTGTGGATGTAGTAGAAGAACCCGGACATGTAGCACAGCCGGCTGGAGAGCTTGATCTTGCGCTCCCAGAACTTCTTGCTGGCGAGCAGGCTCATCGATCCGGAGCACCAGCGGTACTGCTGGTTGAAGAAGGCGCCGGCGGTGTCCGGGCACACTCCGGTGGAGACGGCGACCGGCACATAACGCAGGTCCCAGCCCAGACCCCGCAGGTCGAAGCCGGTGTGCACGTCCTCGGAGTGCTCGATCAGCGTCGTACCGCCGTTGGTCTCCAGCGCGGCCCGCCGGTACACGGCACAGGAGCCGACGCAGATCGCGCCGTCGCTGCCCTGCCGGGAGACCTGCACGGACCGGTAGAACAGCTCCTGCACGGCGCCGGCGCCACGCTCGATCCAGTTCTGCGAGTCCAGCACCCGGAAGTACTGCGGGGACTGGACGATGCCGATGCCCGGGTCGGACTCCATGTACGGCAGCAGCTCTTGGAGCAGGTCGGCGCGCGGGGTGAAGTCGGCGTCCAGGATGAGGATGTACTTGCCGTCGGACTGCCCGAACCCGAAGTGCAGGTTGCCGGCCTTCTTGAACCAGCCGCGGTTCTCGCGGGTGCCGTAGCGGAACCCGAAGTCCCGGGCCATCGCCTCCAGCTGGGGGTCGGCGCCGTCGTCGAGGACGAACGGGACGCAGACGCCCGGATAGTGGTCGGCCATGTCCCGGACGTGGCGCCAGGTGTTGTGCAGCACCTCGATGGGCTCACCGCACACCGGCAGGAACACATCGACCGTGGGATAGACCTCGGGCCGCCAGTTGTGGACCAGCCGCTTGTGGTACGCGATGTCGAAGTCCCTGGTGAAACCATTCACCCGGAGCGATATCAGGTAGTAGATGACCGTGAAGACCAGCAGCGGTGTGTAGATCCACAGCACCGGCGTGGACTTCGCCAGCTCGAACTGGCTGACCACCAGGCAGCAGAAGCTGATCAGCGAACTGATCGTCAGAATCCACAGGTTCCGCCGGGCATAGGAGTACTTCTCCTTGTCCGTCGGCGGCAGCGGCAGCAGCCCCAGTGGAGCGCTCCCACTACGCCCAGCCCTACGCCGCCCGCTGTTCTGGCGCGCGTTACGACGCCCCCCGGTCCGTACCGGACCCACTGAACTCATAAAAAAGAAACCACCCATGGGCCCCACCGGCCCGTCGACCCCCACCCGTACTCGGCCGCCCCTGTCGAACCAATGGCCGAGCTGCGAAAGATTATCCGAGTTATGTAGATGACGTAAGAGTCGAGTGGAGGCATACGCCGGGTAAGATGCGACATGTCCGCTATCTGCGGCGAAATGAGCGGTAACTAACAGGTTTCACAACGGGACGACCCGGGCAACGAGCGCCGATTGCGCGCCTCCTTGTTCCGCGCGGCCAGCAATTCGTCGGCCGGATAGCCGACTTCTTCGAGCGTCAGCCCATGCGGCCGTACGACATGCACGGCGGAATCCCTGACCCCCGCGGCCAGCACCTTCCCCGGCCACTCCGGCCCGCGGTGCCCGTCCCCCACGAACAGCAGCGCCCCGATCAGCGAGCGCACCATGTTGTGGCAGAAGGCATCGGCCCGGACCGTGGCGGTGATGATCCCGTCCTCGCCTCGCACCAGGCTCAGCTCCTGAAGCGTACGAATGGTGGTCGCGCCCTCCCGCTTCTTGCAGTAGGCGGCGAAGTCGTGCTCCCCGAGGAGCCGCCCGGCGGCCTCGTTCATCGCATCGACGTCGAGCGGCCAGTCGTGCCACAGGACATGGCTCCGCAGCAGCGGGTCCACACCCCCGGGGTTGTCGGTGACGCGATAGGCATACCGCCGCCAAACAGCGGAGAACCGGGCATTGAAGCCGCTGGGCGCCTCACGCAGGGCCCACACCCGTACGTCCTTCGACAGCCGCCCGGCGAGCCGCTTCAGCAACTTCTCGTGATGCTCGCCCCAGACCTCCCGAGGCAGATCGACATGCACGACCTGCCCCCGCGCATGCACCCCGGCATCGGTCCGCCCCGCCACGGTCAGCTCGTACGTCTCCTGGGACCGGGTCACCGTACGCAGCGCGTCCTCGACCTCCCCCTGCACGGTCCGCCGCCCCCCGGCCTGCTTGGCCCACCCGGAGAACGCGGTCCCGTCGTAGGACAGGTCAAGGCGAATACGAACATGCCCGGCCGCTACTTCATCACTCACACAGAGATCCTCTCAGGAACACAAAGCGGGCCCGCTCCTGGAAAAGGAACGGGCCCGCAAACGCCCTTCAGGGGCGCGGGGAACTGCGCGAACAACCACGACGAAGTCGCAGCCGCCAACAAACAGAACCCGGCAGACGCTTAGGCGTCCTTGGCGTCCTCGGCGGGAGCCTCCGCCTCGTCGGCCTTGGTCGTGTCGACCTTGGTCTCCTCGGCAACCGGAGCAGCCTCGGCGTCCTTCGCGGCACGCTGGGTGGCGGCCTCGGCCTCACCCGTCGCCTGCTGCGCGACCGTCAGCGCCTCGACCAGCTCGATGACAGCCATGGGCGCGTTGTCGCCACGACGGTTACCGATCTTGGTGATGCGGGTGTAGCCACCGGGACGGTTCTCGTAGCGCGGGCCGATCTCGGTGAAAAGCGTGTGGACGATGCTCTTGTCCGTGATCACCTGGAGCACCTGACGGCGGTTGTGAAGGTCGCCCTTCTTCGCCTTGGTGACCAGACGCTCGGCGTACGGGCGCAGCTTGCGCGCCTTCGCCTCGGTGGTGGTGATACGGCCGTGCTCGAAGAGGCTCTTCGCGAGGTTCGCGAGGAGGAGCTTCTCGTGCGCGGCGCTGCCGCCCAGACGGGCACCCTTGGTGGGCTTCGGCATTTCTTTCTCCTTGGTCTGCCCCGGCCGTATCAGGTACCGGGGTCAGGAACCCGGTGAGCGGATGCTCACCGGCAACGACCGATCAGTACTGCTCGGTCTCCACAAAACCCGCGTCCGCGTCGTCGTCGGCACCGAAGGCGTCGGCGGCGGCGGTCGGGTCGAATCCGGGCGGGCTGTCCTTGAGGGCCAGGCCCATGCCGGCCAGCTTCGCCTTGACCTCGTCGATGGACTTCGCACCGAAGTTACGAATGTCCAGGAGGTCGGCCTCGGAGCGGGCGACGAGCTCACCCACGGAGTGGATGCCCTCACGCTTGAGGCAGTTGTACGACCGAACGGTGAGCTCCAGCTCCTCGATCGGCAGCGCCAGATCAGCGGCAAGGGCGGCGTCCGTGGGGGACGG
>NZ_JXTE01000104.1 GCF_000972385.1 Streptomyces sp. WM6386
CTTCTACGACGGGCATCCCCGGCACGCCCGCACCACGCACCCCAACACCCGTAGCACAGCCCGCCTCCGCCCACCGCAAGCCTCCACAAGCCGCGGATGACGGTGCCGGGGATGCCCGTCGTAGAAGATCACCCACAACGCCCCGTCCCGGAACCGCAACGCCCGCCCCGGACCGCAGCGACACGCACCCCTCGGCGTCGGGCGTGAACCGGCAAGCGCACGCGGCGAGTTCGGCAACGACCTGGACGGCAGCGTCGATCATGTCCTCCCGCTCATGCGTCTCCAGGACGACTCAGGCGGCGCCCCGCGCAACCCACGAACCGATCGGTCCGTCGCGCGACTCCATCCGCACGCTCGCCAAGGACCTCTAAGCGGGCCGGCTGAAGTCCACTGCGGTTCGGCAGCGCCCCGAAGGGGCGCGGGGCTGTGTCAATGTGCGGCTGCCGCCGCGTGGGCGCGACCAGCCACGACGGCGCCGCAGACGAACAACAACCCGTCCACCGCACGTCCAGCGGAGCGCTTGAGAGCCCTCCTGCCGGACATCACCTGGGAAGCACCCTTCTGCGGCGAGGGCGCCGACTGCTTCCGCCCAGGCACCGCCCCCCAAGGCAACGCCTACACAGCCATCGCCGGTCGCCGGTCGCCGGTCGCCGGTCGCCGGTCGCCGGTCGCCGGTCGCCGGTCGCCGGCCAAGAGGACACGTACCTCACCGACACCCACGAAGCCCTCGCCACCCTCATCCGGGACATCAAGGCGGGCAAGGCCGACCACCTACTCTGACGCGGCCCCCGCCTCCGGCAGCACCCCAGGCCGGAACGGCTCAACCCCCACAACTCTCCGCACCTTCACCGGCTCGATCAACAACATCACCCGCCGCTCCCCGGCAAGCAGCCACGGATACCGCTCCTCCCCGATGTACTTGCGAGTAAGCCGGTCCATGGACCACTCCGCCTCCTCCCCCTCGACGAAACGCACAACCCGTCCCCGGATCTCCACCCGGTCGTAAGGGTTCTCGGGGTCATGGTGCGACAGCGAAACGCTCGGATTGCGCCGAAGATTCTCCTCCTTCACGCGCCCGATCGCCGTGTTGACCATGACGTACTCCCCTTCGAGATCCGCCCACATGGGCGAGACCTGCGGAGACCCGTCGGCCCCCACCGTCGCGAGGTGCCAGAAGTTCGGCGCCAGCAAGCGCTCGCGAATATGCCCCTCTACCTTGCCATTCACCTCGTACACGAAGATCCACGCACCTTCCCGATCGCCGGAACAACCCACTCCGCGCCATCCTCGCCACCACCCCCGCCCACCCGACAGACGATCTTCAGCCACCCCCGACGGGGGCCTGAACCGTACGTTCCTACAATCCGTGATCCTGGCCGAACAGACCGTAGTAACCGGAGCCCAACACCCCTACGTTGTGCCCCGTGCGCCGACCCCCAGCCCTTCCGAACCAGCCAGGCCCTCCCTTCAACGCCCCCGCCGCCCGCCGCCTCCGTACCGCCCTGAACATGGGCCCCGAACATGTCGCCTACAGCATGCGGGCCTCCTACGGGCTGCCCTATGTCACCCCGGACCACGTCATCGCATGGGAACGGGGCACGACGAACCCCTCCAGCCCCGAACTCACGGCTCTCGCGGGCGTGTTGTGGTGTTCCGCCGGTGAACTCATCGGCAAGCCGCGCACCCTGCGCGAGCACCGCATCAGGCGCGGCCTCGCCCCCGAGGACGTCGCCCATTCCCTGGGGCTCGAACTCCTCGCCTATCTGCGCATGGAGGAGAACAACGACTGGCGCGGCAACGACCGTCAGTCCGCCGTCCTCGCCGAGGTGCTGGACCTGGCTCTGCCGGACTTCGTCACCGTCACCGGCCGCGAGCCACGACTGACCGAGCATCTCCGCAGCGCCGCCACCACGCGCTGGCAGGCGTACGTCCGCCCCGTGAGCAAGATCGTGCCCCTGGACCGGCGGCTCCTGGAGGATGTCCTCCAGGGGCTGCACCAGGAGTACCAGGGGCAGATGGTCGCCACGCTGAGCTGGGGAGAAGGCAGCGCGGCAGGCGATTCGAGCCACTCGGGCCGGGACTTCCTGGACCGGATCGTCGATCACTTCTGGACGAACGTCCAGCAATTCACTGGCTGAAAGTCCCCCGAAAAACACCTCACAGACCAGCCCTGGCCAGCCCTGACCAGCCCTTAGAAGACCGACTCCGCCTCGTCCATCCGGTCCTTCGGCACCGTCTTCAACTCGGTCACCGCCTCCGCGAGCGGCACCATCACGACATCCGTCCCGCGCAGCGCCGTCATCCGCCCGAACTCACCCCGGTGCGCGGCCTCCACCGCGTGCCACCCGAAGCGGGTGGCCAGGACGCGGTCGTACGCCGTCGGTACGCCACCTCGCTGGACGTGCCCCAGGATGACCGGCTTGGCCTCCTTGCCGAGCCGTCGCTCCAGCTCGTACGCCAGCGCCGTACCGATGCCCTGGAAGCGCTCGTGGCCGAACTGGTCGATGTCGCCCTTGCCGTAGTCCATGGAGCCCTCGGCGGGGTGCGCGCCCTCGGCGACGCAGATGACGGCGAACTTCTTGCCGCGGGAGAAGCGCTCCTCGACCATCTTGACCAGGTCGGCCGGGTCGAAGGGGCGCTCGGGCAGGCAGATGCCGTGCGCGCCGGCCGCCATGCCGGACTCCAGCGCGATCCAGCCCGCGTGGCGGCCCATGACCTCGACGACCATCACCCGCTGGTGGGACTCGGCCGTCGTCTTGAGGCGGTCCATGGCCTCCGTGGCGACCCCTACCGCCGTGTCGAAACCGAAGGTCCGGTCCGTCGAGGAGATGTCGTTGTCGATCGTCTTCGGGACGCCCACGACCGGGAGGCCCGCGTCCGACAGCATCCGCGCCGCCGTCAGCGTGCCCTCGCCGCCGATCGGGATCAGCGCGTCGATACCGAAGTCACGGGCGATGTCGGGCGCGTTCTCGCAGGCTTCGCGGAGGCGGTCGCGCTCCAGACGGGAGGAGCCGAGGATCGTGCCGCCGCGGGCCAGGATGCCGCTCACCGCGTCCAGGTCGAGGCTGCGGTAGTGGCTGTCCAGGAGACCCGCGTAGCCGTCCTCGAAGCCGATCACCTCGTCGCCGTACTGCGTGACCGCGCGGTGCACGACCGACCGGATCACTGCGTTCAGGCCGGGGCAGTCGCCGCCTGCGGTGAGAACTCCGATACGCATCGTGCTGTGTCTCCTGCTCGCTGTTGATACCGGTGAGCCAGTCCGATTGTTTCACGTCCCACACCGCACTGCCGCCTCCACTCCTGACGGGCGCCTTATCCAGCGCGAGAGGTATTGTCAAGAGGGTTCTGCTCACCTCGGTGGGCGATTTTTGTGCCCCCTCTTTCGAACGGAGAGCACGCGTGACCCGCAGCGTGTACGTGACCGGAATCGACCGCGGCGACGGCCGCCAGGTCGTCGAGCTGGGGGTCATGGAACTCCTGACCCGGCAGGTCGACCGGGTGGGTGTCTTCCGGCCCCTCGTCCACCACAGTCCCGATCGCCTGTTCGAGTTGCTGCGCGCCCGCTACCGCCTCTCCCAGGACCCCAGGACGGTCTACGGCATGGACTACCACGAGGCGTCCACGCTCCAGGCCGAACAGGGGACGGACGAGCTGGTCTCGACGCTCGTCGACCGCTTCCACCTCGTCGCCCGTGACTACGACGTCGTCCTCGTCCTCGGGACGGACTTCGCCGACACCCAGCTCCCCGACGAGCTCTCGCTCAACGCCCGGCTCGCCAACGAGTTCGGGGCGTCCGTCATCCCCGTCGTCGGCGGCCGCAAGCAGCCCGCCGAGTCGGTGCTCGCCGAGACCCGCAACGCGTATCGCGCCTACGACGGCCTGGGCTGCGACGTCCTCGCCATGGTCACCAACCGGGTCGCCCGCGAGGACCGGGACCTCATCGCCGAGCGGCTCGACTCCTCCCGGCTGCCCGTGCCCTGCTACGTCGTGCCCGACGAGCCCGCCCTGTCCGCGCCGACCGTCGCGCAGATCGGCCAGTCCCTCGGCGCCAAGGTGCTGCTCGGCGACGACTCGGGGCTCGCCCGGGACGCGCTCGGCTTCGTCTTCGGCGGCGCCATGCTGCCGAACTTCCTCGGCGCCCTGACCCCGGGCTGTCTCGTCGTCACCCCGGGCGACCGCGCCGACCTGGTCGTCGGCTCGCTCGCCGCGCACAGCGCCGGCACCCCGCCGATAGCCGGTGTGCTGCTCACCCTGGGCGAGGTGCCGAACGACGACGTCCTCACCCTCGCCGCCCGCCTCGCCCCCGGCACCCCGGTGCTCTCGGTACCCGGCAACAGCTTCCCGACGGCCGAGCAACTCTTCTCCCTGGAAGGGAAGTTGAACGCGGCCACGCCGCGCAAGGCGGAGACCGCGCTCGGCCTCTTCGAGCGGTACATCGACAGCGGCGACCTGCTCAAGCGGGTCTCGGCACCGAGCAGCGACCGCGTCACTCCGATGATGTTCGAGCACAAGCTCCTGGAGCAGGCCCGCTCCGACAAGCGCCGCGTCGTCCTGCCCGAGGGCACCGAGCCCCGCGTCCTGCACGCCGCCGAGGTGCTGCTGCGCCGCGGGGTCTGTGAACTCACCCTGCTCGGCCCCGTCGACCAGATCCGCAAGAAGGCCGCCGACCTCGGCATCGACCTCGGCCACGCCCAGCTGATCGACCCGGCCACCAGCGAGCTGCGCGACTCCTTCGCCGAGAAGTACGCGACCGTGCGCGCCCACAAGGGCGTGACGGTGGAGCTGGCGTACGACGTCGTCACCGATGTGAACTACTTCGGGACGCTGATGGTGCAGGAGGGGCTCGCCGACGGCATGGTCTCCGGCTCCGTGCACTCCACCGCCGCGACCATCCGGCCCGCCTTCGAGATCATCAAGACCAAGCCGGACGCCGACATCGTCTCGTCCGTCTTCTTCATGTGCCTCGCCGACAGGGTCCTCGTCTACGGCGACTGCGCGGTCAACCCGGACCCCGACGCCGAGCAGTTGGCCGACATCGCCGTCCAGGCGGCCGCGACCGCCGGGCAGTTCGGGGTGGACCCGCGGATCGCGATGCTGTCGTACTCGACGGGTACGTCGGGTTCGGGCGCCGACGTGGACAAGGTGCGCGAGGCGACCGAGCTGGTACGGCTGCGGCGGCCCGAGCTGAGGATCGAGGGGCCGATCCAGTACGACGCCGCCGTCGAACCCACCGTCGCGGCGACCAAGCTGCCGGAGTCCGAGGTGGCCGGGCAGGCAACGGTTCTGATCTTCCCGGACCTCAATACGGGCAACAACACCTACAAGGCCGTGCAGCGTTCGGCCGGCGCGATCGCCGTCGGTCCGGTGCTCCAGGGTCTGCGCAAGCCGGTCAACGACCTGTCCCGGGGCGCGCTCGTCCAGGACATCGTCAACACCGTCGCCATCACGGCGATCCAGGCCCAGTCCCCCGCCCCGTCCCCCACCGAGAAGGCGTCCCAGCAGTGAGCTCGCCCCGCGGCACCCGTGTCCTCGTCCTCAACTCCGGCTCCTCGTCGGTGAAGTACCAGCTGCTCGACATGCGGGACAGCAGCCGGCTGGCCTCGGGTCTCGTCGAGCGCATCGGCGAGGAATCCTCGCGGCTCAGGCACACGCCCCTCACCACGGGCGACTCCCGTGAGTGGACCGGGCCGATCCCCGATCACGAGGCGGCCCTGAAGGCCGTATCGGAAGAGCTGGCCAAGGACGGACTCGGGCTCGACTCCCCCGAGCTGGCCGCCATCGGTCACCGGGTCGTGCACGGCGGGCAGTCGTTCACCGCGCCCACCGTCGTCGACGACGCCGTGCTCGCCGAGATCGAGCGGCTGATCCCGGTCGCCCCGCTGCACAACCCTGCCAACCTCACCGGCATCCGCACCGCCCGGGCGCTGCGCCCCGACCTGCCCCAGGTCGCCGTCTTCGACACCGCCTTCCACACGACGATGCCGGAGTCGGCCGCCCGGTACGCGATCGACGTCGCCACCGCCGACGAGCACCGCATCCGGCGCTACGGCTTCCACGGCACCTCGCACGCGTACGTCGCCCGGGCCACCGCGGAGCTGCTGGGCAAGGCGCCGGAGGAGGTCAATGTCATCGTGCTGCACCTGGGCAACGGGGCCTCGGCCTCGGCGGTCGAGAAGGGCCGGTGCGTGGACACGTCCATGGGGCTGACGCCTTTGGAGGGGCTCGTGATGGGTACGCGCTCCGGAGACGTGGATCCGGCCGTCATCTTCCATTTGATGCGTGTTGGCGGAATGTCCACGGACGAGATCGACACTCTTCTCAACAAGAAGAGCGGGTTGATCGGGCTGTGCGGGGACAACGACATGCGGGAGATCCGCCGCCGAGTGGACGAGGGTGACGAACAGGCGCAACTCGCCTTCGACATCTACATTCACCGTTTGAAGAAGTACATAGGCGCCTATTACGCGGTGCTCGGCCGGGTGGATGCGGTCGCCTTCACAGCGGGCGTCGGGGAAAACGCGAGTCCGGTGCGGGAGGCTGCGGTGTCGGGCCTGGAGGAGCTGGGCCTCACGGTGGACAGCGAGCTCAACGCCGTACGGAGCGACGAACCGCGGCTGATCTCGCCGGAGCACGCGCGCGTGGCCGTGGCCGTCGTGCCCACCGACGAAGAACTGGAGATCGCCACACAGACCTACGCGCTGGTCGGAAGTAATACACGGCAGTAACACGCCTGAGCAGATAGGCGCCCATTTGTATCTTCCACCAGACGGAATATTCCGTAGCGAAACAAACCGATAGGATCGCCCCATGCGCCGTTCGAAAATCGTCTGTACTCTCGGCCCCGCGGTCGACTCCCACGAAATGCTCGTGTCCCTGATCGAAGCCGGCATGAACGTGGCCCGCTTCAACTTCAGCCACGGCACGCACGCCGAACACCAGGGGCGGTACGACCGCGTCCGTGCCGCCGCCAAGGAGACCGGCCGGGCCATCGGTGTCCTCGCCGACCTTCAGGGCCCCAAGATCCGCCTGGAGACCTTCGCCGAGGGCCCGGTGGAGCTGGAGCGCGGTGACGAGTTCGTCATCACGACCGAGGACGTCCCGGGTGACAAGCAGATCTGCGGGACCACCTACAAGGGCCTGCCGGGCGACGTCTCGCGCGGCGACCAGATCCTCATCAACGACGGCAACGTCGAGCTGAAGGTCCTGGACGTCGAGGGCCCCCGGGTCAAGGCGATCGTCATCGAGGGCGGTGTCGTCTCCGACCACAAGGGCATCAACCTGCCCGGCGCGGCCGTCAACGTGCCGGCGCTGTCGGAGAAGGACGTCGAGGACCTCCGTTTCGCGCTGCGCATGGGCGCCGACATGGTCGCGCTGTCCTTCGTCCGCGACGCCAAGGACGTGGCCGACGTCCACAAGGTGATGGACGAGGAGGGCCGCCGGGTCCCCGTCATCGCCAAGGTGGAGAAGCCGCAGGCGGTGGAGAACATGGAGGACGTCGTGATGGCGTTCGACGCCGTGATGGTCGCCCGTGGTGACCTCGCCGTCGAATACCCGCTCGAGAAGGTCCCGATGGTGCAGAAGCGCCTCATCGAGCTGTGCCGCCGCAACGCCAAGCCGGTGATCGTGGCGACCCAGATGATGGAGTCGATGATCACCAACTCCCGCCCCACCCGCGCCGAGGCCTCCGACGTGGCCAACGCGATCCTGGACGGCGCGGACGCGGTCATGCTGTCCGCCGAGTCGAGCGTGGGCGCGTACCCGATCGAGACCGTCAAGACGATGTCGAAGATCGTCACCGCGGCCGAGCAGGAGCTGCTCAGCAAGGGCCTGCAGCCGCTCGTCCCCGGCAAGAAGCCCCGCACGCAGGGCGGTTCGATCGCGCGTGCCGCGTGTGAGATCGCGGACTTCCTCGGCGGCCGGGGCCTGGTGGCGTTCACCCAGTCCGGCGACACCGCCCGTCGTCTGTCGCGTTACCGCGCGGTCCAGCCGATCGTCGCCTTCACCACCGACGAGAGCACCCGCAATCAGCTGACGCTCAGCTGGGGCGTCGAGTCGCACGTCGTGCCGTTCGTGAACAGCACCGACGAAATGGTCGACATGGTCGACCAGGAGATCGCCAAGATCAACCGCTTCAACCCGGGCGAGATCGTCATCATCACCGCCGGCTCGCCCCCCGGCATCCCCGGCACCACCAACATGCTCCGCGTCCACCACCTGGGCGGCCAGAAGTAGGACCCCGGGGCCTCTCCGGGGGCCCCGACGGCCGAGAAGGCCTGTGTACGGCGCTGAGGGCGCCCCCTGGATCAGGGGGCGCCCTCAGGCGTGTTGCGGCTCCCGAACGGGCCTGTGGCGGCGCTCAGTTGGTTTGGTAGCTGTGCAGTCCCGGCACGTGCAGGGTGCCGCCGAACTGGCCGGCCTGCACGACCGTCACCTTGGTGAAGTAGATCAGCGGGATGTTCAGCGGCGGCGGGCTCTCCGGGCTGAACGTGATCGGGATCAGCCCCAGCAGGTTGCCGGAGATGCTCTCCGTGTACATCACCGTGTCGCCGTCGCGGATAGTGGAGGTCGAGCCCTTGGCCGCCTGCACGTGGTAGGTCTTGCCGGACTGCTCGTCCTTCACCGTCTGGTGCAGGTCGCCGATGTCGGTGCCGTCGGAGATGACGTACTTCAGCACCTCCTTGACGGTGCCGTCGGCCGTGCGCACCTTGACGATGCCCTTGTAGTCGGCGCCCTTCAGCAGCAGGGAGCTGGCGTTCAGGTACCAGGGTTCGGCCGGCAGCGGCACGGCGTTGTCCACGCCGCCCTCCGCGTCGGTGGCGACCGGGCAGTCGTCGACGTCCGTGGTGGAGCTCGGCGACGGGCTGGCGGTGGCCGCCTCGGCCGCCTTCTCGACCGCCTTGGTGGTGTCCTCGGCGGCCTTGGAGGCCGCGTCGGTCGTGTCCTTCACGGTGTCCTCGACCGTGTCGGCGACCTTGCCGGTGGTGTCCTTGACGGCGTCGGACGCGTCGTCGTCCTTGCTGTCGTCGGAGGAACTCTCCGAGGCCGAGGCCGACGGCGTCGGGCTGGCGCTCGCGGACGGCGAGGCGCTCTCACCGCCCGTGAAGATGCCCTCGATGGCGTCGCCGATCTCCTCCAGCACGTTCCCGCTGCTCTCGGAGGGCGAGGGCGTGGCGGTGGCACCGGACTGGGCGTCGTTGGAGCTCGCCGAGGACGAACTGGCGGACGCCGACGGCGTGGGCTCGGCCTCGTCGTCGGAACCTGAATCCGACGAGGAGTCGCCACCCGAGTCGGAGCCCGGGGAAGCGGACGCCGAGGGTGTCGCCTCCGCGTCGTCGGAGTCACTGGCGGATGCCGACGGCGACGGCGAGGCGGACGCCGAAGCGTCGTCCTCCAGGGCCGCGACGCAGTCCTTGTACTCGTCGGCCGTCAGGCTCTTGGAGGTGGGCTGGTCCTCCGCGTTGGCGAGCGTCGGCGTGAACCCCATCCCCATGAGGACCGCGGTCGGCATCGCCGCCAGGGCTATCGCCTTGCCGGCGGGCATGTGGAAGCGGGTGAACAGCGGCTTCTTGGGCGCCGCATGCCGCGGCCCGGTTCTCGCACGGGACTCCTCCACATCAGTCCCGTGGGTCACCTCGTCAGCCGGCACTGTGCCTCCCGTTCGCCCCGTTCGCCGGGCTCGTTCCTGACAGATCGTTCGGCTCACCGACGTCGTACGCGTCCTTGGTGAGCGTGGGAACCGCACCCTCGGGGGCGTTGCCCTCACCCGCGGTGTCCCCCTGGCCCGGCTCCTGCACCGGCGGCTCGCCGGGTACCCAGGCCACGGCCATCGCCCCGCCGACGAGGGCGAGGAGGAAGCCGACGAGGAAGCCGCCGAGGTTGGACACGGGGATGGAGACCAGGGCCAGCAGGATCGCCGCCACGCCCGCGAAGGTGCGGACGTGCTTCTGGAACCAGAGGCTGACGCCGAGGACGACCAGCAGCACGCCGATGATCAGCGACCCGGCGCCCGCGGTGGTGGCCATCGCGAGGGTCAGGTGACCGATCTGGAGGTGTGCGTAAGGGAAGTACGCGATGGGGATTCCGCCCAGAAGGACGAACAGGCCGGCCCAGAACGGCCGGTCGCCCCGCCAGGCGCGGAACTTCCGCTTGATGACCCGGATGTAGTGCTCGTCGTGGCCGGGTACGGCAGGAGTCTCGGCGCTCATGGAAAACAGCTCCCTGGTGCGGCGTTGCTGTGGTGGTGAGTTGTACGGCACGTGAAGAACCGCGCTTCACAGTGGACGGGCGGGGGCGCCATCGGCTCCCCCGCCCGTCAGCGAGTGCTTAGTAGCACTCCTTGACACCTGACGACAGCGACATCTTCAGGCCGCTGAGCTTGAAGGTTCCGGCGGTGGTGGCCCACGCCGTCTGCTTCACATCGGTCAGCGTGGCCTTGTCGGCCTGCTGGGCGAAGCCGAAGGGGTTGGCCTGCTCGCCGCCACCCTTCATGCCCGGACCCTTGCTGGCGTCCTTGGCGGCCACACCGATGTCGATGTTCTCGAAGGTCGCGTCGGCCTCGAGCTCTTCGACGTCGATGTACAGGTTCTCGGCCTGGACGGGAGTACCGCCGCCGCCCGCCTTCAGAACCAGGCTGACCGACCCGAGGATCGGGATGTTCGGCGTGACCACGGACTGGCACATACCGGTGATCGAGGCCGACTTGAACCCCGAGACCGCGACGGCGTGAGCCGTCTTCTTGCCATCGAGGGTGTAACCCGTGTCAAGCGCACCGTACTGGGAGAAGCCCGTACCGACGAGCTTGTCCGCGGTGACCTTGAACGACTGGCCCGACACACTGAACGACGCGGCGAGAGCGCCCTGCGCGAGGGCGACACCTATCGCAGCCGTGGCGGCCACGCTGGGCACCATCACGACGGCGAACCGCTTCCATCTGGTCCCGCCACGCACCTGGGACTCCATATTTCCTCCTTCTCGGACGTACATCTCCTGGCCCTGACTGCCCCTGTCGAACATGACGGCTCAGCCGGGCAGGGATGGGAGAAGTGCTACGTCCTCGGGAAGGGGAGCGCCCGTACTCGGAGGCGCGAACCGCGCACCGATCACCGGCGATCACCCCCGAGCGACAACCACTGGTCGCGCCTGAAGCACATCACGCACAACCTTGCTGGACAGGCTTCACCGGAAGGCGAAGACCCCCCTGCCCAAGAGCAGGCACCACTGCTGCCTGCTCTGCTCGGTGGGGACCCAGGAGTTCCCGCGGGCCCGACCGGCTGTCGGGGTGCGGGGAATGGACCGAGCGTCGCCGATCGTGGTGCATTCTCGCCGCCCGCACAAGGGGCTTCGTTACTCGGTAGTAACGGCCGGATAACCGAACAACGACCCGCTGGTCTCGGCCGACGACTCTGGGTGGCGCGTAGTGGCCGGACAAAGTTGTTGATGATCGGACAGAATCCGACAGATCAACGCCTGAAACTTACTGGAAGTAACAGCGGCCGCGATTACCAAGATTTGGTAAAGCGCGGCCGCAGTGGCCTCTCATCGTCGAATCTTTCACTCGGGCACCACATACCCGGGTGTTTAGGGACTGGTCAGAACGGGGCTCCCGCCCCGGTCGGGGCCCCTCCCCTAGAACAGGGCCCGCGCCAGCGCCCGACGCGCCGCGATCACCCGCGGATCATCGGCCCCGACGACCTCGAAGAGCTCCAACAGCCGCACACGTACGGCATTGCGGTCGTCACCGAACGTGCGCCGCACGGTGTCGATGAGCCGCCCGAAGGCGTCATCCACATGCCCGCCCACCAGATCCAGGTCGGCCGCGGCGATCTGCGCGGCCGCATCGGCCGGCTTCTCGGCGGCGTCCTCGCGGACCCGCTGCGGGTCCAGACCCTGCACCCGATGGAGCAACTCGGCCTGGGCGAGGCCGAGTTTGGCCTCCGTGTTGCCCGGGTCGTCGCTCAGTACGTTCTTGTACGCCTGCACCGCACCGCCGAAGTCCCCCGCGTCCAGGGCCTGTACGGCGGCCTCGAGCAGCGCGTCGTAGGGTCCGACCGGCATCGCGGGCTCGGCGGCCTGTGCGGCTGCGGGCCCGGCGTCCGGGTCCACCGTGATCCCGGTGAGCCCGAAGCGCTCCTCGGCGACCTGCACCAGCTGGTCCAGGGTCTGCTGGATCTGCTCCTTGCCGGCGGCGCCCTGGAAGAGCGGCAGGGCCTGTCCGGCCACCACCGCGAAGACGGCGGGGATCCCCTGGACCCCGAACTGCTGCATCAACATCTGGTTGGCGTCGACGTCGATCTTGGCGAGGAGGAGGCGCCCGTTGTACTCGACGACGAGCTGCTCCAGCACCGGGCTCAGCTGCTTGCAGGGCTCGCACCACTCGGCCCAGAAGTCGATGACGACCGGCACCTCGGTGGAGCGCTGCAGGACATCCCGCTCGAACCCGGCCTCGTCGACGTCGATGACGAGATCGGCCGGCGAGACGCCTCCGGCGCCGCCGCCCTGCCGGGCCGCTGCGGCGCGCGCCTGCTCCGCCTTCTCCTTGGCCTCCTGGGCCGCCTTCACCGCGGCGAGGTCGACGACTCCGCTCATGGACATGTTCCGTGGCTGCATGCGTCTATCCTCCCCCGTCCGCGGGCGCAAGTGAAAAGCGTTGAGAAAGCCGGTACCGCTTCTGTACTGCCGAGCGCCGGGTCCCCACCCCACGCCAGTGGTTTCGCTACGGGTCGTAGCGTAATGGCATCGGGCGCCTCGCGGCCACCGGAGCCCGGTGATCTCCCTCACGGCCTCACAGGAATTGCCGGTTATGGTCGTGGGATGCAGAGCCGCGCCCCCGCCCCGCGGGCCACAGGACGCCCCCGCAGCGCCGCCGCGGACGCGGCGATCCTCGCGGCGACCCGGGAGGCCCTGGTGGAGCTGGGCTGGTCCAAGCTCACGCTGGGCGACGTGGCGGCGCGGGCGGGGGTCGCGAAGACCACCATCTACCGTCGCTGGGCGGGCAAGAACGAACTGGTCGTCGACGCGGTGGCGGAGCTCTTCGACGAGCTCGAACTCCCCGACTGCGGCACCCTCGCCGCCGACATCGAGGGCGTGGTCCTGCAGTACGCCGCGATCCTGGCCCGTCCGGAGGCGAAGAGCGGTCTGATGTCGGTCGTGGCCGAGTCCATCCACGACGACGCCCTGCGCGAGCGCATCCGCTGGTCGATCGTCGAACGCCAGAAGCGGCTCGTCCTGGAGGGCCGCGCCCGCGCCGAGGCGCGCGGCGAGCTCCCCCCGGAATCCGATCCGGGGGAAACCGCCCGCACGATCGACCTCATTTTCGACATGGTCGCCGGCACGGTGGTGCACCGCACCCTGGTCAGCGCGCAACCGGCGGACGAGGAGTGGGTGCGCGGCTTCACCCAGGTCCTCCTCCTGGGCCTGACCTCGGCCGGACCCCGGTAAGTACGAGAGGCCGCCCGGCGCGGGCGGCCGAGTCCGTCGCCTCAGCCGTCTGTTGTGGAATGGGACCGCACAGTCGGGCTGACGGCGCGGGCCCGTGCCACAGCCCTGGACCAGATCTCGGCGACCTTGTGCAGCCTGGACTTGTCGGCGACGGGCAGCGAGGCCGCGTACTGCTTGCGCAGCGAGAGCACCGTGGACGGGATGTGCAACCGCGCGGCGCACTCCCCGTCTCCCACCGCCACCGCGATCTCCCGTCGGCGCAACTCCTCGGTCGCGCCCCGGTTGCGGAACTCGGCGCTGAGACGCTCGCTCGCCTCTTCGGGGGTCGGGTAGGGATGCCCCTTCTCCCTCATGCACGTCCGCCAGTCGCGCAGGGCGGCCGTGTACCGGGGGGCGCGGGTCACCTGGTCCGTGAGCGAGGCGTCGAGGTTCTGCGGGATGTGCATCGCCGCCGCCCAGCCGTCCAGGTCGCCGAACAGCCGTCTGCGGCTGTCCGCCTCGCAACCCACGGCCGAGAAGGTGACGGTGCTGCCCGCGCCGAACCTGATCTCCCGCAGGTCCCCCGGAGTGCCGCGCAGAGCTCGCAGATACGCGTCCGCTTCCCCGGCCGGCAGCCGGGCCACGTACTGGTCGTTGGTCGGACCGTCGGTGTCCGCCGTCTTCCGGGCACGCTCCGCCGAGAACCTCGCATACAGCCCGTAGCCTTCGCGGCGCCGGGTGTCCAAGCCGATCTCCCGCTCCTCGTAGGAGCCTGTGGCCGGGGCGAACGCGTCGACTCGGTAGGGGAAGCCCTTGGCGGTCATGCATGCCGCGATGAGTTCGGTCTCGGCGTGGAAGAGCCGGGCCTCGTCCAGCGCCTGGCCACCCGAACGCGTGAGCAACGCGAGCTCGGCCGGGCCGAGTTCCGGCGTGGGCGCCGGGGCCGAGCCGGAGTCGCTGCATGCCGTCAACACGAGAGCAGCCGCCACGGCGCAGGCGTAGAAGGCTGCGCTTGTCGCCTTCCGGCGGTGTGTCATACGACCGTCCCCTTCTCTGGACGCACACGGCGTTCCGTCCGTGGAAATGGGCGCGAGTGGCGGGCGGTGCCCATGGACACCGCCCGGGCGCGCTCAGTCGAACGGGTTGGGACCGCCGCACGCGGAGGTGGTCGTGTCGCTGGGCGAGATCCAGCTGTTGGACGAGAAGTTGTTGTTGTGCGAGGAGGCGAACTGGGTCTCACCGGAACCGCGGGACAACCGGTAGAAGCCGCCGCTGTAGTTCGTCCCGGTCCACATGACCGCGTTACAGCTGACCCCGTTGTTGTAGGCGGAGGAGGCACAGTCGCTCCAGGTGCCGTTCGGGCAGGCGCTCTGGCCGAACACCCCCCAGTTCGAGTTCCGTCCGGACAACTCGCCCGGTCCGGCGCCCGTGTAGTTCTCACCGTTCCAGAAACAGAGGTTCCCCGAGTCGCAGCCGGCGGGCGCGGCCGCTATCGCCACGCTCGAGGGCAGGGCGGCGGACGTACCGGCGACGCCACCCGACGAGGCCGCGGACGTTCCGGCCAGACCGGCGACCGCCAGGACCGCTCCCGCCGCGACTGACAAGAGTCTCTTCACGCATTTCTCCTTCCGATATGGCCAGAATGCATCGGCCGTTCATGGCGCCCGAATTCCTAGAACCGGCAAAAGAGTCTCGCCCGGTCCTTTCCGGAAGCCGATCCGGCCATGTTGCGCATGACTGGCCTGAGCTGACCGGTACAGCATTGCCCGCCGATGCGAGAGCGGTCCATGATGCTGAATCTCATAGAAAAAGCGCAGGTACAGGGGAGGAATGAAATGCTCCGCATTCATTTCACGGACGCCGACCTCGCCCGGACACGCGTTGCCCGCTCACCCGACCCGATGTGGGAGATCACCACGAGCCTGCACCGCCTCCAGACGAAACGAGGCCGCTGGTTCCATGCGGAATGGCACAGATCGACCCGCGAGCGCATCGCGGATCGAGGAATCGGAAGCCTGCTGCAGAAGTTCTTACTGCCGCTCTTTCCCAGGGCCGCCTATTTTCCCGACTTCCTCACGCCGGGTCAGGACGCTGATGAGGAACTCGACGGCGGTCTCGAAGGCATGGTCGCCACATCGCCAGACCGGGTTCTGAAGGAAATGGCGATCTTCGACCGCAGGGTGGGCGCCCCCTCCTGGGCGCCCCGCATCGCCGAGAAAGAGGCGAGGCAGGAACTCGCGGCGGCGCTGCGCACCTATTACGACGTCGCCGTCGCTCCGTACGCCGAGCGGATGCAGGCACGCATGGACGCCGAGCGGGCCCTCCGCTGCCGGCACGCCCTCGATGGCGGTATCGGGGGGATGCTGGCGAGCCTCGGACCCGCCATGTGCTGGCGGCCGCCGGTCCTGCACGTCTCGTTCACGGTCGCGGACCGGGACCTCCATCTGAACGGGCGAGGGCTGGTGCTGATCCCGTCCTACTTCGCCGCGCAGAATCCGACCACCCTCGCCGACCCGGAACTGCCGCCCGTCCTGGTCTACCCGGTCCACCGCGCCGCCCCGGGACGCCCCCCGCTCGCCACCGTGGCCGCGAACGCCGGTGCACCCCTCACGGCACTGCTCGGGCGCGCGCGGGCCGGGGTGTTGCGGGCCACCGCCGCGGGAGCCACGACCGGCGAGATCGCTCGCGTCACAGGCATCTCCGCGTCGTCCGCGAGCAAGCACACCACGACCCTGCGGGAGGCAGGGCTGATCACCAGCCATCGGCACGCGACGACGGTGCTGCACACGTTGACGCCTGCGGGGGCCGCGGTTCTGCGGGCGGCCACCCGCACCGCGCCCGACGCTTGAGCCGCCCTGTCCGCTCGGGGTCGGTGCGGGCTCAGAACCCCGCGGGCTCCGTATAGACGCCCCACTCGTCCCGTAGCACCCCGCAGATCTCACCGAGGGTCGCTTCGGCCCGTACGGCGTCCAGCATCGGCCCGATCATGTTGCCGCCGTCCCGCGCGGCCGCGAGCATCGTGTCGAGCGCGGTGCGTACCGCGGCCTCGTCCCGCGCGCCCTTGCGGGCGCCCAGCGCGCGCACCTGCTCCCGCTCCACCTCGTGGCTGACCCGCAGGATCTCCAGGTCGCCGGTGACGGAGCCGTGGTGGACGTTGACGCCCACCACCCTCTTGTCGCCCTTCTCCACGGACCGCTGGTACTGGAACGCGGACTCGGCGATCTCGCCGGTGAACCAGCCGTCCTCGATGCCGCGCAGGATGCCGGAGGTGATGGGACCGATGGGATGCCGCCCGTCGGGATGGGCCCGCAGCCCGCGCTCCCTGATCTGCTCGAAGATCTTCTCGGCGTCGGCCTCGATACGGTCGGTCAGTTGCTCCACGTACCACGAACCACCCAGCGGATCCGCCACGTTGGCGACCCCGGTCTCCTCCATGAGTACCTGCTGGGTCCGCAGCGCGATCTCCGCGGCCTGCTCGGACGGGAGCGCGAGGGTCTCGTCGAGGGCGTTGGTGTGCAGGGAGTTGGTGCCGCCGAGCACGGCCGCGAGCGCCTCGACGGCCGTCCGTACGACGTTGTTGTACGGCTGCTGCGCGGTCAGCGACACCCCGGCGGTCTGGGTGTGGAACCGCAGCCACTGCGCCTTGTCGCTCTGCGCCCCGTACACGTCCCGCATCCACCGCGCCCAGATCCTGCGGGCCGCGCGGAACTTGGCGATCTCCTCGAAGAAATCGACGTGGGCGTCGAAGAAGAAGGAGAGCCCGGGCGCGAAGACCTCGACGTCGAGTCCGCGACTCAGCCCCAGCTCCACGTACCCGAATCCGTCGGCGAGCGTGTAGGCGAGCTCCTGGGCGGCCGTCGATCCCGCTTCCCGGATGTGGTAGCCGGAGACGGAGAGCGGCTTGTACGCAGGAATACCGGCCGCGCAGTACTCCATCAGATCCCCGATGAGCCGCAGATGGGGCTCGGGCTGGAAGAGCCACTCCTTCTGCGCGATGTACTCCTTGAAGATGTCGGTCTGGAGAGTGCCGTTGAGCACCCCGGGATCGACGCCCTGCCGCTCGGCGGCGACGAGATACATGCAGAAGACGGGCACGGCGGGCCCACTGATGGTCATGGAGGTGGTGACGTCCCCGAGCGGGATGTCCTTGAACAGCACCTCCATGTCGGCGGCCGAGTCGATGGCCACCCCGCAGTGCCCGACCTCCCCGAGCGACCGGGGGTCGTCGGAGTCCCGCCCCATGAGGGTCGGCATGTCAAAAGCGACGGACAGACCGCCGCCCCCGTTGGCGAGGATCTTCTTGTACCGCTCGTTGGTCTGCTCGGCGTTCCCGAACCCGGCGAACTGCCGAATGGTCCACGTGCGCCCCCGGTACCCGGTCGGATAGAGCCCCCGCGTGAACGGATACTCCCCCGGCCACCCGATCCGCTCGAACCCCTCATACCGGTCCCCCACCCGAGGCCCGTACACCGGCTCCACGGCATCCCCGGACAACGTGGTGAAGTCCGCCTCCCGCTTACGCGAGGCGTCGTACCGGGCCTGCCACCGTCGGCGGCCCTCTTCGATGGCGTCAGCGTCCATGCTTCAAATTTACTAGGACGTCCTAGTAAATGTCGATGGAGAACCGCCGCGAGCTCACTCGCAGCGGTGGAGTTACGCCTTGGCGACGGCCGCGCCGTCCTCGGCGACCTGGCCCTCGAGCTCGTGAGTGATCTTGCGCTCCACGAAGAAGGCGGCCGTCGGAATCGTTCCTGCGAGCAGGACCCAGAGCTGCTTCTTGACCGGCCACTTGGCCTTGGAACCCAGGTCGAAGGCGAAGACCAGGTAGATGACGTAGAGCCAGCCATGGGCGATGCCGACGACGCTCGTGAAGCTGTCCGCGCCGTCCATCTCGAGCAGGTACTTGGCGATGACGCCCAGGGTCAGCAGGACGAGCAGCACGCCGGTGACGTAGGCCATGACGCGGTAGCGGGTCAGCACGCTCTTTTTCATGGGTACGAGCGTAACCGCCGGTTTCGAACGATCTTCCGGCGCCCCTGAAGGGCCCCGGCGTGTCCGTCAGTCCTCGTCGAAGTCGTGCGCGGCCACCCGTAGTGGCCTCAGCATCGCGAAGAGTTCGGCGCACTCCTCCGCGTCGTACACGCCCAGTCCGAAGTCCATGGCCATGAGGTCGCGGGTGGCGGATTCGACGACCTCGCGGCCCTTTTCCGTGATGACGGCCAGCGTGCCGCGCCCATCGTTGGGGTTGGGCTTTCTGTCCACGAGGCCCGATTTCACCAGGCGGTCGACCGTGTTGGTGACCGACGTGGGGTGGACCATCAGACGCTCGCCGATCTTGGACATGGTCAGCTCGCCGGCCTTGGAGAAGGTGAGCAGGACCAGGGCCTCGTAGCGCGCGAAGGTCAGTCCGTAGGGCTTGACGACCGCGTCGACCTCGGCGAGGAGGATCTGGTGGGCGCGCATGATCGAGGTGATCGCGGCCATGGACGGCACGTTTCCCCAGCGCTGCTTCCAGAGTTCGTCGGCGCGGGCGATGGGGTCGAAGGGAAGACTGAGGGGCTTCGGCACGGCACCAGACCTTACCGGCCGGTCACATGCTGGTCAGCACCGTCTTGGCATTCGGTCCGGCGGACCGCCACGGCCAGCAGCGCACAGCACGCCGTCCCCAGCACCCCCGCCCCCGCCACGGTCCCCGCG
>NZ_JXTE01000105.1 GCF_000972385.1 Streptomyces sp. WM6386
GCGGGGGCGGGGGGAGGGCGAGGGGGTCGAGGGATCGGCGGACGGCGAGGCCAGGACGCTCGGCCGGCTCGGTGTCCGTACGGGCGTCTCGTACGGCGCCGCGCGAGTGACGTGCCCCGCGCCTCGGAGGAGGGTCTCCCCCGCCCCGGGCTCGCAGCCGCCCCCGTCCTCTTTCGCCACCACGGCCGTCAGCAGCGCGTCGAACGCCTCCGCCGCGTTGCCGGCCCGCAGCGCGAGCACCCCGGTGAGTGCGTCGCCGCCGGACGATGCGGCCAGCCGGCGGGCCCGGTCCCCGTCCCCGGCCTGCCAGGCGTACGCCGCCGCGCGGGCCAGCAGCCGGGTCTGTGCGGGTCGGTCGGGGCTCAGCGCGGCGGCGCGTTCGGCGAGGGCACGGGCCTGCTGGAGGCGGCCCGCGTCGCGGGACCTCGTCGCGGCCGCTCCCAGCTCCGCCGCCAGCCGGGTGCTCGGTCCGAGTGCTCCCGCGCCGCGGTGCCAGGAGCGCAGAGACGTTTCGCCACCGGTGCGCAGGACCCGGGCCAGCAGCCGGTGGACATCGCGGCGGTCCGCCGGGGATCCCGACTCGTACGCGGCGATCCTCGTCCAGGTGTCGCGGAAGACGACCCCGGTCGCCGTGGCGTGCGCGATCCCGGCCGCCTCGGCGGCCTCCATGGGCCGGGTGTCGAGCCGGGCGGCGGCGACGGCACGCAGGAAGGCGTGGGTGACGACGGGGTACTGGTCGGCCGCGGCCAGGAGCAGCAACAGCCGGGTGTCGTCCGGCAGCTCCCTGATCTCCGCACGGTGTGCGCGCAGCAACGCGGGGGCCAGTTCCGCCGGTTCCGCCGGCAGCGGGTCCAGGCCCGTCGACTGACGTGCGCCGAGCAGCCGTACGGCTTCGGCGGCCGCGCGCGGATCGCCGTGCACCGCATGCAGCAGCCGCACCCGGACGCCCTCCGGGAGGCCGGCGGCCAGGTCCTGCCACGTCTCCGCGGGCTGCGGTGACGAAGTGCCCTCGAGGGGCGGCGGGGTTACAGGAGTCAGCACACCTTTGACGTTACTGGCGAGTTAATTGACTCGTAAAGACCGGCGAGTTCGCCGATGCGGCGCGCGTAGACCCCGCCTGACACTCCTGACAACCCCACCCGTTTCAGGAGGCATCATGCAACGCTCCCGGCGTCGCATTTCAGCGGCCGTCTCGGCCGTCGTCTCATCGCTCCTTCTGGCGCTCCCCCTCTCCGCGGCCCCCGCTCAGGCCGCGACCCACAATCCGATCGTCTTCGTCCACGGCTTGAGCAGTTCCGCGAGCAGTTGGGACGACTGGATCGCCGACTTCAAGGCCGACGGCTACTCGTCCTCCGAGCTGGTCGCGTGGTCGTACGACTGGACGCAGTCGAACGTCACCACCGCCCAGCAACTGTCCACCAAGATCCAGAGCGTGCTCTCCCAGACCGGCGCCTCCAAGGTCGACCTGGTCGTCCACTCCATGGGCGCGCTCAACTCCCGCTACTACCTCAAGAACCTCGGCGGGACCTCGTACGTGGACGACTTCGTGTCGGTCGCGGGCGTCAACCACGGCACGACGACCGCTTCCTGGTGCTCGTGGCTGTACACGTCGTGTGCGCAGATGTACACGGGCAGTTCGTTCCTCACCTCGCTCAACTCCGGTGACGAGACACCCGGCAGCGTCTCGTACGCCAGCTACTGGTCGAACTGCGACGACGCGCTCACCCCGGACACCACCGCGATCCTGAGCGGTGCGACCAACGTCGAGGTCGGGTGCGTCTCGCACACCGACATGAACAACGACCACGGCGTGTACGAGCAGGTGCGCAACTTCGTCGCGTAGCGCGCGAGCGTGGGTGCGCGGGGCGCATCCGGGGGACAATCGAGGTAGACCCTGTCCCGTCCGGGAGGTCGTCATGCCGCTACGGTCCGTCGGTTCCGGCAAGCTGCCGCGCGATCCCGTGCACCACCCGCTCTTCGCCCGCTGTTACGCCCGTGTCAGCGTCGCCGCCGAGACCCGCGCCGGCATGGCCGGCGTGCGGGAACGCCTGCTCGCCGGAGTGTCCGGGCGGGTCATCGAGATCGGCGCGGGCAACGGGCTGAACTTCGCCCACTATCCGGGGACGGTCTCGGAGGTCGTGGCGATCGAACCGGAACGCACGCTGCGCAGGCTGGCGGTGGACGCCGCCCTGCGCTCCGGGGTGCCCGTCGACGTCGTACCGGGTGCGGCGGAGGCGCTGCCGGTCAAGAGCGAGGCCTTCGACGCCGTCGTGGTCTCGCTGGTGCTGTGCAGCGTGCGGGACCTGCCACGGGCCCTGGCGGAGATACGGCGGGTGCTGCGGCCCGGCGGTGTCGTGCGGTTCTTCGAGCACGGCCGGGGCGGCGGGCAGGCGATGCGTCTCACCCAGCGCACCCTGGACCGGACCGTGTGGCCGCCCCTGAGCGGGGGCTGCCATCTGTCCCGTGATCCGATCGCGGCCCTGCGGGAGGCGGGCTTCGAACTCGGCCCCTACCGGCAGGTGTTGATGCCGGAGAAGGGGCCGAGGCTGCCGTCCTCCTACTGCGTGCTGGGCACCGCGTGGCGCCCCGCCGAGAGCTGATCACAGGCTCCACTGGCGCAGTTCCTGCGCGATGTCGTGCACGGACGCCTCACCGCTCTTGACCAGTCGGGCCAGTTCCCGGACCTGTTCGGGCGAGGTGACGACCTTGAGGCCGCTCGCCACCAGGTAGGCGTAGGCGACGGCGGAGGCGAACAGGGCATTGGAGCGCTCCAACGCCGGTACGTGGATCAGGAGTTGGAGCAGGGCCGCGGCCCGGGCGTGCGGGCTGTCGTAGACCGGGACGTCGAAGATCTCGGCCTCGTGGCGCGCGACGGCGGCGACGAGGGCGCCCCAGTCGATGACCTGGGGGTCTCCCGGGGTCTTCTGGTCGGCGAGCATGAGAAGCCAGGCGAGGTCGATCCTGAGGTTGCTCAACGGTTCAGTGACGACCTTCGCGTGAGCCCTCGCGTTCCCCGCCCAGTTCCTCGGCGAAGACGTTCTCGTACTGCTTCATGAAGTCGGCGGCGGCCTCCACGAAGGTGTGGCCGACCTCCCCGGTGTCCTGCTTGACGAGTTCTTCGATGTAGCGGTTGACACTCATCCCGCGGGCCAGAGCGCGTTCGCGAGCGGCGCGGGCTGTGCCCTCGTCCACCCGTACGTTCAGCTGGGTCTTCGCCATACCTCGACGCTAGCGCCGGAGTGCTAGCAGGGGCAAGGGCACGTCCGACGGAGCCCGTCCCCTAAGTGTGCCCCTTACACGGAAATCAGGGACCCGACCTGCGATGGAGAGCGACCGGCACCCCAGGGGGATTTCGGATGTGGGGTGGATCACACTACCCTCGGCCGGGACCGAGGAGTCGGCACGTCCTTGAGGAGGCGGCCTTGTCCACACCTGCTGCGGAGCACGCCCCGGGCCATGCGTCGGCCGACGGGATCGCGGCCCGCGCCCACGGTCTGACCAAGGCGTACGGCTCGGGCGAGACATCGGTGATCGCCCTGGACTCGGTGGACGTGGAGATCGCGCGCGGCCGGTTCACCGCGGTCATGGGTCCGTCGGGGTCCGGGAAGTCCACGCTGATGCACTGCCTGGCCGGGCTGGACACCGTGTCGGCCGGCCAGGTCTGGCTCGGCGACACCGAGATCACGGGACTGAAGGAACGTGATCTGACGCGGCTGCGCCGGGACCGGATCGGGTTCATGTTCCAGTCGTTCAACCTGATCCCCACCCTGAACGCGGCCGAGAACATCACCCTGCCCATGGACATCGCGGGCAAGAAACCCGACGAGAAGTGGCTGGACCAGGTCATCGACACCCTGGGGCTGCGGGACCGGCTCAAGCACCGGCCCGCCCAGCTCTCCGGCGGTCAGCAGCAGCGCGTGGCGTGTGCCCGGGCGCTGGCCTCCCGGCCCGAGCTGATCTTCGCGGACGAGCCGACCGGCAACCTGGACTCGCGGGCCGGCCTGGAGGTCCTCGGCTTCCTGCGCGAGGCCGTCGACGAGCTGGGGCAGACCGTCGTCATGGTCACCCATGACCCGGGCGCCGCCGCCCACTCCGACCTGGTCCTCTTCCTCGGGGACGGACGGATCGTGGACGAGATGGAGCGGCCCACGGCGGAGGCCGTCCTGGAACGCATGCGCCTCTTTACCGGGGGTTCCCCCCAGACCCCCGGATCCGACGTGATCCGCGGGCACCACGAGGAGAGCCCGCCATCGGGGGCCGCACCCGCGGACGCCCCTTCCCTCGACAAGGACTGAGGCCGTGCTGAAGGCGACGCTCCGCAGCTTCCTGGCCCACAAGGGACGGCTGCTGCTGTCCGCGCTGGCTGTCGTCCTGTCCGTGGCGTTCGTCGCGGGCAGCCTGATCTTCTCGGACACGCTCAGCCGCACCTTCGACCGGCTCTTCGCCTCGACAGCGCCCGATGTCACGGTCAGCCCGCGCGAGGAACTGGACGAGGCGATCCCCTCCGGCATGACGGCCACCCTGCCCGCCTCGCTCCTGGACCGGGTGGCCCGGATCGACGGGGTCGCCGACGCGCGCCTGGAGGCCGAGGTCCAGAACATCACCGTCGCCGACAGCGAGAACGAGGCGGTCGGCTCGACCACCGGCGCCCCCACCATCGGCACCGACTGGAGCCCCGGTCCGCGCAGTCCGGTCGAGCTCACCTCGGGTCATGCCCCGCACGGCGCGGGCGAGGCCCTGCTCGACTCGGAGTCCGCCGACCGCAAGGACCTGAAGATCGGTGACACGCTCAGCGTCATCGGACCGCAGGGCACCTTCAAGGTCCGGCTCGTCGGCATCGCCACATTCACCACCACCAACCCCGGCGCGACCCTGCTCTTCCTGGACACCCCGACCGCGCAGACCAAGCTGCTGGGCGACGCGGACGCGGCCACCGGCATCTCCTTGGACGCGAAGAACGGCGTGAGCGACGCGCAGTTGAAGCAGCGCGTGGCCGCCGCGATCGGCACCGGCGACTACGAGATCCGGACCGCCGACGAGCAGGCCAAGTCCGATGTCGAGTCGCTGGGCGGATTCCTCGACGTCATCAAGTACGTCATGCTCGGCTTCGCGGGCATCGCCGTCCTCGTCGGTGTCTTCCTGATCGTCAACACCTTCTCGATGCTCATCGCCCAACGGACCCGGGAACTGGGCCTGTTGCGGGCGCTGGGCGCCGACCGGCGTCAGGTGCGCCGCTCGGTGCTGACCGAGGCGATGCTGCTCGGTGTGGTCGGCTCGACGCTGGGGCTCGCGACCGGCATCGGGCTCGCCGCCGGGCTCATCGCGTTGATGAACACGCTCGGTATGAACATCAAGTCGAGCGAGATGGTGATCGGTTGGGGTACCCCGGTCGCCGCGTACGTCGTCGGCGTGGGCGTCACCTTCGTGGCGGCGTACCTGCCCGCCCGGCGCGCGGCCGGTGTCTCGCCCATGGCCGCGCTGGCGGATGCCGAGATCGCGGGCGTGGGACGGCCGTTGAAGGTGCGCGCCCTGGTGGGCGGCGTCGTCTTCGGGGCCGGCGCGGCAGCCCTGCTGGGCTGTGTCCTCTCGTCGGACACGTCGTCGGCGGCGTCCCTGCTGGGCCTCGGTGTCGTCCTGACGCTGATCGGCACCGTGATCGCGGGACCGCTGCTCGTGCGCCCGGTGATCCGTGTCCTCGGCGGGGCGTTCCCCGCGCTGTTCGGCTCGGTCGGCCGGATGAGCCAGCGCAACGCCCTGCGCAACCCCCGGCGCACCGGCGCCACCGCGGCCGCGCTGATGGTCGGACTCGCCCTGGTCGGCGGGATGTCCGTCGCCAGCGCCTCCATGACCAAGTCCTTCGACCAGCAGATCGACGACACGCTGGGCGCCGACTTCGTCATCCAGAACAGCAACTTCGTGCCCTTCCCGCAGGAGGTCACCGAAAAGGTCCGCGCCACGGACGGCGTGGGGCTCGTGGTCCGCTCGCAGTTCGCCCCGGTCGCCGTACGTCTGCCGGACGGCGACCGCGTCAAGACGACCGCGGCGGCCTACGACCCGCAGCTCGACGACGTGGCCAACATCAAGTACGCACAGGGCGACACCGCGGCCGCGCTCGCCTCCGGAAGCATCGCCATGGACGCGGACTTCGCGCGCGACCACGGCGTGCGGATCGGCTCCACGATCCCCGTGGAATTCCAGAGCCGGAAGACGGCCGAGCTGACCGTGGGCGCCCTCACCGACCAGGAGTCCGCGGAGGGCTTCGGGACGCAGGGCGGCATCTACTTCGGCCTGGACACGCTCCAGCGGTACGCGCCCGGCGGGCAGGACTCGGGGCTCTACGTGAACGCCGCCTCCGGCACCGGCTCGGACAAGCTGCGCGCGAACCTGGAGAAGACACTCGACCCGTATCCACAGGTCCAGGTGCGTGACATCGCCGACTACAAGGACCTGGTCCACGACCAGATCGCCGTCCTGCTCTACCTCGTGTACGCCCTGCTCGGCCTCGCGATCGTGATCGCGGTGCTCGGCGTGGTCAACACCCTCGCCCTGTCGGTGGTGGAGCGCACCCGGGAGATCGGGCTGCTGCGCGCCATCGGGCTCGCCCGGCGTCAGCTGCGCAGGATGATCCGTCTGGAGTCGGTGGTGATCGCGGTGTTCGGCGCGGTCCTCGGACTGGCGCTGGGCCTGGTGTGGGGGGTGTGCGTCCAGCAGGTGCTGGCGTTGCAGGGCATGTCGGCGCTGGCGATCCCGTGGGGCACGATCGTCGCGGTCGTGGTCGGCTCGGCGGTGGTGGGTGTCGTGGCGGCGCTGTTGCCGGCGCTGCGGGCGTCGCGGATGAACGTGCTGGCGGCCATCGCGCACGAGTGAGGAGCGCGGTGGCGGCCGTCGCGGGCGAGTGATGGAATCGGTGTGATCTCAAGTCGCCCGCGAACGAGGAGAGTTCATGCCGCGTCCGTTCCGTTTCGGTGTCAGCTTCATCGATCCCGCGCCCGCCGGGGAGTGGCGGGCCAAGTGCCGCCGGGCCGAGGAGCTCGGGTACGACGTGATCCTGGTCCCCGACCATCTGGGCATGCCCGCCCCGTTCCCGGCGCTGGTCGCGGCGGCCGGGGCGACCGAGCGGCCGCGGCTGGGCACGTTCGTGCTCAACGCGGGTTTCTGGAACCCGGCGTTGCTCGCGCGCGAGGTGGCCACGACCGACGCGCTGACGGGAGGGCGCCTCGAACTCGGGCTCGGCACCGGGTACGTACAGGCGGAGCACGACGCGGCGGGGCTGCCCTTCGGCTCGCCACGCGCGCGCGTGGACCATCTTCGGCGCACTGTCGAGGAGTTGGGGCGGCTGCTGGACTCGGAGGTGCCGCTGATGCTCGGCGGCAACGGCGAGCGGATGCTCGGGCTCGCCGCCGAGCACGCCGACATCGCGGCCTTCACGGGAGCGTCCCTGGTGCCGGGAAGCACCGAGGGAAAGCTGGTGCCGATGGCCAACGCGGACTTCGCGGCACGTCTCGCCCGGTACAAGGAGCTGGCGGCCGCCCGCAAGGAGCCGGCCGAACTGAACCTCCTCATCCAGCTGGTGGCAGTCACCGACAACCGCGCCGCCGCCGTGGCACCGCTCGTGGAACGGGTGCCGGACGCGACCGTGGAGCAGGCGCTGGAGCTGCCCATCCTCCTGGTCGGCACCCTGGAACAGATCACCACGCAGGTGCTGGCCCAGCGCGAGACGTACGGCTTCACCTACCTGACGGTCCTGGAGCCGTACATGGAGGCGTTCGCACCGGTCGTCGCCGAGCTGGGCGGCAGGTGACGGTCCGGATGCTGGAATTCGGTGTAGCCGTCCGGCCCGCGTGATGGGATCGCCGTATGACTGAACTGCACTTTCGCGCCGCCGCGCCCGCGGACCTCGACGCCGTACTGGCCTTCTGGAAGACCGCCGCCGAGGGCACGAGCATCAGCGACGACCGGGACGGCGTGGAACGGCTCGTGGCGCGTGACCCCGAGGCGTTGATCCTGGCCGAGCGGGACGGGGAACTGGTCGGCACGGTGATCGCGGGCTTCGACGGCTGGCGCTGCCATCTGTACCGGCTGGCGGTGCACCCGGAGCGGCGCCGCCAGGGCATCGGCTCGGCGCTGCTCACGGCCGCGGAGGAGCGGTTCGTACGGCTCGGCGGGCGCCGCGCGGACGCGATGGTGCTGGTCCGCAACGAGACGGGGCAGCATGCGTGGCGGGCCTCCGGGTACGCGCCCGAGGAGAAGTGGCGGCGCTGGGTGAAGCACCTCACCGCCTGATCGGGGGACGCGTCTCACCGTCTGATCGAGGCGCCGCCTCCTTGCATGACCCTCTTTGCCGGTCCTTTAACATTGGGGGACCACTCGGTCCTCCAATGAAAGGTGTGAGCGTCCGCCCATGGGCGAGCCTCCCAGTAGTACGCGAGATCGCGCGATACCCCGCACCCTGTCCGATCATGGGACGGAGGTGACCCGATGACCGAAGTGCTCCTCCTGCTCGTGGCGATCCTGCTCTCGCTGGCCTGCGGCGCCTTCGTCGCCGCCGAGTTCTCGCTGACCACGGTCGAGCGCGGCGCCCTGGAAAGGGCCGCGGAGCGCGGCGAGCGGGGCGCGTCGGGCGCCCTGAAGGCCGTACGCAATCTGACCTTCCAGCTCTCCGGGGCACAGCTCGGCATCACCGTCACCAACCTGGTGGTCGGCATGCTCGCCGAGCCGTCGATCGCCAAGCTGATCGCCGGTCCGCTGGAGTCGCTGGGCATCTCCAGCTCGGCGGCCTCGTCCGTCGCGCTGGTGCTCGGCACGGCTCTGTCGACCGTCGTCCTGATGGTCGTCGGCGAGCTGGTGCCGAAGAACTGGGCGATCTCCTCGCCGCTGGCCGTGGCCAAGCGGGTGGGCAACGCACAGCGCTGGTTCAGCGCGGCGTTCCGGCCCTTCATCACGCACCTCAACAACACGGCGAACCGGATCGTGCGTCTGTTCGGCGTGGAGCCGACGGAGGAGCTGGCCGCCGCGCGCGGGCCCCAGGAGCTCGCCGCCCTGGCCCGGCACTCCGCCAAGCAGGGCGCGCTGGAGGCCGACACCGCCGAACTCTTCGTACGCACCCTGAACCTCGCCGACCTGACCGCGGAGAACGTGATGACGCCGCGTGTGCAGGTCATCGCCCTGGACGCCCAGGCGACCTGCGAGGACGTCGCGAACGCCACGCGCGCGACGGGCCTGTCCCGGTTCCCGGTCTACCGCGGCAACCTCGACTCGGTCGTGGGCACCGCGCACATCAAGGACATCCTGGCGATCCCGGCCGAGCGCCGGGCCCGCGTCCCCGTCTCCGAGCTGATGCGCGAGCCGCTGCTCGTGCCCGAGTCGCTGACCGTGGACCGGCTGCTCGACCGGCTGTCCGGCAAGCGCACGATGGCCGTGGTGATCGACGAGTACGGCGGTACGGCCGGGGTGGCCACGCTGGAGGACATCGTCGAGGAGGTCGTCGGCGAGGTCCGTGACGAGCACGACCCGCACGAGACACCCGACCTGGCCGCGGCCGGGACCGACGACGAGGGCCGCGTCCTGTACTCCGCCGACGGCTCGGCGCGCATCGACCACCTCGCGCGCGTGGGCCTGCGGGCGCCCGAGGGGCCGTACGAGACCCTGGCCGGCCTCGTGGCGACCGAGCTCGGCCGTATCCCGGTCGTCGGCGACACCGCGGAGGTCGCCGGATGGCGGCTGGACGTGGTGGACGCCTCCGGGCGCAGGGCCGCGCGCGTGCTGCTGCACGCTCCGCTCGACGACACATCCGCATCCTTCGAAGGGGAGGGCGGGAAGTGACCGCGATCCAGTTGCTGATCGGTCTGGCGACCCTCGTCGTCAACGCCTTCTTCGTGGGTGCCGAGTTCGCGCTGATCTCGGTGCGGCGCTCGCAGATCGAGCCGTATGCCGAGGACGGCGACCGGCGCGCCAAGAGCGTGCTGTGGGGTCTGGAGCATGTGTCCGCGCTGATGGCGGCGGCGCAGCTCGGCATCACCCTGTGCACGCTGATCCTCGGTGTGGTCGCCGAACCGGCGATCGCGCACCTGCTGGAGCCGGTGTTCCACGCGCTCGGTGTGCCGACGGGCGCCGGACACGCGGTGTCGTTCGTGATCGCGCTCGCCGCGGCGACGTATCTGCACATGCTGCTCGGCGAGATGGTGCCGAAGAACATCGCGCTCGCGGAGCCGGTGCGCAGCGCGCTGGTGCTCGGCCCGCCGCTGGTCACCCTGTCCCGGGGCCTGCGCCCGGTGATCTTCGCGATCAACGCCTTCGCCAACGCCCTGCTGAAGCTGTTGCGGGTCGAGACCAAGGACGAGGTCACGGCGACCTTCTCGGACGCCGAGCTGGCCCGGCTGGTCAAGGACTCCGACGAGGCGGGCCTGATCGACGACCGGACCCGGGAGCGGCTGCACGACGCCCTGGAACTGGGCCACCGACCGGTGCGCGATGTCGTCCTCCCGCTGGAACGGGTCGTCTACGCGCGCGTGGGCGTCACTCCGGAGCAGCTGGAGCGACTGTCGGCCGAGTCCGGGTTCTCCCGGTTCCCGGTGGTGGACGACGGGCGGCGCATCCTCGGCTATCTGCATGTGAAGGACGCGCTGGACGCCTCCCCGCGGGATCTGGCGTTCCAGGTCCGGGACATGCGGCCCATCGCGCGCGTGCGGGAGAGCACACCGCTGGACGACGTCCTCACAGCGATGCGGGGCAGTCGGACGCATGTCGCGGCGGTGCTGGGAGGCGACGGGCGGCTGGCGGGGATGGTGACGATGGAGGACGTGCTGCGGGAGCTGTTCGGACAGCGGGCGTAGCCCCGGAGAGCAGGCCGACCGACCGCCGGGTATGTGAACGGGTTAGCATTTTCTCCGCCATGGAGAAGAACCCCACACACACCAGCCTCGTCGCCCTCGGCGACTCCTTCACCGAGGGCATGTCCGACCTGCTCCCGAACGGCGCCTACCGGGGCTGGGCCGATGTCCTGGCCGGCCGGATGGCCGCGGTGACGCCCGGCTTCCGGTACGCCAACCTCGCGGTGCGCGGCAAGCTCATCCAGCAGATCGTCGAGGAGCAGATCGATGTGGCCGTGGCCATGCGGCCCGACGTGATCACGCTGGTGGGCGGCCTCAACGACACCCTGCGGCCCAAGTGCGACATGGGGCGGGTACGCGCTCTGCTGACCGAGGCCGTGGAGCGGCTCGCCCCGGCCTGCGAGCAGCTCGTGCTGATGCGCAGCCCGGGCCGCCAGGGGCCGGTCCTGGAGCGGTTCCGGCCGCGCATGGAAGAGCTCTTCGAGTGCGTCGACGAGCTGGCCGGGAAGCACGGCGCGATCGTCGTCGACCTGTACGGGGCGCCGTCCCTCGGCGATCCGCGCCTGTGGGACGTGGACCGGCTGCACCTCACGGCCGAGGGCCACCGCCGCGTCGCCGAGGCCGTCTGGCAGACACTGGGCTACGACCCCGAGGACACCGAGTGGCGTACGCCGATGCCGGCCACGCTGCCGCCGGGGTGGGCCGCACGACGGGTCGCGGATGCCCGGTTCGCCCGGCAGTACCTGCTCCCCTGGATCGGCCGCCGCCTCACGGGCCGCTCCTCGGGCGACGGCCTGCCGGCGAAGCGGCCCGACCTGCTGCCTTACGAGGGGCCGACGGCCTAGCTCGGCGTGACGCAGGTCTCGTAGGTTCCGCCGAACGTATCCGTGGCGCTGGCCTGCACGAATCGCCAGTAGAATCCGTTTACGTGACTTCCGCTCCCGCCAAGCCCCGCATCCCGAACGTCCTCGCCGGACGCTACGCCTCCGCCGAGCTCGCCACGCTCTGGTCGCCCGAGCAGAAGGTGAAGCTGGAGCGGCAGCTCTGGCTCGCCGTGCTGCGGGCCCAGAAGGACCTCGGCATCGAGGTGCCGGACGAGGCGATCGCCGACTACGAGCGTGTCCTGGACACCGTCGACCTGGCCTCCATCGCCGAGCGCGAGAAGGTCACGCGGCACGACGTGAAGGCGCGGATCGAGGAGTTCAACGACCTCGCCGGGCACGAGCACGTCCACAAGGGCATGACCTCGCGCGACCTCACAGAGAACGTCGAGCAGCTGCAGATCCGGCTCTCGCTGGAGCTGATGCGCGACCGCACGGTGGCCGTTCTGGCCCGTCTGGCCAAGCTGGCCGGCGAGTACGGCGAGCTGGTCATGGCCGGCCGCTCGCACAACGTCGCCGCGCAGGCCACGACCCTCGGCAAGCGTTTCGCGACCGCCGCCGACGAGCTGCTCGTCGCCCACGGCCGGGTCGAGGAGCTGCTCGGCCGCTACCCGCTGCGCGGGATCAAGGGCCCGGTCGGCACCGCGCAGGACATGCTCGACCTGCTCGGCGGCGACGCGGCGAAGCTGGCGGATCTGGAGCAGCGGATCGCCCGGCACCTGGGCTTCTCCCAGGCGTTCACCTCGGTCGGCCAGGTCTACCCTCGCTCCCTGGACTACGAGGTCGTGACCGCGCTGGTGCAGCTGGCGGCGGCGCCGTCCTCGATCGCGAAGACGATCCGGCTGATGGCCGGGCACGAGCTGGTGACAGAGGGCTTCAAGCCGGGCCAGGTCGGCTCCTCCGCGATGCCGCACAAGATGAACACCCGGTCCTGCGAGCGCGTCAACGGCCTCATGGTCATCCTGCGCGGCTACGCGTCCATGACCGGCGAACTGGCGGGCGACCAGTGGAACGAGGGCGACGTGTCCTGCTCGGTGGTGCGCCGGGTCGCGCTGCCGGACGCGTTCTTCGCGCTCGACGGTCTGCTGGAGACGTTCCTGACGGTCCTCGACGAGTTCGGCGCCTTCCCGGCGGTCGTCGCCCGCGAGCTGGACCGCTACCTGCCGTTCCTCGCCACCACCAAGGTGCTCATGGGCGCGGTGCGTGCCGGCGTCGGCCGTGAGGTCGCGCACGAGGCGATCAAGGAGAACGCCGTCGCCTCCGCGCTCGCGATGCGCGAGCAGGGTGCCGAGCGCAACGAGCTCCTCGACAAGCTGGCCGCGGACGAGCGCATCCCGCTCGACCGGGCGCAGCTGGACGCGCTGATGGCGGACAAGCTGTCCTTCACGGGCGCCGCGGCCGACCAGGTCGGTGTGGTCGTCGGCCGGATCGAGGAGATCGTGAAGCAGCACCCGGAGGCCGCCGGCTACACGCCCGGCGCGATCCTCTGATCCGGCGCACCGGCTGACCACCGCACGCGATGGCGCGCTTCACCCCCGCGGAGCTGGAGGCCGCCCGCGACCGTCTGGTACCGGACGTCGTCGCGGACGGTCTCCACGTGCTGTTCTGCGGTATCAACCCGGGTCTGATGACCGCCGTCACGGGCCATCACTTCGCCCGTCCCGGCAACCGCTTCTGGCCGGTCCTGCACCTGTCCGGGTTCACGCCTCGTCTGATGAAGCCGTCGGAGCAGCAGGAGTTGCTGTCCTACGGGCTCGGCATCACGAACGTCGTGGCGCGGGCGACCGCGCGGGCGGACGAGCTGAGCGCGGAGGAGTATCGCGAGGGCGGGCGGCAACTGGCGCTCAAGGTGGCGCGGTTGCGGCCCCGCTGGCTGGCGGTGGTCGGGGTCACCGCGTACCGGGCGGCGTTCGACGACAAGAAGGCCCGGGTGGGTCCGCAGGAGCGGACGTTCGGGGACACGCGCGTGTGGGTGCTGCCGAATCCGAGCGGGCTGAACGCGCATTGGACGGCGGCGACGATGGCGGAGGAGTTCGGGCGGCTGCGGGTGGCGGCGCAGGCCTGACGGGTCACGGTGGGTCGATGTCCGTGACGAACACCCGGAGTCGAGGCTGGTCCTCGCCGTTCCGGTCGGCCACCGCCAGGGTGACCCGGAGGGCGCTGCCGGGTATGTCCCACGTACGCAGGTCGATTGCCAGGGCGGCGAGCATCGCCCAGGGCTCGGGTATGACCTCACCCCGCGCGATGCGCTCCTGGAGTGTGACCGTCCCCCAGCGCGACGGCTCTCCCCACCTGTGCGTCAACCGTTCGGCGACAGCCGCCTCGTAGGCGTAGCAATCAGTCGCGTCCGGCCAGTCCCCGGGCCCTAACCACGCGGCGTGGTAGCCGCTGTGCCCCGCGGGAAGGTCCCGGGCGCACAGCGCGTCGATCAGGGCGAGGTCCTCCGCGATGTCCATGTGATCCAGTAAACCGGGTCCCACTGACAACTGGCGTGCCGTCAGGCGTCCCTGTGCCGCACGCTCCACGCGCCCGCCACCAGTACCGCCCCCGTCCACAGCGCGGTCACCCCAAGGCCCGCCCACGGCCCCATCCGGCCGTCGTAGGACTCGTACAGGATCACCTGTCCCGCCCGGTCCGGCAGGAAGTCCGTCGCGCCGCCCACCGCGTCCCCGATCACGAACGAGACGACGAGGACGAACGGGATCAGCAGGGAGAGCGCGCCCACCCCGCTGCGCAGCAGGGCCGTGAGGCCGGCCGCGAGCAGCGCCATGAGCATGAGGTAGAGGCCGCAGCCCACCACGCCGCGTGCCTGCTCGCCCGCGGTCAGACCGCTCGCCGCGTCACCCAGGCCCGCTTTCGCGACCAGGAGCGCGGCCAGGGCGGTGATCTGCCCGACGACCAGGGTGGGTACGGCGATCGCGGTCAGCTTGGCCGCGTACCACCGTCCGCGCCGCGGCACCGCGGCGAGCGAGAGCCGCAGCGCACCCCCGTGGAACTCCGAGGACACGGCCATGGCGCCGAAGGAGATCGCGGCGATCTGACCGGGCGCGATGCCGGACAACGCCGTGAACAGCGGGTCGAAGTCGGGGTCCGACGTCTCGGAGACACCGGCGAGCGCGGAGAACGCCGTGGTCGCCGCGAACAGCGCCGCCAGCGCCCCGAGGAGCGAGCGGAGGGTGCGGATCTTCAGCCACTCGGCGTGCAGAACGGGTGCGTGGGACATGTCAGGCCTCCTGCGGCTGTGCGGTGAACTCGGCTTCGGTGGAGGTGAGGTCCAGATAGGCCTGCTCCAACGTGCCCTCTTCAGAGGTCAGTTCGAGGATCGGGATGCCCGCGGCGGACGCGAGGCGGCCGATCTCGTCCACGCGCGCGTGGTGCACGGTCCAGTGCCCGTCCTCGTGCTCGGCGGCGTCATGCCCGTGTTCGGCCAGGACGGTCTTGAGGGTGGTGGGGTCCGTGGTGCGGATCCGTACCCGCGGCTGCACGCGTGCATGGATGAACCCGCGCATCGGGGTGTCGGCGAGGAGCCTGCCCCGGCCGAGGACCACGAGGTGGTCGGCGAAGGACGCGGTCTCGTTCATGAGGTGGCTGGAGACCAGGACGGTGCGCCCCTCCCCCGCGAGGCGGCGCAGCAGCCCGCGGATCCAGATGATGCCTTCGGGGTCCAGGCCGTTGGAGGGCTCGTCCAGCATGACCACCTCGGGGTCGCCGAGCAGCGCGGCCGCGATGCCGAGCCGCTGGCGCATGCCCAGGGAGTACGTCCTCACCCGGCGCCGGGCCACCGGGGCGAGGCCGGTCTCCTCCAGCAGTTCGTCGACGCGGCTGTCCGGGATGCGGTTGCTCGCGGCCAGCGTGCGCAGGTGGTCGCGGCCGGTGCGGGAGCCGTGCGCGGCCTGCGCGTCGAGCAGGGCGCCGACGTGACGTAGGGGTTCGCCGAGGCCGGCGTAGGCGCGACCGCCGATCGTGGCGGTGCCGGACGTCGGCCGGTCGAGGCCGAGCACGAGCCGCATGGTGGTGGACTTTCCGGCTCCGTTGGGGCCGAGGAAGCCGGTGACCCGGCCGGGGAGGACGGTGAAGGTGAGGTCGTCCACGGCTCGTCGGATGCCGAACTCCTTGGTCAGGTTCTGGACTTCGATGCTGGTCATGACTGCAGCCTGGCCGGTGGGGCGGGGGCGGGGCCTCCCCCACGGGTGGAGATCGTCTCCCCCGTGCGGGGGAGGCTCGCTGTCAGTGGCGGCTGGCACGATGACGCAATGGTCCGTTTGCTGCGCCCGCTCGGCCGGGCGGTGACGTACACACGGTTGCTGCACCTGTTCATCGCGATCGTGTGGCCGAGCATGTGGCTGTTCATCCAGGAGGCGTGGTGGACCTGGGTGATGGCGGCCATGGTCCTCGCTCCGGTCGGGCTGGTGCCCGCGATGCGCACCGTGGAGGGTCTGCAGGCCCGGCTGTTGCTGACCGGTCACCGGCATGACAGCGCGGGCACCGACATCGTCGTCTCGCCGTCCGCCTCCTGGGGCGACCGGGGGCGGGTCGTCGTATGGCTGGAGGCGCGGCTGCTGATCGGCTGCGCGACCTCGGTGTTCACCGTCCAGCTGCTCATCGCCTCCGTCGACCTGGTGGCGTCGGCGTTCGGCCGTGACGTCGGGGAGGGCCTGCTGGTCCTGCTCCACGGCCACGCCTGGTGGCACGTCCTGCTGGTGCCCCCGGCGCTGATCACGCTGGCGGTGACGGTGGTCGGCTCGGGCCGGCTCATCACCGCACTCGCCCGCCGTCTCCTGGGCCCCTCCCCGGCCGATCGCATGGCCGCCCTGGAGGAACGCACCGAGCAGCTCCTGGAGCGCACCCGCATCGCCCGCGAGCTCCACGACTCCATCGGCCACGCGCTGACCGTCGCCGTCGTCCAGGCGGGCGCCGCCCGAGCGGCCGGCGATCCCGCCTTCACCGACCGTGCCCTGGGCGCGATCGAGGAGACCGGCCGGGCGGCCCTGGAGGACCTGGAACGGGTTCTCGGGATCCTGCGCGAGTCCGGGCGACCGGTCAACGGCCGGCCGACGCTGACGGACTGCGACCGTCTGCTGGAGTCCGCCCGCGCCTCCGGCGCGAAGGTCGACGCCGAGCTGACCGGGCCCGTCGACACGCTGCCCGGACCGGTCTCCCGCGAGGGGTACCGCATCCTCCAGGAGTCCCTGACCAATGTGCTGCGGCACGCGGGGGCCGTCCCCGTCCGGGTGCGCATCGCGGTCGTGGAGGACAGCCTCGCTCTGGAGGTCCGCAATCCACTGACGGCCGACATACCCGGCCCGGGCCGGGGCAGCGGTCTGCGCGGCATACGCGAGCGTGCGGCCCTGCTGGGCGGCAGCGCGCACACCGGCCCCGACCGGGGTGACTGGCAGGTGCGGGTGGAGCTGCCGCTGCGCTGATCTACGCTGGCCGGATGCCGGTCACCGTTCTCCTCGTCGACGACGAACCCCTCGTACGCGCGGGTCTGCGGGCCGTGTTGGAGGCCCAGCCCGACATCGAGGTCGTCGGGGAGGCGGCGGACGGGGCCGCGGTGATCCCGCTGGTGCGGCACCTGCGGCCCGACGTGGTCGCCATGGACGTACGGATGCCGCTGCTGGACGGGATCGAGGCCACGCGCGCGGTGCTGCGGACGATCGACGAGCCGCCGAAGATCCTGGTGGTGACGACGTTCGAGAACGACGAGTACGTGTACGAGGCGCTGCGGGCCGGAGCCGACGGGTTCCTGCTGAAGCGGGCCCGGCCGGCCGAGATCGTGCACGCGGTGCGGCTGGTCGCCGAAGGTGAGTCGCTGCTGTTCCCGGCGTCGGTGCGGCAGCTCGCCGCCGAGTACGGCGAGGGTGGCGGGAATCGTGCGGCCCGGGCGGCGATGGAGCGGGCCCAGCTGACCGAGCGGGAGGCCGAGGTGCTGCGGCTGATGGCCCGCGGGCTGTCCAACGCGGAGATCGCCGAGCGGCTGATCGTCGGGACGGAGACGGTGAAGTCCCACGTCAGCGGCGTACTGGCGAAGCTCGGGGTGCGCGATCGCACGCAGGCCGTGATCGCGGCGTACGAGTCGGGGTTCGTGGCGCCCGGCTGACCGGGACCCGGTCACGATCTCTCGGGTCCCCGCACTCGCCCGGCTCCGTCCCTACGAGTACGATCCGGCCAACACGCGCACGAGCTGGGAGGACGGACGTTGGGGCGGCTGACCGGCGGGGATCCCTCGCTGCTGCGAAGGATCAATTCCGCGGTGGTGCTGCACGCTCTGCGCGCCACGGACTGCGCGACGCTGACCGAGATCACGCGGGTGACCGGCCTGTCCCGGCCGACCGTCGAGGGCGTGGTCGAGGGGCTCATCGAGGCGGGGTACGTCGTCGAGAAGGCGGCCGACGAGAGTGTCGTACGACGGCAGGGGCGGCCCGCGCGGCGGTTCAGGTTCCGGGCCGAGGCCGGGCATCTGCTGGGCCTCGACATCGGGCCCCACCGGGTCGCCGCGCTCCTGTCGGACCTGGACGGCCGGGTGCTCGGCGCCGTCGCCAAGGACGTCTCCGAGACGGCGTCGGCCGACGAGCGCCTGGAACGGCTGCGCACCGCGGTGGCCGAGCTGCTGCGCCGGGCCGGCGTCGCACGCGAGTCGCTGCGGGCGGTGGGGGTCGCCTCGCCCGGGATCGTCGAGGCGGACGGCACCGTGCGGCTGTGCGCCGCGCTGCCCCAGTGGACGGGGCTGCGGCTCGGTGAGCGGCTGAGCCGTTCCTTCAAGTGCCCGGTCCTGGTGGAGAACGACGCCAACGCCGCGGCGGTCGCCGAGCACTGGAAGGGCGCCGCCACCGAGTCC
>NZ_JXTE01000106.1 GCF_000972385.1 Streptomyces sp. WM6386
CCCCGCCTTCGGCCTCGGCTCCTACACCGAACTCCAGTCGTCCAACCCCGCCGTCATCGCGTTCCTGCGCGAGTACGAGGACGACCTCGTCCTGTGCGTGCACAACTTCTCCCGCTTCGCACAGCCCACCGAACTCGATCTCCGTGCTTTCGACGGACGCCACCCCGTGGAACTCATCGGCGGGGTCCGTTTTCCCGCCATCGGTGAACTGCCGTACCTGCTGACGCTGGCAGGGCACGGCTTCTACTGGTTCCGGCTCTCCCGAGTCGCATCCCGCATCGGCCACCGACCTTGAACATCCGCCGGTGAAAGGAGGCGTCACCATGCCGAAGACCGCATTCCCCCACCCGGGCAGCACGACCGCCCCCGGGCCCATGGCCTCGCTCGCCGGGCTGCTGCGCGAGTGGCTGCCCCGGCAACGCTGGTTCGCGGGCAAGGACCGGCCCGTCTCGGACCTCTCGCTGCTGTCCATGACGGAGCTGTTCCCGGGCTGTCTGCACCTGCTGGTGCAGACCGGACACGCGGCCGTCCCCGCCCCCGGTGGCGGCACCGCCGCGACCGGCGACTGCTACCAGTTGCTGCTCGGCGTACGCAAGCACCTGTCGCCGCGTCTCGGCCGGGCCCTCATCGGGCGGGCGGAGGAAGGACCGCTCGCCGGTCTGGCGGTCTACGACGCGCTCCAGGACCCGCGGGTCGCGCAGCTGCTCCTGGAGCGGCTGCGGCACCCCGGCACGGCGGGCCCCCTGAGTTTCGAGGCCGACCCGTCCGCGTCCGTGCCCGCGGGGCTCGTACCGCGGATGCTGGACGCCGAGCAGTCCAACTCCTCGCTGGTGTACGGGGACTCGTTCATCCTCAAGGTCTTCCGGCGTATCCAGCCCGGCGTCAACCCCGACCTGGAGGTGCCGGGCGCACTGGCCGACCAGGGGTGCCGTCGGGTGCCCGCGCCGGTCGCCTGGTTCCGCACGACGCAGCCGCAGGAGGCGACGCTGGGGGTGCTCCAGCCCTTCCTGCCCGATGCGTCCGACGGCTGGACACTGGCTCTGCAGGCCCTCGCCTCCGGGGACGACTTCACAGCGAAGGCCCACGAGCTGGGGCAGGCCACGGCGGAGGTGCACCTCGCGCTGGCCTCGGCCTTCCCGGCCCTGGCACACGCCGAGAACGACCGGACGGCGGCCGCGATGACCGAGCGGCTCCTGCGTACCGGCGCTTCAGCCGTACGTTCCGGCGCTGCAGACCGCGTTCGCCGCGCTCTCCACCTGCGATCCCGGTCCGCCCGCCCAGCGCATCCACGGTGATCTGCACCTGGGGCAGGTGCTGCGGGCCGGCCGCGAGTGGTTCGTGATCGACTTCGAGGGTGAGCCGTCCCGTCCCCTCGCCGAGCGCCGCAGCACCCACTCCCCCGTACGGGACATCGCCGGCATGCTGCGCTCCTTCGACTACGCCGCCCGCCAGCGCCGCCCCTGGCGTCCGGAGTGGGCGCGCCGCTGCCGTGAGGCCTACTGCGCGGGGTACGCCTCGCTCGCCGGGTGGGACCCGCGCAAGAAGCACGGCATGCTGCGCGCCTACGAGACAGACCGCGCCGTCTACGAAGTCCTGTACGAGGCCCGGCACCGTCCCGACTGGCTGCCCGTGCCGATGGCGGCGATCGAGCGTCTCGCCGTGAGAGGAGCCTGAAGCCATGGCACTGCGCGACACCACACCTCCCGAGGCCGGCGGACCACTCCCCTGCCGTGCCGCGCCTCCCCTGGACCCCGCCGACCGCACGCGGTTGCTGTCGGGCGCCCATCACGACCCGCACTCCCTGCTCGGCGCCCACCCGGTGCCGGGCGGCATCGCCTTCCGGACGCTGCGTCCCTTCGCCCGTGCCGTGGACGTGGTCGTCGAGGGGAAGCGCAGCGGACTCTCTTCCGAGGGCGGCGGCCTCTTCTCCGGCGTACTCCCACTCGAGGCGATTCCCCCGTACACCCTGCTGGTCTCCTACGAGGACGACGACGAGCAGGAGGTGCACGACCCGTACCGCTTCCTGCCCGCCCTCGGTGACGTCGACCTGCATCTCATCCGTGAGGGCCGGCACGAGGAGCTGTGGAAGGCGCTCGGCGCGGAGCCCATGACCCACCAGGGCGTGACCGGCACCCGCTTCACGGTGTGGGCGCCCAACGCGCAGGGCGTGCGGGTCGCCGGGGAGTTCACCTGCTGGGACGGGACGGCGTTCCCGATGCGCTCCCTCGGCGCGTCCGGGGTGTGGGAGCTGTTCCTGCCGGGCATCGGCGAGGGCGCACGGTACAAGTTCGAGATCACGTCCCGCTCCGGCGACCGCTTCCTGAAGGCGGACCCGATGGCCCGTCGTGCCGAGGTTCCTCCGGACACCGCGTCGATCGTGACCGTGTCGCACTACGCGTGGAGCGACGCCGAGTGGATGGCGCATCGGGGTGATGTTCCGGTGCACGAGGCGCCGTTCTCCGTGTACGAGGTGCATCTGCCGTCCTGGCGACCGGGGCTGACGTACCGCCGACTCGCCGAGGAGCTACCGGTATACGTCAAGGATCTCGGCTTCACCCACGTCGAGCTGATGCCGGTCGCCCATCATCCCTTCAGCGGCTCCTGGGGCTATCAGGTGACCGGTTTCTACGCGCCGACGGCCCGGCTGGGCTCCCCGGACGACTTCAAGTACCTCGTCGACGCCCTGCACCGGGCCGGCCTCGGTGTGATCATGGACTGGGTTCCGGCTCATTTCCCCAAGGACGACTGGGCGTTGGGGCGGTTCGACGGGGAGCCGCTGTACGAGCCGGGAGACTGGCGGCGGGCCGAGCATCCGGACTGGGGAACGTACGAGTTCGACTTCGGTCGGGTCGAGGTGCGCAACTTCCTCGTCGCCAACGCCGTCTACTGGTGCGAGGAGTTCCACATCGACGGGCTGCGGGTGGACGCGGTCGCCTCGATGCTCTACCTCGACTACTCGCGCGACTCCGGCCAGTGGACGCCCAATGTGTTCGGCGGGCGCGAGGACCTGGACGCGATGGCGTTCCTCCAGGAGATGAACGCGACCGTGTACCGGCGGGTGCCGGGGGTCATGACGATCGCCGAGGAGTCCACCGCGTGGGACGGGGTGACGCGGCCCACGGAGAGCGGCGGTCTTGGCTTCGGCCTGAAGTGGAACATGGGCTGGATGCACGACTCCCTGGGCTACATCCAGCACGAGCCGGTCCACCGCAAATACCACCACCACGAGATGACCTTCTCCATGGTGTACGCCTACAGCGAGAACTACGTCCTGCCGATCTCCCACGACGAAGTCGTCCACGGCAAACAGTCACTGGTGTCGAAGATGCCCGGCGACTGGTGGCAGCAACGCGCCACCCACCGCGCCTACCTCGCCTTCATGTGGGCCCACCCCGGCAAACAACTCCTCTTCCCTCGACCCCGGCTACGGCGCCGAGCCCGATCATCGCGGAGTGCGGGACCTGGTCCGCGACCTGAACACCGTCTACCGCGCGACGCCCGCTCTGTGGCAGCGGGACACGGACCCCGGCGGCTTCCGGTGGATCGTGGGAGACGCGGCCGACGACAATGTCTTCGCCTTCCTGCGCCTCGACGCCGAAGGAACCCCCCTCCTCGCCGTCTCCAACTTCTCCCCCGTCGTCCGCCACGACTACCGGCTGGGCATCCCGGGGGACGTCCCCGCCTGGCAGGAGGTCCTCAACACCGACGCGGACCGCTACGGCGGCGGTGCCGTCACCTGTTCCGACCCGGTGAAAGCTGAGGACGGTGTCGTACGGCTCACGCTGCCGCCGCTCGCAACCGTGTGGCTGTCTCCTGTGTGATCAGCCGTCTCCTGGGCAGTCGGGGCGTACGACCTCGTCGTCGCGGCAGAAGGGCAGCTTCACGTGCGCACCGTCGGAGTGGAGGAGGAACTCCTCCTGGTCGCCCCGGAGACCGGCGAACCACGAGCGCGGTCGGCCGCGGTGCTCGCCCGTGTCGCGCACGACGGCACGAACGGTGACGTCTTCGAGAAGGAGCTCCACAACCAGATGCTCGAGTTCGCCACCCATCCCCAGTCGGAGATGGCGGAACTCGCTGCGGAGATCGTCCGCTGCCGCAAGGAGGCGGCCCGGCACGCCGGGGAGATCGGCTGTGCCGTCGCCGCGCTCGCGTCGTCGCCGCTGCCCGTCAGCCCCTCGGTCGGAATGGGGCGGCGCTACCAGTGGATGGCGGAGCAGTACGGCATCACCAGCAATGATCTCGTCCTGGGATGTCATGTCCATGTATCCGTCGACTCCGACGACGAGGGCGTCGGCGTGATCGACCAGATGCAGCCCTGGCTGCCGGTGCTGGCGGCGCTGAGTGCCAACTCCCCGTTCTGGCAGGGTGAGGACACGCGGTACAGCAGCTATCGCAGCCGGGTGTGGCAGCGGTGGCCGTCGGCCGGTCCGACCGAGGTGTTCGGCTCGGCCGAGTGCTATCACCGGCGGGTGGCGGACATGGTGGCGACCGGTGTGATCCTCGACGAGGCCATGGTCTACTTCGACGCGCGGCTCTCCCAGCGGTACCCGACGGTGGAGCTCCGGGTCGCGGACGTCTGTCTGCACGCGTCCACAGCCGCGCTCATCGCCACCCTCGCCCGCGGCCTCGTCGAGACATCGGCGCGTGAGTGGCGCGCGGGCCGAAAGCCGTGGGGACACAGTGTGAGCCTGCTGCGACTGGCCGCCTGGCGGGCCGCCCGGTCGGGCCTGACGGAGGAGCTGCTGCATCCGGCCACCATGCGACGGCTGCCCGCGGAGACGGTCGTACGGTCACTTCTCGACCACGTCGGCGACGCACTGGCCGAAACCGGCGACCTCGACCGGGCGAAGGAAGGCTGTGCCGAGTTGTTGCGGCGCGGGAACGGCGCGCGCATCCAGCGGGAGCTGATGGCCCGGACCGGGAGCCTGCGGGAGGTCGTCACGGAGTGCGTGCGCCACACGCAGGAATAGGAGCGGTCTCCGGGCCCCCACCCCCTCCGAGATCATCACGTCGGAGCCAGTTGTCGAATACCTGCATCGAACGCGCTCACCTCGGCTAGATTCGGGCACCGCCGATAACAGTTCTCATCGGTGGAGTCACACCCCGTACACATCAGGAGCAGCGCATGCGCGACCTCGCCCTCGCTCCCCCGTCCGTCTCGCCGCTGACGGGCGGACTCGCCGACAGCGTCTTCGAGACGGCCGCCCGCAACCCCACCCTGCCGATGCTCGCGCGCCGCCCCGCCCCCTCCGCCACGACCTGGGAGGAGGTGACCGCCGTGGAGGTGCGGGACGAGGTCGTCGACCTCGCCAAGGGCCTGGTCGCCTCCGGGATCGCCCCCGGCAACCGCGTGGCGATCATGGCGCGCACCCGGTACGAGTGGACGGTTCTCAGCCATGCGCTGTGGGCCGTCGGCGCCGAGGTCGTGCCCATCTATCCGACGTCGTCACGCGATCAGGTGGCCTGGATCCTGCGGGACGCGGACTGTGTCGGCGTGGTCGTCGAGGACGAGCAGAGCGTGATGACGGTCGGCTCGGTGTGCGCGTCGCTGCCACGGCTGCGCCACGTCTGGCAGCTGGACGACGGGTCGCTGGAACAGCTCGTGAAGCGGGGCGAGTTCATCCCGTTCACCACGGTCGAGTCGCTGCGTCGCATCGTGCTGCCGGACTCCACCGCGGCCGTCGTCTACACCTCCGGCACCACGGGCCGGCCGCTGGGCTGCGCACTGAGCCACCGAGGTCTGGCGAGCGCCTGCGACATCCTGCTGGAGGGGTGGGGCCACACGGTGGTGCCGCCGGGCGGCCAGGGCTCGGTCCTCGCCTTCCTGCCCTTCTCCCATGTGTACGGCCTGCTGGTGCAGAGCCTGTGCATCCGCGGCAGTCTGGTGATGGCCCACGAGCCCGACCTGAGCTCCGAGACGTTGTCGGCGTCCCTGCTCTCGTTCCGGCCCACCTACTTCTGCGGCGTGCCCTCGCTCTTCGAGAAGATCTACAAGAACTTCCTGCGGATGGCCCAACAGGCGGGTCGCGGCGCCCTGTTCGAGCGGGCCGCGGAGACGGCACGGGACTTCGCGGCGGCCGTCGAACGCCATCGGCTGGGACTGGGACCGGGCCCCGCCCTGGATCTGCGGCTCCAGCACGCGCTGTACGAGCGGACGGTGTACCGCAGACTGCGGGCCGCGCTGGGTGGCCGCGTGCTCCGCGCGGCCTCGGGCGGCTCACCGCTGGGCCGCGAACTCTGTCTGTTCTACGAGGGCATCGGCATCTATGTGAACGACGCCTACGGGCTGACGGAGACGAGCGGCGGCGTCACGGCACAGCCCGTGGGCCGGGAGAAGTCGGGCTCGGTCGGCCGGCCCCTGCCGGGCACGGACATCCGGCTGGCCGCCGACGGTGAGATCCTGGTGCACGGCCCTTCGGTGTTCCAGGGATACGTCAACGACGAGGCCGCCACCCGGGCCGCGCTGGGCAGCGGATGGCTGGCCACGGGCGACCTCGGGCAGCTGGACCCCGAGGGCTATCTCACGATCACCGGCCGCAAGAAGGACGTCATCATCACCAGTGGGGGCAAGAGCGTGGCCCCGGCCTTCCTGGAGCAGCGGCTGCGTATGCATCCGCTCATCCATCAGGCGGTCCTCGTGGGTGACAACCGCCCCTGTGTGGGTGCCTTGATCACACTGGACCCGGAGTTCCTCGTCCACTGGCGCGGCGGACTCGCGCTGCCGGGTGACGCACCGAGCCGGGAGGCGCGCGAGGAGAACGCGCTGCGGGAGGAGATCGGGCGCGCGGTGGCCGCGGCGAACAGTTCCGTCTCCCGTTCGGAGTCCATCCGCGTGTTCCGGGTTCTGCCGGAGTCCTTCGACCGCACCAGCACGCTGCTCACACCGTCGATGAAGCTGCGCCGGGACGCGATCGTCGAGCACTACGCGTTCGAGATCGACGCGATGTACCAGGCACGCTCGCGCGCCCCGCGACAGCAGATGGCGGACGAGGTCACGGGCTGGGACGACTCGGACAACGTGTTCCGGTGACCTGGTCGGGTCCCGGGAGTCCGATTGACCTCAGCGCCCCCGGGAACTCGCAGAAGTGGCGCCCACGACGAGCGCCGTACAGGACTGGCACACGAACCAGGCGGGAAGCACCATTGGCCTCCTTGGAGATCCCGAGTCGCACCACGAGTTTTGCGGGTGAGCCGCGGAGCGTCACAGCTGCGCGGATCGCCGCGGACGAGTTCCTGTACGGGCTCGCACAAGCCTCGCCGCCCGCGACGCCCGAGCACTGGGACGACATCCTGCTCGTCGTCACGGAGCTGGCCGCCAACGCCGTCCAGTACGCCCCGGGCCCTTTCGACCTGTCCATGCGCCGCACCTTCGACGGCGTCCATGTGACCCTCCACGACACGAATCCCACCCCGCCGGCCCCGCGTTCCTTTCACCCGAGCAACGGCGGTGGCGGTGTCGGCTGGCATCTGATCTACGCCCTGTGCGACCAGGTGAGTGTGGTGACGGAGGGCCGCGGCAAGGACGTGCACGTGTTTCTGCCCTGGTGAGACACACGACATTCACTCGCAGCCGGTGCGCGGGCGCACCGTGAGGGGCATGGTGGTGCACGACGCTTTCGTCTGCCTGCCGCACCCGGCTGGCGGAACGGCTTGAGGCACGGTGGGATCGATGTTGCGAAGCGGAGATCCAGGGCAGGCGAACGGCGTCCGACTCGGACCGCCGGAGCCGCAGAAGGGAAGAAAGACCGTGACACGACCCAGGATCCTGGTGGTTGGCGCAGGCTTCGCCGGCGTGGAATGCGTTCGCCGGCTGGAACGCAAACTCGCCCTCGACGAGGCCGACGTCACGTTGGTGACGCCGTTCGCCTACCAGCTCTATCTTCCGCTGCTCCCCCAGGTCGCCTCCGGGGTGCTGACGCCCCAGTCGATCGCCGTCTCACTGCGCCGCAGCAAGAAGTACCGCACCCGGATCATCCCGGGCGGTGCCATCGGCGTGGACCTCAAGTCCAAGGTCTGCGTGATCCGCACCATCACCGACGAGATCGTCGACGAGCCGTACGACTACATCGTGCTGGCCCCCGGCAGCGTCACCCGCACCTTCGACATCCCCGGACTCACCGACCACGCGTTCGGCATGAAGACCCTCGCCGAGGCCGCCTATGTCCGTGACCACGTCATCGCGCAGCTCGACCTCGCCGACGCCAGCCAGGACGAGGCCGAACGTGCCTCGCGGCTGCAGTTCGTGGTCGTCGGCGGCGGCTACGCGGGCACCGAGACCGCGGCATGCCTGCAGAAGCTCACCCACGCCGCCGTCAAGCGTTACCCGCGCATCGATCCGGGGCTCATCAAGTGGCACCTGATCGACATCGCGCCCAAGCTGATGCCCGAGCTGGGCGACAAGCTGGGCAGCACCGCGCAGCGGATCCTCACCAAGCGCGGCATCGAGATCTCGCTGGGCACGTCCATCGCCAAGGCGGGCCCCGAGGAGGTCACCTTCACCGACGGCCGGGTGGTCCCCACCCGCACCCTGATCTGGACCGCCGGCGTGGTCGCGAGCCCGCTCATCGCGACGCTCGGCGCGGAGACGGTCCGAGGGCGGCTCGCGGTCACCGCCGACATGAAACTGCCGGGCCACGACGGGGTGTTCGCGCTCGGTGACTCCGCCGCGGTGCCCGACGAGGCCAAGGACGAGGAGGGCGCGGTCTGCCCGCCCACGGCCCAGCACGCGATGCGGCAGGGCAAGCACGTCGCCGACAACGTCATCGCCACCCTGCGGGGGCAGTCGACGACGCCCTACAGCCACAAGGACCTCGGACTCGTCGTCGACCTCGGCGGCAAGGACGCCGTGTCCAAGCCGCTCGGCATCGAACTGCGCGGCCTGCCCGCCCAGGCCGCGGCCCGCGGCTACCACTGGGCGGCGCTGCGCACCAACGTCGCCAAGGTGCGCGTCGCGACCAACTGGACGCTCAACGCCCTCGCGGGCGACGATTTCGTGCGCACCGGCTTCCAGGCCCGCAAGGCCGCCAAGCTCCACGACTTCGAGTACACCAACGCGTATCTGACGCCGGAGCAGGTCCAGGCGCATGTCGAGGGGACGGACCGTCAGGAGTAGTCCGCCCGGGGTGCGAGAGACGGGTCGTCCGGGGCGGGCGCGGCTGCGTGATCTGGTGGCCGCGTCCGACCCCGGACTGCTGCGGCTGGCGGCCGGGCTGCGGACGGTGGGCGCCATCGCGCTCACGCTGGCCGTGCTCGGTCTGCTGGGGGCCCAGGTGCCCCATCTGGTGGCCGGGGCGATCGCGGCCATGGTCGCCACCTTCGCGATCCGGGAGAGACAGCGCGCCCGGCAGGCCGTCACCCTCGCACTGGGCCTGCCGGTGGCGCTGGCCGCCGTCACCCTCGCCGCCCTGCTGCGCTCCCATGTGGTGGCCGGCGACCTGGTCTTCGTCGCGTTGATCTTCTGCGCCGTCTACGGGCGCCGGTACGGCGACCGGGGCACCGCGCTCGGAATGATCGGGTTCCAGGTCTACTTCGCGTCCCTGTTCGTCGGCGCCACCGTCTCCGCGTTGCCGCAGCTCTACGGCGCTCTCGGCGTCGCCTTCCTGGCCAGTGCCGTCGCGCGCTTCGCGCTCGTGCCCGAGACACCCTCAGGGATGCTGGAGCGGCTGCGGGGGGCCTTCCGGGCCCGGCTGGCCCAGCTGGTGGCGACACAGCTGGAACTGCTGGACGCGGCGGGGCCGGAGGAGATGGAGAAGGCCCTGGAGCATGTGCGCGACGGCACGGCCCGGCTGCACGAGACGGCACTGATGATCCAGGGCCGGCTGGAGGAGGGGACCGCCGACGAGGCGGTGGCGCGGCTCGTGCAGCGACGCGTCGCGGACGCCGAGGTCGCCGCCGAGCGGCTCGGCCTGTTGCTGCTGACCGCGCGCAGCGCCGAGCGGGCGGACACACTGACCCTGCATCTGCCGGGTGCGCCCGTACCGCCGGCCGGGACGCTGCCCGTACGGGACAAGGCGACGGACACCGTGCGGCGCGACCTGGAGGCGCTGCGGCTGCTCGTCCTGCGGCCGGTCGCCCCACGGCCCGGCACGGGCCTCTCGCATGTGCGCAACCGGCTGCTGGGCTACCGGGACGAGGAGAACCTGCCGATCGCGCCGGCGGCCGTCCAGGACGTCTTCCGGGGCATCGGTGAGGCGGCCCGCGCGGTGCTGGGGCTGCGGATCGCTCTCGACGGCCCGCAGGACGAGTCCGACGACAGCCCGGCCACGACCCGTTCGCGCGAGGAACTGGACGCCGAGGACGCGGCCATCGACTCCGGCGAGGAGCCTGCGGAGGAGGCGCCGGCGGGGTTGCGGCGGCCCACGACACGGGCGGCCGTGCAGGTCGCGGTGGGGTCGTCGCTGGCCATCGTGGGCGGTGAACTGCTGTCCAGTCAGCGCTGGTACTGGGCGGTGCTGACCTGCTGGATCGTGTTCATCAACACCGCCTCCACGGGCGAGATCCTGGTCAAGGGCTATCGGCGGCTGCTGGGCACCGTGCTCGGGGTGGTGGCCGGCGTCGGCCTTGCGGGGCTGGTCGGCCACCACACCTGGACGGCGTTCGCGGTGGTACTGGTCTGTGTCTTCCTGATGTTCTACACGGCGCCCCTGTCGTACACGCTGATGTCGTTCTTCGTCACCGCCGCGCTGGGCGTGCTGTACACCCTGTTGCACACGTACAGCCTGTCGGTGCTGGTGCTGCGGGTGGAGGAGACGGCGCTCGGCGCGGCCTGCGGGGTCCTCGCGGCGGCGCTGGTGCTGCCGGTGCGCACGGACCGCCGTACGAACGACCTTCTGGTCGAGGTGCTGGACCGGCTCGCGGACGTCACCGAGACGGCGGTGGACCAGCTGAGCGGCGGGCCTGCGGCCGAGCTCCTCGACAAGGCCCGTGACCTGGACCAGGCGCTGGCCGACCTGCGGGCCGCCACCCAGCCGCTCACCCACCCCGTCACCCCGCTGCGGGCCCGGCGGGACACCGCGCGGTACGTCGTCGCGCTGCTGGAGACCTGCGCGTACCACGCGCGTTCCCTGGCCGCGACGGCCGAGCTGTTGCCCACCCACCCGTCGATCGCGGCGGATCCCCGGCTCCGTGGGGCGGGGCGGCGGATCCTGCGCAACATCGGTGCGACCGCGGCACACGTGGCGGACGCGCGGTCCACCGACGAGGTCGAGACGGGGCCGAGCATCGCCGCCCTGCTGGAGTCCGCCGTGCCCGGGTCACCGCGCTTCGGCCGGGTCACCGACCGGGTGCTGCGCCATCTCCAGCGGCTGGACGAGGGTGTGGTGGGACTGGCTCGGCCGCTGCGGGTACCGGTGGCGCGGCCGAAGGGCTGACGCCGGGGCGGCTCACACCCTGCGCCAGCGTGCCATCGCGAAGGAGAACACGCCGAACAGCACCAGGCCGGCCGCCACCAGGGCCAGCAGCCAGGGGCCGAGCGGGGTCTCGGCGAAGGAGCGGAGCGTGTCGTCCAGGCCCTTCGCCTTGTCGGGTTCGTAGTCGACGGCGGCCCGTACGGCGAAGGCACCGGCAGCCGCGAACACCAGCCCGCGGGCCGCGCCGCCGCCCACCCCGGTCACGTCCACCAGCCGCCGCATCCGCGGCGACATCTCGCCGAGCCTGAACTTGTCGCGGTAGGACCGCATGACGGCCCGGGCCGCGAGCCACACACCGGCGACGGCGATCCCCACGCCGGCCGCACCGACGATCCACTGCCCGGCGGGCATGTCCAGCACCTTCGCCGTGACGTCCTTGGACTGCTTGTCGCTCGATCCGCTGCCACCGCCGCTCGGCCCCGAGCCCGCCGCGAAAGACATCACGGAGTAGGCGACGAACCCGTAGAACACGAACCGGGCCAGCGCCAGCAGGCGCTTCTTCGCCTTGCGTCCGTCCGGGCCGACCGAGCCGAACAGCACCTCCGACAGCCGCCACAGCGCCATGCAGACCAGGCCGATGGCGAGGGCCCACAGCAGGACGGCACCGAAGGGCTTGTCCGACAGCTCGGCGAGCGCGCCGCCGCGGTCCGCCTGGCGTTTCCCCTCGCCGAAGGCGATCTGCAGGGCCAGCAGGCCGACCAGCAGATAGATCACGCCGCGTGCGACGAGTCCCGCCCGGGCGGCACCCTCCGTCGCGGAACGGCGGGTCGAACGCCGGACCCCGATTCCACCGGTCCGTGCGCTGACAGTCGAGTTCATGTCGACCTCCCGCACTCCGAATGCCCCGGTCACGGCCATGCACACACCGCGGGTCTACGGCTGGGCGCTCCCGTTGCCCAGCGCGTGCAGGTACTCCAGGGCGTCCAGGACCACCGTGCGCTCGTGCCAGGCGATCCATCGGCCGGCCTGCGCGCCCACCACTTCCAGCACCTTGAGCTGCGCCGCCGTCAGGTCCCCGATGGTGTGGTCGAGGTGGGCGGAGACCATGCCCACGCAGATGCCGGACGAGGTGCTCAGCGGCACGCTGTGGCAGGACCGGCTGCCCGCCGCGAGGATCGCCTCGCGGGCGGACGTGGTGAAGACCGGGTCCGTCTCGACGTCGTGCACGGTGACCTGGGCGACGTCACGTGCGGCCTGCGCACAGGCCGTGCCGTGCTCGCCTACGTGGCTGAAGAAGTCGACGAAGTCGTCCGTGTGCCCGGTGTGCGCCTCGATGCGCAGGCCGCCCCTGACCCGGTCGGCGAGCTGGACGTTCCCCATGTCCGTGCCGACCACGGCGAGCGTCTGGCTCAGTACGGCCTTCAGGACGGCGCCGCGGTTGCCGGGACCGACGTCCCGTGCTGCCGGGAAGCTCAGGGCGGGCTGTGCGAGCCGCGCGCGCCGCGGGAACCACAGCGCTTCCCGGGCGTCCGGGCGCGGCGCGGACAGCAGGATCTCGACCAGGGTGCGCATCTTGACGTTGAACCGCTGGGACGCCAGCCGCATCAGCGTGAACGCCCTGTCCGCGTCGGCCAGGGCATACCGCTCGCGCAGCATGCCCTGGGCCTCCGCGATCAGGGCGTGGGCGCGGGACCGGGCGCGCAGATCGCGCACCTCGGCCCGCAGCCGTTGGTACTCGTCGTGGTCCGCTCCGTCGTCTGCGGCTGTCTGTCCGGGGTCCGTCATAGGGCTCCTCAGTTCCTGTTCGCCGGAACAGACACGTGCCCGCGTACGGCCCGGTCACTCAGGCGCCGGCGCGTCCTCCCAGCGCCTCGGCGCGCACACGGGCGCAACTGCGGCTGATGAGGCGGGAGACGTGCATCTGGGAGATGCCGAGCTGGTCGGCGATGCGGCTCTGTGTCATGTCCTCGAAGAAGCGCATGTAGAGGATGGCGCGATCGCGTTCGGGCAGTCGGCGCAGACCCGCCTTGGCGGATTCCCGGTCGACCACCGTCTCGTACGAGGCGTCGGCCGCGCCCAGGGTGTCGGCGAGGCTGTATCCGTCCTCGTCGGAGGAGAGTTCGGCGTCCAGGGACAGCGTGCTGAAGCTCTCCAGCGCCTCCAGTCCGGTGGCGACCTCGTCCTCGGTCAGGCCCGTGTGGGCGGCGAGGTCCGCGACGGTTGGTTCGGCACTGCCCGGCGTCTGGGTCAGCTCGCGGCGGGCGACCCGCACCTTGTTGCGGAGTTCCTGCACCCGGCGGGGCACCCGCAGGGCCCACATACGGTCGCGGAAGTGCCGCTTGACCTCGCCCGTGATGGTCGGCACCGCGTAGCTCTCGAAGGCGCCGCGCTCCGGGTCGAAGCGGTCGACCGCCTTCACCAGACCCAGGGCAGCCACCTGTCGCAGATCCTCGATGGACTCGCCGCGCTCGCGGAAGCGGCCGGCGATGCGGTGGGCCATGGGCAGCCAGGCGGTGACGAGTTCGTCGCGTACGGCGTCCCGCTCGGGGCCTTCCTCCAGGACGGCCAGCCGGGCAAAGAGCCCCGCGGTGTCGGGAGCGTCGTCGTGGCGCCGTCGGGCGGCCGTGGTGGTGGAGGTGCCGGGACGGCTTGTCGACATGTCGATTGGCATGCGGAATCGCTCCTGAACGGTGGTTTCAGGGAATTGCCGCGGGAACGGGCCGCCGGTCGGACACCGGACGTGGGCCCTGCAGCAGCCATATCGCTCCCGCTGGCGCGCCTCCGGTCCGAAGCACGAAACTGCGTCTGCCCTCACCCCGGGGGACCAAACTCCGCTTCGCCCCGCAAGTCCGGCCGACTGTCAGGACAGGGGCACGACCGCGGTGATGCACTTGCCTCCGGAGGGCAGGTCGGTGACCCGCACATCGCGTGCCAGCCGGCAGACGATGGGCCAGCCGAGGCCGCCCACGCGTCGCCGCCCGCGCAGGTCGACGGGCTCCTGGACCACGGGGAACGCGTCGCTGCGGTCGCTCACCGAGACGCGCACGCCGGGTTCGCCGACGTCGACGCGGAAGTCGGTGACTCCGCCGCCGTGCAGGATCGCGTTGGTGGTGAGCTCCGAGGCGACGAGGAGGGCGTCCCCCAGGGCCTCGCGGTCGCAGCTCGTATGGGTGAGGCGGCAGCGTTCGGCCACGGCACGCTCGACGGCACGGCGCGCCTCCGCCGGCTGGCACGGTCGCCGGCTCCGCTCGACAGATTCGGTCCTGTGCTTCTCGCACATCCCTGGACTCCTGAATCGGTGGGGGGCAGGCCAGGGTGCTCGCGGACGACACGGCATTCCCGCCTGGCGGCAGCGGATCCGTCACACTCCGCGAGCACCGCAGGTCTCTATACCTTCGGCTCACCTCTCGGAGCCGCATCAAACCTCGTGGACGCGGGCCATCCGAAGTCGTATGCGGGGTACCCGGGTGACATGACGGATGTCGTGGATGCGGACGAACTGTTGCGGCGCATTCAGCGCGCCCGGGCCTGTGCCCTGGAGGAGGAGCGTGCCTGGCGGTCCCGCAGCGACGCCCTGCGGCCGGGCGACCCGGAGGGATCGCGCGATGCGGCCGTGCGGACGCTGGCCTACGAGGCGGTGCTCAGGGTGCTGGACGAGATCCTGACACCGGGCAGGCAGCCCGGGAGGGCCGAGCCGTCCGATTGACGGCCGCACTCCCGGGAACCCGGCTCGCCATGACTGTGGATCACACCGAGGCACCGGTACTCGAAGCGCTGGACGGCTACCACCGCGAGGGACGGCTGTCGTTCACACCACCCGGACACAAGCAGGCCCGGGGCGCCGACCCCGCGGTCCGGGAGGTGCTGGGCGACGCGGTGTTCCTCGGTGACGTCCTGGCGTCGGGCGGTCTCGACGACCGGCTGACCCGGGGCCGGGTGCTGGAGCGCGCCGAGGAGCTGATGGCCGACGCCGTGCACGCGGAGCACACGTTCTTCACCACGTGCGGCAGTTCCCTGTCGGTCAAGGCGGCGATGCTGGCCGTGGCGGGACCGCACGAGAAGCTGCTGATCGGGCGGGACGCGCACAAGTCGGTCGTCTCGGGGCTGATCCTCTCGGGCATAGAGCCCGTGTGGGTCGAGCCGCGCTGGGACGCCGAGCGACACCTGGCGCATCCGCCGTCCGCCGCCGAGTTCGACAAGGCGTTCACCGACCATCCCGACGCGAAGGGCGCCCTGGTCACCAGCCCGACCCCGTACGGCAGTTGCGCCGACCTGGGGTCCGTCGCCGAGGTGTGCCACCGGTACGGGCGCCCGCTGATCGTGGACGAGGCCTGGGGTGCGCATCTGCCCTTCCACCCCGATCTGCCGTCCTGGGCCATGGACGCGGGCGCCGACATCTGTGTGACCAGCATCCACAAGATGGGCAGCGGCCTCGAACAGGGCTCGGTCTTCCATCTGCGGGGCGGTCTCGTGCCGCCGGACGTGCTCAAGTTGCGCGCGGACCTGCTGGGCACCACCAGCCCGTCGGTGCTGATCTACGCCGGACTCGACGGCTGGCGACGGCAGATGGCCCTGCGCGGCAAGGAACTCATGGGCGGTGCGCTGGAGCTGGCCGCCGAGGTCCGGGAGGCCGTCGAGGAGATCGAGGGTCTGCACGTCGAGGGCCGGGACGACTTCTGCGGTCCGGGACTCGCCGACGACTTCGATCCGCTCCCCGTGGTCATCGACCTCGACGGCCTCGGCATCACCGGGTTCCAGGCGGCGGACTGGCTGCGGGCGCATCGGCAGATCGACGCGCACCTCACCGACCACCGCCGGATCGGCACCCAGATCACCCACGGTGACGACGAGCGCACGTCCCGGCAACTCCTTGCCGCGCTGCGGGACCTGGCGCGGGCCGCGCCCGGGCTGCCCCCGGCTCCCCCGGTGGAGGTGCCGCCGCCGTCCGAGCTGCGGATGGCACAGGCCGTCCTGCCGCGCGACGCCTTCTTCGGCCCCACCGAGGACGTGCCGGTACGGGAGGCCGCCGGGCGGGTCGCGGCGGAGATGGTCACGCCGTACCCGCCCGGGATCCCCGCCGTCCTGCCCGGTGAGCGGCTCACCGAGCCCGTGCTGCGCTACCTGACGACCGGACTGGCCGCGGGGATGAACCTGCCCGACCCGAGCGACCCCGACCTGGAGACGATCAGGGTGCTGGCGGCGGACCAGGCCGACACGGAGTGAAACGGGTCACGTGCCCGGCTTTCGTATACGCAAAATGCTCCGAGATGGTTTACGGTTCATTCATAGGTCGTCATGGAGTCGACGGTATCCGTCCTTCATGGCTCGCCTCTCATACGGCCCTGGCTGGCCTCCCCCGTCCAGCCAGGGCTTTTTTCATGCCCGCGGGACGACGGCACCGGAAGTGTCCGCCGCCGAGGTGCCCCGGCCGTCCGCAGCGGCTGAAATGGGCGTAGGGAAAGCACCGGAACCGAATCGCCGGCGAGGAGCCCCGCGTCATGACCAAAGCGACGAAACTGCTGACCGCCCTGCCCCCGCCCCAGCGGGCACGCCTGATGGCCCTGGCCCAGGAGGTCTCCTTCCCCGAGGACACCCGGATCTTCGAGCCGGGGGGTACGGCCGACCGCTTCTGGGTCATCCGCTCGGGCGCGGTCTCCCTCGACCAGCAGGTGACGTCCCTGCAACGGGTGACCGTGGCCAGTCTCGGCTCGGGGGATCTGCTCGGCTGGTCGTGGCTGTTCCCGCCGCACCAGTGGGACTTCGGCGCGGTGGCCTTCAGCCCCGTGCGAGCCTATGAGTTCGAAGCGGCGGCGGTGCTCGGTCTGTGCGAGGAGGACCCCCAGCTCGGCCTGATCCTGGTGCGCAGCGTCGCCGAGATCCTGGCGTACCGGCTGGAGACGACCCGGGGCAAGCTGCTGGAGCAGTACTCGATCTCCCGGCGTGCCCGCTGACGGCTCAGACGCGGTAGCGGCGCAGCGCCGGTACGGCGGCGGCCGAGGACGGCGCCGATGGGGATCGCCGCGAACAGCAGACCGAGGGCGAGACCTTCGCCGTAGGGCGCGTAGGTCTCCGAGGCCAGCTGCGGGAACAGGGCGCGCGGCATGCCGAGGACCATCGCGATGATGTCGGCGAGGAAGGACAGCAGCAGCACCTTGTGCAGGGAGATGTACCGGAACCCGGCCGCGATCTCGCGCACTCCCGCGCGGCGCTTGGTCTGCGACACCGGCGGCGGCAGCGCGGGCAACCGGTAGACCGCCCACACCGTGACGCACAGTGCCAGGGCGTCGATGAGGTAGAGCTCCGGCAGGCCGATGACCGGGATCAGGGCGCCCGCCAGGAGCGGACCGACCACGTGGCCGGTCTGCATGACGGTGGAGCCGAGGGCGTTGGCGGCGGTCAGCTGCACCTCGCGCCCGACCGCCCGATGGACGCGCCCCTGTACTGGCAGCAGTGGAAGCTGGACTCGCCCGCGCTGGCGACCGTGGCCGAGGCGCTCACCTCCTAGGCGTCAACCTCACACCTGCGAGGTGCCGCGCGGCCTGGTCCCGGAGTCACCGTGGTGACTCAACGGGAGGAGAACACCATGCTCACCAGGACCAAGGCGGCACTCGCCGCCCTGCTCGCCGTACCGGCCCTCACGCTCGGCTTCGCCGGCGAGGCGCAGGCCGACGGCTACTGCGGGGCCGGCCGCGTCTGCATGTGGGAGGACGGCAACTACGAGGGCAGCAGGTACGTCGACGTCGTCGCGGGCGGTCCGTACGACATCGACGGCTGGAACGGCGACAACGAGATCAGCAGCATCGACAACGCCTCCGACGACTACATCGTGATGTACGACAACGACGACCTCACCGGCTTCCTCGGCTGCGTCCAGCCGCACCAGCGCATCCCCGAACTGTGGCGCAACGACGAGATGGAGAGCTTCATCGCCCGCTCGTTCTGCTGAGCAGCGCGGCCAGTTGGGCCTCGGCGCTGTCCAGCAGCATCTCCAGCGCCGTCGGATAGGCGCTGTCCACCATGCGCCCCGCCAGCAGCGGTGCCGCCTCCGCGATCCGGGGATGCGTGGTGCGGGGCAGGTGGGCGTAGGTCGAGCTCCACATGTCCTCGTCGGCGTGGAGCGCGGCACTGGGCAGGGCCAGGGAGGCGGCGTCGAGGGCGGCGAAGGCCAGGGTCTGGTCGATGAAGGCGTGGTAGATGCGCACCGTGTCGGCCAGTGGGAAGCCGGCGGTGCGCAGCACGTCGAGGACCGCCTCGTCGGCGGCGAGTTCGTTGGGCCGCCCGGTGACCCGGTTCGTGGTCAGCACGGCGGCCTGCGGATGGGCGAGGTACGCGGCGTGGAGGCGCAGCCCGACCGCGCGCAGGTCCGCCCGCCACCGTCCCGTCGGCTCCCAGCCCCGCAGCGCCTGTCCGATCAGCGCGTCGCCGATCGCCAGGGTCAGCTCGTCCATCCCGCGGAAGTAGCGGTACAGAGTGCTGGGGTCGGCGTCCAGGGCCAGGCCCAGGCGGCGGGCGGTGAGTCCGGTGCTGCCGTGTTCGCGCAGCATCCGCAGCGCGGTCTCGACGATCAGCTCCTCGGACAGCACGGTGCCGCTCTTGGTGGGGCGGCGCCGACGCCGCTTCTCCTCGGGTACGACCGCCTTCGGCATGCCGCGCCTCCTTATGCCAACGCCATTGACCTTATGTGAGCGGGCGGCGTTGTATCTCCGTCAGGGGCCCCACCGATGTCCTGGACCTTCGACCGACGGAGTGCTTGTCATGCGTGTACTGCTCGTGGGAGCCGGTGGAGTGGGCACCGCCATCACCCGGATCGCGGCCCGGCGACCGTTCTTCGAGGCGATGGTGGTGGCGGACTACGACCTGGCCCGCGCCGAGGCCGCCGTGGCGGCGCTCGGCACCGAGGGAGCCCGCTTCCGGGCCGAGCGCGTCGACGCGAGCGACGAGGCGGCCGTGACGGCGCTGCTGGAGCGGCACGCGTGCGACGTTCTCCTCAACGCGACCGACCCCCGCTTCGTGATGCCGCTGTTCCGGGCGGCCCGCGCGGCCGAGGCGACGTATGTCGACATGGCGATGTCGCTGTCGCGGCCGCACCCCGAGCGCCCCTACGACGAGTGCGGAGTCAAGCTCGGCGACGCCCAGTTCGAGGAGGCGATCGGCTGGGAGAAGGCGGGGGTGCTGGCGCTCGTCGGCATGGGGGTGGAGCCGGGTCTCTCGGACGTCTTCGCCCGGTACGCGGCCGATGAACTCTTCGACGAGATCGAGGAGATCGGTGTCCGCGACGGCGCGAACCTCACCGTCGACGGCTATGACTTCGCGCCGTCCTTCAGTATCTGGACCACCATCGAGGAGTGCCTGAACCCGCCCGTGGTCTACGAGGAGGACCGCGGCTGGTTCACCACGGCACCGTTCAGCGAACCCGAGGTGTTCGACTTCCCCGAGGGCATCGGCCCGGTGGAGTGCGTGAACGTCGAGCACGAGGAGGTGCTGCTCGTTCCCCGCTGGGTCGACGCCAAGCGCGTCACCTTCAAGTACGGCCTGGGTGAGGAGTTCATCCAGACGCTGAAGACGCTGCACCTTTTGGGCCTTGACCGCACCGAGCCGGTCACCGTGCCGAGCCCGGACGGACCGGTCCGGGTCTCGCCCCGGGACGTGGTCGCCGCCTGTCTCCCCGACCCGGCGACGCTGGGCGAGCTCATGCACGGCAAGACCTGCGCGGGCACCTGGGTGAAGGGTGTCAAGGACGGGGCGCCGCGCGAGGTGTACCTGTACCACGTGGTCGACAACCAGTGGTCCATGGCGGAGTACGGCTGCCAGGCGGTGGTGTGGCAGACGGCGATCAACCCGGTCGTCGCCCTCGAACTCCTCGCCACGGGCGCCTGGTCGGGCTCGGGCGTCCTCGGCCCGGAGGCCTTCCCCGCCGACCCCTTCCTGGATCTGCTGACCTCGTACGGCTCCCCGTGGGGGCTGCGCGAGCAGTGAGCCCGGATTTCCTGGACATCCGTTGTTTCACTCATGCATCGACAGGTGACCCGAAAGCGAGTAAGCCATCCGCGAGGGCACGGACGACTTCGAACGCAGGTGACATCGATGGAGAACTGGCGAGACCATGCCATGTGCCGCGACGAGGACCCCGACCTCTTCTTCCCGATCGGAAACACCGGCCCGGCACTGGTGCAGACGGAACAGGCGAAGGCGATCTGCCACCGCTGCCCCGTGCAGACACGGTGCCTTGAGTGGGCCATGGACACCGGGCAGGCGATCGGTGTCTGGGGCGGAACGAGCGAGGCCGAACGACGCTCACTGCAACGGCGCCGGGCCAGGGCCGGGCGCACTCCCGGCTAGCCCCGGCACCCGCAGCGTGAAGACGCTTCCCGCGCCGGGTTCACTCGTCGCCCGAGCCGTGCTGCCGTGCGCGGCGACCAGGTGGCGGACGATCGGCAGGCCGAGACCGTTGCCGCCGGTACGACGGCTGCGGGACTTCTCGGCCCGCCAGAACCGGTCGAAGACATGCGGCAGATCCTCGGCCGCGATCCCGCTGCCGGTGTCGGCGACTTCGCGGACGACATCGTCACCCTCGCACCATGCCGCGAGGGTGACGGTGCCGTCCGCGGGCGTGTGCCGAAGGGCGTTGGAGACGAGGTTGCCGAGCGCCTGCCGCATCCGCACCGGGCCGGCGTCCAGCCACGGCGTGCCCTCCGTCTCGGTGCGCAGGGCGACGCCCGCCGTGTCCGCGGCCACCCGGTACGCCGCGCCGACCTGACCTATCAACTCGTCGGCGCGGACGGGCTCTCGGTGCAGCCGCAACGTGTCCGCGTCGGCGGCGGCGAGGTCCTGGAGGTCGTCGATGACTCGCTGGAGGACGAGGGCCTCCTCGTGCAGGGACGCGAGCAGTTCCGGGTCCGGCGCCACGACCCCGTCCTTGGTGACCTCCAGCCAGCCGCGGATGTTGGTGAGCGGACTGCGCAGTTCATGGGCGATGTCGCTGACCATGGCCTTGCGCTGCGCCTCCAGCCGTTCCCGGCGTTCGGGGAGGTCGTTGAAGGCCGCGGCGAGGATGCCGCTCTCGTCCCGCGTGGTCACGGGCACCCGCACATGCAGCTCCGGCGGCTGCTGGGCCGCCGCGGTCAGCGCGCGCAGCGGCCGGACGAGCCGCGTGGCGACGAGGGCGGTCACGGCGACGGTGACGGCGAGCACGAGACCGGCGACACCGACGACCTTGGCCTTGTTGGCCGGTGACATGTCGAACCGCACGGCGGTCCGGTCCCCGCCGCCCAGGAACAGCTCGGCGGTCGGCGCGACATAGGGGTCGAGCTGGGCGCGGCGCGCGCTGTCGACACAGTTCTGGGCGAGGCGCGCGGCGTCGGCCTGTGCCTCGCTGCCGAACCTGGCCGTCTTGTACCGGTCGGTGGCGAGGTAGGGCACCTCGGGCCAGGTCGGTGAGCTCGGCGTGGGCCTTCTCCTCGGTCTCGGTGGGGGTGTTGAGCTTGCCGTCCGCGCACGGCAGGGGCGCGTCGTCGTCGCTGAGGATGGGACGGCCGCTGGGTGTCTTGACGATGTCGGTGTCGACGCCGCCTCGGGCGAAGCACTTCTGGCGGACGAGGGCCAGCTTGTCCAGCCGACGGCTTTCCTCGGCCGTCAGCCGGTACGGACCCACCACTCGCGGGTCCATGCCGCTGCGTTGCGCCCCGCGGTCGGTGTAGGTGTCGGTGCGCAGGGGATCGACGGTGGCCGCGGCGCGCGGCGGCAGGGAGGTGCCGGGCGGCGCGGAGCCGACGATGGGCACGCGGTCGGTCGTGGTGAGCGCGTTGCGCCGGCCGGTCTTCTCGGACAGCTCCCGTGCGGTCCGCTCGACGCCCTTCCAGTCGGCGTGGGTCGCGGCGTACCCGCTGAGCCGGGCGAGGACGTCCATGTCCTCGGCGAGCACCTGCCCCTGTTCCTCCCGCAGCGCCTGGGTGGTGGTCGCCACCGCGAGCCAGGCCGTCGCCGCCACCGAGCAGACCGCGATCAGGACGGAGGTGATGAGCAGCCGGACGAGAAGGCGCTTGCGCAGCGGTATGCCGGCGCTCATCCGCGGCCGCCGCTGAGCTTGTAGCCGACGCCGAACACGGTCAGCAGCCGGACCGGCCTGCGCGGATCCGTCTCGGTCTTGCGCCGCAGGTTCATGATGTGGACGTCCACGGCCCGCTCGGTGGACGATCGGTCGATGCCACGGGTGCACTCCAGCAACTGCCGCCGGGAGAACACCCGCTCGGGTTCGGCGGCCATGGCGAGCAGGATCGCGAACTCGGCGGGCGTGCACTCCACTTCCTCGCCCTCGCACCGCACCTCGTGCTGTACGGGATCGACCCGCAGTCCCGCGGCCCGTACGACGCCCGGGGCGCCCCCGCTGCGCCGCAGGACCGTGCGGATCCGGGCCATCAGCTCACGCGGGCTGCAGGGCTTGGTCATGTAGTCGTCGGCGCCCACGTCCAGGCCGAGCAGCACGTCGTCCTCGGTGGAGCGGGCGGTGAGCATGAGCACCGGGGTGTCGTCCGCCCGCCGCAGCGCCCGGCACACGCCGAGGCCGTCGACCACGGGCAGCACATCAGGTCCAGCACGACCAGGTCGGGTCTCAGCCGTCGCACCGCGTCGAGGGCGGCGGCGCCGTCGTGGACCACGGTGGCGGTGTGGCCCTCCGCCAGCAGGGAGCGGCGTATGAGTTCGGCCTGCATCTCGTCGTCCTCGGCGACCAGCACATGTGCGCACACCTGGCGGATCCTAAGCCGCTCAGCGGTCCAGGGAGTCGGCGTCGCCCATGACGACGACCGGACGGCGGGCCGGGTCCAGCGCCAGGAGGAGCTCCTTCATGTGCTCCTCGGCGAGGCTGACACAGCCGTGGGTGGGCCCGTCGTGGTCGACGTGCAGCCATATCCCGCCGCCGCGGCCGGCGCCGAGCGGGCGGGTCCAGTCGAGGGGTGAAGTGCCGGGCTCACGGTTGTAGTTGATCGCGATCACATAGTCGAAGGAGCCGGCCAGGGGTTCGCCCTCGAAGCCGGTGCCGGTCGCGGTGAAGCCGCTGCCGTGGTCGTAGGGCAGCCGGGTGCCGGGATCGCGGAGGCGTCCGCCGGCGTCGGTGAGGCCGAAGACACCGATGGGTGACCGCAGATCGCCGGCGCGGTGGTGGTCGCTCCAGCCACGCAGCGCGTTGTGCGCGGGCCAACGGTCGGCGGCCTCCCAGCCGTCGTCGGTGCGCTCGTACAGGGCGACGGTGGACCGCGAGGAGTTCTTGCCGCGTCCGGTGACGACGACGGCCTGGCGGGCGTCGTCGGGCACCTTCGCCCACGTCTTCGGCCCCAGCCCGGGCAGTTGCTGCGGGGCGACCTCCAGGGAGATCGGCGGTGCGGGCCGGATCGACGTGGTGGCCGGCGGCCGCCGCTCGGGGGTCGCCACCGCCCCTCCCCCGCACCCGGTGAGCACGAGGGAGGCGGCCAAGAGCGCGACATGCGGTCTGCGTGTGATCATGCGTCGACCCTCGCCGACACTTGTTGGGAACTCGTCAGGTTCTAGGGTGCGGCCGGCTTGCCCTGCTGGTACACCCACGTCCGGAACAGACCGTCCAGGGCCTTGCCGGATTCGCGCTCCGCCAGGCGCACGAGCTGGGCGGTCGTCCCGTGTCCGTCCCGGTGCTCGGCAGCCCAGGCCCGCAGGATCCTGAAGAACACCCGGTCCCCCACAGCCTTGCGGAGTTGATGCAGGGCCATCGCGCCACGGGCGTAGACGGGCGTACCGAAGATGTTCGCCCCGCTGCCCGGGTCACCGGGCGGGAACTCCCACAGCTCGTCGCTCGCCGGCCGGGCGTACAGCGCGTCGAAGGTCTTCTGCGCGCTGTCGCCGCCGTGCTGTTCGGCGTAGAGCCACTCGGCGTAGGTCGCGAAGCCCTCGTTGAGCCAGATGTCCTTCCACGAGGTCAGGCTGACGGAGTCGCCGAACCACTGGTGGGCGCTCTCGTGGACGAGGGTGCTCAGGTCGGGGGCCTGGTCGTAGACGGGCCGGGTCTGTGTCTCCAGCGCGTACCCGACGTTCGGGGCCCGGTCGACGATCGAGCCGGCGGCCTTGAACGGGTAGGGCCCGAAGAGTTTGCTCTCCCAGGCCAGGACGGACGGCAGCTTCTTCAGGACGGGCGCGGCGGCGTCGGCCTCGCGCGGGTCGACGGCGTTGTAGACCTGGATGCCGTCGCGCGTCGTGTACCGCTCCACCGTGAACTTCCCGACGGTGGCCGTGGCCAGGTAGGCGGCCATGGGCTCGGACTGGCGCCAGCGGAACGTGGTCTGCCCGTGGGCGGTCGTCTTCCCCAGGAACACGCCGTTGGCGACGGCGGTGCGCCCCTTGGGAACGGTGATGGTGAAGTCGTACGACGACTTGTCCTTGGGGTGGTTGTTCGCGGGGAACCAGGTCATCGCGCCCTGCGGCTCCCCCGCGACGAAGGCGCCGTCGTCCGTGGGGATCCAGCCGTCGAGCGAGCCGTCCGGGTCGGTGACCGGGGCCGGCTTGCCGTTGTAGGTGACGGTGACGCGGAACCACTGCCCCTTGTGCAGGGTCTTGCGCGGGGTGACGACGAGTTCCTGGCCGTCGCGGCTGAAGGCGGCCTTGTCACGGCCGACGGTCAGGCTCGTGACCTTCAGCCCTTTCAGGTCGAGGTCGAAGCGGCTGAGCTTCTGGGTGGCGCGGGCGTAGAGGACGGCCTTGCCGTCGAGGTGACGGTTGTCCGTGTCGTAGCGGAGGGTCAGGTCGTAGTGGCCGACGTGGTAGCCGCCGTTGCCGGCCAGCGGGAAGTACGGGTCGCCCGCGCCGGACGAGCCGGCCGACGGTGGTGCGGCCGCCCCGAGCAGCGCCACCAGGGCGACGGGG
>NZ_JXTE01000107.1 GCF_000972385.1 Streptomyces sp. WM6386
GGGACGGGGAGGCGCTGGTGCGGGACGGGGAGGGGGACGGGCTCGCGGAGGCGGAGGGCGACGGAGGCGCCGAAGGCGGTGGGGCCGAGGGCGTGGTGGGGGACTGGGACGCCGGTCCCGCTGTCGGTGACGCGTCCGGGACGCTCGCCCGTACCTCCTGCGGCAACGCTCCGTTCCGGGTGGGCGTGTCGTACGAGAACAGTCCGCTCGCCAGCCCGGCCGCCGCGATCACCGCGACGAGCCCGCCCGCCGCGCCCAGCAGGACCGTGCGGCGGGGGCGGGGGCCCGGTTCGTCGTCGAAGTCGTCGAAGCCCGTGAGGCCGTCGACGTCGGTGAGGCCGGCGGCCTCGTCCTCCCGTCCCGCCCCCTCGAACAGGCTCAGGTCCCTCGTGCTGGGTGCCGGGCCCGGCACGGCACGCAACGGCATCGTCACGTCGGCCGCCCCGGTCGCCGCTCCCGGTGCCGCCCCGGCCGACGCCTCCCCCTCCAGCTCCACATAGGGACGTATGCGCAACGGATCAAAATCCTCCGCCGCGGCCGCCTCCGCCGTACGCGCATCGCGCAGGGCGTCGGACGCCCGTTGTGTGCACCCGCACGACGGCGTGTTGTCGGTTCCTCTCGGTGCCCCGCACTCCGGGCACAGATGGCCGTTCGATTCCGCCATGTGTTCGTCCCTCCCTTCGCGAACTCCAGAGATTATGCAGACCCCCTTCACACTCCCGACCCATAAGCCCCCGGAATACCGGCTTCCACCAGGACTCAACAGGCCATAAACGGTCACACCGACCACGATGGAGATGTAACGAGACCTTCGGGAGGTCTTCATGGCCGCGGATGCGGACGGTATGACGGGGGATGTGCGAGACCCTCGAGACCGAGCAGGGGACCAAGCCGGGGACGGAACACCCGGCCAGACGCCCGGCGCGGTACGAGGCCAGGCGCAGGACCCCCACGTGTCCGGCAATGTCCTCGTCTCGATCGGCGCCCTGCTCCTCGGCATGCTGCTCGCCGCCCTGGACCAGACCATCGTCTCCACCGCGCTGCCCACGATCGTCAGCGACCTCGGCGGCCTGGAGCACCTGTCGTGGGTGGTCACCGCGTATCTGCTCGCCTCGACCGCCGCGACCCCGCTGTGGGGCAAGCTCGGCGACCAGTACGGCCGGAAGAAGCTGTTCCAGACCGCGATCGTGATCTTCCTGATCGGCTCGGCGCTGTGCGGCATGGCGCAGAACATGCCGCAGCTGATCGCGTTCCGGGCGCTCCAGGGCCTCGGCGGCGGCGGGCTCATGGTGCTGTCGATGGCGATCGTCGGCGACATCGTCTCGCCGCGCGAACGCGGGCGGTACCAGGGACTGTTCGGCGCGGTCTTCGGGGCGACCAGTGTCCTCGGCCCGCTCCTCGGCGGGCTGTTCACCGAGCACCTCAGCTGGCGCTGGGTCTTCTACATCAACCTTCCCGTGGGCGTCGTGGCCCTCGCCGTCATCGCCACCGCGCTGCGCATCCCGCGCAAGGCGACACAGCACGTCATCGACTACCTCGGCACCTTCCTCATCGCCTCCGTCGCGACCTGCCTGGTCCTGGTGGCGTCCCTCGGCGGCACCACCTGGGGCTGGGGCTCCCCGCAGATCATCGGCCTGGCGGTGCTCGGCGTCGTACTCGCCGTGGCCTTCGTCGCCGTGGAACGCAGAGCGGCCGAACCCGTCCTCCCGCTCAAGCTCTTCCGCATCCGCACGTTCACGCTCTCCGCGGTCATCAGCTTCATCGTGGGCTTCGCGATGTTCGGCGCGATGACGTACCTGCCGACGTTCCTCCAGGTCGTGCAGGGCGTCAGCCCGACCATGTCCGGTGTGCACATGCTGCCGATGGTGGCCGGAATGCTGCTGTCGTCGACCGCGTCCGGGCAGATCGTCAGCCGTACCGGACGCTGGAAGGTGTTCCCGGTCGCGGGCACCGGGGTCACCACCCTCGGTCTGCTCCTGCTCCACCGACTGGACGAGAACAGCTCGACCGGGGAGATGAGCACCTACTTCTTCGTGTTCGGTCTGGGCCTGGGCCTGGTGATGCAGGTACTGGTCCTCATCGTGCAGAACGCGGTCTCGTACGAGGATCTGGGCGTCGCCACCTCCGGCGCGACCTTCTTCCGGTCCATCGGAGCCTCCTTCGGCGTCGCCATCTTCGGCACGGTCTTCGCGAACCGCCTCGGCGACAAGCTCACCGCCGCCTTCCACGGCGCCGACCTCCCGCCGGGCGCCTCGGTGGACGCGCTGGAGTCCGACCCGCGTGGCATCACCGAGCTGCCGGGCGCGCTCCAGCCGCCCGCGGTGCACGCCTACGCCTCGTCCATCACCGACGTCTTCCTGTACGCCGCGCCGGTCGCGCTCGTCGGCTTCGTGCTGGCCTGGTTCCTCAAGGAGGACCGGCTGCGCGGCTCGGTCAGGGCGCCGGACCTCACCGAGACGCTCGCCAGCAATCCGGTGCAACGGTCGTCGTACGACGAGGTGTGCCGGGCGCTGTCGGTGCTCGGTACGCGGGAGGGGCGGCGGGAGATCTACCGGACGATCACCGAACGGGCGGGGTACGACCTGCTCCCCGGCGCGAGCTGGCTACTGCTGCGGATCAAGAAGTACGGCTGGGTGGAGCCGGCCCTCCTTGCCGAACGCAGCTCCGTTCCGCTGCACGTCATCATGGCCGCCGCCCGCCAGGTCGAGGAACGGCGCCTGGCCCGCCGCGACGGCCTCGACCTCATCCTCACCGACACCGGCCACGAGGTCGCCGACCGCCTCGCCCAGGCCCGCGAGGAGTCCCTCGCGGAGCTCCTCGGCGACTGGTGGGGCCCGGACCGCCCGACGGACCTGGACCGCCTCGTGAAGGACCTCAACACCGAACTCTGCGGCTCGGACCGCGAACAACCCCACAACGGTTCGACGACAGGCCTCGGTTGACCCCCCTCCACGACCGTCGGCCTCGTGACGAACCGCCCCCTACAGCCTCTTGGCGAACCAGTGCTCCGCGTACTGGTTGTCGTTGTACGGCTCGGTCTCCTCATAGCCCAGGCGCGCGTACAGGGCACGCGCCTCCACGAGGTCGTTCCGGGTGTCGAGGATCAGGCGGGCGGCGCCCAGAGCGCGGGCGGAGTCCTCGGCGGCGCGGACGAGGATCGGGGCGCCGCCCTTGCCGCGCAGTTCCTCGCGGACGTACACCCGCTTCAGCTCGGCGGTGTCCGCGTCCAGGAGGCGTACGCCCGCGGTGCCGGCGGGCTCACCGTCGTACCGGGCCACCAGCAGCCGCCCTTTCGGCGGGGTGAGCGCGGACCAGTCCGCACGGGCGACCTCCCGCTCCAGCTCCTCCGGCTCGGTGCGCCGCCCCTCGTGCAGGAGGTAGTAGCGGTCGCTGACCTCCGTGTAGTACGCCCGCCAGAGCGCGGCGGCGACGGGGGAGTCGTAGGTCTCGGGGGCCACGGTCCAGGAAGTCATGCGGCCCATTCTCGGGATGTGCTCCATGCCGGCCGCAAGCGAATTACCGGCGGTTTGAGGGGCCCACGCAGGGTTACCCGGTAGCCATGTCAACAGGCCTGATCATCGCTCTGATCGTGATCGTTGTGGCCGTCATTGCCGTGGCGGCCGTTCTTGCCCGGCGTGCCCGGGGGCCGCAGCGCGGCCGGAGCCTGAAGCGGCGCTTCGGGCCCGAGTACGACCGGACCCTGGCCCTGCACGACGGGGACCCACAGGCTGCCGAGCGGGAGCTCGCCGAACGTGTCGAGCGACACGGTTCGCTGCGCGAGCGGCCGCTGGAGCCGGCACAGCGCCAGCAGTACGAGGCCCGCTGGACGGCCGCCCAGGAGCGCTTCGTCGATTCGCCGCGGGAGGCCGTGGCCGAGGCGGACCGGCTGCTCGCCGACCTCGCCGGGGTCAAGGGGTTCCCGGACGGCGGGCAGTACGACGAGCAGCTCGCCGCACTGTCCGTGCACCACGCGGACCATGTGCACGGCTACCGGCGTGTGCACCAAGCCGCCCATCTGCGCGGGAGTGAGACCCAGGACGGCGCCCGGACCGGCACCGAGGAGATGCGCGAGGCCATGGTCGAGGCCCGGTCCCTGTTCGAGGACCTGGTGGGCCACAACGGCCACAACGGCCGGCACGGGGACTCGACCCGGCCCGCCGAGCGGGCGCAGAACGCACCCGAGCACGAGGAATCCGACGGCGGGAGCCGACCTGCCCGCACCGACAGCCGCGGCCACCTGCCGTGGGCATCCACCCGGCGTCACGCGAAGGGGAGTTGAGTGACATGACGGACGCGACGACCGGCCAGGGCGCCGACGGCGCACGGCGCGGCGAGAAGACGGCGGGCGACGGCCCGGCAGGGCGTGCCTATGTGACGGGCGGCCAGTCGAACGCCCCCCAGGGCGACCGCTCCAAGGGCTCCCAGGGCCAGGAGAGCGCCCCTCTCGTGGCGGGCCACGACACCCGCGACACCTCCGCCGCCGAGCGGACCGACACGGGCGACGGCTCGCGGTCACCCCTCGTCGCCGGTCCCGCCGGCCACGAGGCGGCGGCCAAGGACCACGACACGGCGACCCGGGCGGCCAAGGGCGATGGTTCCCCTCGCGGTCGGCTGCTCCCGCACGACGAGTGCGACAAGCTCTCGCTGCGGCTCCAGCACGCGGTCGCCGGGTTCGTCGACGGGCCCCGGAACGCCGTCGAGGAGGCCGACCACGTGATGGAGGAGGTCGCCTCCCGCGTCACGGACGCCCTGACCCAGCGTCGCCGCACCCTGCGCACCTCCTGGCAGGACGGCGAGGACAAGCACGCGAACGCCGGTGACACCGAGCAGCTCCGCCTCGCCCTGCGCGACTACCGCGAGCTGGCGGACCGGCTACTACACCTCTGACCCGCCCGCCGCAGCGCGGCGCTCCCGCCACTGCCGTACGACGTCCTCGACGTCGTACGGCTTCTTTCCGAGCGGGGGGCCGGGCGGCGGCCTGAACATCATCTCGCGGATCTTGACGTTGACGTCCGTGATCAGTTTCCGGACGATCCGCTCCGAAGGTGCCGCGAACGCGGCGGCGAGGGTGTCCTCGGCCTCCTTGCGCAGGGCCAGTGCGGGCGGCAGCACGGCGAGACCCTCGCGGGCCATCTTGCGCCTGATCCACCAGAGTTCGTCGTACGGGGTGTCGAGATCGGCGGGCAGGGGCTCGCCCACGCCGGGGAGTCGGTCGAAGTCGCCGCGGCCCTGCGCGTCTTGGATCTGCTTGTCGACCCAGGACTCGAACGGGACGCCAGGTGGCTTTCGCTCGGTCATGAGTCCATTGTGCCGGACGCGGAATGGCCGGGCGATTTATCATGCGGCCGCTGTGCAAGCACAATTGCACAGGGACACTTCAGCAACTGCACAAGGGAGCGCACGTGCTCGAACTCACCATGGCCGCCGTATCCGCGGCGGAGGAGGGTGCCACGGCCGGCATGCAGATGGCCGACGCGCCCAGTGATCCGGGCGCCGTGCTGCGAGTGGGCCGCGACAAGTCCGTGTGCCGTCTCTCGACGCCCGACGACTGGCTGTTCGTCTCCCGGGTCCATCTGGAGTTCCTGTGCGGCCCCGAGGGCGGCTGGCAGGTCACCTGGCTCCAGGGCTCGCAGCCCGAACCGTCCTCCGAGGTGCACCTGGTGGTCGGCCAGTACGCGCAGCCGCTCGTCTACGGCGGGACCATCCCGCTGCCCAGGGGCGGCAACGGCGAGATCGTCATCCGGGACCGCACCGCCCCCCGTACCGTCAACGTGGGTTTCTACCACGAGGCTTGATCCTCACGGGCCCCGCAGCGGGGCTACGCCAGCACCCGCGCCAGCGCGAAGCCGTCGTAGCCCTTGCTGCCCACCGTCTGGATCGCCGTGCCGTTCAACCTCGGGTGGGAACCGATCAGTTCGATCGCGGCCCGGGTCCCGGTGACGTCCGGGGTGGCGCTGTCGGAGTCGGCGACGCGGCCCCCGCGGACGACGTTGTCGACGATGATCAGGCTGCCCGGGCGGGTCAGCTTGAGCGCCCACTCCAGGTAGTGCGGGTTGTTGTCCTTGTCGGCGTCGATGAAGACGAGGTCGAAGGGGGCGAGAGCCTCGTCGGCCAGCCGGGGCAGCGACTCCAGGGCCGGGCCGACCCGGATCTCGACGAGCTTGTCGAGGCCGGCCCGCGCGATGTTGCGGGTCGCGACCTCGGCGTGCCGGGGGCTGTACTCCAGCGAGACCAGCCGGCCGTCGGCGGGCAGCGCGCGGGCGAGCCAGATGGTGCTGTAGCCGCCGAGGGTGCCGATCTCCAGGATGTTCCTGGCGCCCTGGATCTCGGCGAGCAGCCGGAGCAGCTTGCCCTGCGGGGCGCTGACGGCGATCTGCGGGAGTCCGGCCTCCTCGCTCGCGCGCAGGGCGGCGGACAGCGCCTCGTCGTCGGGTGCGAGCTGGGCGGTGAAGTAGTCGTCGACGTCGTTCCAGATCTTCGGCTCGCTCATGCGATCTGTGCCTTTCGTATGGCTAGGTGACCGGTGGGGGTGGCTGTAGCGGCTTCGGTGGGATCACCGGGCGCCGGGAGCGCCGTACGGCGAGCAGGACCGCGGCCGTGACGACCAGCGCGAAAGAGCCGACGACCGTCAGCAGCCAGGCCGGGACCCCGGCCACCTTCCGCAGCCGGTCCTCGTAGATCACCTGCTGGAACGTGGTGTCGGACGCTGTCCGGCGCAGCAGGTGGTCGGCGTCGATCAGGGCCGGGGCCGGGAACTCCTGGCCCACGGCGGTCAGGAACGGTGTGCCCCGCGCCAGCTCGGCGAGCGGGCCGGACTTCGCGGTCACCCGGCCGGCGAAGGTGACCCGGGGCCGCTCCCCGCCGATCTCGGAGGCGGGCTCCATGCGGTGCGGGGCCAGGACGTACAGGCCCAGCGACTGCGGGGTCCGCGCGAGGCGGGACAGCCGCATCGGGTAGACCGGCTCGTCGGCGGAGAAGGAGAGGTGCAGCGGGTCCAGGGCGCCGCGCAGGGCGGTGCCGGAGGTCTCGGGGGCCAGCCGCACCGCCACGTACTCCCAGCGGTCCCGCACGTAGGGCTCGAGTGCGGTGGTGAGGCGGGGCGGGAGGTCGAAGCCGTTGGTGTTCAGCCAGCTGCCCAGCGCGTCCGGGTCGGTGGCGGTCAGCCGGGCCACGTCGAAGGGGCCGAGCTTCTGGCGGCCGACCACGCCCACGGGCGGCTCGGCGCCGACCCCGGCGCCCGGTGGTGGTGCGCCGGTCTCGGGGCCGCCGTCGCCGGAGACGAGCGGCCAGTCGCCGTCCTGGGGCCAGAAGTGGTGGCGCGTGCGGTGCACCGGCGCGGTGACCGCGTCCAGCTCGTCGAAGAGGGCCGGATCGCCGAGCTTGACGGTCGCCCTGCGGGGTACCGGCATGACCCAGGCGGCCCGGTCGCTGTCGCCGTCCACCGTCAGCCGCATCACGATCTGTTCCCGGGTGCCGTCCCAGCGCACGACGGACACCTCGCGCGACACGCCGACCCGCCGGGCGGTGTCCGGGATCAGGGCGCCGCAGCCGCACGCGTAGGCCGGGGCGACGAGCGAGCCGATCTGGATGGCGAGCAGTGCCACGACGACCGAGAGCACGCGCCGACGAGCCCGCCCTCGTAGGAAACCGACCATGTCCCCCAGACCCCTCCGCCGTACCGTCGACGACTTCAGACGGTAGTACGGCGGGAGCATACGGTTCCGTTCCGTCCGGCGCCGTAAGTGATCCACGTCGCGCCCGGCAAAGCGGAGCGACCGGCACCGGACTATCGTCATTCGGACAAAAGCATGACGGACGTCAGGTGGCGCGGGGGCAGCCTGCGTCTCTCTCCGGGGGTGATGCGAGCCTTGATTAAGGTTCGCAAAGCAGCCCTCACGCATCCAATGCGTGGGAAAACGGGGCGGGAGGCCTACGAGGCGTGGCGAATGCGGAACACAGCGGAGCGACAGACGCCGAGACGGTGCGGGCACGCCTGCGCGTGGCCCGCCTGGGACTGTGGCTGATCGCCGCGATACTCGCCGTCCGACAGGTGGCCGTCGTCCTGAACACCCCCGACGGCGAGCGGCTGACCGATCTGGAGACCTGGGTCGGCCCGGACGGCGTCCTGCATGTGAAGGGCTCGCTGTACGACTCGACCCTGTTCACCGGTACCCCTTTCGGGGGGCTTGTTCTGAAGCCGTTGACACGTGCCGCCGAGCAGGCTCTCGGCTGGGGCTGGACCTTCGGCACGCTGCTCCTGGTCGCCGCTCTCGGCCTTGTCGCCGCGCGGGCACTTCCTCACCCGGTGAACAGACGTACGTCGCTGCTGGCCGCGCCGGTCGCGATCAGCCTGCTGATGCTGTCGCTGCCGGTCCGCAACACGCTGTACCTCGGCCAGACGAGCATCATGCCGGTGCTCCTGGTGCTGTTGGGCTGCTTCGCCGTCCGCGGACAACGAGCGGGCGGCGTACTGATCGGCGTGGCCGCCGCGCTCCAGCCGACGGTGCTGCTGTTCGCGCCGCTGCTGTGGTTCACGGGCCGGCGCCTGGCCGGGCTGTCGGCCGGCGTGACGTTCGCCGCGTGCACGGCCCTCGCGTGGCTGGCGTTGCCGCACGACTCGTACACCTACTGGGTCCACCACGTGGCGGGCACGGGGCTCGGCGGCGCGGCGGACGGCCTCGCCAACCAGTCGCTGCACGGCGCGCTGCTGAGGGCGGGCCTGTCCGGGCCGCTGGAGATCGCGCTGTTCCTGGTGCTGGGCGCGGCGGTGGCGGTGCTGGCCCTGCGCCGGGCGGTGCGCTACGCCCACGACGGACAGTTGCTCCTCGCGGTCGCGATCACGGGCTGCGCGGCGATCCTGATCTCGCCGACGACCTGGCAGCACCAGCTGCTGTGGGTGCTGCTCGCGGTGGTCGGGCGGGTCGGGAGGCGGGCGTCGGACCGGTATGTGTGGCCGGTGGCCGTGGTGCTGGTGATGACGCTGCCGGCGAAGATGATGCTGCCGAACATGTCGTCGCTGTACCCCCTGCGCGACAACATCGTGCTGCTGGCGGCCCTCGCGGCGGCGACCGTGATCCCGTTCCTGTCCCGCACCTCGCAGTACTACCAGGCCCCGATCCCCGCGGAGTACGCCGAGCCGGTCCCGACCCGCTTCCGGCGGGTGCCGCTGCTGCCGTTCCTGAAGCGGGTGCTGAACCGCCCGAACCTGCTCCTCGAACTCCTGCTGATCCGGGTGACGTACGCGGCCTACCAGAAGGTGCGGCTGGCGGCGACGGGCGGCAGCAACTCCGAGGGCCGGGCGCGAGCGGAAGCACACGGGCAGCAGATCCTCGATCTGGAGCGCCTGCTGCACATCGACATCGAGCACTGGGCCAACCACGCGGTGGTCAAGGTCGCCTGGCTGCGCGACTTCTTCGACTTCTACTACACGTCCTTCCACTTCGTGGTGCCGCTGTCGGTGCTGGCGGTCCTGTACTGGCGCCGCCCGGTGGACTACCGCTGGGCCCGCGCGGCGCTGGGCTTCGCGACCCTGCTGGCCCTGGTCGGCTTCTGGCTCTACCCGCTGGCCCCGCCCCGGCTCATGCCGGCACTGGGCGTCATCGACACGGTCCACGGCGTCCAGGACTTCTCCGAGCCGGACTACGGCACCCTGACCGCCCTGACGAACCAGTACGCCGCGATGCCGTCCCTGCACTTCGGCTGGTCGCTGTGGTGCGGTCTGGTCATCGCGATCGTCGCCCCGAAGTGGTGGCTCAAGGCCCTGGGCCTGCTGCACCCGCTGTTCACGGTGACGGCGATCGTGGCGACGGGCAACCACTGGGTCCTGGACGCGGTGGGCGGCGCGCTGGCGGTGGGCGGCGGCTTCGGGCTGGCCTGCCTGTTCCAGGGGCCGCGGGCGCGTACGACGGTGACGGTGGCGGCGGGCGCCGAGGAGGAACCCGTGGCGGCGGGCCTCGGGGGAGGCAGGAGCGGGGCGTAGGGATGGGGGTGCTGCCTGCCTCCCCCGGGGGTTCGGACGGGCCGGCGGCGCCGGGAAGCCGCCGGCCCGAGTCGGCGGTGTCAGCCGACGCTGACCTGGAGCTCCTTGACGCCGTTGATCCAGGCGCTGCGGAGGCGGCGGGGGTCGCCGGTGAGGTGGAGGCCGGGCATGGCGTCGGCTATGGCGTTGAAGATCAGGTTGATCTCCATGACGGCCAGGGACTTGCCGAGGCAGAAGTGCGGGCCGCCGCCTCCGAAGCCGAGGTGGGGGTTGGGGTCGCGGGTGATGTCGAAGGTGTCCGGGTTCTCGAAGACGTCCGGGTCGTGGTTGGCCGAGGCGTAGAAGATGCCGACCCGGTCGCCCTGCTTGATCTTCTTTCCGCCCAGCTCCGTGTCCTGCGTCGCCGTGCGCTGGAAGCTGACCACCGGGGTCGCCCAGCGGACGATCTCCTCCGCGGTCGTCGCCGGGCGCTCGCGCTTGAACAGGTCCCACTGGTCGGGGTGGGTGAGGAAGGCGTGCATGCCGTGGCTGATCGCGTTGCGGGTGGTCTCGTTGCCCGCGACCGCGAGGGCCAGGACGAACATGCCGAACTCGTCCGAGCCCAGGTTGCCCTCGTCCTCCGCCGCCACCAGCGTGGTCACGATGTCCTTCGCCGGGCACTTCTTGCGGTCGGCGGCCATGTTCATGGCGTAGGCGATGACCTCCATCGCCGCCTCCTGGCCGACCTCCTCGGTGATCGCGTACTCGGGATCGTCGTAGGAGATCATCCGGTTCGACCACTCGAAGATCTTGAGGCGGTCCTCCTGCGGGATGCCGATCAGCTCGGCGATGGCCTGGAGGGGGAGTTCGCAGGCGACCTGGGTGACGAAGTCGAAGGAGCCCTCCTGGGCGAGGGCGCTCTGGACGATGCCCTGCGCCCGGGCGCGCAGGGTGTCCTCCAGCGCCCGGATCGAGCGCGGGGTGAAGCCGCGCTGGACGATCTGGCGGACACGGGTGTGCTCGGGCGGGTCCATGTTGAGGATGATCAGCCGCTGGGCGTCGATGGCGTCGCGCTCGATGTGCTCGTTGAAGCGGATGATCGCCGTGTTGAGCATGGAGGAGAAGATCTCCGGGTGCGTGGAGACGAACTTGACGTCCTCGTGGCGGGTGACGGCCCAGTAGCCCTCGTCCTGGAAACCGGCGACGTTGTCCGACTGGGCGATCCAGTGGACCGGTTCCGTCCGGCGTAGCTCGGCGAACTCCGGTAGCGGTACGCGCTGTTGCAGCAGGTCGGGATCGGTGAGGTCGAACCCGTCGGGGAGCGCTGGACAGGTCATGGGCAGCTCCAGCCGTGTTCCGGCAGACTTCTGACGGTCCATCAGTTTGTGTCGTGAACGTAGTAACCGGTTCTAGAAGTAGCAAGAGGCGTGCACGACTCTTGCGGTGATGGACTCCGTGTCAGCAGACTGCCTGTGGAACTAGAACACGTACTAGTTCCGCGTGGCGGGCCGGGCCGGGACGCCCCCGCGCCGCGCGGGTACGGAGGAGAGGAACTCCCCATGGCCGCGGAACCCGTGATCGTCGAAGCCGTACGCACCCCCATCGGCAGGCGCGGCGGCGCGCTCGCCAACCTCCACCCCGCCTATCTTCTGGGCGAGACCTACCGTGAACTCCTCGGCCGCACCGGCATCCCCGCCGACTGCGTCGAGCAGATCGTCGGCGGCACGGTGACCCACGCCGGCGAGCAGTCCATGAACCCCGCGCGCACGGCCTGGCTGACGATGGGCCTGCCGTACGAGACGGCGGCGACGACCGTCGACTGCCAGTGCGGCTCCTCGCAGCAGGCCTCGCACATGACGGCGAACCTGATCGCGGCGGGCGTCATCGACGTCGGTATCTCCTGCGGCGTCGAGGCGATGTCGCGGGTGCCGCTCGGGTCCGGATCCAAGCACGGGCCGGGCAAGCCGTTCCCCGACGAGTGGAACGTGGACCTTCCCAACCAGTTCGAGGCGGCGGAGCGGATCGCCCGCCATCGGGGGCTGACGAGGGAGAACGTCGACTCGCTGGGCCTCATCTCGCAGGAGCGTGCCGCTGCCGCGTGGAGCGAGGAACGCTTCAAGCGCGAGACGTTCGCCGTGCAGGTGCCGACCACGGAGGACGAACAGCAGGCCGGGCAGGGCATGTGGCGGCTGGTGGACCGGGACGAGGGTCTGCGCGACACCTCCATGGAGGCGCTGGCGGGCCTGAAGTCCGTCATGCCCACCGCCATCCACACGGCGGGCAACTCCTCCCAGATCAGCGACGGCGCGGCGGCGATCATGTGGGCCTCGAAGCGGATGGCGCGCGCGCTGAAGCTACGTCCGCGCGCCCGGATCGTCGCCCAGGCGCTGGTCGGCTCCGACCCGCACTTCCACCTCGACGGACCGATCGACGCGACCAAGGCGGTGCTCGGGAAGGCCGGGATGTCCCTCAAGGACATCGACCTCGTCGAGATCAACGAGGCCTTCGCGTCCGTGGTGCTGAGCTGGGCGCAGGTCTTCGAGCAGGACCTGGAGAAGGTGAACGTGAACGGCGGCGCGATCGCGCTCGGGCACCCGGTGGGCGCGACCGGCGCCCGGCTCATCGCCACCGCGCTGCATGAACTGGAGCGTGTGGACAAGGAGTTCGCGCTGGTGACGATGTGTGCGGGGGGCGGCCTCGCCACCGGCACGATCATCCAGCGGATATAGGCTCGACCGGTTGACGTGGCCTGATCAACTTGCCCGATGTTTCTCAACCTCATCCTCCGCGTCCTGCCCTTCTACCTCCGCGAACCGCTGGTCATCGGCATCTGCCTCACCATGGCCGGTGCGTGCTTCTACTGGTTCGTCCAGGTAGGGGGCTTGGGCAGGGGCGGCTTCGGGCTGCTGTTCCTGGCGATCGCCGTCCTGCGTGCGTATCTCTTCCGCAAGGAGTGGAGAGCGCACCAGGCGGCGAAGGCGGGGGGTGTCGTCAGACCGCAGGTGTAGCGCCGCTCCAGGAGACGAAGTGGTGGAAGGCGGCGGGGGTGATGGTGAGGACCGGTCCCGTCGGGTTCTTTGAGTCGCGGATGGCGATGGTGGGGGGTGCTTCGGCGATCTCTACGCAGTCGCCGCCTTGGTCGCCGCTGTGCGTGGACTTGCGCCAGGCGAGTTGGCCGCGCGGGGCGCACTCGCCGCCCTGGTCGCCGCTGTAGCTGGACTTACGCCACTCAGTCTGGCTCTCCATAGCGTTCCTCCATGACTCGCCGCATCAGCTCCGCCGAGTCCTTCAAGGAGAGCGCGGCGGCCCGCAGATGATCGTAACGGAGCGAGCAGTCCTTGACAGTGTCCGGGTTCGCGGTCGGATGTCCGCTGCCGTACCCCTCGGTGTAGACGATGGTCGGATCGCCAGCGAAGCGGAAGAGGGTGAACGTGCCTGTCAGTCCTGCGTGGGCTCCAGCCGAAAACGGCAGTACTTGAATATTGATTTGGGGGTTGTCGTCGAAGTCCAACAGGTGGGCCAGTTGGCCGCGCATGGTTCTCCGGCCGCCGATCTCCTGGTAGAGCGACGCCTCACTGATCACCGTCCAGAAGACAGGCGGCTCCGCCTTGTCGAAGAGGCGCTGGCGGGCCAGTCGTACGGCGGTGCGGTCGTCGAGGTCAGTCCGGTTCAGTGTGCCGAGTGTGGCGCGTGCATAGGCGCTGGTCTGCAGGAGGCCATGGATCATAGTGGCCTGGAAGGTGCAGATCTCCGTCGCTCGCGCCTCCAGCTCGGCAACCTGCCTGAACCACGCCGGGAGTTGACCCCGCAGCACCAGGTCGACCAGCCGCGACAGCAGTCCGTCCGACCCCAACGCCGCATCCGCTCGAGAACGACGACTGGTCCGCGTCCTCGGGCTGACCCGGCCGATGAGTTTCCCCCGCCGCCGCGGTCATCACTGTCGGTAGATGCGAGGAGGAGGTGTCCGCGATGGGCGGATCGGTGGCGCAGGAAGCGTTGGAGCGGCTGGGGGTGCTGGTCGGGGAGTGGGCGGTGGAGGCCGATCTTCCCGGGGCGGACGGGCCTCCGGCGCGGTGTGTGTTCGCGTGGGATCTGGACGGGCGGTTTCTGGTGCAGCGGACCGAGATCCCGGTCGAGGGGGCGCCGGACAGCATGGCGATCATCGCCGTGGATCCGGAGTCGGGGGCGTACACGTACCACTACTTCGACACGCGCGGTGTCGTACGGACGTATGCGATGAGCTTCGACGGCGAGGAGTGGCGGCTGCTGCGTGAGACGGCGGACTTCTCGGCGCTGTCCTTCCGGCAGCGGTTCGTCGGGCGGGTGGAAGGTGATGTCATCGGCGGTGCCTGGGAGCTGGCCAAGGACGAATCGGCGCCTTGGGAACGGGACTTCGGGCTCGTCTACCGGAGGAGTCGGTGATGGGGCGCGGTGAGATCGCGCGGGGGATCGTCGACGGGATCCGGTACATGGTGCTGGCCACCGCCGACGCGGACGGGCGGCCGTGGAGTTCGCCGGTCTACTTCGCGCACGAGGGGTATCGGGAGTTCTTCTGGGTGTCCTCGCCGGAGGTCACCCATTCACGGAACATCGCGGTACGGCCCGAGGTGGGGATCTCGGTCTTCGACTCGTCGGTGGCGATCAGTACCGGGCAGGCGGTGTACATGGACGGTGCGGCCGAGGAGGTCGTGGACGACGCGGCGGCCGAGCATGCGCTGGAGGTCTTCTCCCGGCGTTCCGTGGAGCACGGGGGGCGGGTCTGGACCCTCGACGACGTGCGGGGTGACTCAGGGATCAGGCTGTACCGGGCGGTGGCCGACGGTCACTCGATGCTGGCCAAGGACGGCAGGCCGGATCACCGGGTGCCCGTCGACCCGCTGCGGCCGTGACGGGGGCGGCCGGCCCGGGCCAGGTGAGGTCGTAAGGGAGGGGTCCGCGGGACGTCGTAGGAATGCTCTGGCACCCGGAGTCCCCGCCTCAACCCCATACGGGCTCCCGCATATCGTCTCCGCATGGGGAACGAGATGGAGACCGTCTGCCGGGTCTGTGGCCATGACGGCTACGAGGTGTTCTGGGAGGGCGGCTGGCCCACGGCGGAGATCTGCTCGTGCTGCGGCAACGAGTCCGATATCGGGGACGACAGCGTCCTGAGCCTGCGGGGCTACCGCGGCTACTGGGTGGGGCAGGGCGCCCCGTGGCGCAGTCCGTCGGCGGAGCGCAGGCGTAAGAGCGACGGCTGGGATCTGCTGCGGCAGCTGGCGAACATTCCGCCGCAGTGGCGCTGAGCCGGTCCGTCGACAGGAACGGCTCCTACTCCCGCCCCGACGCCACCACCGCCAGCACTCCCACCAGTACGGCCGTGACCAGCAGCGGGATGCCCAGCCCGTGGTGGAGCACCAGCCACGCCCCGAGCGCGGCGCCCACCACCATCGCGACGACCGCGGCCGAACGGCGGGGAGAGCGCGTCCCCGGCCCGCCGCCCGCGCGGGAGTCCGCGGCGAGGCCGGTCAGGGTCATGGTGAGGACGGTGGTCGTGATGTCGGGGACGCCGAGTCTGCGGACCGTGGCGTTGCGCAGGCCCATCGCGAAGGCCGTGACCGCGATCAGGGTGTAGACGGTGGCCGTGTCGTCGGGTGCGACGAAGGCGACCACCGCGGACGCGCCCAGCAGGACCGCCTCCGCGGCGAGGGTGAGACGGGCCCACCTGCGGCGGGAGCCACGTCCGAGACGTACGGCGATCCGGCCGCCCGCGGCCGCGCCCACCACGAACGCGGCGAGCGACGTCACGGTGTGCGGCACCGAGAACCCGGGGGCACCGGCCGCGGCGAAGCCCAGCACGACCACGTTGCCGGTCATGTTCGCGGTGAAGACGTGCCCGAGGCCGAGATAACTGACGGCATCGATGAGTCCGCTGACCAGGGTCAGCGCGAGCAGTACCGGCACCAGGCGGAGCCCGCGGTCCTCGGGGGCGGACTCCGCGGACTCCTCAGTCTCTGTGCTCACCGGCCCAGTGGACCATGAGCGCTCCTCCTGGACGACGAGAACGGCGGCCCCCTCGTGGAGGGGGCCGCCGTTCTCGTACGTCAGTCTGCTGTCAGTCGGCTCAGTACCAGCCGTTGGCCTGCCAGAACGCCCAGGCGCCGGTCGGGCTGCCGTAGCGCTCGTTCATGTACTTCAGGCCCCACTCGATCTGGGTCTCGGCGCTGGTCTTCCAGTCGGAGCCGGCGGAGGCCATCTTGGAGCCGGGCAGGGCCTGGACCAGGCCGTAGGCGCCGGAGGAGGCGTTGGTGGCGTCGACGTCCCAGCCGCTCTCGTGCTCGACGATCTTGCTGAACGCGTTGTACTGGGCGGCGTTCGGGATCATCTGATGCGCGATGGACTTGGCCTGGGCGGCCGAGGAGGTCGTGGCCGCCTGAGCGGGCGCCGCGGTCAGCACCAGACCGGCGGTGGCGGCGGCCATCGCGACAGTGGTGATGGCCTTCTTCGGGGAAGCGATGCGGCGAACGATGCGGGAGACGGACACGGAGAACCTTTTCTTCGGGGACAGGGAGTCGCGGGTATGTCGTGGCCGTGTTGAGCGGCTCTGACATGCGTTGGCGCCGAGGCCCGTGGGGCGGGTCGGCGCCGTGCGACGTTGTCCAGAGAAACAGGCTTGGAGCCCGTCCGCAATGACCCCTTTTGCTAGTTGTGGTCGTATGTGGGGCGAGAGGGGTCGGTGTGACCTGGCTCTCAAAGTGCAGGTCAGAGGCCGTTATGGCGTGTACATGGCGTCCGAAATGTACTACTAGGCCGATTAGTTCGTGATGTGGGTCATGTGGGGTGCTTCACCGCTCAACGAGGCTCGAACGTGACCGCGGTCTCGAAGGCCGCCCGCCGGGTGGCTCTGCGTAGCGCCCTGAGCACGGCCGGACCGAGCAGGAAGGTCAGCACGACCGTGCACACCGCCCGGCCCAGGTCCCAGCCGAGGGACGTGGCCAGGCAGTAGGCGACGAAACGGGCCAGGTTCTCGGGGACCGGGTCCCCGGGGACGAAGGCGATGTTCGAGGCCAGCGCGCCCATGAAGGGCCAGCCCGCGAGGTTCAGAGCCGTGCCGTAGGCGAAGGCAGCCAGGAAGCCGTACAGGGCGAGCAGCCGCAGCTCCCCCCGCCCCCGGACCCGGCCCGGCAGCAGGCCCGCGCCCATCGTGAACCAGCCCATCGCCATCATCTGGAACGGCATCCACGGGCCCACTCCGCCCGTCAGCAGCGCCGAGGCGAACATCGTCGTCGAGCCGAGCGCGAACCCGAACCCGGGGCCGAGCACCCGGCCGCTCAGCACCATCAGGAAGAACATCGGCTCGATCCCGGCGGTCCCGGCGCCGACCGGCCGCAGCGCGGCGCCGGTCGCGGCCAGCACGCCCATCATCGCCACCGCCTTCGGACCCAGCCCCGCCTCCGAGATCGCCGCCCCGACCACGGCGACCAGCAGCAGCAACAGCCCCGCGAACAGCCACGGCGCGTCCTGGGTGTGCGTCCCGACCTGCGAGGTGGGCGGCGCGAGAAACGGCCACCCGAAGGCGACGACACCGACCGCCCCGGCGAGGGCGAGGGCGGCGAGGGAGCGGGGGCCGAGGTGGATGACCTTCACGGACTTCATGCGAGGCCCCCCTCGGGGTCGTCTTTGGTGTCCACTTCGGTGTCCTCCTGGAACGCCTCCCGTATCTGCGTCACCGTGAGCCACTTCTGCGGGGCCAGGATCTTGCTGACCTGGGGGGCGAAGGACGGGGAGGCCACGACGACGTCCGCTGCCGGGCCGTCCGCGATCACCTCCCCGTCGGCGAGCAGGACGACCCGGTGGGCGATCTCGGCGGCCAGTTCCACGTCGTGCGTGGCCAGCACGATGGCGTGGCCCTCGGCGGCGAGCGACTTGAGGAGCGTGACCAGCCGGGCCTTCGCCGCGTAGTCCAGTCCGCGGGTCGGTTCGTCGAGGAGGAGCAGGGGAGGGCGGGCGGTGAGCACGACGGCCAGGGCGAGCGCGAGCCGCTGGCCTTCGGAGAGGTCGCGGGGGTGGGTGTCGTCGCTCACACCCGGGAGGAGCTCGGAGACGAGGGTGCGGCAGGTGCGGGGTGCTGCGCCGGCGTCGGTGTCGGCGGCCTCGCATTCCGCGGCGACGGTGTCGGTGTAGAGGAGGTCGCGTGGTTCCTGGGGGACGAGGCCCACGCGGCGGACCAGGTCCTTGGGGGCGGTGAGATGGGGCACGACCCCGCCCGTGCGAACGGTGCCGGTGGTGGGTTGGACCAGGCCTACGAGCGTGTTGAGGAGGGTGGATTTGCCGGCGCCGTTGCGGCCCATGAGGGCGATGGTCTCGCCGGGGGTGATGGTGAGGGTGACGTTTCTGAGGGCTTGGGTGTGGGCTCGGCGGACCGAGAGGGCTTGGACTTCGGCGGTGTGGGGGGATGGAGGGAGGGGGGTGGGGGTGCGGGTGAACCAGCGGCGGCGGGTGGGGGCGGCG